>NZ_CBDRBL010000026.1:0-81029 GCF_965342175.1 Actinacidiphila sp. bgisy167
GAGGCGGAGGGGGGAACCCCCCCCCCGGGCCGACTTCCCCCCGCGGCGGTTGCATCACTACCATCGACTCCCACGGTCAAGTCGCCGCAACCGCTGGGGGATCCGTTGACCTCGCACCGTCCGTCCGCCTACGTCGCCGTCACGGCGGCCGCCGTCCTGGGTGCCCTGTACTTCGTGCCCAACGCGTCCGCCAGCGCGGAGCACACGGCGAGCACCACCGCGCAGTCGTCCGCCTCCACCGCCGCCCTGACCAGGTCCGGCACCGGTCAGGAAGAGCATCTGGCGGACACCGGAAGCGTCGACACCACGCCGTACCTGGTCGGCGGTACCGCCTTCCTCGGCCTAGGCGCGGCACTCCTGATCAACGCCGGCCGTCGCGCCCGCGACGTCCACTGAAGTCCCCTCCCGCCCGGTCCCGGCCCGCGGGCCGGGACCGGGCGGGTCCGGGTTTGGGCGGGTCCGGGTTTGGGCTCAGGAGAGCGGGCCGGTCACCGACTCGGCTGCCGCCACCAGGGCGCCGCCGCGCACGAAGTCGTACGCCGCCGCCAGATCCGGGGCCAGGAAGCGGTCCGGACCGGGGCCGCCCACTCCCGCCTCGCGCGCCGCCTTCAGCACCGCCTGGGTCGCCGGGGCGGCCACCAGAACCTCGCTGCCCTGCACACGCAGCTCGACGGCACGGGCGGCGGCCATCAGCTCGACCGCGATGATCCGGGCGAGGTTGTCCACCGACTGCCGCAACTTGCGCGCGGCCGACCAGCCCATCGAGACGTGGTCCTCCTGCATCGCCGAGGAGGGGATGGAGTCCACCGACGCGGGCACCGCGAGCCGCTTGTTCTCGCTGACCAGCGCGGCCTGCGTGTACTGGGCGATCATCAGGCCGGAGTCCACGCCCGGGTCGTCGGCCAGGAAGGCCGGCAGGCCGTGCGAACGGCTCTTGTCCAGCAGCCGGTCGGTGCGCCGCTCCGCTATGGAGCCGAGGTCGGCGGCGGCGATGGCCAGGAAGTCCAGCACATAGGCGACGGGCGCGCCGTGGAAGTTGCCGTTGGACTCCACGCGTCCCTCACCCGCGGTGTCGCCGAGGAGGACGACCGGGTTGTCGACGGCGGCGGCCAGCTCGCGGTCGGCCACCGTCATGGCGTGCGCCACGGTGTCCCGGCCCGCGCCGGCCACCTGCGGGGCGCAGCGGATCGAGTACGCGTCCTGCACCCGCGGGGCGTCGTCCTGGTGGTGCCCGGTGAGCCCCGAGCCGGCGAGCACACGGCGCATGTTCTCGGCGCTGGCCGCCTGACCGGGGTGCGGGCGGATCGCGTGCAGCTCGGGCGCGAGCACCTTGTCGGTGCCCAGCAGCGCCTCCAGCGACAGCGCGGCGGTGACGTCGGCGGCGGTGAACAGCCGGCGCAGGTCCTCGATGGCCATGACGAGCATGCCGAGCATGCCGTCGGTGCCGTTGATGAGGGCCAGGCCCTCCTTCTCGCGCAGCTCGACGGGCTCGATGCCGTGCTCGGCCAGCAGCTCGGCGGCGGGGCGCACGACACCGTCGGGGCCCTCCGCCTCGCCCTCGCCCATCAGCACCAGCGCGCAGTGCGACAGCGGCGCCAGGTCGCCGGAGCAGCCCAGGGAGCCGTACTCGTGGACGACGGGGGTGATGCCCGCGTTGAGCAGCGAGGCCATCGTCTCCGCGACGACGGGACGGACCCCGGTGCGTCCGGAGGCCAGGGTCTTCAGCCGCAGGAACATCAGCGCGCGCACGACCTCGCGCTCCACACGCGGGCCCATGCCGGCGGCGTGCGAGCGGACGAGGCTGCGCTGCAGCTGTGCGCGCAGCTCGGGGCTGATGTGCCGCACCGCGAGCGCGCCGAAGCCCGTCGAGACCCCGTACACCGGCTCCGGTTTCGCCGCCAGGGCGTCCACGACCTCGCGGGCCGCGGCGATCCCGGCCAGCGCCTCCGCGGACAGCTCCACCCGCGCACCGTCGCGGGCCACCGCCAGCACATCCTCCGCCGTGACCCCGTGGGCCTCGACCACCACGCTATGCATACCCATATTCACGAACCCTACGGACTGTATCGCTACCTGTCACGTGCCGGACGGACCTCTTCCGCGCAGCCCGGGCGCCGACGGGGCGGGGACTTCCGGGCTCTGCTCCTGACGCCGGCCACCCGGCTGCCCGGCCGCCGCTCAGTCCCGCCCGCGGAAGCGGCGCCGCTCCACGTCGGGGCCCGCGGGCTGGTCGGCCAGGCGGACCACCGGGTCCTCGGGCGCCCCACGCCCGGCGACCACCGGCTCCACCGAGTGCAGCGCCTTCGCCCGGTACTGGGCCGCGTCCGCCAGCCGGAACAGCCGGCGCCCCGAGGCCACCACGCCGATCTCGGCGTCCGTGGACGCCACCCCCACCGCCACCCCGTCGCCCAGGCCCAGCCACTTGGCGCGCACGCACAGCTCCTCGGCGACCGCCACGACCTCCTCGGCGCTGTGCCCGACCGAGAGCAGGCAGAACTCGTCGCCGCCCAGCCGCGCCACCAGGCTGCCCTCCAGGGCGGACCCGCACAGCGACAGCACGGAACCGAAGCCGACCAGCAGCCGGTCGCCGACGGCGTGACCGAGCTGGTCGTTGACCCGCTTGAGCCCGTTGAGGTCGCAGACGACCAGGCTCACCGGGGTCCCGTCGGCACGGTGCCGCTCCACCGCCTCCTCCAGCCGCTGGTCGACGGCCCGCCGGTTGGCCAGCCCGGTCAGCGGGTCGCTGAAGGCCAGCCGGCGCACCTCCGCCAGCCGTTCGGTCTGGGCGATCCCGGCGGCGGTGAGGGTCGCCAGCACCGTCGCGAACTCGGCGTCGTCCCGGTCGAAGACCGGCCGTCCGGCGCCCCGGGCGACGTACAGCTCCCCCCAGGCGAGCCCGTGCAGCATGATCGGCGCGATGACGCAGGAGGTGCGGCCCCGCCGCCGCAGCGTGGCCACCCGCTGGTGGCAGTAGGCACCGCCACGGCCCGGGCACGGACCCTCGGCGGTCTCGATCCAGGCGTGCGGCTCACCGCCCTCGGTCCACTTGGCGTGCAGGAACTCCACGATCTCCGGGAAGTCCGCGACCGAGTACACCTCCTCGGCGGGTTGCGGCTCCTCCCCCGGCGCCAGGTCCCCGTCGTTGACCAGGACCCGCAGCCGTCCCCGGTCGCGCTCCCAGCGGGAGATCGCCGCCATGGAGCCGCCTAGCGCGACCCGTGCCGAGGAGGCGGCGCCGACGGCCGCCTCCATCGGCGACTTCGCCGCCGCCACCGCCCGCGCGAGTTCGGCGACGGCGCGCAGTCGAGCGTCCCCGCCGGTGCCGTTCATGCGCCCGTCTCCTGTCGCAGCCAGCAGATCTTCCTACCAGTCTGCGACAGTCGCACGGCCCCGCACGTCACGCGGCGGCGGCACGGTCGTGTCCCCGCTCAATCACTCACCCGGCCACACCGGGTCGCGCTTCTCGTTGAACGCCGCGACGCCCTCGGCACGATCCCCGGAGAAGGCCACCGCCCGCCACGCCGCGTCCTCCACATCCAGCCCGGTCCGCAGATCCGCCCCCTGCCCCAGACGCAGCGCGCGCTTGGCCGCCCGCAGCCCCACCGGGGAGTTGGCCGCGATCGTGGCGGCCAGTGCCAGCGCCTCCACGCGGTCCTGGCCCTCCTCCGCGAGCACGTCCACCAGCCCCAGCGCCAGCGCCTCCGCCGCGGGCACCCGGCGACCGGTGAAGACCAGCTGCGCCGCCCGCGCCGCACCCACCCGGCGCGGCAGCAGCTGCGTGCCGCCACCTCCGGGGATCACACCCACCGTGACCTCGGGCAGCCCGACGACGGCCGTGGGGTCAGCGACGATCACGTCGCACGCCAGGGCCAGCTCGTACCCGCCGCCGAGGGCGAAGCCGTGCACCGAGGCCACCGAGGGCATCGGCAGCTCCAGCACGCCCGTGTAGGCGGCCCGCGTGTGCGGGCGCTGCCGCGCGAGGTCGGCGTCGGTGAAGGAGTTGCGCTCCTTGAGGTCGGCGCCCACGCAGAACGCCCGCTCATGGGTGGAGGTGAGCACGACGCAGCTGACCGAGCGGTCCGCGGACAGCGCCGCGCACGCCTCGGTGAGCGCCCGGGCCATGTCCGTCGAGATGGCGTTCATCGCCTTGGGCCGGTCCAGCACCAGTTCCGCCACCCGCCCGGCGTCACCGTGCCTGCGTACCGCCACCCACTCGCCAAACCGCTGCTCGGTCATCGCGCCGCCACCTCCGGGTCGCCGTTAACGATCGTGAACGTCGACGGCCAGCGTAGTGGCCGCGCCCGCTCAGCCGCCCCGGCGGTTCAGCAACCAGGGCTCGACCACGCCGAGACCGCGCACCGGCCGCCGCCACATCGGCTGCAGACCGAAGCGGTACTTCTCCTCCGACCCGGGCTCGAGCTCCGCCTCCGACTCGGGCGCCTCGCCCGCCGCGACGAGCGCCTGCGCCAGCTCACCGTCCACCAGCACCGCATTTCGAGGCGCTATCGAGGTCAACCGGCTCGCCAGGTTCACCGTGGTGCCGGCGCCGGTCTGGCGCCGTCGACGACCGCGAACCCCGACCACGATTTATTAGTGGCCGCGCCCGCTCAGCCGCCCCGGCGGTTCAGCAACCAGGGCTCGACCACGCCGAGACCGCGCACCGGCCGCCGCCACATCGGCTGCAGACCGAAGCGGTACTTCTCCTCCGACCCGGGCTCGAGCTCCGCCTCCGACTCGGGCGCCTCGCCCGCCGCGACGAGCGCCTGCGCCAGCTCACCGTCCACCAGCACCGCATCCCGAGGCGCTATCGAGGTCAACCGGCTCGCCAGGTTCACCGTGGTGCCGAAGACGTCGCCCATGCGGGTCGTGACGGTGCCGAAGGCCATGCCGACCCGCAGCGCCGGCATGGTCTCGTCCCCGTTCATCGTCTCGATGAGCCGCATGCCGATCTCGGCGGCCGTGCCGGCGTCGTCCGCGACGAACAGCACTTCGTCGCCGAGGGTCTTGATGAGCCGTCCGCCGTGCGCGGCCACCTGGTCGGCGGCCGTGGTCTCGAACGCCTCCACCAGCTCGCCGAGTTCCTCCTCCTCCAGCCGGCGGGTGAGCCGCGTGAAGCCCACCAGGTCCGCGAAGCCGACGGCGAGCCGGCGGTCCACCGCCTCCTCGTCGTCCGAGCGGACGACCCGGCTGGTGGCGGCGGCGAGCTGCCGGCGCCACACGTACGTCAGGAACTCCTCCAGCTCCGGCAGCAGCAGCTCGACCAGCGGGTAGGCCACCTCACCGCGGGTCATGCCCGGTTCGGGCGGCTCGGTCAGCTCCTCCAGGAAGGAGTCGGTCTGCCACTCGGCCAGCCGGGCCGTGGTCTGACCGGTGGAGCGCGCGACCTGGATCGCCGTGCTCTCGCTGATCAGTCCCGCCTCGACCAGACCGGCCAGCCGCCGCAGCGCCAGGACGTCGGCCTCGGTCAGCGCGCGGGCCTGGCCTATGTCGGCGAAGCCCATCGCGCGCCAGAACCGGGCGGCGAGGTCCATGGAGACGCCGGCACTGCGGGCCGCCTGGAAAGGGGTGTAGTGCCGTTCGTAGCCGATGATCAGCTGTTCCAGGCGGAGCGCGATCGGGTCCTCTTCGAGGACGTGCCCGCGGGCGGAAGCGCCCCGTTCCTCGGGCTCCTCACGCTCCTCGCGTTCCGGCTGCCCGTCGTCAGGCCCGCCCGGCTCTTCCTGCGGCGGGAGGCCGCTCGCGTCGTCCACGGTCACCGCCCGCCCCCTCCTGGGTCCCTGCGCACCGGCCCTTCCGATCACCGCGCCGGAGGCTGCCGCCTCAACAATACGGCAGGTGTGGCCTGGCTCACTCTCCCGCCGGGCGCACATGGACGACGTCGCCCGCGCCGACCGCCCGCTCGCCCTCGCCGGTCGCCACGACCAGCCGCCCGTCGTCGTCGACCGCCACCGCGCGCCCGGTGATCGTCTCCCCGCCCGGCAGTTCGGCCCGCACGGTGCGGCCCAGCGTCACGCACCCGGCGGCGTACGCCTGCTGCAGCCGGGAGCCGCCCGGCTCGCCGCCGGCGCCCAGCCACTCGCCGTACCAGTCGGCGAGCGAACGCAGCACCGCGCGCAGCAGCGGATCGCGGTCGGTGACCTCGGCCCCGGCGAGCGCGAGTGAGCCGGCGGTCGGGACCGGCAGCTCCGCCTCGCGCAGTGTGACGTTGAGGCCGATGCCGATGACCACGGCGTCGTCGCCGACGCGCTCGGCGAGGATGCCGCCGGTCTTGCGCTCCTCGCCGCCGACCGTGACGAGCACGTCGTTGGGCCACTTCAGCCCGGTGTCCACGCCCGCCGTCCGCGCCACGGCGCTCGCGGTCGCCACGCCGGCCAGCAGCGGCAGCCAGCCCCAGAGCCGGTGCGGAACGGCGGTCGGCCGCAGCAGCACGGAGAAGAAGAGCCCGGAGCGGGCGGGGGCCTGCCAGCGGCGGTCCAGGCGGCCGCGCCCCGCGGACTGCTCCTCGGCGACCAGGACCGCGCCCTCGGCGGCGCCCTGCCGCGCCCGGGCCCCCAGGTCGCTGTTGGTCGAGCCGGTGGAGTCGACCACGTCCAGGTCGGTCCACAGGCTTTCCGGGGTGACGATCGCGCGGCGCAGGGCGGTCGCGTTGAGCGGTGGCCGCTCCAGGTCGGACCAGCGGTTCGAGGTCATGATCCCAGCCTAGGGTCTGCCCCCCGGATCGCCGCGGACGCGGCCCGCCCGGCTCCGGGACGACGCGGCGGCCGGGAAGGCGGACCCTGGGAGTGGGTGTGTCCAACGCCGCACTGACCACGCAGCATCCGCGCGGTTACGCTACGGAAACAGCGTTCTACCCGCCAGTCACATCACACCCCCCAAACGACCCGACGAGAGCAGGAGAGCCGCCCCCCATGGCCGAGCCGGAGATCGACATCCACACCACCGCGGGCAAGCTGGCGGACCTGCGCCGCCGCAGTCACGAGGCGACCCACGCCGGCTCGGCGCGCGCGGTGGAGAAACAGCACGCCAAGGGCAAGCTGACCGCCCGCGAGCGTGTCGAACTGCTGCTCGACGAGGGCTCCTTCGTCGAGCTGGACGAGCTGGCACGGCACCGCTCGACCGCCTTCGGCCTGGAGAAGAACCGCCCCTACGGCGACGGCGTCGTCACCGGCTACGGCACCGTCGACGGCCGCCCGGTGGCGGTGTTCTCCCAGGACTTCACCGTCTTCGGCGGCGCGCTCGGCGAGGTCTTCGGCGAGAAGATCGTCAAGGTCATGGACTGGGCGCTGAAGACCGGCTGCCCGGTCATCGGCATCAACGACTCCGGCGGCGCGCGCATCCAGGAGGGCGTCACCTCGCTCGGCCTGTACGGCGAGATCTTCCGCCGCAACACCCACGCCTCCGGCGTCATCCCGCAGATCTCGCTCATCCTGGGCCCCTGCGCGGGCGGCGCGGTCTACTCCCCCGCCATCACCGACTTCGTGGTGATGGTCGACCAGACCTCGCACATGTTCATCACCGGCCCGGACGTCATCAAGACCGTCACCGGTGAGGACGTCGGCTTCGAGGAGCTGGGCGGAGCCCGTTCGCACAACACCGTCTCCGGCAACGCCCACCACATGGCCGGGGACGAGAAGGACGCCATCGAGTACGTCAAGGCGCTGCTCTCCTACCTGCCGTCCAACAACCTGCAGGAGGCCCCGGCCTACCCGCAGGAGGCCGAGCCGGCGGTCACGGCGCAGGACCTCGAACTCGACACACTGATCCCGGACTCGGCGAACCAGCCCTACGACATGCACCAGGTCGTCGAGCACGTCCTGGACGACGGCGAGTTCCTGGAGACCCAGGCGCTGTTCGCGCCCAACATCGTCACGGGCTTCGGCCGGATCGAGGGCCACCCGGTCGGCGTCGTCGCCAACCAGCCGATGCAGTTCGCCGGCTGCCTGGACATCAACGCCAGCGAGAAGGCGGCGCGCTTCGTGCGCACCTGCGACAGCTTCAACATCCCCGTCCTCACCTTCGTCGACGTCCCCGGCTTCCTGCCCGGCACCGACCAGGAGTGGAACGGCATCATCCGGCGCGGCGCCAAGCTGATCTACGCGTACGCCGAGGCCACGGTGCCGCTGATCACCGTCATCACCCGCAAGGCCTTCGGCGGCGCCTACGACGTCATGGGCTCCAAGCACCTCGGCGCCGACCTCAACCTGGCCTGGCCGACTGCCCAGATCGCCGTCATGGGCGCCCAGGGCGCGGTCAACATCCTGCACCGCCGCTCCCTGGTCGAGGCGGGCTCCCCGCAGGAGGCCGACGCGCTGCGCGCCCAGCTGATGCAGGAGTACGAGGACACCCTGCTCAATCCCTACACCGCCGCGGAGCGCGGCTACGTCGACACGGTCATCCTGCCCTCGGAGACCCGCCTGCACCTGGTGAAGGCGCTGCGCACGCTGCGCAACAAGCGCGAGAGCCTGCCGCCCAAGAAGCACGGCAACATCCCCCTGTAAGGAGCGCGCCCACTCATGGTGATCAAGGTCGAACGGGGCAACCCGACCCCCGAGGAGCTGGCGGCCGTCGTGGCCCTCGTCCAGGCCCGGGCCGCGGCGGCCGCGCGGCCCGCCGACGGTCCGCCCGCGGCCGACGAGTGGGCGTCCCCCGCCCGGAACGTCCCCCTCGGGGTGCCGCGCCCGGCGCCGGCGTCCTGGCGCTCCACCTACTGGCCGCACTGACCCGCCTGCCGACCGCGCCGGCCCGCGCCGGACGCCGGGCCGGTCCGGGGCGGCTTGGGACGTCCTGGCTGATCAAGGCGGTCTGCCCGCGCCTGAGTATCCGTACTCAGGCGCGGGCGTCCGCCAGGGCGCAACCTGGACGGCATGCTGTGGTCAGACCCGTCCGAGGAACCCCCCGACGAGATGCGGCAGGCGCAGGCGATGCTGCGCCGCGCGATGCTCCTGATCGCCGTCGCCGTCGTCCTGGTCACCGCCCTGGTGGCCTGGCACGGCTGACTACGATGGCGCACATGACCGACAGCAGCCGCACCCCCCGTCCGCTCGTCCTCGCCTCGGCCTCCCCCGCGCGCCTGGGGCTGCTGCGGCAGGCCGGCCTCGACCCGCGGGTCGTCGTCAGCGGTGTGGACGAGGACGCGATCAGCGCGGACAGCCCCGCCGAGCTGGCCCGGGTGCTTGCCGAGGCCAAGGCCTCCGCGGTCGCCGCGGGGCTCCGCGACGCCGAGGTCGTCATCGGCTGCGACTCCGTCCTGGATCTGGACGGCCAGGCCCTGGGCAAGCCCGTCGACGCCGAGGACGCCACGGCCCGCTGGAAGTCCATGCGCGGCCGCCACGGGGTGCTGCGCACCGGGCACTGCGTCATCGATCTCGCCACCGGCCGCCGGGTCTCGGCGACCGCCTCCACCACGGTGCGGTTCGGCACCCCGGACGACGCCGAGATCGCGGCCTACGTCGCCTCGGGCGAGCCGCTCCACGTGGCCGGCGCGTTCACCCTGGACGGCCGCTCGGCGCCGTTCGTCGAGGGCATCGAGGGCGACCACGGCAACGTCATCGGTCTCTCGCTGCCGCTGCTGCGCCGTCTGCTCGCCGAGCTGGACCTGCGCATCACCGACTTCTGGGTCTGATCCGACCGCCCGGCGCCGGGCGGCCCGGCATCGGGCCCGGCCCGGCCGGTTCGGCCCGGCTCACACCGCCGCGGGGGCGACGGGCGGCGGGGGTGTGCTCCCGTCGGGCGCGTCGCGCCGGACGGCTTGCGGCGTCTGCCCTGCGTAGAGCACGAGGGTGAGCACCACGAACCCCAGGACGACCATCATCACCGCGTACGCGGCCCAGCCCACGGGGGCGGCCAGCGCCGCGCCCAGGACCCCGTGGGTCACCGCGCACAGCAGGAGGGCGATCCGTCCGACGCGGCCCGGGGCCCGGTCGCGGCGCGCCATCCGCACGAGGACGGCCGCGCATGCGATGAGGAAGAGCGCCATCGCCACACCGGCCGCCCAGGCGCCCGCCGCCATCGCGCCCGGGTCGAGCCCGGCCAGGGACATCTGCTGGTGGCGCACGGCGATGCCCATGATCCAGTGGACGAGGGCGAAGCCCAGGGCCTCCAGGACCAGCACCACGGCCGCCGCCGCGGCGACACTTCTGCGCACTGCGCCTCCCCGTCCCAGGCCCCTATTACCGGCGGTATTCCCCGAGGCGCACGCTACTAACGGGTAGAAGATGCGGCAAGAGTCCGCGCGGCACCACCCGTATGGGGCGCAAGTCCGGCAAAGATTTACCCGGGCCTTCGTGGAGTTCCCACAAAAACAGTGCCCCGTCGGTCACGGTGGAGGGCGGTGACCGGGCCCACACCGCTGGGCTCCAAGCACCGGGATAAAGAGGGCTTTACCGTAGGAAGCCAAGGCATCCGGGTCCCGATGCGGGGCCCGAATCACCCTCCGTGTGGGCAAGCTCACCCCCAGGGGTGCCTCGGCACGAAGTGTCGCCAGTACCTAAACTCTGCTTGTTTCAAGGAGGGAGCCATCGTGCGCAAGGTGCTCATCGCCAACCGCGGTGAAATCGCAGTCCGCGTCGCCCGTGCCTGCCGGGATGCCGGGATCGCCAGCGTGGCCGTCTACGCGGAGCCCGACCGGGACGCGCTGCATGTGCGCGTGGCCGACGAGGCGTACGCGCTGGGCGGTGACACTCCGGCCACCAGTTACCTGGACATCTCCAAGGTCCTGACGGCCGCGGCCGAGTCCGGGGCCGACGCCGTCCACCCCGGCTACGGCTTCCTGTCGGAGAACGCCGACTTCGCCCAAGCCGTCCTGGACGCCGGGCTCACCTGGATCGGCCCCCCGCCGCAGGCCATCCGCGACCTCGGCGACAAGGTCGCCGCGCGGCACATCGCCCAGCGCGCCGGAGCCCCCCTGGTCGCCGGCACCCCGGACCCCGTCTCGGGCGCCGAGGAGGTCGTCGCCTTCGCGCGTGAGCACGGTCTGCCGATCGCGATCAAGGCCGCCTTCGGCGGCGGCGGACGCGGCCTGAAGGTCGCCCGCACGCTGGAGGAGGTCCCCGAGCTCTACGAGTCGGCCGTCCGCGAGGCCGTCGCCGCCTTCGGCCGCGGCGAGTGCTTCGTCGAGCGCTACCTCGACCGCCCGAGGCACGTGGAGACCCAGTGCCTGGCGGACACCCACGGCAACGTCGTGGTCGTCTCCACCCGTGACTGCTCCCTGCAGCGCCGCCACCAGAAGCTGGTGGAGGAGGCCCCCGCGCCCTTCCTGACCCCGGAGCAGAACGCCCAGCTCTACGCGGCGTCCAAGGCCATCCTCAAGGAGGCCGGCTACGTCGGCGCCGGCACCTGCGAGTTCCTCGTCGGCACCGACGGCACCATCTCCTTCCTGGAGGTGAACACCCGTCTGCAGGTCGAGCACCCGGTCACCGAGGAGGTCACGGGCATCGACCTGGTCCGCGAGATGTTCCGCATCGCCGACGGCGAGGAGCTCGGCTACGACGACCCGCCGATGCGCGGCCACTCCTTCGAGTTCCGCATCAACGGCGAGGACCCGGGCCGGAACTTCCTGCCCGCCCCCGGCACCGTCACCCGTTTCGATCCGCCGACCGGACCCGGTGTCCGGCTGGACGCAGGCGTCGAGGCCGGCAGCGTCATCGGCCCGGCCTGGGACTCCCTGCTCGCCAAGCTCGTCGTCACCGGCGCCACCCGCCAGCAGGCCCTGCAGCGCGCCGCGCGCGCCCTCGCCGAGTTCCAGGTCGAGGGCATGGCCACCGCCATCCCGTTCCACCGCGCGGTGGTCGCCGACTCGGCGTTCGCTCCCGAGGTCTACGGCGAGACCGGTCCCTTCACCGTCCACACCCGGTGGATCGAGACCGAGTTCGTCAACGACATCAAGCCCTTCGCCGCCCCGGCCGACGCCGAGGAGGACATCGAGTCCGGCCGCGAGACCGTGGTGGTCGAGGTCGGCGGCAAGCGCCTGGAGGTCTCCCTGCCCGCTTCGCTGGGCATGACCCTGGCCCGTACCGCCGCCGCCGGCGGCGCCCGCCCCAAGCGCCGCGCCGCCAAGAAGGCCGGCGCGGCCGCCTCCGGCGACTCCCTGACCTCCCCGATGCAGGGCACCATCGTCAAGGTCGCCGTCGAGGAAGGCCAGCACGTCAACGAGGGCGACCTGGTGGTGGTGCTCGAGGCGATGAAGATGGAGCAGCCCATCAACGCCCACCGCTCCGGCACCGTCAAGGGCCTCACCGCGGACATCGGTTCCTCCGTGTCCTCGGGCGCTCTCCTCTGCGAGATCAAGGACTGACCTCTCCCTCGCGGACCGCAGCACGAACACCGCGGGTCCCGGCCGCTCGTCCGGCCGGGGCCCGCGGCGTCTCGCCGTCAGGGGCCGGCGGCTACCGCCTGCGCGGGGCCAGGTCGGCGATCCGGGCCGACTGCTGATCCCCGCTCAGAGGGGTGGTGCGCAGCGGTGACATCCCCGACATACCGCCGACCGACTGGCCGGCGGCCCTGGCACGCGGCTCGCCGGGAGCCGCCCCGCCCGCATACGGACCGGAGGGCTGCTGGTGGCGCCGTGGGCCCGGCACGGGCGGCATGTCCCGCCGCTGCCGGCCGTGGGACATCCCGGACTCCGCGGAGTCCGTCGACGCGACGGAGACCTGGACACCGCAGTCGGCCAGGGCCTGGAGCTCCGTGGCGGCGCGGTCGTCGCCGGCCGGCGGCTCGTCCGTGACCAGATGGGTGATCAGGTCGGTGGGCACCGTCTGGAACATGGTGTCCGTGCCCAGCTTGGTGTGGTCTGCCAGGACCACGACCTCCGCGGCCGCCTGGACCAGGGCCCGGTCGACGCTGGCGGAGAGCATGTTGGACGTCGACAGCCCGCGTTCCGCGGTCAGACCCGCCCCGGACAGGAAGGCCCGGGACACGCGCAGCCCTTGCAGCGACTGCTCGGCCCCGCTGCCGACGAGGGCGTAGTTGGAGCCTCGGAGCGTGCCGCCGGTCATGACCACCTCCACCCGGTTCGCATGCGCCAGGGCCTGCGCCACCAGCAGGGAGTTGGTGACGACGGTCAGACCCGGCACCCGGGCGAGCCGGCGCGCCAGCTCCTGGGTGGTCGTGCCGGCGCCGACGACGACGGCCTCGCCCTCCTCGACGAGACCTGCCGCGAGATCGGCGATCGCCGTCTTCTCCGCGGTCGCTAGATGGGATTTCTGCGGGAAGCCGGACTCCCGGGTGAAGCCCCCCGGCAGCACCGCACCGCCGTGCCGGCGGTCGAGCAGTCCTTCTGCCTCCAGCGCCCGCACGTCACGCCGTACGGTCACTTCCGAGGTCTGGACGACGCGGGCGAGCTCGCGGAGCGACACCGCTCCGTTGGCACGCACCATTTCGAGGATCAATTGGCGACGTTCTGCTGCGAACACGAAACTGACAGTAACGCCAATGACCGTCTGCTATCAGCAGTTTGCACCGATTAACAGAAGTTGTTCGCAGAGGCGGACGTGCCGTGCTATATGCATCCCCGGTCACGGTGCCGGGCACGCGCGGACGCGGCCGCCCGGCACGTGCCGCCGCGGATCACAGCTCGCCGGCCGCCTTGCGGGTGGCCAACTGCCGCGCGGATTCGGCGATCGAGCCCGACAGCGAGGGATAGACCGTGTAGGTGTTCGCTATCTGCTCGACCGTCAGATTGTTGTCGACCGCGATCGCGATGGGGTGGATGAGTTCGCTGGCGCGCGGCGAGACGACGACGCCGCCGACCACGATGCCGGTGCCAGGACGGCAGAACAGCTTCACGAAGCCGTCCCTGATGCCCTGCATCTTGGCCCGCGGGTTGCGCAGCAGCGGGAGTTTGACGACCCGTGCGTCGATCAGGCCCGCGTCGACGTCGGCCTGGGTGTAGCCGACGGTGGCGATCTCGGGGTCGGTGAAGACGTTGGAGGAGACCGTCTTGAGGTTGAGCGGGCCGACTGTCTCGCCCAGGAAGTGGTACATCGCGATCCGGCCCTGCATGGCGGCGACCGAGGCGAGCGCGAACACGCCCGTGACGTCGCCCGCCGCGTACACGCCGGGGGCCGAGGTGCGGGAGACCTTGTCCGTCCAGATGTGGCCGGACTCCTTCAGCTTGACGCCCGCGCCCTCCAGACCCATGGCGGCGGTGTTCGGTATCGCGCCGACCGCCATGAGGCAGTGGCTGCCGGTGATCACACGCCCGTCGGAGAGGGTGACCTCGACGCGGTCGCCGACCCGCTTGACGGCCTCGGCGCGGGAACGGGCCATGACGTTCATGCCGCGGCGGCGGAAGACGTCCTCCAGGACGGCGGCGGCGTCCGGGTCCTCGCCCGGCAGGACGCGGTCGCGTGAGGAGACGAGCGTCACCTTGGAGCCGAGCGCCTGGTACGCGCCGGCGAACTCGGCGCCGGTCACGCCCGAGCCGACCACGATGAGCTCCTCGGGGAGCTCCTCCAGGTCGTAGACCTGGGTCCAGTTCAGGATCCGCTCGCCGTCCGGCTTCGCGTCGGGCAGCTCACGGGGGCGGCCGCCCGTGGCGATCAGCACGGCGTCGGCGGTGAGGGTCTCCGTACTGCCGTCGGCCGCCTCGACGACGACGGTGCGGGAGCCGTCGATCGCCTGCATGCCCTCCAGCCGGCCGCGGCCGCGCATCACGCGGGCGCCCGCGCGGGTGACGGAGGCGGTGATGTCGTGGGACTGGGCGAGCGCGAGGCGCTTGACGCGCCGGTTGACCTTGCCGAGGTCGACACCGACGACGCGGGCGGCCTTCTCGGTGGGCGGTGTGTCGTCCGCCACGATGATGCCGAGTTCCTCGTACGAGGAGTCGAAGGTGGTCATCACCTCAGCTGTCGCGATCAGGGTCTTCGACGGGACGCAGTCGGTGAGCACCGAAGCCCCGCCCAGGCCGTCGCAGTCGACGACCGTCACCTCCGCACCCAGCTGGCTGGCCACCAGGGCCGCTTCGTATCCGCCGGGTCCGCCACCAATGATCACGATCCGAGTCACGTACCCCATTGTCCCGCACGCGCCAACTGATCACTTACGGGGGCGGCGTCCCCCTGTCGTACTCTCGTGTCCATGTCGCTCTACGCCGCCTACGCCGGCAACCTCGACGCCCGGCTGATGACGCGCCGCGCCCCGCACTCCCCCCTGCGCGGCACCGGTTGGCTCAGCGGCTGGCGGCTGACCTTCGGCGGCGAGCAGATGGGCTGGGAGGGCGCGCTCGCCACCCTGGTGGAGGACCCGCTGCACCAGGTCTTCGTCGGGCTCTACGACATCGCCCCGGTCGACGAGGAGGCGGTGGACCGCTGGGAGGGCGTCCCACTGGGGATCTACCGGCGCCACATGGTGCGGGTGCACACCCTCGACGGCGACCTGCCCGCATGGATCTACGTCCTCAACGACTACGAGGGCGGACTGCCGTCGGCGCGCTATCTCGGCGAGATCGCGGACGCGGCCGAGTCGGCGGGCGCCCCGCACGACTACGTCATGGAGCTGCGCAAGCGGCCCTGCTGACGGCGTTCGGCACGACCGCGCGCGCCGGAACGCGCGGCAGGGCGCGCGGTGCCGCGGAGGACACCGCGGCAGCGCCGCGTGCGGCACCTCGTCGCACCCCGGATCAGGCCGGCCCGGCCGGGCGCCCATGGCGCGGCGTGACGGCCCTCCCAGGCCCCCGCGCGGGCAGTCAACCGGCGGATTCTCTGAAATTTCGCAGACCGTGACCCGGAGCGTCTACGCGCGTAGGAGATAACCGGCTACTCTCATGCGCGTGAACTCTTCCGCAACTCCCCCCGCCGCCCGCACCCCGCTGGGCGACCCGTACGCCGCCGCCACGGCCGCCGCCGCCCGCCTGCGCGAACTGACCGGCGGCGAGACCCACGACGTCGCCCTGGTCATGGGCTCCGGATGGGTGCCGGCCGCCGACGCCCTCGGCGAGGCCGAGTACGAGTTCGCGGTGACCGAACTGCCGGGCTTCCCGCCGCCCGCCGTGGCGGGACACTCCGGCACCGTGCGTTCCGTGCGGATCGGCGACAAGCGGGCGCTGGTCTACCTCGGCCGCAACCACTACTACGAGGGCCACGGAGTCGCCACCGTCGTGCACGGCGTGCGCACCGCCGTCGCCGCCGGCTGCAAGACCGTCGTCCTGACCAACGGCTGCGGCGGGCTGCGCCCCACCTACCGCCCCGGCCAGGCCGTGCTGATCGGCGACCACATCAACATGACGGCCACCTCGCCGATCGTCGGCGCCAACTTCGTCGACCTCACCGACCTGTACTCGCCGCGTCTGCGTGCCCTGTGCAAGGAGATCGACCCCTCCCTGGAGGAGGGCGTCTACGTCCAGCTCCCCGGCCCGCACTACGAGACCCCGGCCGAGATCAACATGGTGCGGGCCATCGGCGGCGACCTCGTCGGCATGTCCACCGCGCTGGAGGCCATCGCCGCCCGCGAGGCGGGCGCCGAGGTGCTCGGCATCTCCCTGGTGACCAACCTCGCCGCCGGCATGACGGGCGAGCCGCTGAACCACGAGGAGGTCCTGGAGGCGGGCCGCGACTCAGCCGCCCGGATGGGCAGCCTGCTCGCCCAGGTGCTCAAGCGGATCTGACCACCCCGCGCGCGAGTTCGAGGGTGCCCTCACTCTGGTGAGGGAAGGCACCCCACACGGGGAGGTGGGGAGCGGCGCTCGCCGCCGCGGCCGGCTCCGCCGCCCGGCCGGAGGCGACCGTGCCACACGCCCCGCCCTTCCGCCGAGGCACCCGTCACGGCACGACGGGCCGAGGCCAGGCCGACCCGAGCGCGGCGCGGTCGGCACCGAAGACCGAGACATCGCAGGAGATCACGTGGCAAGCGCAAGCGAGAACGCGGAACTGATCCCTCAGGCGCGCACCTGGCTGGCCGAGGACCCGGACCCCGACACCCGAGCCGAGCTCGAGGCCCTGCTCGCGGCCGTCGAGGCCGGTGACACGGCCGCGGCCGACGACCTCGCGGCCAGGTTCGCGGGCACCCTGCAGTTCGGCACGGCGGGACTGCGCGGGGAACTCGGCGCCGGCCCCATGCGCATGAACCGCTCCGTGGTCATCCGGGCCGCCGCCGGTCTGGCCGCCTACCTCAAGGCGCGGGGACAGGGCGACGGGCTGGTCGTCGTGGGACACGACGCCCGCCACAAGTCGGTGGACTTCGCCCGCGACACCGCCTCCGTCATGGTCGGCGCCGGCCTGCGGGCGGCCGTGCTGCCCGGCCCGCTGCCGACACCCGTGCTGGCCTTCGCCATCCGCCATCTCGGCGCGGTCGCGGGCGTCGCGGTGACCGCGAGTCACAACCCTCCGCGCGACAACGGCTACAAGGTCTACCTGGGCGACGGCTCGCAGATCGTCCCTCCCGCCGACGCCGGGATCGCCGAGGAGATCGCCGCGGTCGGCCCGCTCGCCGGCGTGCCGCTGGCCGACGAGGGCTGGGAGACGCTCGGCGAGGAGGTCGTGGAGGCCTACCTGGACCGCGCCTCCTCCGTCGTGGACCGGCACACCCCGCGCGACGTCTCGGTGGTCTACACCCCCCTGCACGGGGTGGGTCGCGATGTGCTGACCGCCGCCTTCGTGCGGGCCGGGTTCCCCGCTCCGCACGTCGTCGCCGAACAGGGCGAGCCCGACCCGGACTTCCCGACCGTCGCCTTCCCCAACCCGGAGGAGCCGGGGGCGATGGACCTGGCCTTCGCCGCCGCCCGGGCGCTCGGCCCCGACATCGTCATCGCCAACGACCCCGACGCCGACCGCTGCGCCGTGGCCGTGCCCGACCGCGCCGCCGCGGGCGGCTGGCGGATGCTGCGCGGCGACGAGGTCGGCGCGCTGCTCGCCACCCATCTGGTGCACCGCCGGGCCATCGGCACCTTCGCGGCCAGCATCGTCTCCTCCTCCCTGCTGTCCCGCATCGCGGCCCGCGCGGGCCTGCCCTACGCCGAGACCCTGACCGGCTTCAAGTGGATCTCCCGGGTGGAGGGCCTGCGCTTCGGCTACGAGGAGGCGCTCGGCTACTGCGTCGACCCCGCGGGGGTGCGCGACAAGGACGGTGTCACCGCCGCCCTGGCCGTGGCGGAGCTGACCGCCGAGCTCAAGGCCAAGGGCCGCACGCTCGCCGACCTGCTGGACGACATCGCCCTGGAGTACGGGCTGCACGCCACCGATCAGCTCTCGGTGCGGGTCGCCGACCTGTCGGTCATCGACGACGCGATGAGCCGGCTGCGCGAGCGGCCGCCCAGCTCGCTGGCCGGACTCTCCGTCGTCACCGCCGAGGACCTCGCCAAGGGCAGTGCGGAGTTGCCGCCCACCGACGGGCTTCGCTACCGGCTGGCCGGCTCCCCGGACGCCGGTGTCGAATCGGCCCGGGTGATCGTGCGGCCGAGCGGCACGGAGCCCAAGCTGAAGTGCTACCTGGAGGTCGTGCTGTCCGTGCCGGGCGCCGACCGGCTGGCAGCGGTCCGCGCGCAGGCAGCCGAGGTCCTGGCGGCCGTCAAGGCCGACCTCGCGACCGCCGCCGGGCTCCCCGGGGACGAGGCCGCGGCACGCCCGTGACCCCGCGGGGTGGCGCCGCCCCGAGCCGGCCCTTCCCGGCGCGGGCGCGGGGCCGCGTCATCCCCGTCCCTGCGGGTGCTCAGCCGATGGGCGAGCACCGCGTCCGGTGCGCGCTCAGCCGATGGCGAGCAGCACAATCAGCACGACCGCACCGGCCACCGCCGGGGCGATCACCTCGAACGCCCAGCGGACCGTGACCTCGCTGGGAGCGCCTTCCCGGCCGCCGTGCCGCTGCGCGAGCTCGCGCAGCTCGTCCACCACGCGGTCGGACCAGGCCCTGGTCGCGTCCTCGGTGCCGGCACGGGACCCCGGGGTCACGCCCGGCTCGCCCCCGGTGGCCGCGCGCGAGGCGGCCCGCGCCGCCCGCTTGCGCGCCCGCATCGACACCGGGATGGCCCACATCTGGTACTTCCTGCCCTCCGCGAACAGCTCGGTCGAGTACCCCGCGCGCAGCCCCTCCACAGCGCCCCAGGACGCGCTGATGGTGCGGAAGGGATTGCGGACCAGGATGCGGTCCTCGCCGGCCCGGACCACCGGGCGCAGGGTGAACGCGACGATCAGCGGCACGATCAGCAGCATCAGCGCGAGGGCCACCCAGGGGGTGTTCCCCGTGCCGCGGACGATCGCGTCGATGCCGAGCCACAGCGTGATGGCGAGCATGAGCGCACCGCCGGCGACACCGGCCGCCGAGCGGAAGGACCGCTCGGCGTACTTCGGCTGCCCGGGGCCGGGCTGCGGTTCGGGGGCGGGGTTCTTGGAGCTCGTCATGAGATCAGATTGTGCCTGACCCCGGAGCTTCGCCGGGCGGCGCGGAGGTTGCGTTAGTGCATCGGCGTCAGCGCTCGCCTACTGGTACGCCTTGTCCTTTCGCGAGTCGTAGACGCGCTTGCCCGCAGCGTCGTAGCCCTGGATGTGGGGCAGGGATTCCTCCGGCGCGGTGAGTATCCCGGTCGCGACGAAGTAGCCGTGGTCGAGCGCGGCCTGCTGCGTGACGCCGCCCCAGGAAACGGTGACCTTGGCGACCCCGGGGTCGACCGTGCCGATGCTGCCCCAGCGGAAGGGAAGCTTGATGGGCAGCCGCGGTCCGGTGGCGCCGTACTCCTTGTAGAGCTGGTAGCCGTTGTCGTCCGGCACGACGGGCCCACGGCCCGCAGCGCCGTCCGCTCCGACACTGCTGCCGACACTGCCCGCCTCCCCGTTCTTGTCCGTGCAGATCAGACGGACGGGGTTGCCGTCCACGGTTGCGACCGCCACGACGCGGATGCCATCGCCCGGGGAGTTCTCGTCACCTGAGGCGTTCAGCGCGAGTATCACGCGGTAGTCCTCGGCGTTCCCGTAGTCGCGTGCGAAGGGGAACCCCTTGGGTCGGTGTTCCCCGCTGTACGCGAGGCACCTCCCCAGTACCTCGGCCGCCTGCTCCATCGTGATCCCGTCGGCCAGCTGCCCCGGTGTCGCCGGGCCCGCGGGCCCGCCGGGCGACGCGCTCGTCCGCCCCGGGGCGGACGAGTGCGACTCGGCGGCGCTCGCCGGCGCCGACAGGCGGGTGTCATTCGCGGGCTGGGCAGCGTCTGGCTGGTAGTGCATCGCGATGGCCGTGCCGGGCACCGCGACCAGCGCCGCCAGCCCCGCCCCCGCGGCGAGCACCCGGCGTCTGCGGCTCGTCCTGCCGTGCCGCACGATCGTGGCGTAGGGCGCCTCGCCCGTGCGCAGCACGTCCGTCTGTTCCTCGAGGAGCTCGCGCAGCCGCGCCTCGAACTCCGTGTCACCGTCCGCGGGGCCGTGCCCCGGCGTGTTCCCCATGTCCCTCATCAGGCTCCTCCTCCGACCTTCGCGTCCTTCGCCATGCCCCACGGCCCCGTCCCAGCGCTCGCCCCAGCCCCGGGCCCCGCGGCCGCCCCGGCGCCGACGGGCTCCGCAGCCGGCACGGCCGTGCCCAGCCGGGCCCGCAGCTTGGCCAGGCCCCGGGCCGCCTGGCTCTTGACCGTGCCGGCCGAGCAGCCCAGCACGTGGGCCACCTCGGTCTCCGACAGGTCGTCCCAGTACCGCAGCACGACCACGGCCCGCTGCCGTGCGGGCAGCTCACCGAGCGCCGCCAGCAGCACCTCGCGCTGCGCCACCCGCGCGGTGGGGTCGGCCCCCGCACCTTCGGGCGGTATGTCTGTGAGCCGTTCGGCCACGCGTTTCTTGCGGAAGCGGTCCTTGTTGCAGCTGATCAGGATCCGCCGCACATACGCGTCCGGATTGTCGCTGCGCTGCACCCGCCGCCAGGACCGATAGGCCTTGGCCAACGCCGTCTGCGCCAGGTCCTCGGCGTGATGCCCGTCACCTGTGAGCAGATAGGCGGTCCTGACCAGATGGGTCCATCTGGCGCGGACGTAGCCTTGGAATTCCGCCTCGTCGTCTGGATTCATCGATGACCCCCTTCACCCACCAGACCACCGGTTCCGCCGATTCGGTTGCCGGGCCCCGCCTGCGAGTCCGAACAGACCCATCCCGACCGGTGACATCCGCTACGCGCGTAGATATGCTGGCCTGGTGACCATGCCCAGCACTGTTCCCGCTCACGGCCCCGACGCCGCGGCCCGGCTGGCGTCCATGGCCGACGTCACGGCCTCCGACGCCGCGCTGCGCCGCTTCCTGCACGGGCTGCCCGGCGTCGACGCGGTCGGCCTCGAAGCCCGCGCCGCAAGCCTCGGCACCCGCTCGATCAAGACCACGGCGAAGGCGTACGCCATCGACCTCGCGATCTCGATGATCGACCTCACCACACTCGAGGGCGCCGACACCCCGGGCAAGGTCCGGGCGCTGTCCGCCAAGGGCGTCAACCCGGACCCGACCGACCGCGCGACCCCGCGGGTCGCCGCGATCTGCGTCTACCCGGACATGGTCGCGACGGCCAAGGAGGCCCTCGGCGGCTCCGGCGTGCGTGTCGCCTCCGTCGCCACCGCCTTCCCCGCCGGGCGGGCCGCGCTGCCGGTCAAGCTGGCCGACACCGCCGACGCGGTGGCCGCGGGCGCCGACGAAGTGGACATGGTCATCGACCGGGGCGCCTTCCTGTCCGGCCGGTACCTGAAGGTCTTCGAGGAGATCAAGGCGGTCAAGGAGGCATGCCGCCGCCCTGACGGCAGCTCCGCCCGCCTCAAGGTGATCTTCGAGACCGGCGAGCTCGCGACGTACGACAACATCCGCCGCGCCTCCTGGCTCGGCATGCTCGCCGGCGCGGACTTCATCAAGACCTCCACCGGCAAGGTCGCGGTCAACGCCACCCCCGCCAACACCCTGCTGATGCTCGAGGCCGTGCGCGACTTCCGCGCCGCCACGGGCGTGCAGGTCGGCGTGAAGCCGGCCGGCGGCATCCGCACCTCCAAGGACGCCATCAAGTTCCTGGTCCTCGTCAACGAGACCGTGGGCGACGAGTGGCTGAGCAACGAGTGGTTCCGGTTCGGCGCGTCCAGCCTGCTGAACGATCTGCTCATGCAGCGCCAGAAGCTGAGCACCGGCCGCTACTCCGGTCCCGACTACGTGACGGTGGACTGAGAACTCACGATGACCAAGACCAAGCACAACCAGCAGCCCCAGCAGACCCCGCCGGCCGGGCAGCCGAAGCCGGGCTCCGCCTTCGCCTACGCGCCGGCGCCGGAGTCCCGTTCCGTCGTCGACATCGCCCCCTCTTACGGCCTGTTCATCGACGGCGAGTTCACCGACGCCGCCGACGGCCGGGCCTTCAAGACGGTGAGCCCCTCCAGCGAGGAGGTTCTCTCCGAGGTCGCCCGGGCCGGCGAGGCGGACGTCGACCGGGCCGTGCGGGCCGCCCGCAAGGCCTTCGCCTCCTGGTCGGCGCTGCCCGGCTCGGAACGCGCCAAGTACCTGTTCCGCATCGCCCGGATCATCCAGGAGCGCTCGCGCGAGCTGGCGGTGCTGGAGACACTGGACAACGGCAAGCCGATCAAGGAGACCCGCGACGCCGACCTCCCGCTGGTCGCCGCGCACTTCTTCTACTACGCGGGCTGGGCCGACAAGCTCGCGCACGCCGGCTTCGGCCCGGACCCCCGCCCGCTGGGCGTGGCCGGCCAGGTCATCCCCTGGAACTTCCCCCTGCTGATGCTGGCGTGGAAGATCGCCCCGGCGCTGGCCACCGGCAACACGGTCGTCCTCAAGCCGGCCGAGACCACCCCCCTGTCGGCCCTGTTCTTCGCCGACATCTGCCGCCAGGCGGGCCTGCCCAGGGGCGTCGTCAACATCCTCCCCGGCTACGGGGACGCCGGCGCCGCGCTGGTGGCCCACGAGGGCGTCGACAAGGTCGCCTTCACGGGCTCCACCGCCGTCGGCAAGCAGATCGCCCGCACCGTCGCCGGCAGCCGCAAGAAGCTCACCCTGGAACTGGGCGGCAAGGGCGCCAACATCGTCTTCGACGACGCGCCGGTCGACCAGGCGGTCGAGGGCATCGTGGGCGGCATCTTCTTCAACCAGGGCCAGGTCTGCTGCGCGGGCTCCCGGCTGCTCGTCCAGGAGTCCGTCGCGGACGAGGTGCTGGACGCGCTCAAGCGCCGGCTGTCGACGCTGCGCCTCGGCGACCCGCTGGACAAGAACACCGACATCGGGGCCATCAACTCCGCCGAGCAGCTCGCCAGGATCACCGAGCTCGCCGAGGCCGGCGAGGCCGAGGGCGCCGAGCGCTGGTCGCCCGCGTGCGAACTGCCCTCCACGGGCTACTGGTTCGCTCCCACCGTGTTCACCGGGGTGACCCAGGCGCACCGCATCGCCCGCGAGGAGGTCTTCGGCCCGGTGCTGTCGGTGCTGACCTTCCGCACGCCGGCCGAGGCCGTGGAGAAGGCCAACAACACCCCGTACGGGCTGTCCGCCGGGATCTGGACGGAGAAGGGCTCGCGCATCCTCTCGGTCGCGAACCAGCTCCGGGCCGGGGTGGTGTGGGCCAACACGT
This sequence comes from Actinacidiphila sp. bgisy167, assembly GCF_965342175.1. Classification (GTDB taxonomy): domain Bacteria; phylum Actinomycetota; class Actinomycetes; order Streptomycetales; family Streptomycetaceae; genus Actinacidiphila. The sequence continues at coordinate 23,503 of NZ_CBDRBL010000026.1, forward strand.
TCAACAAGTTCGACCCGACCTCGCCCTTCGGCGGCTACAAGGAGTCGGGCTTCGGCCGCGAGGGCGGCCGCCACGGTCTGGAGGCGTACCTCGATGTCTGACGCAAGGCTGTCCGTCTTCAAGACCTACAAGCTGTTCGTCGGGGGCAAATTCCCCCGCAGCGAGAGCGGGCGGGTGTACGAGGTGACCGACTCCAAGGGCGCGTGGCTCGCCAACGCCCCGCAGTCCTCCCGCAAGGACGCCCGTGACGCGGTGTCCGCCGCCCGCAAGGCGTTCGGCGGCTGGTCGGGCGCGACCGCGTACAACCGGGGGCAGATCCTCTACCGCGTCGCGGAGATGCTCGAGGGCCGCCGGGAGCAGTTCGTCCGCGAGGTAGGCCAGGCCGAGGGGCTGTCGAAGTCCAAGGCGGCGGCCGTGGTGGACGCCGCGATCGACCGCTGGGTCTGGTACGCGGGCTGGACGGACAAGATCGCTCAGGTCGTGGGCGGCGCCAACCCGGTGGCGGGGCCGTACTTCAACCTGTCGAGCCCCGAGCCGACCGGTGTCGTCGCGGTCGTCGCGCCCCAGGAGTCGTCCTTCCTGGGTCTGGTCTCGGTGATCGCCCCGGTGATCGCCACCGGCAACACCGCGGTCGTGGTGACCAGCGAGCGGGCCCCGCTGCCCGCGCTGTCGCTGGGCGAGGTACTGGCCACCTCCGACCTGCCGGGCGGGGTCGTCAACATCCTCTCCGGCCGCGCCTCCGAGGTCGCTCCGACGCTCGCCGCGCACATGGACGTCAACGCGCTGGACCTGGCCGGGACGGTGGACGACCCCGAGCTCGCGAAGGAACTGGAGGTCGCCGCCGCGGACAACCTCAAGCGCGTGCTCCGTCCACAGGCTGTGGACTGGGCCGCCGAGCCCGGCACGGACCGGATGACGGCCTTCCTGGAGACCAAGACCGTCTGGCATCCGGCCGGGGCCGGCGCGTCCTCGGGTTCCGCCTACTGACCGCTTCCCCCCGGCGGCCCGTCCCGTCACCGGGACGGGCGGCGCCCGCACGGCCGTACGGCCCCCACGACCGATGCGTCGGCGCGGAGGCCCGCCGCTCGCCTGTACCGGCGACGGCGTCAGCCGCGCTGCAGCTTGCCGACGCCGTCGCCGACCAGCGGCAGGTCGGCGACGGTGCGGCTGTCGGCGACCGGCTTGGTGACGTACGCCGTGGAGACCGGCTTGAAGTCGGCGACCTGCGAACCCACGGAATTGTCCAGCGGGTTGACTGCCGTCCGCGCGAGCGGGTTGACCGGCAGGTGGTTCACCGTGCCGACCAGGGCAGACGTCGCGGCCCGGCCGTTCTCGGCGAGCGTGGCCTCACCTCCGCTTCGGGCGTCCGCGTGCGCCGCCCCCGCGGAGGCGACGGCCGCGACGGACGACACCGCGAGCACGGCGGCGCGGAGGAGATGACGGGAGAACTGCGGCATGAGGATCCACCTGCCTGGTCGCCGGCCCGCGCACGGACCGGTCAGCGGACGGCGCGACGGCCGTCGCCTAACGCGACAATGACGTCACCAACCGTAGTTGGTTGAACATCACGCATCCAAAGCATGTCCCGGCGGGTCACTCCAAAGACGGAATGCGTCACACTGGTGTCCCGTGAGCTCTCGCCCTCCCGCCGCCCGCGTGATCCTGCTGACCGGCCCCTCCGGGTCCGGCAAGTCCTCCCTCGCCGCCCGCACCGGCCTGCCCGTCCTACGGCTGGACGACTTCTACAAGGAGGGTGACGACCCGTCCCTCCCGATGCTGCCGAGCGGCATCGGCACGGACTGGGACTCCCCCCGGTCGTGGAACGCCGACGCCGCCGTCGCCGCCGTCGCGGAGCTGTGCGCCACGGGCCGGACCGCCGTTCCGGTCTACGACATCGCCACCAGCTCCCTCACCGGACGGACGCAGATCGGCCTCGCCGGGGCTCCGCTCTTCATCGCCGAGGGCATCTTCGCCGCCGACATCGTCGCGCGCTGCGCCGAACTCGGCCTGCTCGCCGACGCCCTGTGCCTGAGCCGCGGCGCGGTCACCACCGCCCGCCGCCGCTTCGTCCGGGACCTGCGCGAGGGGCGCAAGTCGCTGCCCTTCCTGCTGCGCCGCGGCTGGAACCTGATGCGCGCGGAGCGGGGCATCGTCGCCCGCCACGCGGAGCTCGGGGCGCATGTGTGCGACCGGGACGAGGCGGTGGAACGGATCGGTCGCGCGACCGCCCCACCGGCCGCCGTCCGGGTCTGAGACCGGCGGCACGCGGGTCCCTTCGGACATGCACGAGGGAGCGGTGCGCACGGACCCCCCGCCGTGCGACCGCTCCCTCGTGCTTCCCGTTCCCCCGGTGGTCCCCCCGTTCCCCCGGGCCGGGCCCCGTTCCCCCGTGTCCCCCGACCCGGAGCCCGTTCCCCCCTGTTCCCCCGGTTCCCCCCGGCGTCAGGCCACCAACTCGCCGAACGCCGCCGCCTCGTCGACGCCCGCGCTGAGCGTCGCGTCCTCACGCAGCCGGCGCAGGGAGCGCCAGATGCTGCTCTTGACCGTGCCGACGCTGATGCCCAGGATCTTGGCGATCTCCGGGTCGGTGCGGCCCTCGTAGTAACGGAGCACCAGCATCGTGCGCTGCGGCTCCGGAAGCTTGGCCAGTGCCTGCCACAGCACGGCCCGCAGCTCGGTGCCGCGCATCGCGTCCGTCTCGCCCACCGTCTCCGGCAGCTCCTCGGTCGGGTACTCGTTGAGCTTGCGGCGCCGCCAGGCGCTGATGTGCAGGTTGGTCATGGTCCGCCGCAGGTAGCCGCCGACCGCGGCCTTGTCGCTGATCCGGTCCCAGGCGCGGTAGGTGGAGAACAGCGCGGTCTGCAGCAGGTCCTCCGCCTCGTGCCGGTCGCCCGTCAGGTGGTAGGCGGTCGCGTACAGGGAGGCCCGGCGCTCCTGGACGTAGGCGGTGAAGTCCGCGTCCGCGGTGAAGCACCGCTGCCCCGGGATCTCCCGGGGCCCCGTGTCCTCGCCCTGAATACCCTGAATGCCCTGACCGCCCTGACCGCCCTGACCGCCCTCGATCGCCGTGATGTAGGACGGCCGGTTGCGGAGGGCCTGGCGAACGGCGCCACGGGCGCACCCGCCCCCGCGCCTCGCGGCAGCGGGCATCTCGGCGTCACGTCCCGCGGTGTGCAGGCGCGGCTGAAGGACTGCGGTGGCCGTCGTGCTGTGCAGTGCGTTCATTTCGCGCCCCCCGTGGGTGGAGCCGGTCCGGTCGTCGTACCCCTCCGGCGGGGGCCGCCCGATGGCGTCCCCGTCGATGACCACTAGCGTGCCCGGCCAGTTTCATGGCGCTGTCCGCCGAGTGTCACAACCGCGCAACAGACCACGGCGGTACCTACCGGGTGCCCTCTTGGGAGAGAATGCGAGGGTGCCTTTCCTGTTGCTGATCGAGGACGACGACGCCATCCGAGCGAGCCTCGAACTCGCCCTGTCGCGCCAGGGCCACCGTGTGGTGGCCGCGGCCACGGGCGAGGACGGGCTGCAGCTGCTGCGCGAGCACCGGCCGGACCTGATCGTGCTGGACGTGATGCTGCCGGGCATCGACGGCTTCGAGGTCTGCCGGCGCATCCGCCGCACCGACCAGCTGCCGATCATCCTGCTGACCGCGCGCAGCGACGACATCGACGTGGTGGTGGGCCTGGAGTCCGGCGCCGACGACTACGTCGTCAAGCCCATCCAGCCGCGCGTCCTGGACGCCCGTATCCGCGCCGTGCTGCGCCGGGGCGAGCGCGACAGCACCGACTCGGCCGCCTTCGGCAGCATCGTCATCGACCGCTCGGCGATGACCGTCACCAAGAACGGCGAGGACCTGCAACTCACTCCGACCGAGCTGCGGCTGCTGCTGGAGCTGAGCCGCCGCCCCGGGCAGGCCCTGTCCCGGCAGCAGTTGCTGCGCCTGGTGTGGGAGCACGACTACCTCGGCGACTCGCGGCTGGTGGACGCCTGCGTGCAGCGGCTGCGCGCCAAGATCGAGGACGTGCCCTCCTCGCCGACCCTGATCCGTACCGTCCGGGGTGTCGGGTACCGCTTGGACGCACCGGCGTGAGTCGACCCGACCACCAGGACACGGCCGGTGACGACGATGCGGATCGGCCGCTGAGCGGCTGGAGGTCACGGCTGCTGCGGCTCACCAGTCTCCGGCTGCGCCTGGTCGCCGTCTTCGCCGCCGTGGCACTGGCGGCCGCCGTCTCCGCCTCCGGCATCGCCTACTGGCTCAACCGCGACGCCGTGCTGACCCGCGCCCAGAACGCCGCCCTCAACGACTTCCGCGCCTCGATGACCCGCAACGCGGGCTCGCTGCCGCGCCATCCGTCCTGCGACAAGCTGGCCGACGCGGCGCGCGGCATCGGCGCCGGCACCCAGAACTACCAGGTACTGCTGATCGGCACCGGCCCGGACGGCGAGCGCTGCGCGACCAAGTCGCAGAGCGACGGCTTCTCGCTGGACGCCGTGCCCCTGAGGCTGCGCAAGGCCGTCAGCAAGCGCAACCCCAAGACGGGCGACCCCGCGGAGTACCACCTGTACTGGCAGCGGGTCACCCTCGACGACCAGCCGTACCTGGTGGGCGGGGCCAAGGTGATCGGCGGCGGGCCGACCGGCTACATGTTCAAGTCGCTGGAGGCCGAGCGCAAGGACCTCAACTCGCTGGCCTGGTCGCTCGGGATCGCCACCGCCCTCGCCCTGATCGGGGCGGCGCTGCTGGCCCAGGCCGCCGCGTCCACCGTGCTGCGGCCGGTGGCACGTCTCGGCGAGGCCGCCAGGCGGCTCGGCGAGGGCAAGCTCGACACCCGCCTGCGGGTCACCGGCACCGACGAACTCGCCGAGCTGTCGCGGACGTTCAACCGCACCGCCGAGCGGCTGGAGCGGCGGGTCGACGAGCTCAGCCAGCGTGAGGCGGCCAGCCGCCGCTTCGTCGCCGACATGTCGCACGAGCTGCGCACCCCGCTGACCGCGATCACCGCCGTGACGGAGGTGCTGGAGGAGGAGACGGACTCGCTCGACCCGATGATCGCTCCCGCGGTGCGGTTGGTGGTGAGCGAGACCAAGCGGCTGGGGGAGCTGGTGGAGAACCTGATGGAGGTGACCCGCTTCGACGCGGGCACCGCGCGCCTGGTCCTGGACGACGTGGACGTCTCCGACCTGGTCACCGCCTGCATCGACGCCCGCGCCTGGCTCGACGCGGTGGAACTGGACGCGCCGCGCGGCATCATCGCGCAGCTCGACCCGCGTCGCATCGACGTGATCCTCGCCAACCTGATCGGCAACGCCCTCAAGCACGGCGGCTCGCCGGTCCGGGTCAGGGTCCGGCAGGACGGGGACGAACTCGTCGTCGAGGTCGCCGACAACGGCCCCGGCATCCCGGAGGACATACTGCCGCACGTCTTCGACCGGTTCTTCAAGGCGGACGCCTCCCGGGCCCGTTCCGAGGGAAGCGGCCTGGGCCTGTCCATCGCCTTGGAGAACGCCCACATCCACGGCGGGGAGATCTCCGCGGCCAACAACCCCGGGGGCGGCGCGGTGTTCACGCTGCGGCTGCCGATGCGCACCGAGGCGGGCCGGGCGGCGGAGCCCGGGGAAGGGAACGACAGCACATGACGCAGCCGTCCCGGGAGACGGCGCCGGACGCCCCGGGCGCCCGCCCAGCGGGCGCCGCCGCCCGGCGTGCCCCGCTCCTCGTCCTGCTCGGCGTCGTCCTGCTGGCGGGCTGCGGCATCCGCACCACCTCTGTGCCGGTGGACGCGGGGCCGGCGCCGTCCCGCGTGTCCTGCGCGGTGCCGGACGAGGAGGCCACCACCACGGCGACGGCCTCCGCGTCGCCCAGGGGACTGACCGCGCGGGTGTATCTGGTGTGCAGCGCCCAGGTGGCCGCGGTGAGCCGCTCGGTGCGGGCCGAGGGCCTGGACCGGCTGGGCACCGCCGCGCTGCTCCTGCGCGAGCTGCAGCGCAAGCCGCGCGCCGGCGAGGCGTCGGCCGGGTTCACCACGGCGGTGCAGGGCGATCTGGCGGTGGGGCGACCGCGCCGCGGCGACCCGCGCGGGTCGCTGCGGCTCAGCGCCCCGCTGAGCGATCTGCCTCCGTTCGCGCTCGCCCAGGTGGTGTGCACCTACGCCGGATCGGCGGTGGGCTCCGGTGACGGCTCGGTTCTTCTGGGCGGCTCCGACGGCACCCCGGTGCGCCGCTACACCTGCACCGGTGACCTGCGCACCGACCCGGAGGCGGCGGAGACCGCCGGAACCGCCGTGAAATGACAGACGTCCTTCCAGACGTGCGGCGCGACGGCTCTTACCCGAAAGTGCGCGCGGTGGGACTGGTGCTCACCGCCGTCCATCTGGCTCTGGTCGGGTGGCTGACACTGCGCCCGCAGTACGTGCCCTGGGTGGACGCGCCCAACCTGCGACCGTTGGCCACCCTCCGCTCCGACCTCGCCACGGGCCCCGCGGAGGCTGCCCGCCGGATCGGCACGGGGCTGGCCCTGCTGGCCCCGCTGGGTGTGCTGCTGCCGCTGGCCGGAGGGCGGGTACGGGTGTCCGCGGCGGGCTCGTTCGCGCGCACGGTCTTCGCGGGGCTGATGATCTCGCTCGCCCTGGAGTTCGCCCAGACCGGGGTGCCGGGCCAGATCTTCGATGTGGACGCCCTGCTGCTGAACACGGCCGGCGTCGCGCTGGCCCACCTCGCCGTGGTGCCCGCGACGCGCGCGTGGGCGCACCGGCGCAGCGTCCGTCGGCAGGATCAACTGAGCGGTGCTCAGGGACGCACCCCGACGCTTCCCAGGGTCGGGATCGCACCGTAGAGCGACGTCGCGCGGTGGTCCGCTCTCCTACGGTGATGTCATCGGCCGGAGAGACCGGCCCGGATCGCGAAGGAGCACCCGCCATGTCCGCACTGGTCCGCCCGCGTCAGCGCCGGATGATCGCCGGGTCTGCGCCGGGCTCGCAGACCGGTTCGGCACCTCCGCCACCACGATGCGCGTGATCTTCCTGCTGTCCTGCCTGCTGCCGGGACCGCAGTTCCTGCTCTATCTCGCGTTGTGGCTGCTGCTGCCGAACGAGACAGGCGCCAGGGCCGCCGTGTGACACCACGGGCCCCGGAGCACCGACGGGCCGCGCCCCTTAAGAGGGGGCGCGGCCCGTCCGGCGTTCGTCTCGCGGTGCTCAGCCGCCGATCGGCAGGCCCTGCAGCGGGAGCTGGCCGAGCTGGCCGCCGACGGGGAGACCGCCGAGCAGCGTGTTCACGCCCTGGGGCGTGTTCTGTGCGCCGGGGATGAGCTTGGCCGAGGCCGGCAGGCTGCCGGCGACGGCGTCGACCGGGACCGCCTTCGCGACGCCGGAGACCGGCACCGAGGCCGGGACGGCGGCCGGCAGGGTCGCGGCGTCCGGCAGGCCCAGGCCGGAGGGCAGCGGAGCGGCGGAGGCGGCGCCCGCGGCTGCCCCGACGAAGGCCACGCCCAGCGCGGCGGCACCGAGAGTCTTGACGGTTCCGGTCTTCATGGTGGTGTCCTCGTGATGGGGAATGGTGCGTCCGCCGCGCCACACACGGAAGGTGTTCGCGGGATGTCGCAACGTAGCGACGGAAGGCGGGGCGGTGCAAGCAGCGCCGCGCGGCAGCCCGGGGGCCGCCCCGTCCGACGCCGCAGGGCCGGACAGCCGGGCGCTCATCCCTCTTCCGGCGGGGAATCGCTGGCCACGGCGGTCGCGGCGGTCGTCTGGCGGAACAGCCACTCGGCTTTCAGCTCCGAGTACCCGGGCTTGATCACGTCATTGATCATCGCGAGACGTTCGTCGAAAGGGATGAAAGCGGACTTCATCGCGTTGACCGTGAACCACTGCATGTCGTCGAGGGTGTGACCGAAGGCGGCGACCAGTTCGGTGAACTCGCGGCTCATGGTCGTGCCGCTCATCAGGCGGTTGTCGGTGTTGACCGTGACCCGGAAGTGCAGCCGGCGCAGCAGGCCGAGGGGGTGCTCCGCGTAGGAGGCGGCCGCACCGGTCTGCAGGTTGCTGGTGGGGCACATCTCCAGGGGGATGCGCTTGTCGCGCACATAGTTGGCGAGCCGCCCGAGCGAGACCGTGCCGTCGTCGGCGACCTGGATGTCGTCGATGATGCGCACGCCGTGGCCGAGCCGGTCGGCGCCACACCACTGGAGGGCCTGCCAGATGGAGGGCAGCCCGAACGCCTCGCCGGCGTGGATGGTGAAGTGGAAGTTCTCCCGCTGGAGGTACTCGAAGGCGTCGAGGTGGCGGGTGGGCGGGAAGCCGGCCTCGGCGCCCGCGATGTCGAAACCGACGACACCCCGGTCGCGGTAGCGGATGGCGAGTTCGGCGATCTCCTGCGAACGGGCGGCGTGCCGCATCGCGGTGAGCAGGGCGCCCACCCGGATCCGGCCGCCCGCCTCGCGGGCGCGCCGTTCGCCCTCCCGGAAGCCCTCGTTGACGGCCTCCACGACCTCGTCGAGGCAGAGCCCGCCTTCGACGTGGAGTTCGGGGGCGTAGCGCACCTCGGCGTAGACGACGCCGTCGGCCGCGAGGTCCTCGGCGCACTCGGCGGCGACCCGGGTGAGCGCCTCGCGGGTCTGCATGACGCCCACCGTGTGCGAGAACGTCTCCAGGTAGCGCTCCAGTGAGCCGGAGTCGGCGGCCTCGCGGAACCAGGTGCCGAGCTTGTCCGGATCGGTCTCCGGCAAGCCGTCGTAGCCCGACGCGCGGGCCAGGTCGACGACGGTGCCGGGGCGGACGCCGCCGTCGAGGTGGTCGTGTAGCAGCACCTTGGGGGCGCGCCGGATCTGCTCGGGCGTGGGGGTGGCCCCCGCAGCGCCCGCGGGGAAGGGGAGCGTGCTTGAGCTCGTCATTCCCGAAACATACCCTCTATGCGCGTAGAACTCGGGGTGATGCCGAATATTGACCTGCCGACCAGGTCGTGCGCACCATGCCGTCTGCCATGGTTACGCCATGGCTTCGCAAGCTTTACCGGTGCGTGGTGCGCGGTTGGGGAAGAGGGTGACCCCGGGTCTGAGCCCGGCGGCCTGGCGGGAGACGGACGGCGAGGCGGTCCGTGCCGCGGTGCTGCTGCTGCCCGGCGGACGTGCCTCGAGCACGCGCCGCCGCTCCCCCGTGGCCGCTGCGGCGATGGTGCCGCTGGCCCTCCGTATGGTGCGGGCCGCGGGCCGCGGCGAGGGCCTGGCCGTGCACGTCGTGCACTACCGCTTCCGCGGCTGGAACGGCGGGAACGACCACCCGGCCGAGGACGCGCGATGGGCGGTCGACGAGGTCGTCCGCCGTTACGGTGACGTGCCGGTGTCGCTGGTCGGCATGGACATGGGCGCCCGTGCGGCGTTGCGGGCGGCGGGCCACCCGGCCGTCACCTGCGCGGTCGCCATAGCCCCGTGGCTGCCGGACGCGCACGAGCCCGAGCCGGTCAAGCAGCTCATAGGCCGCCATGTCCTGATCGTGCACGGCACGAACGACGACTCCACCGACCCCGGTCTGTCCTACCGGCTGGCCGAACGGGTCAAGAAGGTCAACCGGGACGTGTGCCGCTTCGAGGTGCACACAGCAGGCCATCAGCTCCGCGACCACCGGGAGGAAGTCGCCGCCCTGGCCTCCGACTTCGTCCTGGGCAACCTGCTGGGGCGGTCCTTCGCCCGCCCGGTCGCCGACGCGCTGGCCGCCCCTCCCCCGCTCGGCCTGCGCATGCCTCTGGCCTCGGGTTTCGGCCGCTCGTTGCGGGCGCGCTGAGGCGGCCGCGGGTCCCGCCTTCGCGCCGGCGGGGTGGGCGGGGTCGGCGGAGTCAACGGAGTCGGCCTACGCAGGTCCGGGATCGGCACGCCGTCGTACTCCCCGACGGCCTCCCGCCGTCGGGGGCGCCGGTTCCCCACCTGGGATGTCCTGCCTGCCGTCAGCTGGGTTTCTCGGGGATCGACGACAGGTGAACACGCGAGCCCAGCAAGCCGAGAGCCGTTGCCGGAGTGGGGAGGGCCGGGCGCGCGCCGTCAGTCGGGGAGGAGCCGACCGCGCCGGTCCAGCAGGAACTTCTTGAACGCGGCCACGGGAGGCGTGTCGGGGTGGCCGCCGAGCCAGGCCACCCCGATCTCCCGGACCGCCCGCGGGGCGGTCACCGTCAGTTCCACGACACCCGGCCGCGGGACGAGCGGCGGCGGCAGCAGGGCCACCCCGAGACCGGCGGCGACCAGCCCGCGCAGGGTCTCCGCCTCCTCCCCCTCGAAGCCCACCCGCGGGGTGAAGCCCGCCTCGGCGCACAGCGCGTCGGTGATGCGCCGCAGCCCGTAGCCGGCCTCCAGGCTCACGAACAGCTCCCCGGCCGCCTCCGCCAGGCGCACCCTGCGGCGCGACGCGAGACGGTGGTCGGCGGGGACGACCAGCCGCAGCCGCTGCTCGTCCAGGCGGCGGACGACCAGGTCGGGCGCCTCCGGCACTGGCGAGGTCAGACACAGGTCCAGTTCGCCGGCGCGCAGCCCGGCGAGCATCGCCTCGCCGTAGTTCTGCACGAGTTGGAAGCGGATCCGCGGGTGGTCGGCGCGAAAGGCCCGCAGCAGGGCCGGCACGGTCTCCGGGCCGAGCGTGTGGAGGAAGCCGAAGGCGACCCGTCCGGCCTGCGGGTCGGCATCGGCGCGCACGGACTCGGCCGAGCGCTCCACCTCGCCCAGCGCCCGCTCCACGGAGGCGAGGAAGCCGCGGCCCGCGGGGGTGAGCGAGACCGTCCGGCCCTGTCGGGCGAAGAGCGTGACACCGAGGTCGAGTTCGAGCCGCGCCATGGAGCGGCTGAGCGTCGACTGGGGCACGCCCAGCTCGCGCGCCGCACGCGTGACGTGCTCGTGTCGCGCCACGGCGGCGAACTGGGCGAGCCTGGGCGCCAGCACCGCCGCCCAGGACGCGCTGTCGAGCTCCGCCCGTATGTCTTTCGCGTCACCGGACGGCGACACCGACCGGGCCGACCTCGCCTCATGCGCCATGGGAACGATTATCGCCACTTCATGCATTGGACGCATGAAATGGCCCCGGCCTAACGTGAAGACATGCCTCCCGCCGATACCGGGGCGTCCGCCGTGACACGGCCGGGCGCCGCCGCCTCAGCCCCAGCCGGCACGCTCCGACCGGGAGAGCCCGGCTACCGCCGCGCCATCGCGGCCCTGTTCGCCGCGGGTCTCGCCACCTTCGCCCTCCTCTACTCGACGCAGGCCCTCCTGCCGGCGCTCTCCACGGGCCTGTCCCTCAGCCCGGCCCAGGCCAGCCTCACCGTCTCGGCCACCACCGGCGCGCTGGCGCTGGCCCTGCTGCCGGTGAGCGCGCTCAGCGAGAAGTACGGGCGCACCGCCGTGATGACGGCATCGGTCTTCAGCGCCTCGGCACTGGCCCTTGCCGTCCCCTTCGCACCGGACCTGACCACGCTGGTCGTGCTGCGTGCCGCGCAGGGCGTGGCCCTGGCCGGACTCCCGGCCACCGCGATGGCGTATCTCGGCGAGGAGATCCACCCCAAGGCCGTCGCCTCCGCGATCGGCCTGTACGTCGCGGGCAACAGCATCGGCGGCATGAGCTCGCGGGTCCTGACCGGCGCGGTGGCACAGGCCTTCGGCTGGCGCGCCGCACTGCTCGCCGCCGGCGTCATGGCGGTGCTGTGCGCCACCGCCTTCCGCCTGCTGGTCCCCGCGGCCCGCAACTTCCGTCCTGGCCCGGTCAGTCCCGCAGCCCTGTGGCACACGGTCACCGGCCACCTGGGCACCCCGCTGCTGCGCCGGCTCTATCTGATCGGGCTGTTGTTCATGGCGGTCTTCGGTGCCGTCTACAACGTGCTGGGCTACCGGCTCGCCGCCGCGCCCTTCGGCCTGTCGCAGACCGCGATCGGCCTGATCTTCCTGGTCTACCTGGTCGGCACCGGCGCCTCCGCGGCCTCGGGCGTCCTGCACGGCCGCCTCGGCCGGCGCGGCGCCCTGTACGTCGCCGTGGTGCTGGCCGCGGGCGGGCTGCTGCTGACGCTCGCCGGTTCCCTCGTGCTGGTGCTGAGCGGGCTGGTGCTCGTGACGGCCGGCTTCTTCACCGGCCACTCCATCGCCTCCGGCGCGGTCAGCCGTACCGCCACCACCGGTCGCGCCCAGGCCTCCGCGCTCTATCTGACCGCGTACTACGTCGGCAACAGCCTCGGCGGCACCCTCGGCGCCTCCGCCTTCCACTCCGCCGGCTGGACCGGCACCGTCGCCTTCTGCCTGGCCGCCGTCCTCGGCGTCGCGGGGGTCACCCTGCACGCGGCCCGGCGGGCGGCCGCGGACCGGCGGTTCGGCGCCTCGGTGGGCCGGACGACCCGGCGGGCGGCCTGACGGACGGCTTCTGACGGAGGGCTTCTGACGGCTTTCGAAGGACGGCCCGTCGGGGGAACGCGAACGGGACCGGTGGAAGGCCACCGGTCCCGTCGGTTTGCCGCGGGGCGCCCCCGCCCGGGCGATCAGGCGATGCGGTCCAGCACGATCGGGTCCGGCGTGTACGCCGCGCCCGCCGGGGAGATCTCGACGCCGCCGCTGAGGGCTTCGAGCGCGTACCCGAACTTCTCCGGGGTGTCGGTGTGCAGGGTGAGCAGCGGCTGGCCCTGGGTGACCTCGGCCCCCGGCTTGGCGTGCAGCTCGACGCCCGCGCCGGCCTGCACCGGGTCCTCCTTGCGGGCCCGGCCGGCGCCCAGGCGCCAGGCGGCGACGCCGACGGCGTAGGCGTCCAGGCCGGTGAGGACCCCGGAGCGCTCGGCCGTGACGACGTGCTGCTCGCGCGCGACGGGCAGCGCCGCGTCCGGGTCGCCGCCCTGGGCGGCGATCATGCGCCGCCACACGTCCATGGCGGACCCGTCGGCGAGCGCCTTGGCCGGGTCCGCGTCCTTCAGGCCCGCCGCGTCGAGCATCTCGCGCGCCAGGGCGAGGGTCAGCTCGACCACGTCGGCCGGGCCGCCGCCCGCCAGCACCTCGACGGACTCGCGGACCTCCAGCGCGTTGCCGGCGGTCAGGCCGAGCGGGGTGGACATGTCGGTGAGCAGGGCCACCGTCCGCACCCCGTGGTCGGTGCCGAGGCCCACCATGGTGGAGGCCAGCTCGCGGGCCTGCTCGAGGTTCTTCATGAAGGCGCCGGAGCCGACCTTGACGTCAAGCACGAGCGAGCCCGTGCCCTCGGCGATCTTCTTGGACATGATCGAGGAGGCGATCAGCGGGATGGCCTCGACGGTGCCGGTGACGTCGCGCAGCGCGTACAGCTTCCTGTCGGCCGGGGCGAGGCCGTCGCCGGCGGCGCAGACGACGGCGCCGGTGTCGCCCAGGACCCGCAGCATCTCCTCGTTCGACAGCAGCGCCCGCCAGCCGGGGATCGACTCCAGCTTGTCCAGGGTGCCGCCGGTGTGGCCGAGGCCGCGGCCGGAGAGCTGGGGGACGGCCGCGCCGCACGCCGCGACCAGGGGGGCGAGCGGCAGCGTGATCTTGTCGCCGACACCGCCGGTGGAGTGCTTGTCCGCCGTCGGGCGGGGCAGCGAGGAGAAGTCCATGCGCTCGCCGCTGGCGATCATCGCGGCCGTCCAGCGCGCGATCTCCGCCCGGTCCATGCCGTTGAGCAGGATCGCCATCGCGAGCGCGGACATCTGCTCGTCGGCGACCTCACCCCTGGTGTAGGCGTCGATGACCCAGTCGATCTGGTCGTCGCCGAGGCGGCCGCCGTCGCGCTTGGTGCGGATGACGGAAATGGCGTCCATGGTTCACGTACCTTCTTAGCGGTTGGTCAGGTCGTCCGGGCCGAACGCGTCGGGGAGCACCTCGCGCATCGTGCGGATGCCGTCGGACATCTCCACCAGCAGGTCGGGGCCGCCGTGCTCCCACAGCAGCTGGCGGCAGCGGCCGCACGGCATCAGCTGGTCGCCGTTGCGGTCCACGCAGGTGAAGGCGACGAGCCGGCCGCCCCCGGTGGCGTGCAGGATCGACACCAGGCCGCACTCGGCGCACAGGCCGAGGCCGTAGCTGGCGTTCTCCACGTTGCACGCCGCGATGACCCGCCCGTCGTCCACCAGCGCGGCCGCGCCGACGGGGAAGCGGGAGTAGGGCACATAGGCCCGGGACATGGCGTCCCGGGCCTGCGCCCGCAGGCCGTCCCAGTCGACGGCGTCGACGGCGTCGACGCCGTCGGCGCCGGCCCGGCCCGCGGGGCCGCTCACTTGCCCTGACCCTTCCGGTACCTCATACCGTCAGCCTTGGGCATCCGCAGGCGCTGTGCCGACAGGGAGAGCACCAGCAGGGTGACGACGTACGGGGTCGCGCCCACGAACTCGCCGGGCACCTCGTCGGTGAGCAGGTACCAGGCCAGCACCAGCGCGCCGACGACGAGGCTGACGCCGCCCTGCCAGAAGCTCCGCTTCCACAGCTTCCAGGCCGCCAGCAGCACCAGCAGGACCACCAGGAGCAGCAGCAGCGCGTGCACCGTGGGGCCGCCGTTGCGCAGCTGGAGCGCGTCGGAGTAGCCGAAGAGGCCGGCGCCGGTGGCGAGGCCGCCGACCCGCCAGTTGCCGAAGATCATCGCGGCGAGGCCGATGTAGCCGCGGCCGCCGGTCTGGCCCTCGAGGTAGATGTGCGCGGGCACCATCGCCAGGAAGGCGCCGCCGAGGCCGGCGAGGCCGCCGGAGGCGATCACGGCGACGTACTTGTACAGGTAGACGTTGACGCCCAGCGACTCGGCCGCGACCGGGTTCTCACCGCAGGAGCGCAGCCGCAGGCCGAACGGGCTGCGCCACAGCAGGAAGAAGCTGCCGACGAAGAGCACCACCGCGACGACCGTGAGCGCGGACACGTCGGTGACCAGGCCGCCGAGGATGCCGGCCAGGTCGGAGACGAAGAACCAGCCGTGCTTCTCGATGCTCGCCAGCCCGTCGGACAGTCCGGGGATGTCGAACGTCGGCAGGGCGTCGACCGGTGGGGACTGCTTGGGGTTGCCGCCCTTGGTGGCCGCCTCACCGGTGGAGAACCACAGCTTGGCGAGGTACTGGGTGGCGCCGAGCGCCAGGATGTTGATGGCCACACCGGAGATGATGTGGTCGACGCCGAAGGTGACGGTGGCGATCGCGTGGATCAGGCCGCCGAGCGCACCGCCGACGACGCCGGCGAGGACGCCCACCCAGGGGTTGGTCTGCCAGCCGGCCCAGGCGCCGAAGAAGGTGCCGAGGATCATCATGCCCTCGAGGCCGATGTTGACCACGCCGGAGCGCTCGGACCACAGGCCGGCCAGACCGGCGAGGCCGATCGGCACGGCGAGACCGAGCGCCGCCGTGATCTGGCCCTGGGCGGTGAGCTGGTCCTGGCCGGTGATGATCCGGACCACCGACACCAGCGCGATGGCTGCGGCGATGATCAGCAGGATCACCGGGAAGGAGAGGCGGCCCTTGCGGCCCGTGGCCCCTGCGGCCTTGGGAGCCGCGGGCGGCGGGGTCTGGGTCGTCGTGGCGGTCACGCCGTCACCTCCTTCTTCATGCGGGCCTGGGCGGCGAGCTCCTCGCCGACCTTCTGCTGCTGGCGCTTGAGGCCGTAGCGTCGGACGAGTTCGTAGGCGATGACGACGCTCAGGACGATGACGCCCTGCATCACGCCGACTATCTCCTTGTCGTAGCCGTTGAACTCCAGCCGGCCGGAGCCGCGCTCCAGGAAGCCCCACAGCAGCGCGGCCAGCGCGATGCCGACCGGGTTGTTGCGGCCCAGCAGCGCCACCGAGATGCCGGTGAAGCCGATACCCGCGGGGAAGAGGTCGGCGCCGTATGCGTGCACGTCGTTCAGCAGCAGCGGCAGGCCGGTGAGGCCGGCCAGGCCGCCGGAGATCAGCATGCTGACGACCACCATGCGCTTGACGCTGACGCCGCTCGCGGTGGCCGCGCTCTCGGACAGGCCGACGCTGCGCAGGTCGAACCCGAAGCGGGTGCGGCCGAGGACGAACCAGTAGCCGACGCCGATGACGACGGCGAACACGACGAAGCCGTAGATCTGGCCGACGTTCTCGCCCAGGTCGAAGGTGAACAGGTGGCCCGAGGAGGGCAGCGGCGTGGTCGACACCGAGGTCTGCGCCTTGTCGAGGTGGCCGAGTCGGCCGTCCTTGAGCAGGTAGCCGACGATGTAGGTGGCGATCGAGTTCAGCATGATCGTCGCGATGACCTCGCTGACCCCGCGGGTGGTCTTCAGCACGCCCGCGATACCGGCCCACAATGCGCCGACGACCATGGCGATCACGATGATCAGCGGGATCTGGAGGTAGCTCGGCAGGGTCACCGCCCCGCCGACAGCGGCGGCGAAGAAGACGCCCAGGCGGTACTGGCCCTCGACACCGATGTTGAACAGGTTCATGCGGAAGCCGACGGCGACCGCGATACCCGCGATGTAGTAGTAGCTGGCCTTGTTGATGATCTCGACCTGGCTGTCGCTCTTGAAGCCGTAGTCGAACATCGTCCCGAAGGCGCCGAACGGCTCCTTGCCCGTGGCGGCCAGCACCAGGGCCGTGATCACGAACGCGGCCACGAGCGCCAGCACGGGGGCGGCTATGGCGAGGAGCACCCGCTCCTTGTCGATCTTCTTCATCGGTCCTCTCCCCCGTGGGCGGTGTCGCCGTCCTCGTGCTCGAGATGGCCGGCGGCCGCGCCGGTCATCGCGGAGCCCAGCTCCTCCGGGGTGATGGTGGCGGGGTCGGCGTCGGCGACCAGGCGGCCGCGGTACATGACGCGCAGGGTGTCGGACAGGCCGATCAGCTCGTCCAGGTCGGCGGAGATCAGCAGCACGGCCAGGCCCTCGCGGCGGGCCTCGCGGATCTGGTCCCAGATCTGCGCCTGGGCGCCGACGTCCACACCGCGGGTGGGGTGCGCGGCGATCAGCAGCTTGGGCTGGTGGCTCATCTCGCGGCCGACGATCAGCTTCTGCTGGTTGCCGCCGGACAGGGACGCGGCGGTCACCTCGATGCCCGGGGTGCGGACGTCGTACTCGCGCACGATCCGCTCGGTGTCGCGGCGGGCCGCGGCCGGGTCGAGGAAGGCGCCCTTGCTGTTGGGGCGCTCGGTGACGTGGCCCAGGATGCGGTTCTCCCAGAGGGGGGCCTCCAGCAGCAGCCCGTGCCGTTGCCGGTCCTCGGGGATGTAGCCGATGCCGCCCTCGCGGCGCTTGCGCGTCGCGAGGTGGGTGATCTCGGCGCCGTCCAGGACTATCCGGCCCTCGTCGGGCGGGAGGATGCCCATGATCGCCTCGACCAGCTCCGCCTGGCCGTTGCCCTCGACACCCGCGATGCCGAGGACCTCGCCCTTGTGGATGGTGAGGGAGATCCGGTCCAGGACGACGCGCTCGATGCCCTCCAGGTCGGTCTCCGACAGGTGCAGACCCTCGACGGTCAGCATCGGGACGTCGGTGACCGTGGACTCGCGGGTCTCGGGGGACGGCAGCTCGCTGCCGACCATCAGCTCCGCGAGCTGCTTGGGGGTCGTGGTCGCCGGGTCGGCGCTGCCGACCGTGGTGCCCCGGCGGATGACGGTGATCTCGTCGGCGACGGAGAGCACCTCGCCCAGCTTGTGGGAGATGAAGATGACGGTCAGGCCCTCGGCCTTGAGCTCGCGCAGGTTGTCGAAGAGCGCGTCGACCTCCTGCGGGACGAGGACCGCGGTCGGCTCGTCGAGGATCAGCGTACGGGCGCCGCGGAAGAGGACCTTCAGGATCTCGACGCGCTGACGGTCGGCGACACCGAGGTCCTCCACCAGGACGTCCGGGCGCACCCCGAGGCCGTAGGCGTCGGAGATCTCGCGTATCTTCGCCCGCGCGCGGCCGCCGATGCCGTACAGCTTCTCGCTGCCGAGGACGACGTTCTCGAGGACGGTGAGGTTGTCGGCGAGCATGAAGTGCTGGTGCACCATGCCGATGCCGCGGGCGATGGCGTCGCCCGGGTCGTGGAAGGTGACCCGCTCGCCGTCGATGGTGATGGTGCCCTCGTCCGGCTTCTGCATGCCGTAGAGGATCTTCATCAGCGTCGACTTGCCGGCGCCGTTCTCTCCCACGAGGGCGTGGACCGTGCCACGGCGAACCGTGATGTCGATGTCGTGGTTGGCCACGACGCCTGGGAATCGCTTGGTGATGCCGCGGAGCTCCACGGCATGGGGGCTGCTGGGGGGGCTGGACGCGTTGATGGCGCACTCTCCTCGCGGAAAAGAGCGGGGCGGGCGGGGTGTTGGCGAACGTACCGCGAGAAGAGGTCTCTACGCGCGTAGCATTGCCAGATCCATAACGTGGTAAGTCACACAACGGACACCGCGTGCGCGGCACCGGCCGCACGCAGGCGCGAGGCCCGGAAAGGGGAGCCTGGGCTGTCCCCTCCCGAGCCTCGCGACCGGTGCCTACGAGAGACCGGACGTCACTTGACGGTGGTCTTGACCTTGATCTCGCCGCTGACGATCTTCTGCTTGGCGGCGTCCAGCTGGGACTTGATGTCGTCGATGAAGCCGCCGCTGGTGGACAGGCCGACACCGTCCTTGGCCAGGTCGTAGGAGCGGGTGCCGGTCAGCGGGCTGCCGTCCTTGACCGACTTGACCGCGTCGTAGACCGCGACGTCCACGTTCTTCAGCGCGGAGGTCAGGATCGAGTCCTTGTACTTGGCCAGACCCGGCTGCTCGTGCTGGTCGGAGTCGACACCGATCGCCCAGGCGCCGGACTTGCCGGCGACGGCCTCGATGGCGCCGTTGCCGGAGGAGCCGGCGGCGGCGTAGATCACGTCGATGCCGTTGTCCAGCATGCCCTGCGCGGCGGCCTTGCCCTTGGCGGGGTCGGAGAAGCCGGAGATGTCCGAGCCACTGGTCAGGTACTGGGTGGTGACCTTGACCTTCGGGTTGGTCTCCTCGACGCCCTGGCGGAAGCCGGCCTCGAACTTGTTGATCAGCGGGATGTCCACGCCGCCGATGAAGCCGACCTTGTTGTCCTTGGTCTTCAGGGCGGCGGCGACACCGGCGAGGTAGGAGCTCTGCTCCTCGGTGAAGACGATGCTGTCGACGTTCTTGGCGTCGACGACGGAGTCGACGATCGCGAAGGTCGTCTTGGGGTACTTCTTGGCCGCGGCCGTGATGGACTCGGCGTACGCGAAGCCGACGCCGATGACGGGGTTGTAACCCGCGTCGGCCAGGTCCTCCAGGCGCTGCTCGCGGTCGGCCTCGGTGTCGGAGGTCTTGGCGGTCAGCTCCTTGACGTCGACACCGAAGTCGGCCTTGGCCTTGTCCAGGCCCTTGGCGGCGGAGTCGTTGAACGAGTGGTCGCCACGACCACCCACGTCGTAGGCGACGCCGACCTTCAGCTTGTCGCTGTTGCCGCCGTCACCACCACCACTGTCCTTGGAGCTGCTTCCGCAAGCGGTCGCGGTGAGCGCGAGAGCCGCGGAGGCTATACCCGCGGCGGCGATCTTGGTTACCCGGCGCAAGAGGGTACCCCTTCAACTCTGAGCGCCCCGTCCGGCGCTGGCTTAACCCGGAGCTTAACGCGCGTAGATGTCAGGTAAAGGGGGGTTGGCGGCCCGTTATCGGATCGTCGCATTTCGGCCAGGTGACCCGGCCGTGTCGACCGGGTCACCGACCGTCATGCCAGCAGCGCAGCGGAGGTGAACAGCTCCACTCCGACCTTGATCGCGCCTTCGTCGACGTCGAAGTCACCTTGGTGCAGATCACGCTTTGACGTGTCCCCAACGGGACGGACACCCAACCGCGCCAGCGCGCCCGGAACCTGTTCCAGGTACCAGGAGAAGTCCTCACCGCCGAGGCTCTGCTCGGTGTCCTCGACGGTGTGCGCGCCATAGCGGGCCGTCATGGCGTCGCGCAGCAGCTCGGTGGCGTCCGCCTCGTTCACCACCGGCGGTACGCCGCGGTGATAGGTCAGCTCCCACTTGGCCCTGTACATGGCGGCCACCTGGTCGATCACCTCGTGGACCAGGTCGGGCGCCTCGTGCCAGGCGTCCAGCTCCAGGCAGCGGACCGTGCCCTCGAGCTCGGCGTGCTGCGGGATGACGTTGGCCGCGTGGCCGGCCTCGATGCGGCCCCACACGATGCTCATCCCGGCCCGGGGGTCGATCCGGCGGGCCAGCGCCATCGGGAGTTCGGTGGCCATCTTGGCGGTGGCCATCACCAGGTCGGTGGTCAGGTGGGGGCGGGCCGTGTGGCCGCCCGCGCCGTCCAGGGAGAGCTCCAGCCGGTCCACGGCCGAGGTGATCGGCCCCTGGCGCAGCCCGATCCGCCCGACCTCGACCTTCGGGTCGCAGTGCACGGCCAGGATCCGGCCCACGCCGTCCAGCGCGTCCGCCTTGATGGCGTCCAGCGCGCCGCCCGGCATGACCTCCTCGGCCGGCTGGAACACCAGCCGTACCGGACGCCTCAGCTTCCCCTCGCGCTCCAGCTCCGCCAGCACCAGGCCGGCGCCGAGCACCACCGTGGTGTGCACGTCGTGACCGCAGGCGTGCGCCCGGCCGGGCACCGTCGAGCGGTACTCCACGCGCTTGGTGTCCGGGATCGGGAGCGCGTCGAGGTCCGCGCGCAGCGCCAGCCGCGGACGCTCCGGGTCCGTGGCGCCGATGTCGCACACCAGACCGGTGCCCCCCGGCAGCACACGGGGGCTGAGGCCGGCCTGCTCCAGGCGGGCCTTGACCGCGGCGGTGGTACGGAACTCCTGTCGGCCCAGCTCGGGGTTCATGTGCAGGTCCCGCCGGAACGCCACGAGTTCGGCACGGAGCCGTTCGGGGAGGACGCCCAGCAGGGCGCCGTCGGGTGCGGAGGGAACCGTGGGCGCCACAGGCACGGGATTTTCGGAGGGTTCGGTGGCTGAGTCGTTCACCTCCGACAGGCTAGACCGCATCTGTGCTCCTGATCGCTACATCGCCGTAAATTCATGCCTCGCGAGAAAGAAAAACTCCCCGTTCGGTGCGTACCCCGCCGGGGACAGGGGTATGAACCAGGTTTATCTCTCGCCACTCCATAGTGGCCCAACGATCGCCCAGCCGCGAGGCAACGCCGTGTGAGCGACCCGGAACGGCCCATGACGCGAGCGTGCCACCGCCCCGGCCACGGAGGGTGACGCCGCAGGCTCGTCGCACCCCCGCTCGGCGGTCAGGGGGCTCGCGAAGTGGTGCCGGGGGACCGGGAGACCCCGGTCTTCGCTCACGCTGAGCTACGTCGCGGACGGGCGACGCGCCATGATCCGACCCCGCACCGGCGGGGCGGGAAGGCCACCGGGGACTTTGCGTGATACCGCTCACGCCCGCAGGGCGGCGGCTGACGCGTGGGTGAAGTGGCAAGAGCGGGGGCACGGTGCCGGCTGCTTCCGCGGGACCACTCACCCGGGACGCCGCCCCGGCACGCCCGGCCGCCGGTCAGGTCCGGCTCCGCGGCGCGGCCGATCAGGGCGCGGGCGCAGGTGCGTCCGGGTCGGGGCCCGGTCGGCGCGGCGCGCGGGGTGCCGGCCCTGCGGCGCGCGACCGGGCCCGGCCACCTCTGCACGGCCGCGACGGTGCCGGACGGCGCGGTGCCGTCGGCCCGGGGTCGGCGGAGGTACCCCGACGCGGAAGGCGGTCGTCCTCCGTACCCGAAGCGCCGCACCACCGGCACGGGGTGCGAACGGCGGTCCGGAGCGGGGACGCGGTCGGGAACGGGGATTTCAGACGACCGGGTTCGCGCCCGAGGCCACCGAGGACAGGCCGTGCAGGTCGCGGGCGCTGCCCGTGATCCCGGACAGGAAGCTCTGCGCCCGCGGCGAGGCCTTGCCGGTCAGCCACTCCGGGTCGACGTCGCAGACGGTGATCTTGACGCCGGTGCCCTCCAGAGCGAGCGGCAGGGTGTGCACGACGGTGGAGGGGAAGCTCACGATGGTGTGGCCGATCGGGCCGCGGCGGGCGATCAGTTCCAGCGGCAGGTCGGGCCGGACGATCTGCAGCCCGGTCTCCGCGGTCAGCCGGTGCAGCTTGTCGGCGCTCTCACGGCGGTGCGCGAAGTAGCGGGTGGCACCGTGCGCCCTGGTCAGGGACGCGACGGCGGCCAGATAGCGCTCGGGGTCGACCACCCCGGTCTCCACCAAAGAGGTGCCGACGATGTCGGTGCCGGCGCTGATGGTGGGCGGGCCGAAGCGTGCCCGGGTCCAGGCGAAGCGGTTGGCCCGCACCGCCATCCCGGCGGGAGGCGAGGCGGGCATCGAACTGAACAGCTCGACCCGCCGCCCGGGGCCGGGAGTGAGCCGGCGCCGGGCCGCCGAGGCGAAGCCCCCGAAGGCCGCGTCCACCGGCGAGAGCCGGCGGCCGCTGCGGTGCCAGCGGACGAGCCGGGCGCGCTTGGCGAGCAGTTCGGTGAACTCCATGGTCGCCGTGCCGTCGTCCACGACGGTGATCTCCTTCGCCCGGCTGAGCGGCAGGAGCACCTGCACCAGCCGGGAGAAGGGGTCGCCGAGGACGATCCGCCCCGCGGCCCGCAGGCCCGGGGCCAGTTCGGCGGCGGTGCGCAGCAGCGAACCCCTGGAGGCGCGGGCTTCGCACCAGCGCACCGTGATGCCCTCGTCCATGGCCAGCTCCGCCATACGGCGGAGCTGGCCGCGCGTCATGGGGTCACGCGGGGCGAGGGCCACGATGGTCAGTGGCCGCCCGGGCGCCACCGGACCCGGCACGGACGGGGCCGTCCCGGGTCGCGGCGAGAGCACCGCGGGCGGGTGGACATGCGCCCACTCCAGCACGTTGAGCAGCTGAACGGGGCTCTCCACGAGTGCCAGAGTGCCGCTGTCGCTCATGGATCAGGCCGACACCGACGCCGGCTCGGCGGCGGCCGCGGCCTGGGCCGCCTCCTGCTCGGCGATGACGCCGGGCACGCGGCGCAGCTTCTTCATCGGGCCGAGCTCGCCCTCGTAGACCTTCTTGACACCGTCGCCGAGCGCCTGCTCGATGATGCGGATGTCGCGGACGAGGCGGTCCAGGCCCTGCGGCTCGACGGAAGCGGCCTGGTCCGAGCCCCAGTTGGCGCGGTCGAGGGTGATGTGGCGCTCGACGAAGACGGCGCCGAGGGCGACGGCCGCGAGCGTGGTCTGCAGGCCGATCTCGTGACCGGAGTAGCCGACCGGCACGTTCGGGAACTCACGCTGCAGGGTGTTGATCATCCGCAGGTTGAGCTCCTCGTGCTTCGCCGGGTAGGTCGAGGTGGCGTGGCACAGGATGATGTTCTCGCTGCCGAGCACCTCCACCGCGTGGCGGATCTGCTTCGGGGTGGACATGCCGGTCGAGAGGATGACCGTCTTGCCGGTGGCGCGCAGGGCGCGCAGCAGCTCGTCGTCGGTCAGCGAGGCCGAGGCGACCTTGTGGACCCGGACGCGCTCGAACTTCTCGAGGAACTCCACGGACGGGACGTCCCACGGGGAGGCGAACCAGTCGATGCCCTTCTTGGCGCAGTACTCGTCGATCGCGCGGTACTCGTCCTCACCGAACTCCACCTTGTGGCGGTAGTCGATGTACGTCATACGGCCCCAGGGGGTGTCGCGCTCGATGTCCCACTGGTCGCGCGGGGTGCAGATCTCAGGGGTGCGCTTCTGGAACTTCACGCCGTCGGCGCCGGCCGTCACGGCCGAGTCGATCAGGGCGAAGGCGTCCTCGAGGGAGCCGTTGTGGTTGATGCCGATCTCGCCGGTGACGTAGACGGGCTGGCCGGGGCCGACCAGGCGGTCGCCGATCGGACGGAGGCGGGCGTTGGTGGTGGTCACTGGGAGAGTTCCCTTCGGGAAAGTGAGGGGCCGAGGATCCAAGAGGCGATCTCGCGGATCGCTCCGCTTCCTCCGGGCGTTGCGGTGACGGAGCGGGCGGCGTCCTTGACGATGTCGTGCGCGTTGGCGACGGCCGTGGGCCAGCCGACGAGCCCGAAGCAGCCGAGGTCGTTGACGTCGTTGCCGACGTACAGGACCCGCTCGGGGGCGATTCCTTGCTCCTCGCACCACTGCTTCAGTGCGAGGTCCTTGCGGTCGATGCCGTGGAGCACGGGGACCTTGAGCTTGCGGGCCCGCGCGGCGACGACCGGGTTGGTCTCCGTGGACAGGATCAGGACGGGCAGACCGTTGTCCCGCAGGGCGGCGATCCCGAGTCCGTCGCCGCGGTGCACGGTGACGGTCTCGCGTCCCTCGGAGTCGACCAGCACCGTGTCGTCGGTCTGGGTGCCGTCGAAGTCGAGTACGACCGCGTCGATGTCGTCGCGGGTCGGGCGCGCCGGAGCCCCGGCGGTGTCCTCCGCCGCGGGGGCGGGGTCCAGCAGGGGGGCCAGGGCGCGGGCGCGGGCCAGGTCGTCCGGCTCGTCGATCTCCAGGACCTTGGCGGGGTCGGTGCGCACCAGCGCGGTGTGGCCGAAGAAGCGGTGCCGCGCCTCGCGGAAGCCCGGGGCGCGCATCGCGTAGGCGGCGCCGGTCTCCAGCAGGTCCTGCGGCCGGTCCTGGCGGCGCGGGCGGTGGGCCTTGTCGTGGTTGACCCCGTAGCCGCCGGTCGCGTCCGCCGCGGCGGCGCCGATCCCCTCGGCGGCGTCGCGCCAGACGAAGCCGTGGAAGGGGGCCACGGTCACCGCGGTGTCCGCGCCGTCCTCGACGACGGCGGCGGCCACGCCGCCCACGTCCTCGCTGGTGATGAAGGGGCTGGTGCACTGCACCAGCAGCACCACGTCGGTGCGGCGCCCGGTCCGCTCCTCGTGCGCGTCCATCGCGTGCAGGACCGCGGCCTCGCTGGTCGCGGTGTCCCCGGCGATGGCGGCCGGGCGCAGGACGACCTCCGCGCCCGCGGCGCGGGCCGCGTCGGCGATGGCGGGGTCGTCGGTGGAGACGACGACGTCGGTGACGAGGGCGGCCTCGCGGCAGGCCCGCACGGCGCGGGCGACCAGCGGCAGACCGCCGACCGGGGCGAGGTTCTTGCCGGGTACGCCCTTCGAGCCGCCGCGGGCGGGAATGACGGCCAACACCGTTGGCATGGAGGCTCCTTGCGACTTGGGGGGCGGGTTCACAGCTGGCCCCACCTGCGGATCACGGGCGCGACGCGCTGCACGCCCTGGCGGTACGCGGCACGCGCCGAGTTGCGCGCGATGTCGCGCACGGCCCCGCGCAGCCCGCTGGGCGGGGCGGACTCGGTCGCGGCGCCGGGCAGGGGCTCGCCCTTCGGGTCCAGCCCGTGGCGGGCGAGCACGCCGGGCAGGTAACCGGGCGCGGTGGCGGTCGTGTAGTACGGCGCCAGCGGCGGCAGGGCAGGGGCGGCGGCCAGTTCGCCGACGCGCTCGCGCACCGCCTGGAAGGGGTCGCCGTCGGAGGCGATGCCCTGGGCGCGGGCCCACTGCGGGCGCACCCTCGGCGCCGCGCCGGAGTCGATCTCGTCCCAGGACGCGTAGGCGCCGGAACCGAGGAAGTGGTGGTTGCCCAGCGCCTCGCGGACGCCGAGGTCGGTGAGGACGGCCGTGGGGATGCCGCGGTGCATCGACTCCAGCGCCGCCGTCGAACTCACGGTGACCAGCAGGTCGGTGCGGTCCAGGACCTCGCCCATGTGCCCGTAGACGAGCGAGAGGTTCTTCGGCGGGTCCAGCTTGGACACCAGCTTCTGGTAGGGCTGCTCCTCGATGTGCGTGGTGTGCTCACCGGGCTTGCTGCGCAGCTTGACCAGGACCTCGCGCTCCGGGTGGAAGCGGGCGTGGTCCACCGCGCGACGCAGCAGGTAGGTGCGGTCCCCGCGGTTGTCCGGCACGGAGGGCTGGACGGCGAAGACCACGGTGAACGGCCGGTCGCCGGACGGCTGGTAGGGCTTGCCCTCCAGAAAGGGCAGGGCGGTCTCGACGACCGTCCCGGCGTCGGCGCCGACGCCCTCGTAGACCTCCCGGAAGCGCCGCGCGTCGTGCGCGCTGTTGGCGAGCACGGCGTCGGCGCCGGCCCGCAGCAGGAGGCCGTCGGCGAGCTTCTCGTAGACGACTCCGACGTAGCCCGTGACGACGACCGGGCGGCGGGGGGCGCCCCGCCAGGCACGGGCGAGTCCGTGCAGCATGGCCTGAACGGTGCCGCCGACGCAGGAGAGCACGACGACGTCTGCGGTGTCCCGGGAGGCGCCGGCCAGGAACTGTGCCGCCGTGACCTCGCGCATCGAGTCCGCCGGGATGCCGACCTCCGCCAGCTGGCGCTCGGTCGGGGTCGCCCGGCCGCGGAGCAGGCGGGCGTCGAGCCGCGCCTCCGGGGCGATGCGGCGCGCCGTCAGCGCACCCCATTTCCATCGGGTGTCCGAGTCGGCGAGGACGGTGACCCTGAGCGGGCCGTCGGTACTTGCTGGCACGTCGCAGACGCTAGGAATGGATTTCGAGCGGGCCTCCAACACCGCACCAACGGTTGGTTAACAACGCGCCGCCGAATGAAGACCCGGTTGCCCCGGGCACCCGATTCACTGTTCCTTCGATTTCCGTTCATCTTGCGGTGGGGGAGGCTTCAGGGTCGGGGACCAGGCCGCCTCATAGGGTGCGCCGCGTGGTCAAGCTCTCCGTCATCGTCCCGTTCTACAACGTGCAGGCATTCGCCCCCGACATGGTGAAGAGCCTCCGCGCGAATTCCCGCGCGGATTTCGAGTTCATTCTCGTGAACGATTGTGCGACGGATGACACCCCGGCGATTCTCGAGCGCGCGCTGCCCGACCTGCCCGGGGCGCGACTCGTCTCCCACGAGCGCAACGGCGGGCTCGCCACCGCCCGCAACACGGGCATCGACGCCGCCCGGGGCGAGTACCTGACCTTCCTGGACGGCGACGACTGGCTGGCCGACGGCTATCTGCCGTGCCTTCTGGAGGCCATCGAGACCCTCGGCACCGACTTCGTGCGCACCGACCACGTCGTCTCCCACGGACGCAAGCGCACCATCGCCCGGGTGCCGCACGGCCGCCGCGGGGTCGCCCTCGACCCGCGCGAGGCGATCCTGCCGGCCGACCGCACGACCTGCGTGGACTACCCGTACGCCTGGGCCGGCGTCTACCACCGGCGGCTGGTCGACGCGGGGCTGCTGCACTTCCCCGACGGGCTGCGCACCGCCGAGGACCGGCCGTGGATCTGGCGGCTGCACCGCGAGGCGAAGTCCTTCGCGGTCGTCGGCCTGCTGGGCGTCTTCTACCGGCGCGGGGTCGCCACCTCGCTCACGCAGATCGGCGACGTACGGCAGTTGGACTTCATCCGCTCCTTCGACCAGGTCCTCGCCGAGACCGCGGCGGACCCGGACGCGGACCGCCTCCTGCCCAAGGCGGTGCGCACCTACTGCGCGGTGATCGCGCACCACCTGGGCGCCATGGGCCGCTACGAGCCCCAGGTCGCGCGCGCGCTGAAGGCGATGAGCGCGGCGGCCCTGAAGCGGATGCCCCAGGAGATCCTGAACGAGGTGCTGGACACGATGGACATGCGGCGCAGCGTGCTGCTGCGCCGCACACGCAGGCGCCTCGGCGCCGCCGGGACGGTGGCCGCCTGATGCCCAGGACCCAGGTGATCCTCGCCTCGACGCTGTCCGGCGCCGCCACGGTGGCCGCCGCGTTGGACGCCGGGCTCCTCGCCCCGGCCGACCGCAGGCTGCTGCTGGTCAGCAACAACGCCGCCGTCCCCGAGACCGCGCCGGCGCTCGACACGGCACCGGGCTTCGCGGCGCTGCGCGACCGCTTCGGCCGGGTGCTCTCGTGGAACGACGCGATCGCCCCGCTGCACCCGTCGGGCTGGTCGCCCCGCCCGGACGACGCGCCGATGTGGGAGCGGTACCTGCGGCGGCTGTGGGACCTCGGCGAGGACGAGGTCGAGTTGGTCGTCGAGTCCCTGCACACCGACCCGGCCCTGGCCCTGGCCGGCGTCTTCCCCGGCGCGCCCCTCGAGGTGTACGCCGGCGGACTCATGGCCTACGGCCCGACCCCGAACAAGCTGGAACCGCTGGTCACGACCAGGGTCAACCGGGTGCTGCACCTGGATCTGGTCCCCGGGCTGCGGCCGCTGCTGCTGTCGGAGCACGGCGTCCCCGCCGAAGCCGTCCCCGCGGACGCCCTCACCGGCGTCGTCACCCGGATCGCGGAGCACGACGAGGCCGCGGCCCCGCTTCCGGAGGGAGGCGCGCTGCTGCTCGGCCAGTACCTGTCGGCGCTGGACGTCCTCACCGCCGCCGAGGAGGAGGAGCTGCACGTCCGCATGGTGCGCGGCGCCGTCGCGGCGGGTCACCGGACGCTGGTCTTCAAGCCGCACCCGGCGGCGCCCGCGCACTGGTCGCGCCTGCTGGAGCAGGAGGCACGCACCCTGGGGGCGGAGCTGACCGTCGCCGGGGGGCCGGAGCTCGCCGAGGCGCTCTTCGTACGGACGCGTCCGCGCCTGGTCGTCGGCTGCTTCTCCACCGCGCTGTTCACCGCGTCCGCCCTGTACGGGCTGCCGGTCGCGCGCGTCGGCACGGGACGGGTCCTGGAGCGGCTGTCGCCCTACGACAACGGCGAGCGCGTGCCCGCCACGATCGCCGACCGGCTCCTGCCGGACCTGGAGGGCCCGCAGGCGGTGGAAGCCTGGCGGCCGCCCACGGTGGAGCGGGTGGAAGCCGAGCTGGTGCCGCTGCTGCGGGCCGTGGGCTACTGCATGCAGCACCAGACGTACCCCCACCTGCGCGAGGACGCGGTGCGCTATCTGACGGGCGGCCTGGACGGCGGCACCTGGCGCTACTTCAGGCGGCGCCGGCTGGCGTCCCTGGGACTGCCCGGGGCGGTGCCGTCCCACCTGGCGTTCCTGCCGGCCAACCCGGCGGTGCGCAGGGTCGCACGGCGGATCAGGCACGTCGCGTCCCGCCGCTGACCGCGGGCGCCGGGCCGCGAGGGGCGCCGGGCCGCAGTACGCGTCGGCGACGGGGGTGCCGACGACCGGACATGACGAGCGCGTGGGTGACGACCGCGCACCGTGGGGGCGAGGGTCCGCTCGATGCCCGCGACGCGCAGCCCGGTCTCGAAGCGCGCGTCGCAGTGGTCGAGCCTCTCCCGGCCGGCCTCGCCCCCCAGCGACGCCCGCGGCGCTGGGGGGCGGCGTTGCCCGCGCACACCGCACCGGGCCCGGGAGCGCGGTCCACCGCAGAGGGCCTGTTCGTGATCCGTTCGGACGGCTACGACGGCCTCGCCACGCGCGAACCTGAGCGTGTCACCGCCTGGCTCGCCCGCTTCGCCGGGTGGGTCAGAACGCGTCCGCGGGGGCGTACGTCCCCCAGACCTCGCGGAGCGCGTCGCAGACCTCGCCCACCGTTGCGCGGGCACGCAGCGCGTCCCTCATCGGGTACAGGACGTCCTCCGTGCCCTCGGCAGCCTTCCGCAGCGCGGACAGCGCCGTGTCCACGGCCCGCCCGTCGCGCCCGGCGCGCAGCGCGGCCAGCCGCGCCACCTGCGCCTCCTCGATCGCCGGATCGACGCGCAGCGGCTCGTAGGGCTCCTCCTGCGCGAGCTGGAAGCGGTTGACGCCGACGACCACCCGCTCCCCGCCGTCGGTCTCCTGCGCGATCCGGTAGGCGTTGCGCTCGATCTCGGACTTCTGGAAGCCGCTCTCGATCGCGCTCACGGCCCCGCCGAGCTCCTCCACCTTGGCCATCAGCTCCAGGGCTGCCGCTTCGAGGTCGTCGGTCATCGACTCCACGGCATAGGACCCCGCGAAGGGGTCGACGGTGGCCGTCACGTCGGTCTCGTACGCGAGGACCTGCTGGGTGCGCAGCGCGAGCCGGGCGGACTTCTCGGTGGGCAGCGCGATCGCCTCGTCGAAGGAGTTGGTGTGCAGCGACTGCGTGCCGCCCAGCACCGCCGCCAGTCCCTGGACGGCCACCCGCACCAGGTTCACCTCCGGCTGCTGGGCGGTGAGCTGCACTCCCGCGGTCTGGGTGTGGAAGCGCAGCATCTGCGACCTGGGGTTCCGCGCCCCGAACTCCTCGCGCATCACACGGGCCCAGATGCGGCGGGCGGCACGGAACTTGGCGACCTCCTCCAGCAGGGTCGTGCGCGAGACGAAGAAGAAGGACAGCCGCGGCGCGAAGTCGTCGACGTCCATGCCGGCGGCGAGGGCGGTGCGGACGTACGCGATGCCGTCGGCGAGCGTGAAGGCGATCTCCTGCGCGGGCGAGGCCCCGGCCTCGGCCATGTGGTAACCGGAGATGGAGATGGTGTTCCAGCGCGGGATCTCGGCGCGGCAGTAGCGGAACAGGTCCGCGACCAGCCGCAGCGACGGCTGGGGCGGGAAGATGTAGGTGCCGCGGGCGATGTACTCCTTGAGCACGTCGTTCTGGATCGTGCCGGTGAGCCGGTCCGCGGGCACCCCCTGCTCCTCGCCGACGAGCTGGTACATCAGGAGCAGCAGGGCGGCGGGCGCGTTGATCGTCATGGATGTGGAGACCCGGTCCAGCGGGATCCCGCCGAACAGCACCCGCATGTCCTCGACCGAGTCGACCGCCACGCCGACCTTGCCGACCTCGCCGTGGGCGAGGGGGGCGTCGCTGTCGTGCCCCATCTGGGTCGGCAGGTCGAAGGCGACGGACAGGCCCGTGGTGCCGTGGGCGATCAGCTGCCGGTAGCGCCCGTTGGACTCGGCCGCGGTGCCGAAGCCCGCGTACTGGCGCATCGTCCAGGGCCGGCTGGTGTACATCGTCGGGTGCACACCGCGGGTGAAGGGGTAGCCGCCCGGCTCGCCGAGCCGCTCGGCCGGGTCCCACCCGTCCAGGGCGTCCGGGCCGTAGACGGGCTCGATCGGCAGACCGGATTCGGACTCGCGTGCCATGCATCAGCCTCCAGCGACTCGGTCCCCTTCCCACAGTGTGCGGCGAACAGCGCACGCGCCGGTGCAACTACATGCCGGGAAAAACAGTCAAAGGGTGTACCGACTCATTTCCAGGGGGATGACGTGGAACTCATACGCGTCGCAAGATCACGCGCGGCGACCGCCGCCGCCGCGGTTCTCACCGCGGCACTCCTCGCCGGCTGCACGGCCCAGGCGAGCGAGCCCACCGCCGGGCCTTCCGTGCCGCGGGAAACCGCCGGTTCCGGGACGAGCCCGACGGCCGACCCGACGGCGAGCCCCACCGCGAGCCCCAGCAGCGCGCCGAGCACCGGCGCTCCCTCGCCGACGGCCTCGGCGTCCGCTTCGGCGTCCGCCACGAAGAAGCCCCAGACCCACCGCACTCCGCCGCCGGTCGTCGTCATCGCGCGGGGCAGCAGCAGCGCGAAGGTCCGCGAGCTGCAGGCCCGGCTGAAGCAGCTCGGCCTCTTCGGACGCATCCCCACCGGCTACTACGGCGACGTCACCGCCACCGCGGTGCGCGCCTTCCAGTCCCGGCACAAGCTGCCCGTCTCGGGCAGCGTCACCGACGTGACCTGGGCGAAGCTGCGCTCGGTCACCCGGCAGCCCACGCGCGCCGCCATGTACCCGCCGGCCAGCAACGCGGTGGCCAAGCTCGACCCGCGCTGCATGACCGGCCGCGTGCTGTGCATCAGCAAGACCAGCCGCACGCTGGCCTGGGTCGTGGGCGGCACGGTCGTCTCGGCGATGGACGTCCGCTTCGGCTCCCAGTACACGCCCACCCGCGAGGGCACCTTCAGCGTCTTCGCCAAGAGCCGGAACCACGTGTCGACGATCTACCACACGCCCATGCCGTACGCGATGTTCTTCAGCGGCGGCCAGGCGGTGCACTACTCCGCCGACTTCGCGGCCCGCGGCTACGCGGGGGCCTCGCACGGCTGCGTCAACGTGCGCGACCGGGGCAGGATCGCGGCGCTCTTCGACCAGGTGCGGATCGGCGACAAGGTCGTCGTCTACTGGTGAGCCCGGGCCAGCAGCCCGTCCAGCGCCCGCCCGAACAGCAGCCGGCCGGCCCACTGCGTGGGTCGGTCGAAGGCTCTGGGCAGCGGGCGCACCCGCACATCCTCGCGCCAGACCACCCGGGAGCCCCCGTCCTCCCCCGGCCACACCTCGATCTCGGCCCAGCCGAGGACGGTCCTGCCGCGCTTCTCCAGCCGGCAGCGCCCGGGGCGGTCCGCGTCCGGCGGCTCCCAGCGCACAATCTCCATGGGGTCGTCGACGGCCACCCGGCCGAGGCCGGTGCGTGCCGTGAAGGACCGCTCTCCCGTGACGACGGCGGTGGTGAGAGGGACCAGCGCGGCATGGCGTTCCCAGTCGGTGACCCGGCGCCAGGCCTCGGCGGCGGGGAGCGGACAGCGCCGCTCGATGCGGAAGACCACGCTCCCGACCATACGCCGACACCAGTGCGGCGCTACGCGAGGACGCGGGCGGAGCGGGGGGAAGGCGCTCCGCCCACGTCCCTCGTTGGGGGCCCGGGCACAGGGTGACCGGGCGACCCATCGACCGATGACCAGTCGGTCTACTGGTTACAGCGCGCGGGGGGCGGAAAGTGTCACACCCCGGGCTCTGCGGCCGCGGGGGACGGACGTGGGGCACGGTGCGAGGAGCGCAGGACGCCGACAGGCGTCACTCGCCGGCGGTGCCGCTCGGGACGGGGTCCTCCTGGCGGTCGTGCCCGGGAGGAGGAGCCTCGTGACGACCTCCGCCGTCCCGGGAGTCGTCGTCCGCCGGCGCCTCTTTCTTCTCTTTCTTTTCGGTCTCCTCGGCCTTCTTGGCCTTCTCGGTCTTCTCAGTCTTCTCAGCGGTGTCGGCCGTGTCGGCTTCACCGGCCTTGCCGGCGTTGCCGCTGGTCCCGGGGTTGCCGCTCTCGCCGAGGAGCCCGGCGCAGTAGCGGCGGATCGTCCCCTGGCCTCCGCCCGCCGCCTCGCGCAACCGCTGGTAGACCTGCTCGTCCACGTTCTTGTGGTGCCGGCCCGCCGCCTCGAAGGCGCGGCACAGCGCCGTGTGGTCCAGGGCCGGCGCGGACGGCGGACCAAAGGAGTGGCCGGGCGCGACGGTGCCGTGGGTGTCGCGGGTGCCGTGCGTGCCGCCGCCCGTCGGGCGGTCGTGTCCGGGGTCGGGGCTGGCGGAGGCCGACAGTGCGGTAGGGGTCGGGGACGGCGAAGCGCTGACCGGGACGACCGGGGCCGCGACCTGGGTGTGGGCCGGGGCGGGTGCGGGGCGGTCGAGCAGGGCGGGCAGCGCGCCGGCCGCGGCGGCCGCCACGCTCATCCCCGCCACCGCGGCGGTCGCGACAAGCGTTCCCGTCAGCGATCGGGAGCGCCGGGCCGTGCGACTCCACCTCTTCCTCACCGCACCGGCACCGCCGACGGCCGGCCGGGCATCGGCCGCGCAGAGGCGGACCGCCGCGGGGGCCGCCGCGAGCGCGTCGTCGCCGCGAGCGGCCCGGAAGGCGGCGACGGCCGCCTCCTCGCGTTCCGGGTCGATGGGCGCGGGAGCGGCCGCGGCGGCCAGCAGCCCCGCCAGGGCGGCGGCGCGGTCGTCGCGCCAGACCCCCTCGGCCGGGTCGTCACCGTGGGCACCCCGCAGCAACCGCTCGGCGGTCGCGTCGTCCAGCCAGTCGTGTCCTCGGTTATCGCTCATCTCATGTCCTCAAGCGTTCGGGACGCCGAAAACGTCACACGTGACGCCCCGCCGTCGGAACCGAGCACCTCGGCGAGACGGCGCAGGCCGCGACTGGCGGCCATCCGCACCGCGCCCGGCCGTTTGCCCACGACCTCGGCCGCCGACCGGGAGTCCAGACCCATCACCACGCGCAGCAGCACGGCCTCGGCCTGGTCCCGGGGAAGGGCGGCGATGGCCTCCAGGGCGGCGGCGCTGCCCAGCGCGGCGACCGCCTCCTCGGCGGTGTCCGAGACGGCCGGCCGGTCGAGCAGCTCCTCCACCCCGGCGGCGGCGAGCGGACGGCGGCCCGCCGCCCGCAGATGGTCCAGCGCCCGGTTGCGGGCGACCCGGGCCGCCCAGCCGCGCACCGCGTCCCCGTCGCCGCGGAAGCCCGGCAGGTCGCGCGCGATCTGCAGCCACGCCTCCGAGGCCACGTCCTCGGCGTCCCCGGCGCCGACCAGTGAGCGCACGTACTGCAGCAGTTGCGGCTGCACCGCTCGGTACACGAACCGGAAGCCGTCCTCGTCCCCTTCTTGCGCCGCGCGTACCGCGGTCGCCAAATCCACGTTCGGGCCTCCCCCTCGGTCGCGACCATCCTGCCCCATCGTGGGCGCCCACGGGGCCCCGGGGGCGGCTACCCGCGGGTCACCAGGGGTGGGGAATCGGGCCGGCGACTGCGGAGGGCCGGGGCACGCGCCTCCCCTGCGCGCCCGCCGTGGCACGGACGGAACCCGGGCCGTGCGGGTGGCCGGGAAACAGCGGTCGGACCGGCCGGCGGAAACGGTGGCCGCATACGGCTCGGGGCAGCCCGGAGCAGCGTCTTTCCCCCGGCGCGTCCGCCCGGGGCCGCCGTTGTGGATCATGCCGAACCGTCGCCCCACGGGGGCCTCGCGACGAGGGGTGTGACATTTTCGGCCGCGCCGGCGCTTTAACCATCAGAGGCGGCCGGAGACGCTCCTGTGGGGGGAGGCGGACCTCCGGCCGCTTCACTTGTCGCGCCCCGCGGCGTCATCACACCTGTGCGCGCCCCGTGGCGCCGCTCAGCCGGCCCGCTCGGCGAGGGCGGTGAAGGCGGGCCAGCTCAGGGCGGGCGGACCGGGGTCCCAGAGCTTCTGGATGAGCGCGCGCAGCGGCATCCGGACACCGGCCGCGACCTCGTCCTCGGTCTGCGCGTCCGCCTGATCGCACCAGACGGCCAGCCGCGCGCCGAGGATGCGGTCCGGTCCCGCGAGCCCCGCCGGCACGGTGCGGTCCCGGTAGACGACGGCCGGGGTCCACTCCTCGTAGATGCGCTGCCCGCTGGGGTAGGGGAAGTTCCCGGGCGCGCCGAGGACGTAGTAGAGGTACCAGGAGTTGAGGTTGAGCAGCTGCCGGCCCTCGCGCAGATACTCCTCGGGCAGGCGTCCGCGCAGTTTGTTGCTGGACCAGTAGGCCACGACGCGGTCCGGGTCCGCGGCGACCCGGGCGCCGTCGGTGAAGCCGTCGTTCCACGCCTCGGCGCGCTTGCCGAGGGAGCGCAGGGTGGCGGCGCGGTCGTTGAGCCAGCCCGCCGCCGCGTCGGCCACCCCGGCGTCCGGGCCGTAGCGCTCGCGCGCGTACGCGGCCAGACGCGGGAAGGACGCCTCGGGGTCGGCCGCCGTGAGCGGGCGGTACTCGTCGCCGCCGATGTGCCAGGAGGTGCCCGGGAAGAGCGGCGCGTACTCCTTGAGCAGGTCGTCGACGACGGCAGCCGCGCGGGGGCTGGAGACGTCGAGCGTCCCGGGTGCGGGCGTGCCGTCCGCGGAGCGCAACTGGAGGTCGGGGTGGGCGTCGAGCACGGCGCCCATGTGGCCGGGGCTGTCGATCTCGGGGACGACCGTGATGTGCCGCCGCGCGGCGAGGTCGACCACGGCGCGGACGTCCTCCTTGGACAGGTGGCGGGCCGAGACGACCTCGGGGTGGCTCTCGCTCTCCACACGGAAGCCCTGGTCGTCGCTGAGGTGCAGATGGAGCTGGTTGTACTTGAGGTCGCCCAGCTCGCGGACCCTGGCCTCCAGCCACTCACGGCTGAAGTGCTTGCGCCCGATGTCGATCATCAGCCCGCGTTCCGGGCGGTCGGGGCGGTCGTTCACGGTGCCGGCCGGCACGCGCCCGGTGGAGCGGACCGCCTGCAGGAGGGTGCGGGTGCCGTAGAAGACCCCGGTGTCGGTGCCGGCGCGGAGTGTCACCCCGTCGGCCGAACTTGTCATCTCGTACGACTCGGGTCCCGCATTACTCCGTTCGAGTGAAAGTGAGATGTCCCCCCGCTCCGCCGGCCCACTGGCGTACGGCCGGCGCAACTCCTCCGCGAGCAGCCGCGCCTCGTCCTCCACGGCACTCCCCGCGGGCGCCACCACGCGGGAGCCCGGCCCGGGGACGAAGGCGGCGACGCCGGCGGCAGGAGTGAAGGAGCGGACGGCGGGGATCGAGGGGAACCCGTCGGACGCGCCCGCCGCACCCCCGGGGGCAGCGGCCGCCCCGGGCGCGGCGAGCGCCGGACCCGCCCCGAGCACAACGGTCAGTACGGCCGTCACCGCGCACCCCGGCGCACGTTTCGCCCGCATCTGCCACATGATCCGAACGTATGCCTGTGGTGCGGATCCCGCCGCGCGGACCAGGGGAAGACGTGCATGTTCGTTCCCGTACGAGTGAAATTCGCGCATCCGTCGTACAGGGCCGAACATAGGCCGATACGGTGGTCGTCACCCACCGTCCCGCTGTGGTTCACGCCGCGCAGTCGCCTCGCGGTTCCCCCCACCGCCGACCCGTTCCCTCCCAGGAGCCCACCGCTGTCCAGCGACACCCCTGCCGTCCCGCCGACGCCGCCGACACCGGCGCACCTGCCCGCGCAGTCGCGCGGGCGGATGCCCCGGCCCGCCCCGGTCGGCCGCCCCTCCCGCCCCGGGCTCCCCCACGGCCTGCGGCAGCTCAACGAGCTCTCCCCCGAAGCGGCCGAGGCCATCCTGCTGACCTGCTGCGGCAGTCGGCGCTGGGCCCGCCGCGTCGCCGCGCACCGCCCCTACCCCGGCCTGGACACGCTGCTGGCCGCCGCAGACGAGGCCGCCTACGACCTCGCCCCCGCCGACCTCGCCGAGGCCCTCGCGGCCGAGGCGTCCGGCGCCCCGCCGGACTCCGCCCCCGCCCGCGGCAGCCTCGCCGCGTACACGGCGCTGCGGGCCGCGCAAGCCGCGTACGAGGCGCGCTTCGGGCACGTCTTCGTGCTGTCCCTCGCCGGGGTGCACCCCGGCGAGTCCCTCGACCGGATGCTGGCGTCGCTCCGGCAGCGCCTGGGCAACGACCCTGACGAGGAACGGGTCACGGCCGCCGAGGAACTGCGCCGCGTGACCCGGTCCCGCCTGGCGCGACTGGCCCACGCGGACGCGGAGGACGGGCCGGAGGTTCCCCGCCGGTACACCCACCCGTGCGGGATCGATCACACCTGAAGGACCCGGCAGGACGCAGCCGACAAGCCGTCGCTACGATGGCCAGGGCCGGTGGACCGTACCCGGCCGGGCCGACCGACCAACGAAGCCGGCAGGCCCCACATCCGCTCCCGGAGGGTTTTTTCCGTGCCGGCTGGAACGTTGTACCGCGGCCGGGAAGGCATGTGGTCATGGGTGGCTCACCGAGTCACCGGTGTCCTCATCTTCTTCTTCCTGTTCGTCCACGTCCTCGACACCGCACTGGTGCGGGTCTCCCCCGAGGACTACGACAAGGTCGTCAACACCTACAAGCAGCCCATCGTCAGCCTGCTCGAGTACGGGCTGGTCGCGGCTGTCCTCTTCCACGCTCTGAACGGCCTGCGCGTCATCGCCGTCGACTTCTGGTCCAAGGGGCCGAAGTACCAGAAGCAGATGCTGTGGACGGTCGTCGGAATCTGGGTCGTGCTGATGATCGGGGCCATCTACCCCGTCCTCGGCCACGCCGCACGAGTGCTGTTCGGGAGCTGAGCGAAGCCATGTCCCCAACCGACCACGTGGAGCTCAGCTCCTCCAGCGCCGCCTACGGACCGGACAACCCGGCCCCCGTCATCGAGCCGCCGCGCGCCCGGACCAAGCGCACCCCGCGCAGCACCCGGACCAACTTCGAGATGTACGGCTGGCTCTTCATGCGCCTGTCCGGCATCGTCCTGGTCGTCCTGGTCCTCGGCCACCTGCTGATCCAGCTCGTGCTGGACGGCGGCGTCACCAAGGTCGGCTTCGCCTTCGTCGCCGGCCGCTGGGCCTCGCCGTTCTGGCAGACCTGGGACCTGGTCATGCTGTGGCTGGCGATGCTGCACGGCGGCAACGGCCTGCGCACCGTGATCAACGACTACGCGGAGCGGGACACCACCCGGTTCTGGCTGAAGATGCTGGTCTACACCGCGACCGCGTTCACCATCATCCTCGGCACGCTGGTGATCTTCACCTTCGACCCGAACATCCGCTAGCCAGGGCTGGACAGGGAAGCGACCCCTCATGCAGATCCACAAGTACGACACCGTCATCGTCGGCGCCGGCGGCGCCGGCATGCGCGCCGCCATCGAGGCGACGAAGCGCAGCCGCACCGCCGTGCTGACGAAGCTCTACCCGACCCGCTCCCACACCGGCGCCGCCCAGGGCGGCATGGCCGCGGCCCTCGCGAACGTCGAGGAGGACAACTGGGAGTGGCACACCTTCGACACGATCAAGGGCGGTGACTACCTGGTCGACCAGGACGCCGCCGAGATCCTGGCGAAGGAGGCCATCGACGCGGTCCTCGACCTCGAGAAGATGGGCCTGCCCTTCAACCGCACCCCCGAGGGCCGGATCGACCAGCGCCGCTTCGGCGGCCACTCCCGCAACCACGGCGAGGCCCCGGTCCGCCGTGCCTGCTACGCGGCCGACCGCACCGGCCACATGATCCTCCAGACGCTGTACCAGAACTGCGTCAAGGAGGGTGTGGAGTTCTTCAACGAGTTCTACGTCCTCGACCAGATCATCGTCGAGGAGGACGGCGTCAAGAAGTCCGCCGGCGTCGTCGCGTACGAGCTGGCCACCGGCGAGATCCACGTCTTCCAGGCCAAGGCCGTGGTGTACGCCTCCGGCGGCACCGGCAAGTTCTTCAAGGTCACCTCCAACGCGCACACCCTCACCGGTGACGGCCAGGCCGCCGTCTACCGCCGCGGGCTGCCGCTGGAGGACATGGAGTTCTTCCAGTTCCACCCGACCGGCATCTGGCGCATGGGCATCCTGCTGACGGAGGGCGCCCGCGGTGAGGGCGGCATCCTCCGCAACAAGGACGGCGAGCGCTTCATGGAGAAGTACGCGCCGGTCATGAAGGACCTCGCCTCCCGTGACGTCGTCTCCCGCGCGATCTACACCGAGATCCGCGAGGGCCGCGGCTGCGGTCCCGAGGGCGACCACGTCTACCTCGACCTGACCCACCTGCCGCCGGAGCAGCTGGACGCCAAGCTCCCGGACATCACCGAGTTCGCGCGGACCTACCTCGGGATCGAGCCCTACACGGACCCGATCCCGATCCAGCCGACCGCGCACTACGCCATGGGCGGCATCCCCACGAACGTCGAGGGTGAGGTCCTGTCGGACAACACCACCGTCGTCCCGGGCCTGTACGCCGCCGGGGAGGTCGCCTGCGTCTCCGTGCACGGCGCCAACCGCCTCGGCACCAACTCGCTGCTGGACATCAACGTCTTCGGCCGCCGGGCCGGCATCGCCGCGGCCGAGTACTCCGCGGAGCACGACTACGTCGAGCTCCCCGAAGCGCCGGAGCAGTTCGTGGTCGACCAGGTCGAGCGGCTCCGCGCCTCCACCGGAGGCGAGCGGGTCGCGCAGCTGCGCAAGGAGCTGCAGGAGACCATGGACGCCAACGTCATGGTGTTCCGCACCGAGCAGACCATCAAGACGGCCGTCGAGAAGATCGGCGAGCTGCGCGCCCGGTACAAGAACGTGTCGATCCAGGACAAGGGCAAGCGGTTCAACACCGACCTGCTCGAGGCCATCGAGCTCGGCAACCTGCTCGACCTCGCCGAGGTCATGGCGGTCTCGGCCCTGGCCCGCAAGGAGTCCCGCGGCGGCCACTACCGCGAGGACTACCCGAACCGCGACGACGTCAACTTCATGCGGCACACGATGGCGTACCGCGAAGTGGGTGCCGACGGCACCGAGTCGATCCGGCTCGACTACAAGCCGGTCGTGCAGACCCGCTACCAGCCGATGGAGCGTAAGTACTGATGAGCACCGCGACCCTCGACAAGGTCGAGGCCCAGGCCTCGCCCTACATCACGGTCACCTTCCGGATCCGCCGGTTCAACCCGGAGATCTCGGACGAGGCCACCTGGCAGGACTTCCAGCTGGAGATCGACCCCAAGGAGCGGGTCCTCGACGGCCTCCACAAGATCAAGTGGGACATGGACGGCTCGCTGACGTTCCGCCGGTCCTGCGCCCACGGCATCTGCGGCTCCGACGCCATGCGCATCAACGGCCGCAACCGGCTGGCCTGCAAGACGCTGATCAAGGACATCAACCCGGACAAGCCCATCACCGTCGAGCCCATCAAGGGCCTGACGGTACTGAAGGACCTGGTCGTCGACATGGACCCGTTCTTCCAGGCCTACCGGGACGTGATGCCCTTCCTCATCACCAAGG
Source organism: Actinacidiphila sp. bgisy167 (assembly GCF_965342175.1). Taxonomy (GTDB): domain Bacteria; phylum Actinomycetota; class Actinomycetes; order Streptomycetales; family Streptomycetaceae; genus Actinacidiphila. The sequence goes on from NZ_CBDRBL010000026.1 coordinate 63,711, forward strand.
GCAACGAGCCGACCCGCGAGCGCCTGCAGTCCCCCGAGGACCGCGCGCGCTTCGACGACACCACCAAGTGCATCCTGTGCGCCGCGTGCACGTCGTCCTGCCCGGTCTTCTGGAACGACGGCCAGTACTTCGGCCCGGCGGCCATCGTCAACGCCCACCGCTTCATCTTCGACTCGCGTGACGAGGCGGGCGAGCAGCGGCTCGAGGTGCTGAACGACAAGGACGGCGTGTGGCGCTGCCGCACCACGTTCAACTGCACCGACGCCTGCCCGCGCGGCATCGAGGTCACCAAGGCCATCCAGGAGGTGAAGCGCGCGCTCATCACGCGTCGCTTCTGATCCCCTCCCCCGAGGCTCCCCCGAGGGCTCCGCGCCCGGTTTCCACCGGACGCGGAGCCCTCGGGCGTTCACGGGTTCAGCGCCCGAAGGATCTGCTTGCGGGTGGCCGTGTGCTCGACGCAGCCCGCAAGCCTGCGCAGCTCGTCCCGGCCGGCGCCGCCGTCCAGCCGGGCCAGGGCGCGTATGCCCGCACCGGCGACGACGGTCTTGACCGAGGGCCGTTCGACGAGAGCGCCCAGGACGCGGACGGTCTCGGGGCGGGGCGGCACGGTGGGGGACGACAGCAGCCAGGCCAGGCCCCGGACGGCGGTGACGTTCCAGGGGTCGCGGGCGCCGTGGGCAGCGAGGGCCAGCCAGGCGGTGGCGGTGCGGCGTACCGCCTCGGGGTCGATGCCGTCGAGGACCGCGGCGGCCGTCCGTTCCCAGCGCGCACCGGGGGTCGGCCCCGCGGCACGCAGATGCGGGATCAGTTTCCGCCAGGGGTCGCCGAGTTCCGGCAGCTCCGCCAGGACGCGGTCGGACCAGGGCTCACCGGGGTTGAGGGGCGGCTCGGGGACGCGGTCCAGGAGGAGTTGCGCCCAGCCGAGGCCCATGTGCGCGGATCTGCGCAGCAGGCCGACGACCTCGCCGGACAGCGGCCGCCCGGCGTCCAGCAGGGCCTCGGCGAGGGTGGGCACGTCGTCGCTGGTCTGCGACCACCAGAGTTCCGCCGCCTGGCGTTCCAGCATGCCGTTCCACCGCGCGCACCAGGAGTCCTCGGCGAAACCGCGGGAGACAGCGGCGAGTAGGAGCCAGAGCCTCTCGTGTTTCTCCGGCACCTGCTGCGACGCCTCGAGCTGTCGGACGAGGAGGTCGGCCAAGGCCATGCGCCGCTGCCTGGGCATCGCGCGCAGCCGGGACACGGCTCCGTGGCCCTCGTCCCAGCCGGCGGCCGGCTGCAGGAGTGCCTCCGCGAGCTCGGAGAGATCCCCCTCCGCCGCGAGCCGGGCGATGAAGGCGATCCGTCCCTCGTCCTCCCACGGCGAGCATTCGGGGGTCCGCACACGTTTCACAGCCGCCTCACGATCGTCGGGTCGGTGATCTCCGTGTCGCGGGCGAGGAGCAGCGCCTTGGCGAGGATCACCGGCAGCATGGAGTCGCCCTCGAAGGGCAGGGGGCCCGGGACCGTGCCGGGGCGCGTGCGCGGGACGACGCAAAGGTGGCGGTCGCCGGGGGACACCAGGACATCGCCGGAGCCTATGTGGATCCCATAGGTGTGCCGGTCGCCGCGGACGCGCAGGAAGCGGTCCTCGACGGCGCAGCGGCCGGCGACGGCCAGGCGCGGCACGAGGTGGGAGAGCACCTCGCGGCGGGTCTCGCCGCAGGGCGTCAGCCCGGCGGAGACATAGGACGTCCAGTAGGCCCGGAAGCGGCCGTCGGGGCCGCCGTCCTGCCAGGTGGGGTCGTTGCCGATGCCGGCGGCCCCCACGAAGAGGTCCACGTCGCGCAGGACCTCGCTGAGGACGAGCGGCGGGACGTCGGCGAGCGGGAGCGGGTCGGCCCGCTCCCCGGGGGCGTCCAGGGGGCGGAAGCACACCCAGTCCGCGCCGATGTGCGCCGGGCCGTCGCAGCGGCCGGGGCCGCCGTCTTCGGCGTCCCCGCCGACGCCGCTGAACCGCAGCTCCGCGCGCAGTCCCCACCGCGGGAGCTCCCGCGTGGCGGGCGGGAAGGCTCCCTCCGCCGCCGGAGGAGGGGAGTACCTCCACCCGCGGGCGGTGGCCAGCGCGGCGAACCGCTGCCGCCGCAGGACGTGGCGGGCGGCCAGGAGGCGTTCGGCGTCTGCGGGGCCGTAGACCTCGCGGTGGGCCTGCGCGAAGGGCTGGGTGACGCCGTGCCGCTCCAACCACTGCCGCCAGGCCGTGATCTCCGCGCGCTCGCGCCCCAGCGGGTGCCACAGGGCGACGGCGGCCTCCCCGCCGGCGCGCACCGGCCGGCCGTCCAGGGTGCGCAGGCCGTCCGCTGCCCAGCCGCAGGCCACGCCGTCGACCGTCCACAGCAGCCGCCGGGCGAGGGCGCCCAGCAGCGGGTGGTCCGCGACGTCCCTGCGCCACACGGCGTACGGCCAGGCGGACCGCTCGGAAAACCGCCGGTCCAACCGGGCGGCCTGCGCCGCCAGTGCCCGGTCGATGTGCCCGACGGCCGCTCTGAGCCGCGTCAGCTCTGCCGCGTGGTCACGCCGCACGCCGCCGGGGGCGCACCGCAGGGCCCTGCCCGCAGCGTTCCGCCACTCCAGCGCCGCCCGTCCGTCCCGGATGACCAGCTCCGCGGTGACGTCGCCCAGTCGCTGCGCCACCCCGAGCCCGTACCCGGGCACCGCCGGCCCCTCGACGTCCTCCAGCCTCATCACGCTCACCGTCCACCCCCATGCGGCGACCCACACGTCCCCCGTCCCCGCCGAGCGTAGGGCCGCCCTCCGACAACGGGTCCCGAGGCGTCCCCCGTTCGGCGCAAGTACCCCCGCGGTGCTGGGCCGACCGGCGTCCGCGGCGGTGCCCTCGGTTCGGCGGCGGAGGCGGCAGCTTGTACCGTCCCTCCATGGCCGCGACACACCCCACACCGCCGCGACGTGCCGTCCTCGGACTCGGCGTGGCCGCCGCCCTGCTCCCCGCGGGGAAGGCGGCGGCCGGCCGGCCCGTGGTCGGCGGCGAGCGGCTGGGACGGCACGGGGCGCAGGTAGCCGCGGGGGCGCCGAGGCTGCCGAAGACGAACTCTTTGTCGTGGATCGTGGCGGACGCCGACTCCGGCGAGGTGCTGGCGTCGTACAACGCACACCGGCGGCTGCCGCCGGCGAGCACGCTGAAGATGCTGTTCGCCGACACCCTGCTGCCCCGCTTCGACCGGCGCACACAGCACCGGGTGACGCACGCGGACCTGGCGGGCCTAGGGTCCGGGAGCAGTCTGGTCGGCATCGAGGCCGGCATCACCTACTCGGTCGAGCAGTTGTGGCTCGGGGTGTTCCTGCGGTCGGGGAACGACGCGGTGCACGTGCTGTGCTCGATGAACGGCGGCGTGGACAAGACCGTCCGGGACATGCGGGCGCGGGCGCGGGAGCTGCAGGCGAACGACACATACGTGGTGAGCCCGGACGGCTACGACACACCCGGCCAGCTGTCCTCGGCCTACGATCTGACGCTCATCGCGCGGGCGGGGCTGCGGAACCCGGACTTCCGGCACTACTGCCGCACGCGGATCGCGCGCTTCCCCGCGGAGAAGGGCAAGACGTTCGAGATCCAGAACACCAACCGGCTGCTCGGCGACTACGACGGCATGATCGGCGTGAAGAACGGCTACACGACCGACGCCGGCAACACCTTCACCGGCGCGGCGGAGCGCGACGGGCGGACGCTGCTGGTGACCGTGATGCACCCCGAGTCCGGCTACGACGAGGTGTACCGGGAGGCGGCCGACCTGCTGGACTGGGGCTTCGGCGCGGTGGGCCGCGTGGAGCCGGTCGGGGAGCTGGTGCCGACGCTGAGCCAGGTGCGCGCGATGGCCGGCGGGCCTCCTGCCGACGGCCCAGGCCGTGGGCCCGGCCCCGATTCGCGGCCTGTGGCGGCCGAAGGGCCGAAGGGGTCCTCGTGGATCACCCCCGCCGCGGAGACCGTCCTGGTGGCGGCCGTCTCGGCGTTCATCCTGGCGATCAGGCGCCGGCCGCTGCCGCAGCGCGCCGCGCCGACCCGGTCCGAGGCGGGAGCCGGGTCCCGGCGCGGCCGGCCCGCCGAGGCTGCCGGGCGGCGCAGGTCCCGCTGACCGCCGACCCTGGCCTGTCTTCAGTTCCTGGCGATCCAGACCTGGTTCAGCTGCTCCTGGTAGTAGAACGAGGTCAGCCCGAACGCGGGCGCCAGCAGCAGTCCCTTGAGGCCGGAGACCGTGTCGTGCAGACCCGCGCGGCGCTGGGCCCGGGCGATACGGCAACCGGTGTTGTAGAGGGAGACGACGGCGGGCACGAGCAGCGGCGCGCCGAGGCTGACGGCGAGCACCGCGAGGAGCGGGCGGACTTCGATGCCGGGGTCGAACTCCCGCAGTTCCTTGTTGGCCCGGTAGTACCAGACGAGCCAGGACACGCCGAAGGTGAGGGGCCCCAGCAGCCACACGGCCCCGGGGCGGCGCATGTCGCCGGACGGCGTGGCGAGTCCCACGCCCCCGGAGGCGGGGAAGCCCGGGAAGGGCCCCCTCGGACAGGGGAGGGTGCGGTAGTAGCGGTCCTCGTTGAACATGCTGCTCCCAGGTCGATCCCTCGGCAGTGACGGAGCGGTTGCGCGCCGAGGAGAAGGTAAAGCTACTCGGCGGTCAGGCGACCTGTCAGCGGGGAAGACCCACAAATCCCGCACAGGGCGGCGGGATCGTGCCGGGTCCTGCGCTCAGCCGCCCTCGGCCCTCACCATGACGCGTCGCAGCAGGTCGGAGAGGCGCCGGCGTCCGTCGGCGTCGAGGGCGTCGAGGGCGAGGGCGTCGAGGGCGTCGAGGGCGGAGCCACCCGGGCGCGACCACCACCCGGGGCGGGGCGGGCCGGCGGCCCACCGCCCCTGCGGGCCGCGGCACTTCACGCTTGAACATGTTCAAAAACAGGTCTAGAGTCATCGGCGACGGGTTTTGAACACGTTCGAAAAGGGTGGGACCCATGGACCTATCGGTCGTCGCATACGTCGTCTACCTGCTCATCAGCGTCGCGCTGACGGTGTGGGTGGCCCGGACCCTCAGCCGGGCCGGCAAGGTCTTCCTCGAAGACGTACTCCATGGCAACGAGAAACTGGCCGAGGCCGTCAACCACCTCCTGGTGGTGGGCTTCTACCTGGTGAACCTGGGCTTCGTCGCGCTGTACCTGAGGAACGCCGACCCGGTCGGGAACTCCCGCGAACTCTTCGAGGCCCTGTCGGTCAAGCTCGGTGTCGTCCTGCTCGTCCTCGGAGTGCTGCACCTGGGCAACGTCTACGTCCTCAACAAGATCCGCCGCCGGGGCGTCATGGACCGCGAGCAGGTCCCGCCCGTCCGTCCGCAGGGCTGGACCGCCCCCGCGCGGCCCGGGGCGTGACGGCGATGGACCGCACCCCAGCGACCGGGGCCGCTCCGGCGGCCCCGGTGCCGGTCCGCCTGCTGACCGTGCTGTACGACCCCGACTGCTCGCTGTGCACCTTCGTCCGCCGCTGGCTGGAGCGCCAACGGCAGATCGTGCCGCTGGAGCTCGTCGCGGCCGGGTCGGACCAGGCCCGGAGCCGCTTCCCGGAGCTCGACCACACCGCGACCCTGCGCGAGATCACCGTCGTCGGTGACTCGGGGCAGGTCTACCAGGGCGACGCCGCCTGGCTGGTCTGCCTGTGGGCGCTCGCCGAGTACCGCCCGCTGGCGCACCGCCTCAGCACCCGCGCCGGAGCGCCCGTCGCCCGCGCCGCCGTGCTCGCCGCGGCCCGCTACCGCGAGGCGCAGTGGGGCCGCCCGGCCGCCGCCGCGGGCTGGGGAGAACGGCCGCACACCGGTGGCGATGGCGGGTCGCACCGCCCCGAGGGCGGCTGGACGCGCACCGCCCCCGAGGCCGCCGGAGACGGCTGCGCGGACGGGTGCGCGGACGGGTGCGCCCCACCCGGTTAGGCTCACCGACGTGGAAGAAGCACCCCGCCGCACGACCCCCGGCACGTCCCCGGACACGCCCACCGGGACGCCCCGGCCTGCGAAGAGCGAGCAGACGCGCGCCCTGATCCTCGAGACCGCCATGCGGCTGTTCGAGGAACGGGGCTACGACAAGACGACGATGCGCGCCATCGCCAAGGAGGCCGGGGTCTCGGTCGGGAACGCCTACTACTACTTCGACGGCAAGGAACACCTCGTCCAGGGGTTCTACGACCGCCTCGCCGCCGAGCACGCCGCCGCGGTCCAGGACGTCCTGGCCGGCGGCGGCGACCGGGACCTGGCGGCGCGGCTGCTCGCCGTGATGAACGCGTGGGTCGACGTGGCCCGCCCCTACCACCAGTTCGCCGCCCAGTTCTTCAAGAACGCCGCCGACCCGGCGAGCCCGCTCAGCCCCTTCTCCCCCGAGTCGCACCCGGCCCGCGACGCCGCCATCTCCATCCACGAACGGGTGCTGTCCGGCTCCGACATCAAGGTAGACGCCGAACTCGCCGAGGTGCTGCCCGAACTGATGTGGATGTACCAGATGGGCATCGTCGTCTACTGGGTCTTCGACCACTCCCCCGACACCGAGCGCACCCGCCGGCTCGTCGCGCGCACCGCGCCGCTCGGCGCGCGGATCCTCCGGCTCTCCCGGTACCGGCTGTTGCGGCCGATCGTGCGCGAGATCCGCGAACTGCTAACGGAGTTCCTCTTCCGTCGCTGAGCCGGGCCGCCTGCCCGGCCGCGCACGGCACGCGGCGCCGACCCTCGGTGCCGCGCACCCGGTCAGCCCACGGCAGGCTCTGCCAGCACCACCCAGACCGTCTTGCCGTGCCGACCGCGCTCCCGGACGCCCCAGGTGTCCGCGAGCGCCTGCACCAGCCGCAGTCCGCGCCCCGTCTCGTCGCCGTCCCCCGCGTCGCGCGGCACGGGGCGGGACCGCGCCCCGCCGTCGGAGACCTCGACGACGCACGAGCCGTCGGAGTGGACGGTCACCGCCACCTCGAACTCGCGCTCCAGCAGCGGACTGTGCCGTACGGCGTTGGTCGCCAACTCCGACACGACCAGGACCGCGGACTCGACGGTCCCCCCCTCCTGCTCCCATCCCTCGAGGTGGTCGCGTACCCGGTGCCGGGCCAGCCCGACCGACGTCGGGTGCCGGGGCAGCCGGAACGCGCGGCGCCTCACCTGGTCACTCTCCTCATGCGCGAACGCCCCCCTTCGTCGCATCATCCCTTACCGATTTTGGCCTCGAGAATGCGCTCCGTGCCGCATTGTGCGCCTGTGATGAGCGGTTTCCGGCCACCTCAGGCGCGTGGAGAGGCGAGGGTCACGATCGTGATGTCCGAGGGCGCGCCCACCCGGACGGGCGGACCCCAGGCGCCCGCGCCGCGGGTGACGTACAACCGGGTGTCGCCGTACGCCTCCAGACCGGCCACCGTGGGATTGGCCAGTTCCGCGAGGTAGTTGCCGGGCCACAGCTGCCCGCCGTGGGTGTGCCCGGACAACTGCAGGTCGACGTTGTACCGGACGGCCTCGTGGATCATCACCGGCTGGTGGGCGAGGAGCACGACCGCTCGCGAGGGGTCCCGGTCGCCGAGCGCCTTGGCGTGGTCGGGGGCGTGGTCGTGGTCCGCGCCGCTGATGTCGTTGACACCGGCCAGGTCGAAGCCGGCGAGTTCGGTGCGGGCGTTCTCCAGCGGGTGGACACCGAGGTCGCGCACGAAGTCGATCCAGGGCGCGGCCCCGGAGAAGTACTCGTGGTTGCCGGTGACGAAGTAGCTCCCGTCCCGCGCCCGGAGCCGGGCCAGTGGCTCGGCCGCAGGACCCAGGTCCGGCACCGAGCCGTCGACCAGGTCGCCGACGATGGCGACGAGGTCCGGGCGGGCCCCGTTGATCGTCTCCACGATCCGCTGGGTGTGCGCCTTGCCGAGGATCGGGCCGATGTGGATGTCGCTCACCACGGCGATCCGGTAGCCGTCGGCGCTCGCGGGGAGCTTGGCGAGAGGCACGGTGACGTGCTTCAGGCGCGGCCCGCGCAGCACGCCGTACGTGCCCTGGCCGACCGTCACCCCCGCGGCCACGGCCGCGGCCGCACCGACCGTACGGGCGACGAACAGCCGCCTTGTCGGCCCGGCGGAGGCCGGTACCGGCGGCGGCCCCGACGATGCAGCGGGGGCCGCCGTGGTTGCGGTGGCTGCGGTGGTTGCCGCAGTCGCCGCAGTCGCTGCGACCTGCTGGACCGGCCCGGCGGACGCGGCGGGCGGGGCAGGCTCGGCGGCCCGCGCGTCCCGGGACCGCTCCCGGGACGCCAGCGCCCGCCGCAGCAGCGGCCGTACGGCCTCGCCGGCCAGCGTCGCGAGCGTCAGGTAGAGCAGCACCGCCAGCCACAGGAAGCCCGGCCAGGCCAGCCACCGCGCCGCCGACAGCGGCAGCGCCCGCCCGCCGGCCAGCGCGCCCAGGCTCAGCAGCGGCAGGACGACCGCCAGGACCGTCCCCGTCCGCCGCCACCAGCCGCCCGGCACGGACACGTCGCGGACCAGCCGGCGCCACAGGTAGTAGTGCACGGCGGCGAATAAGGCGAGGACGACCGCGACGGCGGCGAACGCGACTATCACCGGGCCGCCCTCAGGGCCCTCAGACCGCGGACGCCGATGACGCCGACCGCGGTGCCGAGCACCAGCGAGGTGACGGCCAGCGCCAGGTGCACCCAGAAGTACCCGGTGGGCGAGCCGTGGTCACCGCCCTCGAAGGCGAGCCCGCTGGCGTCCTTCCACAGGTTCTTGACGAACGTCGTCCACACGATCCAGCTCCACACCCCGAAGGCGGTCAGGAACCAGGACACAGGGCGGCTGAGCTTCATGCGTCCAGTATGCGGGCCGCCGCGCGGTCTCCTCGGGCAGGGTCGCCCCGCGCGACGTCCGTCGCGGGCAACGGCTCAGGACGCCCGTGGGCAGCGCCCGGTTGCACGGCGCGGACGTGGGATCGGTCACGGCCCCGATCGGCCCTCCACGCCTGCCGCGGCACCGGAACGGCCTGTAACTTCTCATCGTGCCGAACTCCTCCCACCACACCATGCGCCGTTCCGCCCTGGTTCTGTCCGCTCTCGCACTCGTCGGCGGTGCGGCCCTGACCACCGCTCCGGTCGCGCACGCGAAGCCCTCCTCCCCGTCCGCCACACCGACGCCGCCCGCGCGGATGTCGAGGATCGGCGGGGACCGGCTGGGACAGCCCGGCACCCAGGTCAGTCTGCTGCCCGGGGCTCCCGCCCTGCCCGGGAACATCACCTCGCGCTCGTGGATCGTCTCCGACGCCGAGACCGGGCAGGTGCTCGCCGCCCACAACGCCCACTGGAAGCTGGCCCCCGCCAGCACGCTCAAGATGCTGTTCGCGGACACCCTTCTGCCGAAGCTGGACCCGTCGCGGACGTACAAGGTGCGGCCGTCCGACCTGGACGGCGTCGGCGCGGGCAGCAGCGTCGTCGGCGTCAAGGAGAACCTCACCTACACCGTCCGCGACCTGTGGCTCGGGGTCTTCCTCCAGTCCGGGAACGACGCCGTCCACGTCCTGTCCGCCATGAACGGCGGCGTGGACGCGACCGTCCTGGAGATGCAGCGCAAGGCGGCCGAACTGCAGGCGGAGGACACCACCGTGATCTCCCCCGACGGCTACGACATGCCCGGCCAGGTCTCCTCGGCGTACGACCTGACGCTCTTCGCGCGCTCCGGACTGCAGAACGCGGACTTCCGCGAGTACTGCTCCACCGTGCGGGCGAAGTTCCCCGGCAAGTGGAAGACGGTCAAGGGGAAGAAGGGCGAGAAGGCCGCCAAGAAGCGCGAGACCTTCGAGATACAGAACACCAACCGGCTGCTCACCGGCGACTACGACATCCCGACCTACAACGGCATCGCGGGTGTGAAGAACGGCTACACCTCCAAGGCCGGCAACACCTTCACCGGAGTCGCGCAGCGCGGCGACCGCACGCTGCTGGTGACCGTCATGCACCCCGGCGCGGGGCACAACATGGCCTACAAGGAGGCGGCGAAGCTGTTCGACTGGGGCTTCGAGGCGGAGGGCGTGGTCACTCCCGTCGGCACCCTGGTGCCGCCGAAGTCCGCCGTCGTCTCCTCCCCCGCACCCTCCGCCTCGCCCTCCGCCTCCTCCGGCAAGACAGCCCGCCGGCACGTGGCCGCGCCCGCCTCCTCAGGAGGCGGCGGCGGTGCGTGGACGGCCGCCGCGCTCGCCGGTGGCTCGGTGCTGGCCGTCGCCGCCCTGGCCTACCTCGTACGGCGCCGCTGGCCGCTGCCGCAGCAGCCGGCGACGGCCGTCATCCCCGCCCCGGCCAAGCCCGGCGACGACACGTCCGCGAAGCCCAAGGGCGCGGTGAAACCCGGCGGTAAGAAGACGGAAGCCGAAGCGCAGGCGCGGACGGAAGATGCGGCCGCGTCGAAGGTGACGGCGGCCGGGAAGGCCGCGGAGCAGAAGAGCGCCGGGGGGAAGGCCGCGGAGAAGGAGAACACCGCCGAGGAAGGCGCCGGGCGAGAGGACCGGGCCACGGCGGACCGCACGGCCTGAACGCCGGGCCGCACGGCCTGAGCTGTGCGGGCCGCCCGGTCCACACGCCGCGGGCCGCCCGGTCCGACCGCCGGGCCGCACAGCTGACCGCCGGGCCGCGCGGCCTGATCCGCACCGTCCCACTCCACCGTCCGGCGCCAACCCCGCGACGCGACGGGGCCGGTGGCTCCCCGCCGCCGACCCCGTCGCGTCTTGCCATGCGCACATGCCCCCGGCGGGGGCGCTTGACGGCGCGCGTGCGGCTCGTGCGCCCACCCCGCTGCGACCGCCCCCTGCCGCACGGGCGGCCCGGCCGGTACCCAGGTACCAGGGAACCGCTAGGGGAAGGGAGCGTGCCATGGGCACGTTGTCGGTCATCGGGCTCGTCCTGGGCCTCGTCGCGGTCGCCTACTGCGTGCGCTCGGCCTTCCTGGCCAAGACCCCGGCCGGTCGCGTCGGCTGGATCATCGCCGCCCCGGCGGCCGTGCTCGCCGGGGTCTACCTGGTGGGGTACATCCTGGTCACCGCCCTGGTGCTGGCCGCCGTGTGGTTCACCGCGGCGCACTTCCTTCGCTGAGGCACACGGAACGGCGCGCGGTCGGCCCTCGGCCGTCGGGGCGCACCGCGCCTCGTCCCGAGCAGCGCGGCAGGGCAGGGCGGTTCGGGAAGGCGGCGGAGACCGCAATGCCGCGGAGGCTGGAGGACGGACTGCAACGTGACGGGGGTGCCGATGCGCGCGGCGGCCGCGGCAGGTGAATGCTGAGGTTCTGGAGCCGGTTGGAGTCGGGGATGTAGGGGATGCCCTTGGCGGCTATGACCGGGATGCGACGACCGAGATGCGGGCTCGCCACCTCGGCGGGCTGCCAGCGGGCCTGCCTGGCGTCCTGGGCCCGGTGAAGTCTGCGCGGATCGACAGCGTGCGCCTACCCCCGGCCAGAGATCCGTGTGCCGGGGTCGCTGAGCTCGATGATGGTGCCGACGTTGTCGGTGACGAAGGCGATGCGCTGGCCGGTTGCCGGTATCTCCATGGGGCCGCCGATCAGCGGCACATCGAGTTCGAGCAGCCGGGACAGCGCCCCGTCGAGATCTGCTACGGCCAGGCAGAAGTGGTGTAGGCGCGACGTGCGCATGCTCGTGAGGATGTTGTCGGTCGGCGCCGCGCCCCGGTTCGACGCGCCAGCGAGGAGCTCGATCTTGACGTCGCCTGCGGTGAGGAAGACGAACGTCGTGCCATGAGACTCAAACTTTCGTTCTACAGCGAAGCCGAGGTTGCGCGCATACCACGCGATGGTGGCGTCGAGGTCCTCTGGCGTAACGGTGATGCCCACGTGGTCGTGGGAGAACGTCAAGGTCATGTCGACAAGAATCATCGGTCGCCGGGCCGGCAACCAGAGAGAGGAATTCGGTGGGAAAACCATTACCACCTTCGGGGTGGCGCCCGGTGCGACAATCCGTCTCATGACCGCTGACGTCGCGAAACTCGGACCGATGCTGCGCACCTGGCGCAGCCGTGTCGCGCCGGACACGGCGGGACTGCCCAGCCGCCATAGGCGCCGGGTCACGGGACTGCGCCGGGAGGACCTTGCCGAGCTCGCGGGGATCTCGGTCGATTATGTGGTCCGCCTGGAGCAGGGACGCCATGTGACCCCGTCGGCGCAGGTGACCGCGGCGCTGGCACGCGCCCTGCAGCTCACCGACGCCGAGCGGGACCATCTCTACCGGCTGGCCGGGCTTGCCCCTCCGGCCGGCGGGGAGATCTCTGACCACATCCCGCCCCGCCTGCACCGCATGCTGAACCGGCTCGGCGACTCCGCAGCCGCCGTGTTCGCCGCGGACTGGCAGCTCATCTGGTGGAACCGTTGCTGGGCGGCGCTGCTGGGTGACCCGTCCTCAACGCCGTCGCCACTGCGCAACTTCGCTCGCGACACCTTCCCGGCCGACGGGGCCGCCCCCTGCCTGTCGCACTGGCCGGTGACCTCGCTCAGCCAGCCGGAGGTCGAGGCTTCCGTCGTGTCCGACCTGCGCCGCGCCACGGGACGGTTCCCGGACAGCGAGCGCCTGGCCGGCCTGATCCGGGACCTCACGACGGTCAGCCCACGCTTCGCCGAACTGTGGGCCTCCGGCGTGGTCGGCGCACACCGGGAAGACCACAAGATCGTCCAGCACCCGGCGACCGGGCCAATCTCAGTGGACTGCGACGTCCTGACCGACGGCGACGCGGAACGCAAGATCGTCGTTCTCACCGCAGCCCCCGACACCAAGGACGAAACCAAGCTCCGCCTGGCGGTGGTATCGGGCATTTCCAGCTCCGCTCACGCCTGAGCGGAACAACCCGGTGATCAGGTTGCATGCGCGCGCTGTGATCGTTGATCAGGACGGTTGCAAGGGCCGACGCCCTCGAAGCCTCCGGCTCGACCTGGCCAGGCAGGGTACCTGGCCGACCGCGCGGGCCTTCTGACGCCCGAAGTCAAGCGCTCTCGGGCCGTGTGTGCCCCGCCTCGCCCGGCCGGCCCTCACGGGCGCCGGCGTGCTCCGCACGGTGCGGGGTGGCCGTCCAGGCCGCGCAGAACAGCAGGAGCTTCGCCGTGAAGTTGATCCACAGCAGCAGCGCGATGGGCACGCCGAAGGCGCCGTACACGTTCTTGGTGGCCACGCTCTGCAGATAACCGCTGATGAGCAGCTTCAGCACCTCGAAGCCGATCGCGCCGATGAGGCTCGCCACGACGACGTCGCGTCGGCGCGGGGTGACCTGCGGCAGCGCGGTGAGCAGGTAGGCGAGGACAAGCAGATCCACGGCGACGGCGACGCAGAAGCCCGCCACCGACAGCAGGGCCCGCCCGGGACCGTGTTCGTCGAGACCGATGGCGTCGCCGACGCGGCCGACCGCCGTCGCGGCGAGGGTCGAGCACCCGGCGGAGAGCAGCGCCACGACGCCCAGGCCGACCAGGACTCCGAAGTCCTTGAGCTTCTGCAGGAGGAGGTTCTCGGTCTCGTCGTCCCTGTGCCAGACCGCCCTGAGGCAGTCGCGCAGGGAGCCGACCCAGCTGACGCCGGTGAAGACCAGCAGGACGGCCGCGATGGTCCCGACAGTGCCGGCGTTGTCGACGAGTCCGCCGATGTCGAGCCGGTCCGCGATGCCGGGCACCTGCTCGGCCACCTTGTCCTGCAGCTGCCTGAGCTGACGGGGTGACAGCAGGGCCGCGCCGACGGCGGCGGCCACGGTCAGCAGCGGGAAGAGCGCCACGAAGCTGACGAAGGTGATGGCGGCGGCGAGCCGCGCCCAGTGCACGCTCTCCAGGTGTTCGTAGGTGCGCCAGGCGTGGGTGCGCATGAGCCGCGCCATCCACGGTCCGATCACCGGGAGCCGAGTCAGCCAGTCCATACCGCGCGCCTACCCTCCGTCACGACCTGCAGTCTGGTCAGGGAAGCAGGCCGAGGGACATCGCCGTGGTCACCGCCGCCGTGCGGTCGCCCACGTCCAGTTTCACGAACGCGCGCAGCAAGTGGGTCTTCACGGTCGCCTCCGTGATGTGCAGCAGCCGACCGATGTCCGCGTTCGTGTGCCCTCGCGCCACCAGTGACAGTACCTCCACCTCACGGGCCGAGAGCAGCGAAGGCGCGGTACGCCGCCGGGTCTCGCGGGCCGGCCGCGACGCCACCGTCGGGGCCAGCACCGTCTCCCCCCGGGCCGCGTCCCGCACCGCCGAGGCGAGGGCCGAACGGGTGGCGTCCTTCAGCAGGTACCCGGACGCCCCCGCCTCCACGGCACGCAGGATGTCCTCGTCCGTCTCGTACGTCGTCAGCACCACCACGCGCGCCGACGGCAGCCGGGACCGGATCGACGACGTGGCGCCGACCCCGTCGAGGCCCGGCATCCTCAGGTCCATGAGGATGCCGTCCGGCCGCAGCGCCAAGGCGACCGCGACCGCCTCCTCCCCGGAACCCGCCTCGCCGACGACCAGGAGCCCCGACTCGGCCTGGAGCATTCCCCGCAGCCCGTCGCGCACGACGGGGTGGTCGTCGACCAGCAGGACCCTGATCACGAGGACTCCCCGAGCGGCAGCGTGACGGCGACGTCGGTGCCCGCTCCGGGTGCGCCGGACACCGTGCACGAACCGCCCGCGCACTTCGATGGGTGACATACGTCGATGGTCTCGGCCGGACGGACGGCGCGGGTCAGCCGGTCGACGGACATCCGGGCGCCGGGCCGTACATGACGATGCGTCGACCGAGCAGCCGGCCACGTGCGATTCGCCGACTCGCCGACTCGCCGTCTCCCGCCTCGATGTCGCGCAGCGCCGTCGCGCTACTGGGCGGCGGTCGCCGTGAGCGGCGGCGACGGCCCCGGGACGCGGTCCGTGTCGTCCGCGGAAGTGCGCCGGCGGGACACCGTCGGGGCTGCGGCTCGGCCCGGGGGCACCGCCGTGCGGCGCTCATCGGCTGCCGGCTCGCCGAAGGCCACCGCCTCGCCGCTCGAGGGGCTTCGGGCAGGTGCGCTCGGTCCGCGGCGGCCGCGCCGGCGGGCGATCACGTGTGCCCGCCCCGGTCACCCCTGCGGGCCTCCCGCCGGAGCCGTGCTGAGCGGCTCGCACGCACCGGGCTGGTGCGGCACGAGGGGATGCCCGGCGCCGCCGAAGGGGTAGTCGCGCAGACTGCGCCAGACCCCCGCCTCGTCCTGCTCGTACAACGAGAAGCAGCTGACGGTCCAGGTCGCGACGAAGTCCGCGAGTTCCGCCTCTGCGCGGTCCAGCGCCTCGTCGGGGATGCCGTGGCCGATGGTGACGTGCGGGTGGTACGGGAACTGGAGCTCGCGGCGGACCGGGCCGGAGCGGACCCGCTTCTGCAGCTCGTCGCAGTCGGGGCCGCCCTGGACGAGATCGACATAGACGACCGGGGTGACCGGCCGGAAGCTCGCCGTGCCCTCCAGCCGCATGGGGAAGGCGCGGCCGGCGGCGGCGACCTCGGCGAGATGCTCGCGGAAGGCCGGAAGCAGCGCCGGGTCCACCTCGGTCGGCGGCAGCAGCGTGACGTGGGTGGGGATGCAGTACGCCAGCGGGTCTCCGTAGCCGGCACGGCGCTGTTGCAACAGGCTGCCGTAAGGCTCGGGGACCGCGATCGACACGCCGATCATGCGGTTTCCCACGCGTTCACCCCTTCCCCGGGTCGGTGCGCGGCGTCGCACGCACGCATACGACACAACTCCGTCAGTGCCAGTGTGACGCTCGCGCGCCCTGACGCGCGAGCGTCGTCCGTCACACCCCGCACGGGACCTAAGCCCTCCGCAGCCGTGCGCGCCCGGGCGTCCCGAAGCCGGAACGGGCCGTCAGTGCTTGGCCGGCAGGAAGCCGATCCTCTCGTACGCCGTCGCCAGGGTCTCCCCGGCGACGGACCGGGCCTTCTCGGCGCCCTTGGCCAGGACCGAGTCCAGCGTCTCCGGGTCGCCCAGGTACTCCTGGGTGCGCTCGCGGAACGGCGTGACCCACTCGACGAAGACCTCCGCGAGGTCGGTCTTCAGCGCGCCGTAGCCCTTGCCCTCGTACTGCTGCTCGAGTTCCGGGATCGCGGTGCCGGTGAGGGTGGAGTAGATGGTCAGCAGATTGCTGATGCCCGGCTTCTCCTGCTCGTCGTAGCGGATCACGGTGTCGGTGTCGGTGACCGCGCTCTTGATCTTCTTCGCGGAGGCCTTGGGCTCGTCCAAGAGGTTGATCAGGCCCTTGGGGGACGCCGCCGACTTGCTCATCTTCGACAGCGGTTCCTGCAGGTCGTAGATCTTCGCCGTCTCCTTGACGATGTAGGCGTCGGGGACGGTGAAGGTGTCGCCGAAGCGGCCGTTGAAGCGCTCCGCGAGGTCGCGGGTGAGCTCGATGTGCTGGCGCTGGTCCTCGCCGACGGGGACGGCGTTCGCCTGGTACAGCAGGATGTCCGCGACCTGCAGGATCGGGTACGTGAACAGGCCGACGGTGGCCCGATCGGCGCCCTGCTTGGCGGACTTGTCCTTGAACTGCGTCATGCGGGACGCCTCGCCGAAGCCGGTGAGGCAGTTGAACACCCAGCCGAGCTGAGCGTGTTCGGGGACGTGGCTCTGGACGAACAGGGTGCAGCGCTCCGGGTCGAGCCCGGCGGCAAGGAGCTGGGCGGCGGCGAGCCGGGTGTTGGCGCGCAGCTCGGCCGGGTCCTGCGGAACGGTGATCGCGTGGAGGTCGACGACCATGTAGAAGGCGTCGTGGGTCTCCTGCAGGGCCACCCACTGACGGACCGCGCCCAGGTAGTTGCCCAGGTGGAACGAACCTGCGGTGGGCTGGATGCCGGAGAGCACACGGGGACGATCGAGAGCCATGGCACTCATTCTCTCAGGTCCGCGCCGGATCTTGGCCCGGGATGGGAACCCGGGGCGGGGCAGCGGTGTAGAAGGGGTGACGGGGCCGCACGGGGACGGCGCCGGGTGACGGGAGGGGGTCCGCCACGGACGGGGAGGCGGCGTTGATCGCGCGCGTACGCGCCGGTGAGCGGGAGGCGTACGCGGAGCTGGTGCGCCTGCACGCGGACGTATGCCGCCGACGACTACGTGCTGTGGCGTCGCGCGTCCGCGTCCCTCGGCCCGCTGCTCGAAAGGCTCGGCCTGTTCGAGCCGGGCGGGCCGAAGGGGACGGCGGAGCAGCGTGAGAGCCTGGCCGGCGGCGACGGTCCGGCGGAGGGCTGGTGGGCCCTGGCCGGTCTCGCCGCCGGGTCGGGAGCGACGGCGCTCGTATGGCGGTGGCGCCGTGGCACCACCGCCGGCTGATGC
>NZ_CBDRBL010000027.1:0-76822 GCF_965342175.1 Actinacidiphila sp. bgisy167
TATGTCCGCAGGCGATCCCTTGGACTCACTCATCTAGGGGCTGGACGGTGCTGGGGGCGCCGCTACGCGCGTACGGCGGGAGCGGCGGCGGTGCCGGTGTCCGTCCGGCCGGGCCCGGCGCCGTCGTCGCTCCCGGTGCTCGTCCCTCGAGAGCGCAGGCCGTACCAGGCGAGCGCCAGGCCGGCCAGGAGCAGGAAGCCCGCTCCGCCCGCCACCACGCCGTGCCAGCCGTAGGCTGAGTACAGGACTCCCGCGACGCCCGAACCGGTGGCGCCGCCGCCGAAGACGGCGAACATGTACACCGTGTTGAGCCGCCCCCGGCTTCCCGGCGCGGCGGCGAAGACACGTGCCTGGTTGGCTATCTGACCGCTGGTCACCCCGTAGCCGAGGAGGTTGCAGCCCACGGCCAAGGTGACGAGCGACCGCCCCGCCACGGCGAAGAGCGCGAAGGCCGCCGCCGCGGAGACGACGGACAGGGTGTTGACCGCGGAAGGCCCCCATCGGTCGGTGAGCCGTCCCGAGTAGCGGGCGGCCAGCGCGCCAGGAACGCTGCATAGGCCGAAGAGGCCGACGACGGCCGGACCCAGCCCGATGGGCGGCGCGGTGAGATGGAAGGCGAGCGTGGACCAGAAGGCCGAGAAGGAGGCGAAGACCGTCGCCCCCAGCGCGGCCGACAGGCGCAGCGGAGCGTATCGCGCCAGCAGTCGGGGGAGTGAGGCGAGCAGGCGGCCGTAGCCGCCCGATGCCGCGGCCCCGACGGGGCGCCCGGCCGGCATGTAGCGGGGGAGGACCAGCAGCAGCGCCGCCGTGGCCGCGGCGGCGACCAGGAATCCGGCCCGCCAGGTGCCCGCGGCCTCGGCGATGAGCCCGGAGGCGGTGCGCGAGAGCAGGGCGCCCATGGTCAGCCCCGTGCCCACCGCCCCCAGGGCCCGTCCGGCCTGGCCGGGAGCGGCCATGGAGGCGACGGTCGGCATGATCACCTGCGGCAGTGCGGTGCTCGCCGAGAGCACGAGGGTCGCCATGCCCAGCAGGGCCACGGACGGCGCCACGGCGCCGGCCAGCAGCGCGAGGGCGGTCACCGACAGCAGGACCCGGGACAGCCGGCGCAGCCGGGCCCGGTCCGCGAGCGGGACGACGGCCACGATGCCCAGCGCGTAGCCGATCTGCCCGGCCGTGGCGACCAGCCCGGCGGTGGAGGCGGAGACGCCGAAGCCGCGGGCGATCTGATCGAGGAGGGGCTGGGTGAAGTAGATGTTGGCGACCGTGATCGCCGTCGCCGTGGCGAAGACGGGAAGGGTTCCCCGCTTGACGTCCGATGGGGTTGCTGCGGTGGTCATGGGTCCTCGCGGAGGGCTCGCGGGCGGGAGGGGCGGGACTGCCGCGGTGGGGGGCCTCGCCCGGGACTGTCTGGATGATGTGAGTCATCCTCCCTTTCAGGATGGTGGTCATCATCCTGAAAGTCAAAGACGGCGACCGTTCCCCTGTGGCGCAGGGGGTGTCGGGGGCGCGAGGGCTGTCGGTCAGGGTGTATGATGCGCATCATCCACACCCGTTGCCGGGTCGGTCCGGCGCGCACACCAAGGAGGTCAGCGATGGGTCACTCGCAGGCAGCCAAGGCCGAATCGCGCGAGAAGGTCCTGCGGATCGCCGCCCGCCGGATCCGCGAGGAGGGCATGGCCCGCCCCGGTGTCGCGGACCTCATGAAGGAAGCCGGACTGACGCATGGCGGCTTCTACAAGCACTTCTCCTCACGCGACGACCTGATGGCGCAGGCGGCGGCGCTCGCCCTGGCCGACGGTGAGCACAAGATGGCCGAGGCCGCCCGCAAGGACCCCGAGGCGCCCCGCTCGGGGCTGATCGACGCCTACCTCAGCTCCCGCCACCGGGACGCCCCCGGAACGGGCTGCGCCCTGGTGACCCTCGGCGCCAGCGCCGGCCGCGGTGACGAGGCGTTGAAGGAGTCGTACGAGCTGCAGGTGCGCAGGTACCTCGAGCTGATCGGTGAGGCGGCGCAGGGTGACGACCCCGACGACGTCAGGGCCGACGCGATGGTCACCCTCAGCGCCCTCGTCGGCGCGCTGCTGATGTCCCGCGCGGTCGCCGACCCGGAACTGTCCGACGAGATTCTGGCCACGGTCGCCGGACGCCTCAAGGGCACGGGCGCACGCGTACCCGCCGAGGTGTGACGGGGAGGGCGCGGGCGGAATCGCCACGGAATGCCCGTCCGCGTGCCGAACCTTGTCCCGCCGATCTGCTGGCGCTTGCAGTGAACCGGCGGTCGGCCAGGCTTGAGACCTGCGGGCAGCAGCGGCTGCAGCGCCCTCCACTGGAGCGTCTGGCAGATCTTCCCCCATCACGGAGGATGTCCGACGCAGGCTATTGATCCACTTCCGTCGGAGAGCGGAGCATGGTCTCGCCGCGACCGCGAATGTCGTCCGCCTGAGCCCGCGCCGCAGCTGCTTCTGTCTTCGCCATGTACTGGTCCTCCTGGAAGTCCTGCTCGAACCCTGAACGCAACTCGATGGCCCCTCCTGGGCCGAGCGGCCCAGGAGCGGCCTTGCCATGTCGCATCGCAACGCCGTACTGACTCACGGAGACCGGAAGGGCAGCCGAGTAAGGGACCGCACGCTGGACGGCGGCCCTGAACGCCTTCGGCGACAGCGGCCGGCGCATGTCGTGCCTGCTGTCGCGACGTCGTGGACGGCCGCTCGGACGGGTCCATCGAGGCACGGCTTCGTCGCGGAGACCGCGCACGTTGCCCACGGCCTGTGACGGGCTGTCGGCTGCCCAACGTGATCGGGGGAATCGCACACGGAAACCCCTCTCGGACTGCTGTCGTCCGACCTGGGCCCGGATGGTGGCTCTTGGGCTTGACGCTGGCCACTGTCGGTACCATCACCCACTGGTGAGTCGGCAGCCGATCCGCCACGGCCGGCGAGTCCCGAGAGGAACAACCGCAGCATGCTTGACGGACGGCAACGCATCCTCATCATTGATTCTGCTCCGGCGGAGCATCTTCCTGCCGAACTGGCACCGCTCACGGCGGCCGGTATCCAGATCACGCTCAACCTGTGGCGTCTGGAGGACCGGGAAGCTGTCCGACGGCACTTGGGCGACCAGGTGGACTATGCCGACTTCACCGGGTTCGACGAGGAAGCCCTGATCCGGGAACTCGGACGCGACAACCGCGGTTACGACGCTGTCAAGACCCGAGCCAACCTACCGATCACCCGGCGCACGCTGGAAGCGGGCGCCCGGAGCAGCCTCGAGCGTCGCCTTCGAGTCGTCGCCCAAGTCGGTTCAGGCGTCAACAAGATCGACCTCCAAGCCGCGACCGACCTCGGCATTCAGGTCACGCACACACCCGGAAGCAACGCCGAAGCCGTTGCCGAGCACGCCCTCGCACTGATGCTCACGGCAATTCGCGGCGTCGTCCGGCACAACCGTGGTGCACACACCGGCCAATGGCCCGTTCACCCGCAGGCGCTGCCCCCCGAACTGGCGGACCTGACGCTGGGTATCGTCGGGCCCGGCCTGATCGGCCAGGCTCTGTCCCGGAAGGCCAGGGCGCTGGGCATGACGGTGATCGCGGCCGGGAGCACCCGCTTCGACGACCGGCAAGCCGAAGAGCGCGGACTGCGGCGCGCGGGCTCACTCGACGCACTGCTCGCCACATCCGACGTGGTGTCCCTGCACTGCCCCTTGAACCAGCACACCCGCGGCCTCATCGGAGCCGCCGAGCTCGCGGGTCTGAAGCCCGGTGCCGTCTTGCTGAACCTGTCACGCGGCGGAGTCGTGGATGAACATGCCCTCGCCGCTGCCTTGACGGACCCCTCCGCACCACTGGCGGTCGCAGCCGTTGACGTCTTCGAACACGAGCACACGGAGTTCGCGTCGCCGCTCATCGGTGTCGAGAACGCGATCCTCACCCCCCACGTTGCCGGGATGACCAGGTCGGCCGCCCAACGCGCCGCAGACCAACTGTCGCGCAACATCGTGGCCCTGCTGCAGGACCGCCAGGACGGCGTCCCGATCGCGAACGCTTGGTGCTGAGGCCCTCAGGTCGCCATGACCCAGAAGGCTACGGCCTGGCATCCGAGACACTCCTCGCGAGTGGCGCCCTCTCCTTCGTCGGCGCCCACCGACGCGACCGCCCCCGCCGCCCCGGTACCCGCAGCGGGTACCGGGCGCGGGCCCGGTCGTACCGCCGGCCGCCGACACCGGTACGGCCACTGCCTGCCGGGCCGCCGGCCTGGCGGCGTGCCGAGCCTTCACGAAATCTTCCCGACCGCCCCGGGCCCGACCGCGCCTGACGGGGCAGGCGCACAGCCAACAGGACGCTGCGACACGGTGACGCGGCCGAACCGGGCCCACGAGGGGACGTCCATGCGAGCACTCACGGAACACCTGCCCCTGCGGCTGATCACCCCGACCGGCCGGGTCCTCGATCTGTCGGCGGACTGCCAGTACCGCGCCGACGACCCCTACACCGTCCGGATGCGCTTCGGCCTCGGGGCCGAGTCGCAGTGGGTGCTCTCCCGTGAGCTCCTGCTGGCCGGACTCGCGGCCCCCGCCGGGGACGGCGACGTCCATGTCTCACCCGACGACCACGCCCACACCCTGATCGCCCTCGCAGGCCTGGACGGCGCCGCCGTCCTGCAGGTCGTCACGGCCGAACTCGCGCGCTTCCTGGCCGCGACCGCGGATCTCGTACCGCTCGGCACGGAGAGCACACGCATCGACTGGGACGCCTGCATCGCCGGTCTCCTGTCTGCCTGAGGCGCCCCAGCGGACCGCCCGCCGGGCCTGGGGCTACTGCGGCGCCGCGCGGTTCCCGGCCCGGCTCGACACGAGCCGGGCCGGAACCGCCGCATGGGCATCAGGACACCGCCGCAGGCGGCCGGTGAGGCCCCGCTGCCGTGCGGGCGCGGCCCCGTCGCGGGCGGCGCCGGGACCGGGCGACGCCGTGCCGGCTCCGCTCAGCGTCGGCCGGCTTCCTCCGGCGCCTCCGCGGTCGGGCCGCAGGCGGTGTCCGTCCTGGCCTCGATCGCCCGCAGGACGGCGACCATGTCCGCCCGGCCTTCGCCCAGTTCCACGGTCTCGTCGAAGAGGGCGTGGCAGGCGTCCAGCAGTGGCGAGGCCAGCCCGGACGCGCGGGCCGCCTCGGCGATGAGGCGGTTGTTGTGCAGCACGTCCGCCGCGGCGGCCTGCGCGGCGAAGTCGCGCCCCAGCAGCTTGGGCGCCTTCACCCGCGACACCGCGCTGGCCATGGGCCCGGCGTTCACGACGTCGAGGAACCGCGCGGTGTCCAGTCCCTGCCGCTCCGCGAAGTGGAAGGCCTCGGTGAGCCCGGTGACCATCGTGATCAGGAAGAGGTTCACCGAGAGCTTCATGAGCAGCGCCCCGGGTACCGGCCCGCAGGTGAACGACTCCCGGAACATCGGCGCGAGCAGCGGCCGCACCTCATCCACCGCTTCCGGGTCGCCGGCCAGCATCGCCACGAGCTGCCCCGCCTCGGCCGGGGTGCGCGAGCCGGAGACCGGGGCCTCGACGTAGCGTCCGCCCGCCGCTGTGACGGCGGCCTCCAGGCCGCGCGAGTACTCCGGCGAGGTGGTCCCCATGTGTACGACGACGCGCCCGGCCACCCGTGCGGCGAAAGCCGGAGTGCCGCGCCCCAGGACGGCGTCGACGGCGGCGCCGTCGGCGAGCATCAGGACCACCACGTGAGCCCGGTCGAACACCTCGCCCGGCTCGTCCGCCACCGCGGCCCCGGCCGCGCGCAGCGGGGCGCACCGGGCGGCCGTACGGTTCCAGACGACGAGCCGCGTGCCGGAACCGGCCAGCCGGAGCGCCATGGGCTGCCCCATGATCCCCAGACCGATGAAGCCCACATCCGCCACTGCCCACCGCCGTCCCGGCCGTCCGGCCCTCGATCAGCGCAGTGTGATGGCCGCCACATGCGCTATGACGGCTGTCATAATAGACCTCGGCGCGGCGGCCACCGGTCCCGCGCGACCGGACGGCGGTGGGAGGCCGGCATGGCCGGTAGCGAGCGGAGTCCCCGCGAGCGCATGGTCTTCAGCGCCGCGCAGCTCATCCGCCGCGGCGGCGTCACGGCGACGGGCATGCGCGACGTCGCCGCCCACGCGCGGGCGCCCCGGGGATCGCTGCAGTACTACTTCCCCGGCGGCAAGGAGCAACTGGTCAACGAGGCCGTCGGCTGGGCCGGCCGCTACGCCGGCAACCGCGTGGCACGCTTCCTCGCCGCCCTTCCCGAGCCGACCCCTGCCGCGCTGTTCGCCGCCATGGTCGGCCAGTGGACGGAGGAGTTCCTGAGCTCCGGTTACGACGGCGGCTGCCCCGTCGCGGCGGCCACCGTGGACTGCGCCGGAACCTCCGCCGCCACCCGGTCGGCCGCGGCCGCCGCCTTCGCGACCTGGACCGGGCCCGTCGCCGGGGCGCTGGAGGAGATGGGGGTGCCCGCCGGGCGGGCACCGTCGCTGGCCACCCTGATGATCAGCGCCATCGAGGGCGCCGTCGTCATCGCCAGGGCGGAGCGGGACGTGCGCGCTCTGACCACTGTGGCAAATGAGCTCGGTCCGCTGCTGGACGCCGCCGTCGCCCCGCGCGGCTGAGCGTGCCGCCTCCGGCGGGCACCGGTTTCGGCGCGCCGGGACCTCGGTACAGCATTACGGTTTGAGCACCGGCGCATTCGGCCTGGACCGGGGTTCCCGTAACCGGGCGGTTCGGGAACCCGCTGAACCCCGCGTCCCCTGGAACGAGGAGGCATCAGGATCATGCCGTACGCAACAGCCAAGGACGGGACCAAGATCTTCTTCAAGGACTGGGGTACCGGCCGGCCCGTCGTCTTCTCCCACGGGTGGCCGCTGACCGCGGACGCGTGGGACCCGCAGATGAAGTGGATGGTGGACCACGGTTTCCGGGGCGTCGCCCACGACCGCCGCGGCGGCGGCCGGTCCGACCAGCCGTGGAACGGCAACGATCTCGACACCTACGCCGACGACCTGGCGGCCGTGATCGAGGAACTCGACCTGCGCGACGTCATCCTCGTCGGCCACTCGACCGGCGGCGGTGAGGTCACGCGCTACATGGGGCGGCACGGGACGGGCCGGGTGGCGAAGGCGGTGCTGCTGGGGGCGATCCCGCCGCTGATGCTGAAGACGGACGCCAACCCCGAGGGCCTTCCGATCGAGGTCTTCGACGAGATCCGCCAGGGCGTGGCCACGGACCGGTCCCAGTTCTACAAGGACCTCAGCGGCCCGTTCTACGGCGCGAACCGCGAGGATTCCACGGTCAGCCAGGGCACACGCGACCAGTTCTGGCTCTGGAGCATGACGGTCGGCGTCAAGGGCGCCTACGACTGCGTGAAGGCGTTCTCCGAGACCGACACCACCGAGGACCTCAAGAAGATCGACGTCCCGACGCTGATCGTGCACGGTGACGACGACCAGATCGTGCCCATCGTCTCTGCGGGCGCGAAGAGCTCGAAGCTGGTCAAGGGGGCGGTCTACAAGGTGTACGAGGGAGCCCCGCACGGTCTGGCGATGGTGCCCAAGTTCGCCGAACGGTTCAACGCCGACCTGCTGGAGTTCACTCGCGGCTGAGGGCCGCCCAGCGCTACGGACGGGGCGGCTGCGGACGGGGGTTCTCCCGGCGCCGGCGGCGCATGATGACCCACAGGTCGAGCAGCGCGATGAGTGCGAGCCCCGCGCACAGCACCGCGAGCCAGACGAACGCGGCCTGGTCGGGGGAGTCACCAGGCGCCGCTCCCGCCGCGAGCGCCGCGAACAGCACCGTCCCCAGCACGAACAGCGGCGCGAACAGCCCGACGAGCGCCAGGCGCAGGCAGAGAGCGCTGCGCGCGGTGACGGGTTCCGTGCCCGTGCGCTCGTAGCGGCGCCCGACGAAGCCGGATCGCGACCGAGGTACCGGCGGCCTCCCACCGGAGGACGACGTGTGTTTCATACGGCACACCTCCCGTGATCGGAACGTGTGGCGCGCCTACCCATTGACGCAGCCCGAACGCCCGGCCCCTCCGGGCGTTCGGGCTGTGGGCTGTGGGCTGCCGGCTCGCGGACGGCGGACGCCTGACGCGGGCCCGTTCACCCCGAGTGCGAACGGTCACGCGCCGGGCGGGGCGCGCCACCCGGCGCGCGGCCCGTGCGGTCCGCCCGGGCCGGGGGTGCGGCCGGCCGGCCCGTACGCTCCCCGCCGGTCGCGACCGGCTCGCGGCGGCGGCGGCGCCGGACGCGCTCACCGCGAGCCACGAGACGCAGCCTGGCCAGGGCGGCGAAGCGTTCCCGCTGCGCGCGGGCGGCCGCGTCCAGTTCCTCCATCAGCCGGTGCGAACGGTGCTCCGGCGCCAGTTCGTCGAGGATGCGGTCCACCTCGGCGAGCACCGCCCCGTGCAACTGCCACGCGTCCGGGTGCTGCCGCACCCGGTCGAGCAGTATGTGGGCGACCTTCTCCCGGCTCGCCCGGGCCGCCGCGAGCTCCGCGGCCAGCCGGGCCTCGGCCTCCTCGGCGTTGCTGCTCACCTGCGTCGTCACCAGGACGGCGAAGCTGACGAGCGCCCCTCCGAGATGGGCGAAGAGCTCCTCGACGGCGACCGCCACATCACGGTCGAACAGCGGCTCGCCGGCGCGGCGCCGCTTGGCGAGATCGGTCAGTGACCGTGCCAGAACGCGCAGCACCACCACGCAGATCTCCAGGGTGTCCAGACCTGTCCTCAGCACCACCCGCGACAACAACCCTTCTTTCACGCGGGGATTGAGCCGCAGGCTGTCCTCGGCCTGGCGCAGCGCGGCGTCGACCTCGGCGACGTCCTGGTCCAGCCGGCGTGCTTCGTGCAGCCGCGCCGCGGCCCGCTCCACGGTGGCGGGGGCGTCCAGTTCATCGCCGCAGCACAGGAGAAGATGACGCATGCGGCGGGCCAGGTCCTCGATGGACTCCCCGGCGGTCCCCACCCAGACGGGCGGCGCGAACAGCCCGTTGAGCAGCAGGCCCACCCCCGCGCCGATGAGGGTCTCCAGCACCCGGTCCCAGGCCTGCGCCGTCAGCTGGCTCACCCCGAGCACCAGCATCGCGCTGATGGCCACCTCGTTGACGAACTCCCCGACCCGCACGAACTGCCCGATGACCAGCGCCGCGAGGATGATCAGCCCCAGGCTCCACCACGTCAGTCCCACCAGCGCGCTGAACCCGATGGCGATCAGTACGCCCACGACCACCGAGTTCACCCGGCGGATGCCTGTGGTCAGCGTCGAGTAGAGCGTCACCTGCACCACGAGCAGGGCGGTGAGCGGCGCCGTCAGCGGGGCGGGCTCACTGCTGACGTGCAGGGCGATCACATACGAGATGGTCGCGGCGACGGTCGCCCGCACGGTCAGGGTGACGACGGGGTCCCGGCTCCGGTCGGTCAGCCAGGTCACGGCATCACGTAGTGGCATCTCCTGCGCTTTCCCGGGCAGAGTCGGCGTACACCTGCGCACGTCGGGCCGCATCGGGGCACTGGGCTGGGCGCGGCGGGAACCGGGTCTACGTCGGGAAGCCGTCGAGCGGCCGCGCCGCCAGCAGCGCGGCCAGGTCCGCGCGGTGCAGGCCCGCTATCGGGGCGACGAGATCGGGGTGCCGCAGCAGAGCGGACGCCGCGCGGTCGTGGGCACCGGGGGCGGTGAGCCGGAGGGCGTCGCCCGCCAGGGACGGGCCGTGCCCGGTCGCCGCCGCGGCGCTGACCGCGGAGGCGGCCAGAGCCGGGTCGGAGAGCAGGCATGCGGCCCAGCTGACGACGACCTCGTCCACCCAGGTACGCCAGCCGCTCCCCGGGTCCCCGGGATCCCCGGTGTCCTCGGCGGCGCCCCCTGCGCCGACGAGCCGGTCCAGCCGGTCGGCACCGCCGGGCGCGAGCAGCCCGAGCAGGGCCGCGTCCAGCGCGGTCGGATAGCGCAGCGCGGCGGCGACCATGGCGGCCTGGCGGGCCTGGGCCTCGGCGAGGGCGCGGCTGAGCGCGCCGCCGGTCGCCGGGTAGGCGGACAGCAGCCACCGGGCGGCAGCGGCTACGACCGACGAGAACTCACTGTGCATGCCGAACGAACCGTCCTCCGCGCGCGTGGGTGGCCACGCCCGTCGGGTGCGTGGCGCGCCCAGCGTACGCAAAAGCACGCTTTCACGACATGAGCCGCATCACGCCCGCGCTCCCGCCAGGTCCGGCGCAGGGTTCCGGGAGGAGCGGGAACCCTGCGCCGCCGACCCCGCCGCCGGCGGTCAGGACCGGCCGCGGCCGGTCACGAAGTCGCGGGCGCGGTCGACGAGGCCGGCGCCCGGGGCGAGGAGCTTGTTCGCGGGAGGGGTGTCCGGCGCGGCGGGGTGGGGCCGGGTGGGGGCGAGGGACTTGGCGCGGCGCACCTTGTCGCCGAGGTCGTCGAGCGCCTCCGGCGAGCAGGCGCTGCTGATCCGGGGGAAGAGCGTGCCCTCCTCGTCCTGGACGTGCGCGGTCACCTCGTCCATCAGCCGCATCAGCAGCGGGTGGAACCGGCTGTCGTTGGGCGGCAGCTGCTCCAGCTCCTTCAGCAGTTCCTCGATCCTGGAGTGGTCGGCGATCTCCTTGTCCGCGATGCGCTCCCCGTCCTCGACGTGCTCGCGCACGGCCGGGTAGAGGTACTGCTCCTCCGCCACCGAGTGCCGCACCAGCTCGATGGTCACCTCGTCCACCAGCTCGCGCAGCGCCGGGTCGCCGGTCGACATCGACTGCATGCGGTCGAAGATCTCCTCGACCTCGCGGTGGTCGGCCAGCAGCTCAGCGATCACGTTTCCGCCGTGTCCCATTCCCTCACGCCTTTCCGTGCGGCAGTACGGCCCGGGCGTGCGCCGGGGCCGTAGCCCATGCCTTCCACCTTCCCGGCGGCGAGCCCACCCGGCGACGCGGTCACCACCCGCCCGGCGGCACCCGGTCCGGGCGGCCCCGCGGGTCGGCCCGGGCGATCAGCGGCGCGACGTCGTCGTGGGCGTCGGCACCGCGCAGCTCCCGCAGCAGCCGGTCGCGGGTCTCCTCCACCGAGGGGTCCGGCTCCCGGCGCACGTCGGCTTGCGGGGACGGTGAGCGGGGCGCACACAATGGTCGGCAGGCGGTCGGCAGGCGGGGCTGGTTCAGCGGCGGGCGCTGTCCGTCCTGCGGGCCCGCGTGCCGGTCCAGGACGAGTGGAGGCAAGCCCGGTGAGCGTTCTACCGCCCTCCTTCGTCCGCCCCGGGGGCCCGCCCGCGGGTCCGCTGACCGGGCCGGACACGACGGGCGGAAGGGGTGGGAGCGGAACGCGCGAGGCGGGCTCGGCCGGACCGGACCGGACCGGCCGGCGGCGCCGGACCCCGACGGTCGTCGTGGGGGCGCCGCCACCGGGCGAACCGCCGGACGGCGGCGGTGGAGGGGGCGGAGGCGACGGGAACGGCGGCGACGGTGGCGGGCACCAGGACCCCTGGTGGCGCTCGGTCCCCAAGGTCGCCGCGATCACCGCGGCCGTCGTGGCGGCGGTGGCGCTGGCCGTGGTGTTCACCCGGCCCGGCGGGGTGTCGGGCGGATCGCGGGGTGAGCTCTTCCTGCAGTCGGCGGGCAGCGCGGGGCCCGACCCGTTCACGCGGTCCACGGCCGAGACGACCACCGCCCCCTC
Organism: Actinacidiphila sp. bgisy167; assembly: GCF_965342175.1. GTDB lineage: Bacteria > Actinomycetota > Actinomycetes > Streptomycetales > Streptomycetaceae > Actinacidiphila. Next base: position 11,682 of record NZ_CBDRBL010000027.1, read on the forward strand.
GGCGACGCCGGCGCTGCCGAGCCCTTCGGCGGCGGGGGGCACCGTACGGCAGGTCTACAACGGCGGCACGCCCGGGCTGTACGGCGGTACGCGCGGCGCCGCCGACTGCGACGTCGAGCGGCAGATCAGTGCCCTGTCGACGGACCCGTCGAAGAACAAGGCCTTCGCCAGGGTGCTGGGCCTCACTCCCTCGGGCGTCCCGGCGTATCTGCGGGCCCTGACCCCGCTCCAGCTCCGCGCGGACACCCGGGTCACCAACCACGGCTACCGGGGCGGTCGGCCCACCGCCTTCCAGGCGGTGCTGCAGGCCGGGACCGCGGTCCTGGTGGACCACAGAGGCCTGCCACGGGTGCGCTGCGCCTGCGGGAATCCCCTGACCCGCCCGGTCGAGCAGAAGGGCGCCGTCACGACCGTCGGCACCGCGTGGCCCGGCTACCAGCCCTCGCGGACGGTCGTGGTGGCCCCGGCGCCGAAGCCGCTGGAGGAGTTCGCCGTCCGCGACCCGGACACCGGCGCCTGGTTCACCCGTACCAGCGGCGACGGCACGGCCGGCGGGGACCGGCCGACGACCCCGCCGGGCGGCGCCCCGTCCGGCAGCCCGCCGGCCCCGCCCCGAGGCGGCGGCTCCCCGGCCGCCCCGGAAGAGGGCGGCGGCCCGGACCGCCCCGCCACGCCGACGGGGGAGCGTGGAGGGACCGCCCCGCCGTCCCCGCCGTCCGGCACAGGACCCGCTCCAAGCGGCCCGGGGACCGGAACCCCCGGCCCGCCGGGAGAGCAGAGCCCGCCGCCCGGCGGCACGGAGCCCGGTCCGCCGGGCGGTCCGACCGCCGGCCGGTGACGACTGCGGCCCGGACGCGGCTTGCGGCGCCGCGTCCGGGCCGGGCCCGGGGCCGTGTCTGCGGCGTCGGTGTCAGTACGTGGTGAAGTCCGCCATCATCGCCATGTCCTCGTGCTCGAGGTTGTGGCAGTGCATCATGAACGTGCCCGGGTAGTCGGTGAAGCGGACCGCCACCTCGACGGTCTCGCCCGGGCCCGTCGCGACCGTGTCCTTCCAGCCCGCGTCGAACGCGCCCGGCTTCTTGCCGTTGCGGGACAGCACCCGGAACGCGTCCAGGTGCACGTGCACCGAGTGGAAGAACACCGAGGTGAACTTCCAGATCTCGATCGTTCCGAGCTTCACCCGGGCCAGCGAGCGACCGGGCTTGTAGGGATAGCCGTTGATCGTCCAGCCGTCCTGCGAGTGCCGGAAGGCGAAGGTCCGGTGCGCCACGGCCTTGGAGGGGTCGAGGACGGTCGCCGGGTAGCGCGACAGCCGCTTGGGGATGTGGGTGTCGTCGTGCGGCTTCCGGGTGGACGGCGAGACGTCGAAGCGCATGACCTGCGCGGTGCTGCCGCTGCCGAACCGGTTGATCAGCCGCACCTTGGTGCCCGGCCGGTAGCGGGCGAAGTCCACGATGACGTCGAACCGTTCGGCGGGGGCCATGCGCAGGCTGTCGTGGGGCAGCGGGCTGCCGAGCAGTCCGCCGTCACTGCCGATCTGCAGCAGGCCCTTGCCGCCCGGCGGCGGCGGGTCCAATTCCAGACGGAAGTCCCGTACGTTGCAGCCGTTGAGGAACCGCAGCCGGTAGCGCTGCCGCTTGACCCGGTGTACGGGCCATGGGGCGCCGTTGACCAGGATGACGTCGCCCATCATGCCGAAGTGGTGCGCGTGCACGACGCCCGGCTTGTGCATGCCCGAGTCGATCGCCGGGTACAGCAGCGCCCCGTTCTCGGCGAACGCCCGATCCGTCAGCAGCAGCGGGATGTCGCGGGAGCCGCGCGGCAGGTCGAGCCTGTCCTCCTCGTCGTCCGTCAGCAGGTGGAAGCCGGCCAGGCCGCGGTACACCGCCGGACCGGTGTAGCCCATGCGGTGGTCGTGGTACCAGAGGGTCGCCGCGCGCTGCAGCATCGGGTAGGTGTAGCTGCGCTGGCCATGGGTCAGGTGCCCGGACGATCCGTGCATCTCCGGCATGCCGGCCATCGCGTCGTCGTACGACATGCGGCTGCCGACCGGCATCGTCAGGTCGATCGGGTAGCCGTCGCTGTCGGCGGGCGTGTGACCGCCGTGCAGGTGGACCACGGTCGGCTGGGGCAGTTCGTTGCGATGCGTGACGACCGTACGGCGTCCCGAGCGGGAGACGATCGTGGGCCCGGGGAACACCCCGTCGTACGTCCAGCAGCTGGTGCGCAGCCCCGGGAGGATCTCCAGCCTCGCCTCGCGCTGGGTCATGTGGTAGTAGTCCGTCGTCGCGGTGCGCAACGTGGGCTGGAGGACCGGCGGGACCGGCAGGGGTACCTGGAAGGGGTGGGGGAGCCGGGCCTTGCTGCGCAGGACTCCGCCCGGTGGTACATCGGCCAGCGGAGTGCCCGCCCAGGCCCTGCTCGTCGCACCCGCCCCGACGACGGCTGCCCCCGCGGCGAGAAAACGGCGCCTGCCGATGCCTTCGATCACGTAAGGCTCCCAAATGTGACGATTTGCGCAATTTTCCGGTCGGCAGCACAATAGCCCGCCTCAGCCGTGCGCAAAGACGCCACACGCGGGCCCCGCGAACAAGCGGGGAGCGGTCCGCCGCCCCTGGGGCCCAGGGGCGCCCGCCCCCGGCCCCGGGTCACCTCCGCCGGCGGCCCCTCCTCGCGGTGTCGTACCGGGTGTCCAGAACGCTCGCTCCGACACCGCCGAGGACGAGTCCGGCCGCCAGCAGCAGCCCCTGCGGCAGCGCCATGCCGATCAGGATCCAGACGAGCGCGGCCACCACCAGGAACCACCCGAGCCGCCGCCGGTACTCGCGCGGCGCGCACGGGCGCCCGGTCCGCAACCCCTCGGCGAAGCGGGGGTCGCTACGCTGGAGCTCGGCTTCGATGTCCTCGATGCCCTGGTTCGGGTGCGGCATGGTGCCCCTCCTCCCGAATCGGTGGCCCTGTGTCTCCACCGTCGCCCGCGCCAGCGCGCGGAACCATCGGGTTCGGCACCCATTCCCGGCGCCCGTAATTGGGTGTTCGCCCCGATGGTGCGGCCTGCGGGGCCGGGGGCAGGCTGGAGGGGGGCGCCTATTCCCGCCGGCGTGGCATCGGAGAGCGGCAGCTCGCGCAGACGTCACGGTAGCGTCGGCGGAGAGGGGCAGCAGACGCCCGAGGAAGGCGGGACCATGTCGCTGTACTGGCGGATCTTCCTGCTGAACGGCGCGGTGCTGGTCGGCGCCGCGGTGCTGCTGCTCGGCCCCGTCACGGTCTCCACCCCCGTGCTGCTCGGCGAGGCCCTGGTGCTGGGCGTGGGACTGGCCGCCATGCTCGTGGCCAACGCGCTGCTGCTGCGCGTCGGGCTCGCGCCGCTGCAGCGGCTGAGCCGGGCGATGAACTCCGCCGACCTGCTCCGCCCCGGCAGCCGCCCCGCCGTGACCGGCCCGAGCGAGGTGTCCACGCTGATCACCACGTTCAACACCATGCTCGACCGCCTGGAGGCCGAGCGCGCCGCCACCAGCGCCCGCGTGCTGTCCGCGCAGGAGGCCGAACGGCAGCGCATCGCCCGGGAACTGCACGACGAGGTCGGTCAGACCCTCACCGCCGTCGTCCTGCAGCTGGGACGCAGCGCGGAGCAGGCCCCCGCTCCCCTGGGGGAGGACCTGCGGCAGGTGCAGGAGACGACGCGTGTCGGGCTGGACGAGATCCGCCGCATCGCGCGGCGACTGCGCCCCGGCGTCCTGGAGGAACTCGGACTGCACAGCGCCCTGCGCGCCCTGGCCGGAGAGTTCACCAGCCCCGGCCTCACGGTCGCGGACCACTCGGGGCCGACGCTGCCCGCGTTCGACCACGAGACCGAGCTCGTGCTCTACCGGGTGGCCCAGGAGGCGGTCACCAACGCGGCCCGGCACTCGGGAGCGGACCGGGTGGAGCTCCATCTCGACCCCCTCCCCGGCGGCGGGGCCGTGCTCCTCGTCCGGGACGACGGCAAGGGCATCGGCGAGGTCGCCGAGGGCGCGGGCATCCGCGGCATGCGCGAACGGGCCCTGCTCATCGGCGCCTCGCTGACCATCGCTCCCGCCCGGGGCGGCGGCACCGACGTCCGCCTCGAGGTACCCGAGCCGGCGGCGGGCGGCCCGCGATGACGCAGCCGCCGCCCACCCGCATCCTCCTCGCCGACGACCACGCGCTGGTGCGCCGGGGCGTCCGGCTGATCCTGGACGGCGAGCCGGACCTGACCGTCGTCGCCGAGGCCGGGGACGGCGCCGAAGCCGTCGCCAAGGCCCGCGAGGAGCCCGTCGACCTGGCCGTTCTGGACATCGCCATGCCCCGCATGACCGGCCTGCAGGCCGCCCGGGAGCTCAGCAGGGTCCGCCCCGGCCTGCGCATCCTCATCCTGACGATGTACGACAACGAGCAGTACTTCTTCGAGGCGCTCAAGGCCGGAGCCAGCGGATACGTCCTGAAGTCCGTCGCCGACCGCGACCTGGTCGCGGCCTGCCGGGCGGCCGTACGCGACGAGCCCTTCATCTATCCCGGTGCCGTGACCACCCTGATCCGCACCTACCTCGAACGCGCCCGCCAGGGGGAGCCGCTGCCCGCCCGCGCCATCACCGAGCGCGAGGAGGAGATCCTCAAGCTGGTCGCCGAGGGACACACCTCCCAGGAGATCGCCGACCTGCTCTTCATCAGCATCAAGACGGTCGAGCGCCACCGCGCCAACCTCCTGCAGAAGCTCGGTCTGCGCGACCGCCTGGAACTGACGCGCTATGCGATCCGCGCCGGGCTCATCGAGCCCTGACGCGACCGCGGCGACGCTCAGGAGCCGGCGAGGACCTTGTCGACCTCGCCCAGGAAGGCGTCCAGGTCCTTCGGTGTGCGCGAGGTGACCAGCGGGTACCCGGCGGAGGCGTCGCTCACCACCGGTTCGTCGACCCAGGAGGCCGCGCCGGCGTTGAGCAGGTCCGTTCGCACCGAGGCGTACGAGGTGAGCGTCTTGCCCTTCGCGACGCCGGCCTCGACCAGCGCCCATGGGCCGTGGCAGATCGCCGCGATGGGCCGCCCGGACGAGGCGAACGCGCGTACGACGTCCATCGCCTTTCCCTGCAGCCGCAGGTTGTCGGCGTTGATCGTGCCGCCGGGTATCAGCAGCAGGTCGAAGCCGGTGGGATCGACCTCGTCGAGGCTGGTGTCCGGTTCCACGACCTTGCCGGGGTCCTTGTCCCCGACGAGCGTCTGCACGGGCTCGCGGCGCGTCGCGGCGACGGTGACGTCGGCGCCCTGGTCGCGGAGATGCTCGACGGGGACGACCAGCTCGTCCTGCTCGACCCCGTAGTTGCTGACGACCGCCAGGACGCGGCGGCCGTCCGGAAACGTGGCAGTCATGGGTCCTCCCTCACGTTCGGTTCTCGTGCAAGACCAGCGCCTGCCCCCGAAGGCGGCCGGGAAACACGGTCGCGCGCGCTCCGCCACTCCGCCCGCGGGCGCCGACGCAGGACTCACTCGCCGAAGCCGGGGTATACGGACGGACGGAATGCGAGGAGAAGGCCGGCGAAGGGGCGGGCGAAGAGGAGCCTGCGATGAGTGAAGCGCGGCCACCGCTCGGCGCCGACCGGCTTGAGGACGCCGCTCGGCTCGAGGGCGGGGCGCCCGGCCCCGGCGGACTCACGGACCCCCTGGGAGCCGCCGCGGTCCTGCTCGGGTCGGACGGGCGCATCGACATGTGGAGCCCCCAAGCGGAGCGGCTGTTCGGCTACACCGCGGACGAGGCGGTCGGCCGCGACGCCGTGTCGCTGCTCGTCCGGCCCGCGCACCGCGACGACGCCCGGAAGCTGTTCGCGGAGGTGCTGGAGACCGGCCGGAGCTGGACGGCGGAGTTCCCCGCGCGCCACAAGGACGGCAGCACCCGGATCGCGGAGTTCCGTACCGTCCGCCTGACGGACAGCCGCGGCCGCGTCTTCGGCCTCGGCATGGTCACCGACCGCCCCAAGGAGCAGCGGCGGGAACGCGGCGTCGCCCTCTCCCTCGAGCTCGTCGCCCAGTCGCCGATCGGCCTCGGGGTGCTCGACGACGACCTGCGCTGGCTGTCCGTCAACCCCGCCCTGGCGGCGATGCACGGCCTCCCCATGGCCGACCACATCGGGCGCACCTTCCGCGAGGTGCTCCCCGGCGCCCGGTTCCGCATGGCCGAGAACGCGCTCCGGCAGGTCCTGCGCACGGGTACGCCGATCGTCGACCGGTACGTCGTCGGCCGGACCCCCGCCGACCCGACCGCCGACCGGGCCTGGTCGGTCTCCTACTTCCGCCTGGACGACCGCGACGGCCGCGTCCTGGGCGTCGGGACCTGCGTGGTGGACGTCACCGACCGGCACCGCTCGGCTCAGGAGGCCGACCGCGCCCGGTGGCGGCTCGCCGTGATCGCCGACGGCTCCGCCCGTATCGGCACCTCCCTGGAGGTGGAGCAGACCGCGCGGGAACTCGCCGACGTCGTCGTACCCGAGCTGGCGGACTTCGCCGAGGTCGACGTCCTGGATTCCGTGCTGCGCGACGACGGTGGCGAGCCCGGCCTCGAGCACCCCCGTTTCCGCGCGGTCGCAACCAAGGGCACCGAGGCCGTCGAGGCGGCCGGCTCCTTCGGCGCACCGGGCCGTCTGGTCTCCTACGCTCCCGACCACCTGGCCGCGCAGTGCCTGGGCACCGGCCGTCCGGGTCTGATCACCCACGCCGACTGTCGGAGCCTGCTGCGGATCGCCCGCGACGCCGACGGCGCCTCACTGCTCGCCCGGGCAGGCGTGCACACGGCCATGGCCGTCCCGCTCCGCGCCCGCGGCCGGATCCTCGGCGTCCTCGGCATGGCGCGCTCCCGCACCTGCGAGCCCTTCGACGAGGACGACCAGACCCTCGCCGGCGAACTGGCCTCCCGCGCGGCGGTGTCCATCGACAACGCCCGCCTCCACCAGCGCCTGCGCAGCACCGCGGAGACCCTGCAGCGCAGCCTCCTGCCGCAACTCCCTCCGGCCCACCCCCGTCTGGAACTCGCCGCCCGCTACTGCGCGGCCCAGGCCAGCAGCGAAGTAGGGGGCGACTGGTACGACGTGATCCCCCTCGGCGACGGCCGGGTCGCCCTCGTCATCGGCGACGTCATGGGCAGCGGTGTGCCCGCGGCCACCACCATGGGACGGCTGCGCACCGCCACCTCCACCCTCGCCGGCCTCGGCCTCGCCCCGGCCCAGGTGCTCGGCCACCTCGACCGGATCACCGACGGGCTCGACCCCTACATCGCCACCTGCGTCTACGCGGTGTACGACCCCGCCCGAGGAGTCTGCTGCCTCGCCAACGCCGGCCATCTGCCCCCTGCCGTCGTACGGCCCGGCAAGCCCCCCGCACTGCTCGACCTGCCCACCGGCACCCCGCTGGGCGTCGTCGGCGACGCGCCCTTCGAGAGCACCGACGTCGACCTCGTTCCGGGGGACCGCCTCGTCCTCTACACCGACGGACTGGTCGAGACCCGCGACCGCGCCATCGACGAGCGCCTCGAGGATCTGCTCCATCTCCTGGACATCCCCGACGAGCCGGTCGAGGAGACCTGCGACCGCCTGCTCGCGGAGCTCCGCCACCCGGACGACCGCGACGACGTGGCCCTCCTCATTGCGCGCCCGAAGGACGCCTGACGTCGGCGGGGGCCGCGCCGCGCGCGGCGAAGCCCGCGCCGATCGCCTCCCGTCCCCAGTCACTGCGGCCAGATGCTCCGCCGCCCGCGACGACGTGGCACAACCATGCGATCGGACGGGGCACATGGGACCCGCGTCCGACCGCGCCGGCGCCGATCCGGCGGAGGCGGCAGGGGGATCCCTTCGGCGGCAGGGGCGTTCGGCGCCGAGCGGCCCGACGGGCCCCGCCGACGCGCCCCGCCGTCCGGATCCCGCGGCCGGCGCCCTGGCCCGCGGGCGGCGGGTGAAGGCCCTGCCGCGACGGCGGACCCGGCACGCGTCCCGGTCCGCGTACCGGGACGCGGCGGGACGCGGGGGACGCGAAGCGGCGCCGCCCGACGCCGCCGGGCCGAGCGAGCCGCCGAGCCCGCGCCGGTCGGCAACCGGTAGTCATGAACCGCGGGATGCCGGGTAGCCGATCCGTGTACCGAAAGGGGCGAGTAAGCGAGGCCGCCGGGTTCACTGTGAAGGCGTGGACGGAAGGCGACATCGACGGCAGACGCTTCTGCGAGGGCCCGACCGACCGCGACTCGCGGTCAGTGCCCGGGGTCCGCGCTCCAGCGGCACCGCCGCCCCGCACATGGCGACGGCGCCCAGGGCCGAGCAAGGGAGAACAACATCATGATCATCCTCGGCATCATCCTGCTCATCATCGGGTTCCTCACCGGGATCTCCATCCTGTGGACCCTGGGAATCATCCTCGTGCTCGTCGGGCTCGTGCTCTGGGTCCTGGGCGCCGTGGGTCACGCCGTCGGCGGGCGCCGCCACTACTACTGACGCCTGTCCCGAGTACGCGCCGCGCCCCGTGATCCCCGGGGCGCGGCGTCCGTCACGGGTGGGTGGGGCGGGGCCGTGTACGCGGTCCCCCCACCCGCCCGGCACCAGGGTGCGGGGCGCGGCGTGGGTCGCGGCACGTCGCGGCATGGGCGCCGCAGGAATCGCCCGGATGGGCCGCCTGCAGTGGTCACCGGCGCGCCCGGGGGATTGGTTGTGATATGTCCCCCGACGCCCAGGCGCACTGGAGTATTCGCATGAAATCCGGTTCCTCAGCGCGGAACTGCCCCTTCGACTTCGCCGAAGCCCTCGAATTCGACCCGCAGCTGAAGTACTTCCTGGAGAACGAGCCGATTACCCGCATCAAGCTGCCGCACGGCGAGGGTGAGGCCTGGCTCGTGACGCGGTACGAGGACGTCCGGACGGTGACGACCGATCGGCGCTTCAGCCGCGCGGCCGTCATCGGCAAGGACTTCCCCCGTATGACGCCGGAGCCGATCGTCCAGGACGAGGCCATCAATGTGATGGACCCCCCGGACAGCAGCCGGCTGCGCTCTCTGGTCTCCAAGGGCTTCACCCCCCGGAACGTCGAGCACATGCGCCCCAGCATCGAGCGGGTCGTCGCGGAGCTCCTCGACGGCATGGAGGAGAGCGGCTCGCCGGCCGACCTCGTCGAGCACCTCGCGGCCCCGCTCCCGCTGGCCGCCATCTGCGAGGTGCTCGACATCCCCGACGAGGACAGCTGGGAACTGCGCGGCCACGCCCGCACCCTGATGGACTTCAGCCCCGACAACCGGGACAACGCCGTCCGCTCCAAGGCCTACCTGCGGGAGTACTTCACCAAGCTCACCGCGGAACGGCGCGCCCATCCGGGTGACGACCTGGTCAGCGTGCTGGCCACGGCCCGGGACGGGGACGAGATCCTCAACGACAAGGAACTCGCCGTCATGGCCATGGTCCTGCTCATCACGGGCCAGGACACCACGTCCAACGAGATCGGCAACATCGCCTACACCCTGCTCACCCGCCCGCGCGAGCTGGCCCTGCTGCGCGAGCACCCGGACCGCATCCCGCAGGCCATCGAGGAGATGCTGCGGTACATCCCGTTCCGCAAGGGCGTCGGCATCCCCCGGATCGCCACCGAGGACGTGGAGATGGGCGGCGTGCTCATCCGCGCCGGGGACGTCGTCCACGTGTCCTATCTGACGGCCAACCGCGACCCCGAGAAGTTCGACCGCCCCGACGAACTGGACCTGGACCGCTCCGGGACGCCCCACATGACCTTCGGCTGGGGCGGCCACCACTGCCTGGGCGCGCCCCTGGCGACCATGGAGCTGCAGGTGGCCTTCAGGGAGCTGCTGCGCCGCTTCCCGACCCTGAGGCTGGCCAAGCCGGCCGACGAGGTGCGGTGGAGCGCCACGTCGATCTGGCGCTACCCGGTGGCCCTGCACGTCGCCTGGTGACCCGTCCGTTCTGGCCCCGGCCCCGTTGCGGCCCGTCCGGCCCCGCACCCGCTCGGGTGCGGGGCCGGTTCCGCGCGACGGCCGTGACCGGCCGCGGACGGGGCCTCCTCGGCCTCCTCCCCGTCCCGAGCCCGGGTCGTGCCCCCGTCGCGCTGCCGCCCCGTCGTCCCTCGTGGCGGCGGGTGCGGGCCGCTCCGACATGCGGATGCCGCCCAAGTGACGTACGTTTTCCTGGTGAACGCAAAACTGAACAGGCCATGAATCCACATGGACGGTAGCCGGTCCCCTTTTTGTGAACCGAATTGTGCCGGGACCTTTCTGAAGTCCCCCTGTGGACGCGCTGATGATGGAGCCCGTACCCCCTACCGCATTTTCGTGACAGGTACGGGCCTGCTCCGGAAATCCCGGAGCAGCGCATCACATGGACCATAGCCCGCCGAGGGGCAGGAAATGGAGCCACCCATGGCTGTTCTGTGCAAGCCGGTGATCTCGGTACCAGACAACGTTATCACCTGCGAACAAACGCTCGAGCTGGCACGGCGGCTGCACAAGGACCACCCCCAACTCGACCTGACCCTCCAGCTCATCGAGCACACGGGCGTTCGGAAGCGGCATCTGATCCAGCCGATCGAAGAGGTGCTCAAACATCCGGGCTTCGACGTACGCAGCCAGATCTACGAGGCGGAGTCGAAGGCACGGGTACCTGCCGTCATACGACGGGCCCTCGACGAGGCCGAGTTGGAACCCGACGAGATCGACCTCATCGTGTACGTCTCGTGCACCGGCTTCATGATGCCCTCACTGACCGCGTGGCTCATCAACAAGATGGGCTTCCGCCACGACACCCGTCAACTGCCGATCGCGCAGCTCGGCTGCGCGGCGGGCGGGGCCGCCATCAACCGCGCCCACGACTTCTGCACGGCGTACCCCGAGGCCAACGTCCTCATCGTGGCATGCGAGTTCTGCTCGCTGTGCTACCAGCCCACGGACCTCAGCGTCGGAACTCTCCTGTCCAACGGCCTGTTCGGCGACGGCATCGCTGCCGCCGTCGTGCGCGGCAGCGGCGGCACCGGGATGCGGCTGGAGCGCAACGCCTCCTACCTCATCCCGAACACCGAGGAGTGGATCTCCTACGCGGTGCGCCAGACGGGCTTCCACTTCCAGCTCGACAAGCGGGTGCCCGGAACGATGGAGCCCCTGGCGCCGGTGCTGCGCCAGGTCGCCGAGGACCATTCCTGGAACGCCGCCAAGCTGGACTACTACATCATCCACGCCGGCGGTCCCCGGATCCTCGACGACCTGTGCCGCTTCCTCGGCGTCCCGCCGGAGTCGTTCCGGTTCAGCCGGGCCACGCTGACCGAGTACGGCAACATCGCGAGCGCCGTCGTCCTCGACGCCCTGTACCGGATGTTCGAGGAGGGCTCCGCCCTCGACGGGCACCGCGGCATGCTGGCCGGCTTCGGCCCGGGCATCACCGCGGAGATGGTCCTCGGAACGTGGGTCACCGACGGGCTGGACTCCACGATGACGCCGCAGAACGCCTACGGGGAGTACGACGCCATCACCTGACCAGGGTGGCGGTCCGGGCAGGCCGGTGGCGGGGACACCACGGTGTCACCGTCACCGCCGGCCCGCATCCGCCGCCGGGCGAGGCCCGTTCAGCCCTGTGACGCGGCGGCCGCGCGGCCGCCGCGTCGTCACCGTTCCCAGGGGCCGTCAGGCCGAGACCGTGCCCTGGTGGGCGCTCACGAAGCCCACCACGGCATCCGCGAAGCGCTCGGCCTCCTCGAGGTGACCGAAGTGACCGCTGTCCTCCAGCACGAGCAGCTCCGATCCGGGAATGAGCTTGTGCAGTTCGGTACCCCACCGCACACCGCAGATCACGTCGTGCCGGCCGGCCACCACCAGTGCCGGCACGGTGAGCGCCGACAACTGCTCGCTGTCGTCGAAGCCGCCACTGGGCTCCTGGTGCTCGTCCAGTCCCGAGATGTACGAACCCGTGACCGACGCGCGCAGGGCGGCGAACTCCTCCTCGCGGCCCCAGTAGTCGGCGAGGTAGGAGGGGAGCAGCCCCTTGAGCGCCGCCGTCATCTCCTCGTCGGTGGAGAGTGAGCCGACGGACTGCAGCGCGCCCAGGACCTCCGGCAGGTCGGGGCGGTGCGCGTTCTTCGCGGCGAAGGCCTGCACCTGGGCCATGAGCTCGGCGCCGAACTCGGGGCCGTTGGCCGGGGCGCTGTCGTACAGGACGATCCCGGCGACGCGCTCGGGCCGGTGGATGGCGTGGTACTGCACCACGAACCCGCCGTGCGAGTGGCCCAGCAGGTGCACGCGCGGCACATCGAGGTGGTCGATCAACGCTTCGAGGAACCGGCTGTAGCGCTCCCGGCTGTAGCCGTGCGGGTGTGAGGGCAGACGGCCGGACGCGCCGGTGCCGACGGGCTCCGGGTAGACCATCGTGAGGTGCCGCTCGACCTCGGGCATGCGCATGTACTCCCAGAACACGCCCGGCCCGCCCGAGTGCGCGATGCACACGGGGCCCGTGCCGTGGACGTGGTAGCTCTGGACGATCCCGTCCACCTCGAAGGAGTGGGCGCCGGGGGACAGGGGGTCGGTGACATCGTGGGACATCGGTACTCCACAGCAATGAGCGGGTTTCTGGACACCGACATGACGCGGGGCGGGGCGGAAAGTTCGATCGACCGCGTGTGACACCGATCACGCCCCTGCGGCGAGCGTGCTTTTGTTGCCGGCAGGGGCCGGCAACCCGGCAGGGTCGGCCTGCCCTCCCGGCGCGGAGATGATCCGTGAGGCCCCTGCCGGGGAGCGCCGGCGCGTGCGACGGTCGACACGGAGGGAAAGGCCCGCTGAGGCAGGAAAGGAGCGCGGCCATGGGCGACCGGGCGGTGCTCTGGCGCCGGCGAGCCGCTGCGGCGGCGGTCCGGCGTCCTGGTGGCGTGGACGGGGCGGCGTCCCCGGGCGGCGCGGCACTCCGAGCTCCGGCCCGGCGAGGGCGCGGACACGGCGGCGGCCCGGCGTCCGGTGGACCGCGCCCGACGGCTCCCCCCGGACCGGGGAGGCCCACGTGGAGCCGGGCGGCCGCGCCGGCTCCCGCACGACCGTCCGGCCGGACGCCGAAGGCCGCCTGTCGGCAGAAGCGGTTCACCCCCGCGCAGGCCGCGGCCCAGGGCGTGGTCCGCGGCACGGTCGCGGCGGCGGACGCCTGTGCGCTCGTCCCCGCCGAACGCCGGGACGCCCGTCGCCGGATCGACCGACGCCGTGCCGGGGCGTGGAGTCGCGAGTGGGCGCGGACCCGGCCCCCTCGCGGGGCCGCCGCGGAGCTGAGGGTGCAGGCGCACCCGGATGGGCGTACGGGACCGGGATGTCGCGGCGCTCCCGGGTGAGGCTGGAAGCGGACGAGTGGCAGGGGGACGAGGAGGCTTCGTGAACGGCTTGGTGGTCGTGGGAGCGGACGGCTCGGCCTCGGGTCTCGCCGCCGTGGAGGCGGCGGCCAGGGAGGCCCAGTGGCGCGGCGCGGGACTCCGTGTGGTGCACGCCTTCTTGTGGCCCGCGTTGCACGTGCCCCTGGGGCCCTCGGAGCTCGGACCGCCCGAGGGAGGCCTGCGGAACGCCGCGCGGCGCTTGGTGGCGGAGGCCGTGGAACGCGCCAGGAGCACGGCGCCGGACATCGACGTCACCCACGCCGTGGTGACGGGGGAGCCCCTCACGGTGCTGGAGGCCCAGTCGCGCACTGCGGAACTGGTGGTCGTGGGGTCCCGCGGCGTGGGTGGTTTCGTCGGCCTGCTGCTGGGCTCGACGGCCGTCCACCTCGCCGCGCACGGCCACTGCCCGGTGATGGTGGTGCGCGAGCCCGGAGGTGACGGACCGGTCCTGCTGGGCGTCGACGGTTCCCCGGCCGGGGCCGCCGCGGTCGACTTCGCCTTCGCCGAGGTCGAGTTGCGTGGCGCGGAACTCCTCGCCCTGCATGCCTGGACGCCCTGGAACACGCCGGTGCCCCCACCGCCGCCGGCTCCGGCCCTGCCCTACGCGGGCAAGCCCGGCGAACTGGCGGACACCGAGGAGTGCCTGGTGGCGGAGGCCATTGCGGGACGGCGTGAGCGCCATCCCGGGGTGGTGGTCCGGACGAAGGCGGTACGCGGCAGAACGCGCGAGACCCTCATCGAGGCGAGCCGGACCGCCCAACTCCTCGTGGTCGGCGCACGGGGCCGAGGCGGCTTCACCGGACTGCTGCTCGGCTCCGTCAGCCAGGCGCTGCTCCACCACGCCCACTGCCCGGTCACCGTGGTACGCGGCTCCGTCGCAGGGCGGTGACGGCGGAGCCCGCACCGCGCAGCGGGACCGGCCGGCGGGCCCCACCGGAACGCGGCGCGCGGGACTCCCCACACCTCGGTGCTGCGACCGGTATGACTGGCTTTGTCATGGAAGTCACGAGTGGGGATGGACGATCGGGAGGGAGCCGAACGGGGGTGTGCACCGCTGACCGACGGCGGAAGGGCACCGGGGACACGCCCGGGCGGCGATCCGGACGCCGGCCTGATCCCACGGGCCGTCGTCCCGGCCGGAGGACGTCCCGACGTGGAGCCGGGCACTTCGCGGGCCATGGCGTACGCCTGGTGGGCGTGCGGGTGCGCGCAGCGGTGCCCGGCGGTGTCCGGCGGTGTCATGAGCGGCCACGGTTTGCCTGCGCCGAGGATGCGTCGCCCTCCGCCGCCGCGCGAGCCACCGCCCCGTAGGCTTGATCAGACGGCGTGCCCAGGGGCCTGCCGTCGCCCACGGACCGGCAGGCCCCTCGGCCTGCCCCGACGGCTCCGGCCAGGGGCCGCCGACGGGGCCGGGGGCGCGCACAGCCCATGCCTTCGCCCTGGTCGCCAGGAGGAACACCATGTCCCTTACGATCACCGCCGGTCTCGACGGATCGCCCGAGAGCCGGGCCGCCGCGGACTGGGCCGCCCGCGAGGCGCTCCGCCGCCGGCTGCCGTTGCGGCTCGTGCACGTCCAGGAAGGGCAGCAGTACAGCTCCGTCTACGCGCCGCTGGCCGGGATGGTGACAGCCGTGGACCCCGAGGCCCAGCGGCAGTGGGCCGAGTCCGTGGTGCGTGAGGCGGTCGCCGAACTCGCCGCGCACCACCCGGGCCTGGAGGTCTCCTCAGAGGTCGTGAGCGGACAGCCCGCGGCGGTCCTCGCGGCCGTCGCCGAGGAGTCGGAGCTGCTGGTGCTCGGCTCCCGCGGCCTCGGCGCCCTCGCCGGTTTCCTCGTCGGCTCCGTGGCCTCCGCGACCGTCGCCCAGGCCGTACGGCCGGTCGTGCTCGTACGGGCCGGTCAGAAGGGCGACGACGAGCACCGCCCGGACCTCGACGGGCTGGTCTCGCGGTACACGCCCTTCCGCGACGTGGTGCTCGGCCTCGACCTGGCCCGCCCGCACGACGACCTTCTGGCCTTCGCCTTCGAGGCCGCCGTGCTGCGCGGGAGCGCCCTGCGCGTCGTCCACGGCTGGAAGCTGCCCGCCTCATACGGCTACAACCCCGCCGCGCTCGCCCTCGACCTCGAGCACGAGCTGACCGGGGCCCAGGCGGACGCCCTGACGCAGGCGCTGGCGCCGTGGCGGGCCAGGTACCCCGCCGTCGAGGTCGTGGAGCTCTCCCTGGCCGGCGGGGCCGCGCACCACCTGGTCGAGGCGGCGGCGGACGCCTCTCTGATCGTCGTCGGCCGCCGTGTCCGGCACGCGGCCGCCGGGCCGCACATCGGCCCGGTGACGCACGCGGTGCTGCACCACGCCAAGGCGCCCGTTGGGGTCATCCCGCACGAGTGACCCGCGCGCGTGCTCAGGGGACGGGGCGTCCCTCCGTGCGCCACCCGCTGACGGTTCGTCGACCACGGACCCGGCGGCTCCGCGGAGCCGGTCGCCGGGCTGCCGCGGCCCGGCACGCGCGCAGCGACGCCGCTGGCCACCTCACCGCTGCCCGACCGGTCCTGGCCCAGCTGACGAAACGGTTCCGGCGCGGACCGGCGGCCCTGACCCGCACCGGCTCCTGTGGTGCCCCCACGCGTTCGTGACCGGGCCCTTCCAGCGGCATGGCGGCTGCCGTACTCGGTCGGCACGACCATCACCGACGCCATCCACCCCGCGGTACTGCCGGTCCCGGCCACCGCGTCGACACCGGCCGTACAACTCCGGGACGGTAGGTGGGCGTGCGGGTCGAACTGCGCCGCGAGCCGGTGTCGGTGACGCAGAGCCGCCGGGTTCGGTGGTGCGGTCCGCGGCGATGTTCGAGCCGTCGACCCGGTTGCGCTCGACCCGCCCGTTGTCAGTCCAAGGGGGCGAACACCGTCGCGTACAGGATGACGAAACCCACGCAGACGAGCACCACGACGCCCAAGAAGATGAGCAACCCCATCGCCAGGCCGAGGGTGAGCCCCGGCCGCGGCTGCTGGGCGGTGGCCAGCTGGGGTCGGTCGGGCGCGTAGTGCTCGTCCTCGGAGGGAGACGCGTCGGGGTCATAGGCGTCGGCCCACTCCCCGCTCCAGCGCGCGAGGAAGGACCGCCAGTCGAAGTCGGTGTCCGTCACCCACGATCGTGACATCGGGCACTGACATCGATGCTGACACCCGGGTTCCGGCGGTCGTGACTCGGGCACTGACCGGCACCCTGCCGGGCTGTCTTCGCGCTGTCCTGTCCGTCCGCCGGAGCTCGTTCCCATGGCTCTGGCCGGGCGGCACACGACCTGACAGAAAGCCCCGTCGCGGCCGTAGCGCGTACCGCAGGTCGAGCGGATCGTGTCCGCGTCAGGTACCTCGTCCTGGTGAGAAGCCCTCCCCATGCCCGCCACCGGCCCGACGGCGTCCGGAGGGACCGCCGCGTGAACGCTCACCGGTCTGCGCCCTCCGTCCCTCCCCGCGTCCCGGAGAACTCGGCACGCACCGCGTCCGTGTGCGCCCCAAGCGCCGGTACCGCCCCCATCGGCGCCTCCCGGCCGTGCACCGTCACCGGCGGCAGCAGCCCGCGCAGCGGTCCGGACGGCGTGTCGAACTCCCGCCACCTGTCGCGTGCTTCGAGCTGCGGATGGGCCGCGAACTCCGCGACCGACCGCAGCCGCGCGTTCGCGATCCCGGCGCCGTCCAGACGCTCCAGGACCTCGTCCGCCGCGAAGCCGGCGAAATGCTCCTCGATGAGCGCGGTGAGCTCGTCGTCATGGACGTGGCGCAGCGGATTGTCCGCGAACCGCGGGTCGCGGACCAGATCGGGCCGCTCCAGGACCTTCTCGCACAGGGCGACCCAGTCCCGGTCGCTCTGCACGCAGACGAAGACCTCCCCGCCGTCCCCCGCGCGGTAAGGGCCGTACGGCGAGATCGAGGGATGCCGGGCCCCGCTTCGGGCCAGCGGCGCGCTCCCGTACAGGTCGTGGAAGAGCGGCTGTCCCAGCCACTCGCCGAGCGCGTCGAGCATCGCCACGTCGAAGGCGCTGCCCTCGCCGGTGCGCTCGCGCTCGTAGAGCGCGGTCAGGACACCGGTGTACGCGTACATCCCGGCCGCGATGTCCGCGACGGAGATCCCGGCCCGCGCCGGGCTCCGCGGCGTGCCGGTGAGCGACACCAGCCCCGACTCGCACTGCACCAGAAGGTCGAACGCCTTCTTCGCGGCGTAGGGGCCGTGGTCGCCGTAGCCCGACACTCCGCACCAGATCAGCCGCGGATGCCGTGCGCGCAGCGCCGGCGCGCCCAGGCCCAGCCGCTCCGCCGCGCCGGGAACCAGGTTCTGCACGAAGACGTCGGCCTCGGCCAGGATCCGGTCGAGCAGCGCGCGGTCCGCGTCCTGCTTGAGGTCCAGCACCACGCTCTCCTTGCCGCGGTTGCACCAGACGAAGTACGCGGACTGCCCCCGGGCGGCCCGGTCGTACTCCCGCGCGAAGTCGCCGCCCGGTCGCTCGACTTTGATCACCCGGGCGCCGAGGTCCGCGAGCTGACGTGTGGCGAACGGTGCGGCGACGGCCTGCTCCAGCGAGACGACGGTGACCCCCTCCAGCGGCTGCCGCTGCGTCCGATGCCCTGACGGCCGCGGTGCGTGCTGTGGTGCGTGCTGTGACTGCTGCCGGCGCTGCTGCACGGTCGCGCTCCTTCTCTGCGTTCGTCGGGAAACACCTCGGGTCCACGGCTGCGCCCGCCCCGGCGCCGGACCACCGGCACGGCCCGGTGGGACGAGGCCACGTCGCACGCCACGTGGCCCGTGGACGCAACCCACCCCTCCCGGGCCACACAGCGGGCCGCGCCCCGCGCCCACGCCTCACCGCGCCGCGGCACGAACCGGACTGCTAGAATCATCGCGTTGGCCTTCGGCGCCCCAAAGGGTGCGCGCGGAGGCTTTTTTCATGCCTTCTGACACATCCACACCCCACACGCTTCCCGCCGGCGGTTACCGTGACCTGCTCCGCAACCGCGAGTTCGCCGGGTTGTACGCCGGTTTCATCCTGACGGTCGAGGCCGGCACCTTGTCGGGCTTCGCGCTCGGCACGCTGGTGGACCGCCAGACCCAGTCCCCCTTCCTGACAGCCGTGAGCATGTACGGTGCGACCTTTGCGACGGTGCTCGGTGCGCTGACGTTGATGTCGGTCGCCGACGGGAACCGTCCGCGCCGGACCCTCGTCTCGCTCCACTGCCTCTCGCTCGTGGGCGTCAGCGCGCAGGCCGTACCGGGGCTGCCGCTGACCGCCCGCTTCGGACTGCTCCTGCTGCTGGGGTTCTTCCAGTCCCTGTCGACCGGGACGCGGATGGGGCTGCTCGCCGAGGTGGTGCCGAGCTCCGCCTACGTGCTCGCCCGTTCCCTGATGAATACTACCTCGGGCGGCGCGGCCATCCTCGGCTACGCCCTCGGCGCCGTGCTCCTGCGCCGTCTCAGCCCGCAGGAGGTCTTCGCCGCCGCGGCTGTCCTGACGGGCGCCGGACTGGTCGCGGTGGCGGCGACCGTCCGGGAACGCTCGATCCGGCTGACCCGCCGCCCCGGACTGCGCCAGACCTGGACGGCGAACGCCGCGCTCTTCTCCCACTCCGGCCGGCGCGCACTGCTGCTCAACCTGTGGGTGCCCAACGGCCTGGTCGTCGGCTGCGAGGCCCTTTTCATCTCCTACGCCCCGGAACACGCGGGCGCTTTCCTGGCCGCCGGATCAGCGGGCATGCTCCTGGGCGACCTGGCCGTCGGGCGAGTGCTCACCGCCGACCAGCGACGCCGCTGGGCGTTCGCCCTGCGACTGCTGCTCGCCGTCCCCTACCTGCTGTTCGCGTTCCACCCGCCCGTGCCGGCGGGGGCCGCCGCTGTGTTCGTCGCGGGGGCCGGCTTCGCGGCCACCCTGCCCCTCCAGGAGCAGCTTCTCGCGTTGACCCCCGATCCGGTCCGCGGTCAGGTGCAGGGCGTCGAGTCCGCCGGGCGGATGACGTGGCAGGGCATCGGGGCCGCCCTCGCGGGTGGCGCCGCCCAGTACCTCACCCCCGGCACGGCCATCACCGCGATGGCCGCGCTCTCCGTCGCCGTCACCGTCCTCTCCCGGCCTTTCGTCGTCCGGGCCCGAGCCGTCCTGGTCGTGCGGGCCGACGTGCCTGCCCCACCTCGGCCGGCGCGTCGGCGGGGCGCGAGTTGACAGTTCGGCATGTCTGCGGCGTCGAGTTGACGGGGACGCCGTTGCGGTGGTGCCGCTCCAGCGGTCCTGCGGGACGGCCGTGCCGGTGCCGCCGCCCCGCAGCCGCGGTGGCTCCCGATCAGGGGACGACGGCGTCCACGCAGCCTCCGTCGACGCGCACGGCTCCGCCGGTGGTCCTTTCGTCGTCCGGGCCCGAGCCGTCCTGGTCGTGCGGGCCGACGTGCCTGCCCCACCTCGGCCGGCGCGTCGGCAGGGCGCGAGTTGACAGTTCGGCATGTCTGCGGCGTCGAGCTGACGGGGACGCCGTCGCGGTGGTGCCGCTCCAGCGGTCCTGCGGGACGGCCGTGCCGGTGCCGCCGCCCCGCAGCCGCGGTTGCCCCCGGTCAGGGGACGACGGCGTCCACGCAGCCTCCGTCGACGCGCACGGCTCCGCCGGTGGTGGCCGAGGACAGGTCGGAGCTGAGGTACACCACCATGTGGGCGATCTCCGCGGGCTCGATGAGGCGTTGCAGCAGTGACTGCGGGCGGTGCTCGCGCATGAAGACGCGCTCCGCCTCCTCCCAGGGCAGCTCGCCGCCCACCAGCCCCTGCACGAACTCCTCCACGCCGGCGGTCCGGGTGGGGCCGACCAGCACCGAGTTCACCGTGACCCCCGATCCGGCGGCCTTCTTGGCGAAGCCGCGGCCGAGGGCGAGCATCGCGGTCTTCGTCATGCCGTACTGCACCATCTCCACGGGGATCGCGACGCCGGACTCGCTGGAGATGTACAGGACGCGGCCCCAGTCCCGTTCCAGCATCCCGGGCATGTACATCCGCGTGAGGCGCACCGCGGACAGCACATTGACGTCGAAGTAGCGGCGCCACTCGGCGTCGTCGATCTCGAACGCGTCCTTGGCCCCGAACACGCCGAGGTTGTTGACGAGGATGTCGACCTCCGGCGCGGCATCGCGGGCCCGTTCGGCGCCCTCCGCTGTGGCCACATCGGCCGCGACGGCGACGAACTCGCCGTCCGGCACCTCGTCCCGCAGTTGTGCGACGGCCCGCTCCACCCGCTCGGCGGCGCGGCCGTTGACGCACACCCGCGCACCCGCCCCTGCGAGCCCGGCCGCGATGGCCGCTCCGATGCCCTGTGTCGATGCCGTCACCAAGGCGGTCCGTCCGCTGAGGTCGATGCGCATGTCAGCTCCCTGGGGAGAACCGTCGACGATCACGGCAGCACGAGGTGCTCCTCCCAGTCTCCGCCAGGCGGTATCCCGTCGCTCGGCGAGGGGCGGTGGCATGACGGTACGGCGTCGCGGCGGCGGGGCGTGGCGGGACGGCCGCCGTCAGGCGCTGACGGCAGCGGCACGCCGTTCGCGAAGGAAGCGGTGGAGGACCCAGCCGGCTCCTGTCGCCGAGGGGATCGGGGCTCCGAGCGCCGTGCACGGCGACGACAGCGCGTTGACGAGCGAGGTGACCGCCCCGATGACGGCACCCACCACCAGGGCCCCATGATCGGCATCGCCGAAGGCGAAGACGCG
This sequence comes from Actinacidiphila sp. bgisy167, assembly GCF_965342175.1. Taxonomy (GTDB): domain Bacteria; phylum Actinomycetota; class Actinomycetes; order Streptomycetales; family Streptomycetaceae; genus Actinacidiphila. Next base: position 32,789 of record NZ_CBDRBL010000027.1, read on the forward strand.
TTCACCGTGCGGTGGTCCGGCGATCACCGCGCCCTCACGGATCAGCCGGCGGCGGCCTTGCGCAGGATCGCGAAGACCGCGCGGGCGTTGCTGCCGTCCGGTTGCCGCCAGCCGGCGGCGACGTGACCGAGCGCTTCCTCCGTGGCGCTGCCGGCGGAGTCGGGACGCAGCGCTCGAGCCACCCGGAGGACCAGGCGGCCGGCCGGGCCGGCGTCGACGCTGACGTCGGTCGTCGCCTCCGGGCCGCCGGTGACGGACCCGGCGCCCGACACCGCCGCGTCCACCGGCCCCGCGTAGTGGCGGCCGACGGTCGGGTCGGGCGTGTCGCTCACGCTCTGCGCCTGTGCCTCGGCCTCGCCGCGCATCAGAGCGACCAACTGGGTGACGACGACGGGGTCGTGGGCGCCGTCGTAGATCCAGCGCCGGCCCAACACCCCGTGCTGCGCGGTGCCGATGAGGGCGTCCTCTGCCCCGGACAGCGGCGCGTCGCGGTAGGCCATGGGCACGTGATAGGCGGCGCCGTCCTGGTCGGTGACCACCATGAACTCCACGCCGACCGCGCCCAGGGGGTCGTCGAGGCGGAAGCCGCCGGCCTTCGAGAGTTCCGGCCGTCCCGCGCCGGCGTACCAGGGCTGCCGGGGGAGCCATTCGGTGAGCAGTTCCAGCTTGGTCGGCGTGAGCGTCGTGCGGTGGATCAGCGACATGGCCGGTTGAGCCTCCCCTGAGTGCGCAGCTGAGCGTGCGCTGAAGACGGTCGAGGACGTGTGAGATACATCGTTTCATCCGGGTCCGACACGCGGGCCCGGCAGGGCGGCGATCCATGTCCGCGCCGCCATACACACGTAAGGTGCCCGTATGGCGAAGCAGAAGGTCACCATCACCCTCGACGAGGACACCGTCGCCGCGGTCGACAGGCTGGCCGGCGGCTCCGGCGGCAACCGGTCGGCGTTCATCGAGGCGGCCGTCACCGAACGGCTCCAGCGCACCGAGCGTGCCCTGCGCGCCGTGGACTGGCTCGCCGCCCGGGCCCGCCAGGAGCACCCCGGCGAGTGGGAGGCCGCCCTGGAGGCCGTCGCCTCCGCCGACGCGCGGCGCGGCTTCGAGACCGCCCCGCCGGCCGACCCGGGTCAGGCGGCGTGAGCGGCGGCTACATCCTCGACCACACGGCCGTCCGGGCGCTGGCCCTGGGGCAGCCGTACATGGTCGCCCGGGTCAACCGCTCGGCGCAGACCGCGGTGCCGCTGTACGTCCCGGCGGTCCCCTTCGCGCAGGGCCTGACCGAGTCGGTCCTCGGTGAGGTGTACGAACGCCTCCAGGACGCGCTGGCCGCCCCGTGCTTCGTCTTCCGGGCGCTCGGCGAGGCCACCTCCTGGTCCGTGGCGCAGATCGCCCACGAACGCGGGACGGACCTCGCCACCGCCCACGCCGCGCACCTCGCGCTCTCCACGGGCCTGCCCGTTCTCACCCAGCAGCCCGACGCCTACAAGCGCGTGGACGCCCGGATCGACACCGAGCAGGTCGTCTGACGCCGCCCCGGCCCTTCAGCGTTCGACGAGCGCGGCCGCGGCCTCCACGTGCGCTGGCAGCCTCTGGCGGTCGCGGAGGGCGGCGGGCAGACGGGTGAGCAGGCCGCCGAGCGCGTCACGCGCCACGGTGTCGCCCGCCGCGTCCGCCGCCAGCGCCCAGGTGCGCCGCAGAGCCACGGGCAGAGGACGGCGGAGCCAGGCGGTGAGCACCTCGTTGCGGCGCTGCACACTGCGCCGCCCCGGACGCGGATCCGGGGACGGCTGGTGCACCGACAGGACCTCGGGGCAGTAGCAGCACGACCAGCCGCGAGCCGCCAAATCGTAGGCGAGGAGCACCTCCTCGCCGCCGACGAAGAGCAGCGGATGGTAGCCCCCCGCGGCGAGGTAGGCGGTCCGGCGGACGACGGCGGCGCAGGCCAGGAAGCCCATGATCTGCGGGCCGGGGAGGTCGGGGGCGCGGCCGAGCGGCGAGCGGGCCAGCACCTCGTGGAGGGGGTCGTACCCGCCTCGTGCTCCGACCCGCGTTCGCGCGGCGAGCAGGCCCATCCGGGGGTGGGCGGCCAGGAGGTCGCGGGCGGCGTACAGCGCGCCGGGCGCCCACCAGGAGTCGTCGTCGCTGAAGGCCACATAGGGGGTGCGGGCCTGCCGGACCCCCAGCGTGCGGCCGCACGCGCCGAGGTTGGCCCCCGCCGGTACCACCCGCACCTGGGGGAACGCCTCGGCCACCGCGTCCGCGCTGCCGTCCTCGGACGCGTTGTCGACGACGATGACCGGCGGCCGTTCCGGGAGTGAGGTCAGGCGGCCGAGCGTCTCGAGCAGTTCCCTGCGCCGGTTGTGCGTGATCGTGACGACAGTGGTCAGGCAGTCCACGCTCATGTGCGGCTCCTCCGCCGTCCGGGGACGGCCGCCGACAGACCCGGTCAGTGGCGGGTGGCCGGCGGGGACGCGGGCGTCCACGTCTCACTTCCTGGGTACCCGAAGGGCGCGCCCGGCGCCCGGCGGAGGCTCGGGAGAGTCGGAAGGGCCGCGGGCTGTGACTACACGGTGGAGGCCGTCGCCGAACTGGGCCAACCGCGCCAAGGAGGCAGGGCGCCTGCAGTCCCGACTGCCTCTCGGACGACCGACGCTCATGCTCATGGCCGACAAGCAAGGGCATCCATGCCGCATCGACCGCTCGGGTCAGGGCCTCCCGACGCCTCTCGGGGCCGACGATCCAGGCGTCCGAGGCTTGCCTGCGGCGCGCCCCCTACCGCCGGTGGCGCGACCGGCGCCTGCACCGCCCACGGCTTGCCGCCGTGAACGACCGGACGCCCTGCGGCAGGGCCCCTCGGCGGACGGGACGGACGCCTGCTGACACCGTTCTCACCGGCCCCCCGGGACGAGATTCGAGGTCTCGACTGCCGCATCGTGGGTAAGGGTGGGATGAAAAGTCCGAAATGAGTGGGGATGGTTTAGATGGCCTCTACGCGACCGAGTATCGAGCAGCACCCCGACCTGCTGGCGCTGCGTGCGGAGTACGAGCGGACCACCGCTACCAACAGGGGCCAGGCGATCGAGGCCATGGGCCTGGTGACCGGCACGTACCTGGCGGCGTCTCCGTGGATCGTGGGATTCAACGGCCTTTCGACGATAGCCGTCGGCAACCTGATCGCCGGCATCGCGTACGCCGCGCTGATGGGTGGCTTGGGCAGGGGCTTCGAGCGCACCCACTCCATGGCGTGGGCCGCGGCCGTCATCGGCCTGTGGACGATCATCTCGCCGTGGTGCATCGCCGGGGACGTCAGCACGACGCGCACGATCGTCAACAACGTGGTGGTCGGTGTCATCGCGCTGCTGCTCGCGCTGGCGGCGGCCTCGATGCGGCCGGGCGCGGGCCGCGGGACCTCGTCGGACATGAGGGGCCCCACCGGAGGCTCACGCATCTGAACGGCTCCGCCGCACCGCGGACCGCCGGGCGAGCATTCGGATGGCTCGCCCGGCGGTCCGCGTCCGGAGCCGCTGCTCGCGTCCGGAACCGCGGCCGGTGCGCGGGTCCATGGCCGGCCCGGGCCGGCCATGGACCTTTCTCTCAGCAGCCGGACGTGAAGGTGACCGGCAGCCTCGACGGACCGCGCAGCACGCGTGGCCGCCAGCGCAGCTCCTCCGCCGGCACGGCCAGGGTGAGGCCGGGCAGCCGGCGCAGGGCGGTGCCGATGGCGATCCGTCCCTCCAGCCGGGCCAGCGGGGCGCCCAGGCAGTAGTGGATGCCGTGGCCGAAGGCGAGGTGGGCGTTGTCCGCCCGGGTGACGTCCAGGCGGTCCGGGTCGGTGAACCGCGCCGGGTCCCGGTCGGCGATGGCCGAGGCGACCACCACGGTCGCGCCGCGCGGGATCGCCACCCCCGCGATGGTCAGGTCCTCGCGGGCGAAGCGCGCGATGCCGGGGTTGACCGGCCCGTCGTAGCGCAGGAACTCCTCGATCGCGCTCGGCAGCAGCTCCGGGTCCTCGCGCAGCAGCTGCAGCTGATCCGGGTGCGTGAGCAGTGCTGCCATGCCGTTGCCGATCAGGTTGACGGTGGTGATGTACCCGGCGACCAGCAGCAGGAAGGCCATCGCGACGAGTTCGTGCCGGTCCAGCCGCTGTTCCTCGTCGTGGGTGGTGATCAGCGCACTGAGCAGGTCGTCCCCGGGGTGTGCGCGCTTGGACTCCAGCAGTGCGGTGAGATACGCGTGCATGTGCTGCCAGGCGGCCTCGATCTTCGCCGGGTCCGGGGGCTGGGGACCCTGGAGGACCATGTCGTCCGTCCACCGCTGGAAGTCGAAGCGGTCGCGGACGGGCACGCCGAGCAGTTCGCTGATGACCGTGACCGGCAGCGGCAGCGCGTAGTCCTCGACGAGGTCGGCGCGCCCGGCGGGGACGATCGCCTCGAGGAGTTCGTCGGCGACGGCCTGGACGCGCGGCTCCAGCTCGGCGACGCGGCGGGCGGTGAACGCCTTGGAGACCAGCCGGCGGAGCCTGGTGTGGTCGGGCGGGTCGGCGCGCAGCATCGTGCGGATCATCGAGTCGCGCTCGGTTTTCGGCAGTCGTTCCATCAGTCGCGGATCCGAGGCGTCCCGGACGTCGCTGCTCAGCCGCGGGTCGGTGAGGGCGGCCAGGCCGTCCTCGTACCGGGTGACCAGCCAGGCCTCGAGCTCGCCCTGGATGACGGCGCGGCGCACCGGGCCCTCCTGGCGTAGCTCCCGGTAGAGGGGGAAGGGATCGGCGACGAACGCCGGATCGGTGAAGGGCAGGGTGACCGGCTGCTGGCTCATCGGGCCTCCGGGAGTGCGTGGCACTGTATGACGGCATTCAATGTGCCTGCTTCAAGCGTAATATGTCCGGTTATGTCGGGTTCAAGGTCGCAGCGGAGGGTGGGGCGATGGAACGGACGGCATGCTGCGTGGTGGGCGGCGGCCCGGCGGGGATGGTGCTGGCACTCCTTCTGGCCAGGGCGGGGGTGGAGGTCACCGTCCTGGAGAAGCACGGCGACTTCCTGCGCGACTTCCGCGGTGACACCGTCCACCCCTCGACGCTCGCCCTGCTGGACGAGCTCGGCCTGGCCGAGCGCTTTGCCGCGCTGCCGCAACGCCGCGTCACGACCGTCCAGTTGCCGATCGGTCCCGGGAAGTCCCTGGTCACCGTCTCGGACGTCAGCACCCTGCGCGGCCCCTACAACTATGTGGCGATGGTCCCGCAGTGGGACCTGCTGGACCTCCTGGCCGACGAGGCCCGCCGCGAACCGGCGTTCACCCTGCGCATGGGCGCCGAGGCGACCGCCTTCCTCGAGGAAGGCGGTCGGATCACGGGCGTGCGCTACCGGACCGCCGAAGGGCGCGAGGGCGAGATGCGGGCCATCCTGACCGTGGCGTGCGACGGCCGCGGTTCACTCGCCCGCTCCCGTCCGGAACTGGGCCTGCGGGAGTTCGGCTGTCCGATGGACGCGTGGTGGTTCCGGGTGCCGCGCGATCCGGGCGACCCTCGGGGGCTGGTCGGCGGGGTCGGGCACCGCTTCCTCACCGCCATGATCGACCGCGGCTCGTACTGGCAGTGCGCCGCGCTGATCCCCAAGGGCAGCGACGCCGAGCGCCGGGCCGCGGGCCTCGACCGCTTCCTCGCCGCCTTCTCGGCCGCCACGCCGTGGCTGGGCGACCGCGCGCACGCCGTGCGCTCCTGGGACGAGGTGAAACTGCTCGACGTGCGCTGCGACCGGCTGGAGCGCTGGCACCGCCCGGGGCTGCTCTGCATCGGCGACGCCGCCCACGCGATGTCGCCCGTGTTCGGGATCGGCATCAACCTCGCGGTGGAGGACGCCGTCGCCGCCGCGCGCCATCTGGTCGAGCCGCTGCGCCGCGGCAGCGTCGGGCTGAACGACGTGCGCGCCGTCCAGCTGCGCCGATGGCCGACCACGGCCGCCACGCAGGCCCTGCAGCGCCTGGCCCACCGCCGCTTCGTCGCCCCGGTGCTGGAAGGACGGTCCCCGCTCGGCGACGCCGACCGCGCGGGGCGGCTCGCCGGCCTGCTGAACTCCACACCCTGGCTGCGGCGGGTGCCCGCCTACTTCATCGGCTACGGCGCCCTGCGCGAGCGCCCCCCGGCGGCGTCGGTGCGGTAGGCCCCCGGGTCCCCGCGCCGCGGGGAAGCCGAGCGCGGAGGCCGTGCCGGTTCACGGGTTCCCGGCGGCGTTGCGGGCGATCGCGTCGACGACCGTGGGCCAGACCTGTTCCGGCAGGTCGTGCCCCATCCCGGGGACCAGCAGCAGTTCGCTGCCCGGCACCGCGGCCGCCGTCGCCCGGCCGCCGCTCTGGTCGATCAGCGGATCCTGCTCGCCGTGCACGACCACCGTCGGCACCGCCACCGACCGCAGGCCTGGTGTGCGGTCCGGTGAGGCGAGGATCGCGGCGTACTGGCGCACATAGCCCTCGGGGCGGTACGCGCGGTCGTAGGCCTCGGTCACGCGTGCGCGCAGTTCCTCGGGGGCCACCGGGTAGGCGGGGGAGCCGATCACGGCCGCCCGGCGGACCCCCTCCGCGATGACCGCCTCGCGTGTCAGGGGCACGCCGTTCGAGGCGGGCAGCGCCGCGATGGCCTCCGCCGAGGCGCGGCCGACCGACCGGTCGCCGGTGGTGGACATGATCGAGCACAGGGACAGCACCCGGTCGGGATGGTCGATCACCAACTGCTGGGCGATCATGCCGCCCATCGAGGCGCCGACGACATGTGCGGCCGCGATGTCCAGCGCCTCCAGGAGCCCGGCCGCGTCGTCGGCCATGTCGGCCAGCAGGTAGGGGACGGTGGAGGAGTCGCCCGACAGCACGGCGCGGATGTCCGGAAGGGGGTGCCCGTCGAGACCGGTCGACAGACCCGCGTCGCGGTTGTCGTAGCGCACGACGTGAAAGCCCCGGTCCGCGAGCGCCGAGCAGAATTCCGGCCGCCACAGGGTCATCTGGGCGCCGAGGCCCATGATGAGCAGCAGCGCCGGATCGTCCGGGCTGCCGAAGGTGTCGTACTCGAGCTCTACTCCGTTGGACTTCGCGCGTGGCATGCGTGGCTCCTTGGGGCTCGCGGGCGACCGGCTCATACCGTCCAGTCGGTACGATAGTGGCGCCGTCCCCGCTCGGCACCCCCGGCGCGAAGGAGTGCGCTCGCGGCCCGGGCCGCGCGGTCATGAGGTGCATGCTCCCCGCGGCGTCCCCGGGCCGCGACTCTCGAGGGCTGTTCGCGTGGTGCGATACCTGCCCGGCCGCGCTGCTCCAGGACCGGAACGCGGCCTCCAACCGCCGGGGCGCGGCCCGGCAGGTGCCGCGATTCGGAAGCCCTACTCTGTGCACCGTGCACAGAGACGGAGGAGGGGCGACGCCCGAGCGTCCGCACCCTGGCGGTGAATCCGGCGGACCCCGCCGTATACGTCGTCCCGCGGCCCGGCAAGCGGCCACGGCGGTCCTCCTGAACGGCCGCCTCGGTGAGCGGCCGCCCGCCGACGAAGGAGCAGCGCCATGACGCAGCCTGCCGACGCCCCCACCGCCCACGCCTGGGACGCCCTCGGCGGGGCCCCGGAGGCGGTGCGCCATGTGGTGTACCGGGAGGTTCCCGGGGTGCTGCCCGCGCGCCTGCCGGTACGCCGCTTGGCTCGGGCCGCGGTCGGGGTCTGCTCTTTGGCCGCCGCCGAGCTGCTCGCCCTGCGCTCCGGCGGGACGCCGCCCCCGGTGGAGGTGGACGAGGCGGCGGTGGCCGCGGCCTTCGTCAGCGAGCGGCACCTGCGGATCGACGGCCGGCCGGGGACGTCCTTCGCGCCGCTGTCCGGGTTCTGGCGCACGGCGGACGGGTGGGTGCGCACCCACGCCAACTACCCGCACCACCGCGCCCGGTTGACGGCCGCCCTCGGCATTCCCGATGGTGCTGACGGCGGCGCCGGTGCCGACCCGGAAGCCGTGTCCAGGCGCCTGGCGGCCGAACTGGCCGGCCGCCGGGCCGCGGAGGTCGAGGAGACCGTCTACGCGGCGGGGGGACTGGCCGTCGCCGTACGGGACCCGAGCGCCGGCACGCAGCCCCTCGTGGAGATCGAGCGGACCGACGACGCCGCGGTGCGCACGCTGCCGCCCGCGGGGCTGCCCGCGGCGGGCGTCCGGGTGCTCGACCTGACACGGGTCATCGCCGGACCGGTCGCCACGCGCACGCTGGCCCTGCTCGGCGCGGACGTCCTGCGGGTCGACAGCCCCCGCCTGCCGGAGGACGAGTGGGCGCACGCCGACACCGGCTTCGGGAAGCGGTCGGCGCGGCTCGACCTCTCCGGACCCGACCGCACCGTCCTGCAGGAACTCCTCGCCTCCGCCGACGTGGTCGTGACCGGCTACCGCCCCGGCGCGCTGGACCGCTACGGTCTCGCGCCGGAGGCGCTGCGCGAGCGCCGGCCGGGACTCGTCGTCGCCCAGATCCGGGCCTGGGAGCGGTCGGGGCCCTGGGCGGAGCGGCGCGGATTCGACAGTCTGGTGCAGGCGCGCTGCGGCATCGCCTCGGTGGAGGCCGGACCGGACGGCCGCCCCGGCGTCCTTCCCGCCCAGGCCCTCGACCACGGCACCGGCTACCTGCTCGCCGCGGCGGTCCTTCGCGCCCTGACCGACGCCCGCCGCGACGGCGGCGGCCGGCTGCTGCGGCTGTCGCTGACGGGCACCGCTTCCTGGCTGCTCCACGGCATCGGCCCGGGCGACCCGGGCGGTGAAGCGGCCCCCGGCGACGATGACGGCCCCGCCCGCCGGCTCGCCGTCACGGACTCCGTGTACGGACGCCTCGTCCATGCCCGGCCGCCGCTCGGTTATCGGGGCGTCCCGGTGGACTGGAGCAGCCCGCCGGGTCTCTGGGGCGCCGACGCGGCGGTCTGGCGGCAGCCTGCCTGAGCCGACTCGCGCGCGGGCCGCGGTCTCCGGCCCGTACGGCGGCGCGGGAACCGGGAGCCGCGGACGCCGCTGCGCCGAACCGCCTGACGGTCAGGGCCGGGCCCCACCGGCGCCCCGGCCCGCCACCGGGGAGCAGGGCCTGCGGGGCAGGCGCAGGACGTCCGGCACTCGGACGCATACGAGGTTCGCGCCCACCGCGCAGTAGCATGCGAAGAACGGCCCCAACGCACGCAGAGACCGACGATCCGGAGATACCGACCGCACATGGTGACCATCGCCTACCAGGGAGAACCCGGATCCAATTCGGCCGCCGCCGCCCGCACCCTGTACCCCGACAGCCGGGAACTGCCCTGCATCACCTTCGAGCAGGCGCTGGAGGCGGTCGCGCTGGGGAACGCCGATCTGGCCGTGATCCCCGTGGACAACTCGGCCGCCGGCCGCGTCGCCGACGTCCACCACCTGCTGCCGGAATCCGGCCTCACGATCATCGCTGAGTACTTCCTGCCCATCCGCTTCGACCTGATGGGCGTCCCCGGTGCTGCGCTGGAGGACGTCGCATACGTCCGCAGCCATGTGCACGCGCTGGGGCAGTGCCGGAAGGTCATCCGCGAGGGCGGCTGGCAGACGCTGGTGAGCGACGACACCGCGGGCGCCGCCCGCGAGGTCGCGGAGCTCGGCGATCCGCGGCACGCGGCCCTCGCCCCGCCCGGCGCCGCGGAACTCTACGGGCTGCAGGTACTGCGCGGCGGCGTGGAGGACACCTCGGACAACACGACCCGCTTCGTCGTCCTCACCCGCGACGCCCAGGTCCCGCCGAACTCGGGCACGCCCATGATGACCAGCCTGTTCTTCTCCGTGCGCAACATCCCGAGCGCGCTCTACAAGGCACTCGGCGGCTTCTCCAGCAACGCGGTGAACCTCACCAAGATCGAGAGCTACCAGGTGGGCGCGGGCCTCAAGGCCAGTCGCTTCTACGTCGAGATCGAGGGCCACCCGCAGGAGAGCAGCGTGGCCCTGGCCCTGGAGGAGCTGCGCTTCTTCTCCTCCGAGGTGCGGATCATGGGCGTCTACCCGGCCCACGCGCACCGCTGCGTGGACCGCGACTGACGCCGGATCGGTGCACCGCGCCGCACCCCTGCCTCGGTGGGAGCTGCCCCCACGTGAGCGTCTGACAACGCCTGCCGTACGTCCCCGGAGCGCGGGACGCCGCAGGTCCGAGCGCGCCCCGCGTCCTGTCGGCGTACGCCGCGCGTCCGCGCCGTCCTCGTCCCCATAGGGGCGTTTTGTCGTGCCACATCCCGTACTGGCGGGTTTCACCCCGACGGCCCATGCGCGTGACCCGGTCGGCATACACGGTCGGGCCTGTCGCCCTGGAGCGGTGAACACTCAGGTGCCGAGGGCGGCCCCCGCCCTGATCCTCGAGGAAAGCGAGATACGGCATGGCGGCACATCTGGATTCCCGTCCCCGGCGTCGTATACGCCGCGCCGACATTGCCGCGGCCGGCTGCGCCCTGGCCCTGTGCGCGTCCGCCGCGGCCCCCGCCGCCGCGGACGCTGGCACGGCCGGGAGCAAGCCGACGGTGGTTCTGATCCACGGGGCGTTCGCGGACGCCTCCAGCTGGAACGGGGTGATCGAGCGGCTCGAAGCCCGCGGCTACACCGTCTTCGCCCCCGCCAACCCGCTGCGCGGGCTGTACAGCGACTCGACCTACATCGCCTCCGTGCTGAAGAGCGTGAAGGGCCCGATCGTCCTGGCCGGGCACTCCTACGGCGGTGCGGTGATCAGCACGGCCGCGGCCGGCAACCCCCAGGTGAAGTCGCTGGTGTACGTCTCGGCCCTGATGCCCGACGTCGGCGAGAGCGGGATGTCGCTGTCCGAGCGCTTCCCCAGCGCACTCGGCACCGCCACCACCTCCGTGCCGTTCGAGGCGGGCGGCGGCGTCAGCGGCACCGACCAGTACCTCAAGCGCGACAAGGTGCACCCGGTGTTCGCGAACTGCCTCTCGGAGCGTCAGGCGAACCTGCTGGGGGTCACCCAGCGGCCCGCCGCCACGACGGCGTTCTCCGAGAAGGCCAAGGTCGCGGCCTGGAAGACCATTCCGTCCTGGGCCATCGTCGGTCGCGAGGACATGACCATCAGCCCGGAGCAGGAGCGCTTCCAGGCCGAGCGGGCCCACGCGCACACAGTGGAGCTCGACACCTGTCACGTGTCGCTGATCGCGCAGCCGGCTGCCGTCGCCGACGTGATCCTCCAGGCCGCCACCGCCGCCGAGGCCGACCGCCCGGCGCTGGCGGACACCGGGTCCGCGAAGGGCCGGCCCGATGTCGCCGCTCTCGCAGGGGTGGCCGGGGGAGTGCTGGTGGCCGGCGCGGGAGCCTTCCTCGGCGCCCGCCGTCTGCGGCGCCGCTCCGCTTGATCCCCTGTTCCGCCTGATCCCCTGTTCCGCCTGAGGGACGTGCCCGCGGACGGCGTCAGTGGCCGTGGCCACCGGTGCCGCGGCCGTCCGCGTCGGCGCGTGCGTCACCCGGGGCGGCCGTGACCGTGAAGGCCGCGGTGCGCACCGCGCCGTTGTGCCGGAAGTCGAAGAACAGCCGGTATGTGCCCGCGCTCGGGGCTGTGGTCCGGAAGGAGACGTCCGGTCCGGGAGCGGTCCGGCCGTCGCCCGGGGCGCCGCCCGGGTGCACGTGCAGATACGCCACGTCGCCGGCGCGCAGGGCGACCAGGTGGCCGTAGGCGCCGAGGTAGGGCTGCAGGTCCGTCACCTCGCGGCCGTCCCTGGTCACCGTCAGCCGCAGCTCCTGCTCCGCGCCCGCCCGCAGGTCCCCGTCGAGCGTCACGGTGTAGCCGTCCACGGTCGCCGTCCGGGAGGCCGGCATGGGACCGGTCGGCCGGTGGTCTCCGGCCACCGACAGGTCCGTACCGAGTGTGAGGTTCCGGCCGCCCTCCGCGTCGGGGGTGAAGTCGGCGAACACCCGGTAGTCCCCGGCGTGGGGCAGACCGACCGTGGTGCTCCACGTGCCGTCGGCGGCGCGGACCGGATGCAGATGGCGGTAGCCGGTCAGGTCGCGTGAGGCGAGGATCAGGTGCAGCTCCTTGCCATGGGCGCGCCGGTACTCGGTGAGCGGGCGGCCGCCGGAGTCGCGTATGAGGAAGCGCAGCGGCACCGGGTGGCCGGAGTCGACCCGCGGCGTGAGCAGGTCGAGGGTGTAGCCGGCCTCGCTGGTGGCCAGGCCGCCCGCGGGATGCGCGGCCGAGGCCGAGGAGCCGGTCGCGGTCTCGGCGGTGCCCGGGGCGTCGGCGGCGTTCGAGGCGTGGCCGGTGCCGGCCGTGTCGTGCGCCTGCTCCGTGGCCGGTGCTGTTGCGCCTGCCGCCGAAGTGCGGACCGGGTCGAGGGCCGCGCCTACGCCGTAGGAGATGCCGAAAGAGGCCGCCAGAACGGCTGCGAACGCGGTGATCTTCGTTCCGGTGTTCAAGGGGGCTCCGTGAGTGCCGTGGCCAGGATGCGCGCCGGGTGGACACGCGCCCTCAAGATATACCCCCCTGGGGTATGTGCCAAGGTGTGCGGCAGCACGCGGGGGCGCTCCGGTCGTGGGGACAGGGCGCACGCACGGCGCGGACGCGGACGCCGGGTTTTGGGTCCGGCGCGCGTCATGCGGGCGCCAGGACCTGCTCCGTCCAGATCGTCTTGCCGCGGGGGTGGTGGCGGGTGCCCCACTGCTGGGCGAGCTGTGCCACGAGGAGCAGACCGCGCCCGCCCTCGTCGTACGTACGCGCCCGCCGTAGATGGGGGGTGGTGTTGCTCGTGTCGGTGACCTCGGTGATGAGCGCCGTGTTGTTGTGGATCAGACGCAACCGGATGGGCGGCTTGCCGTAGCGGATGGCGTTGGTCACCAGTTCGCTGACGAGGAGTTCGGTGGTGAACGAGGTCTCCTCCAGGCCCCATGCCGTGAGCTGCGTGGTGGCGTGGCGGCGGGCCTGCGCGACGATGGCGGGGTCGTCGGGCAGCTGCCAGGTCGCGATGTGGTCCGGTGGCAGCGTGCGGGTCCTGCCGACCAGCAGGGCGATGTCGTCCGTCGGGCGGTGCGTGATCAGGGTGGTCAGGATGCGGTCGCAGACCGAGTCCAGGGATCCGGCGGGGTGCGCCAGCGCCGTGAACATCCTGTCGAGGGACTGGTCGATGTCGTGGTGGTGCGGGTCCAGCAGCCCGTTGGTGTAGAGGGCGAGGATCGTGCCCTCGGGGAGGTCCGTGGTCATCGTCTCGAACGGGAGTCCGCCGAGGCCCAGCGGGGGCCCCGCGGGCACGTCCAGGAAGTGGACGGCGTGGTCGGGGGTCACCACGGCGGGCGGGGGATGCCCCGCCCGGGCGAGGCTGCACTGGCGCGTCGTCGGGTCGTACACCGCGTACAGGCACGTGGTGCCGATCCCGCCCGCGGTCTCCGCGTCCTGGCTTTCCCCCGCCTCGTCGGAGCACAGGTGGATCACCAGGTCGTCGAGGTGGGTGAGGAGTTCGTCGGGGGGGAGGTCCACGTCGGCGAGGGTCCGCACCGCTGTGCGCAGCCGTCCCATGGTGGCCGAGGCGCGGATGCCGTGCCCGACGACATCGCCCACCACGAGGGCGACCCGGGTCCCGGACAGCGGGATCACGTCGAACCAGTCGCCGCCCACCCCCGCGTGCGTCGTCGCGGGCAGGTAGCGCGTGGCGATGTCGAGAGCGGCCTGTTCGGGCAGGTGGTGCGGCAGCAGGCTGCGCTGCAGGGTCATGGTCGTCGTACGCTCGCGGGCGTAGCGACGGGCGTTGTGGATCGCGGTCGCCGCCCGTTCGGCGAGCTTTTCCGCCAGCACCAGGTCGTCGGGGGTGAAGGGGGCGGGGGTGCGGTGCCGGCTGAAGAGTGCCAGCCCCAGGGTGCTTCCGCCGGCCGTGAGGGGGACCGCGAGGAACGAGTGGGTGCCCGCCTCGCGGATCCACGCGGTCCGGGGGTCCTGGGCGGTCCAGCGCGCGAGGGCGGCCTCGTCGATGTCGTAGAGCGCGGCCTTCCCGGCTGCCAGGGTCTGAGTCGGCGGGGACCCGGGGGGGTAGGTCGCGGTGTCGCCGAGTGCGATCAGGGCCTCGGGGGTGCCGGGCAGGACGGAGCTGGCGGCGGTGCGGGTCACCGTCACCGGACCGTCCGGACCCCCCGCCGGTGCACCGGCCGCGAGGTCGATCAAGTCGACCGCGGCGTAGTCGGCAAGGTCGGGCACCACCAGGTCGGTGAGCTCCTGCGCGGTACGGGTGGTGTCCAGCGTCGTGCCGACGCGCGTGGCGGCGTCGTGCAGCAGCCGCGAACGGCGCCGGGCGCGGGGGTCCTCGCCGGACGGGTGGGTGGTGAGCACCACCCCGCGCACGGTCCCCGCCGGATCGGCGAGCGGGGTGAGCGTCGCACTCAATGCGCCGTCCCCGTCCGCGCCGTCCCCGTCCGCGCTGTCGCCGTCCGCGCTGTCGCCTCGGCCTCCGGCGGCCGCGACGAGCGTGCCGAAGGGCATCGTGCCGTGGCCGGTGAAGGGTGCCGGGACGTGCCGCGGACGGCCGCTGCTCAGCACCCCCCGCATCTGGCTCTCCGCCCGCCGGGCCGAGTCACCAGGCGCGAGTTCGGGCAGGCGCAGGCCGCGCATCTCGGCCTCTCGCAGGCCCAGTACGTCCTCGAAGGCGGCGTTGGCCCGCGTCAGCCGAAGACCGGAGTCGAAGACCGCCTGGGGGCAAGGCGACTGTGCGTAGGCCCAGCCGCGGACGGCGTCGTGAGCCGGCGGGTCCGCGCAGGACGCGGGTACCGCCGCGACGACCAGCCAGCCGCCATCGCCGCCGCCCCGCCCGCTGTGACCACCGCCGTTGTGCACGGCCCCCGCGTCGTCGCCCCCGCCCGCGGTCGCGCGGTGGTGGGCGAGCAGCCGCAGGCGCACGGTGTGGCCGTCCCGGTGCCGGAGCGCGAGGGTCCCGGACCAGCGGGGCGGCGCCGGGGCGGGTGGCGGAGGTTCGGCGAGCAGCTGCGCGGCGGGCCGGCCGATGATCTCGGCGGGCGTGTGGCCGAGCAGATGGTGGGCCTGGGCGCTCCAGCCGGTGACGATCCCAAGCTCGTCGAGCGTGGCGGAGGCGGTGTAGGAGGCACCGCCGTCGGAGCCCCGGGACTCCGGCTGTCCGCCGGCGGCGGTAGGAAGCGGCTCCATGGCTGTCATCTCGCCCTCGCTAGGTTCCTTCCCCCGGCTGGGGCGGGGGAACCGGGCTCGGCCAGGCCATCCTGAGACCAGCATCGTGCCTGTGACGGGTGAGCACCAACGCAGCGGATGGGCCAATGCCGGGCGGTGCACCGGAGGCGGGAGTCGGCCCGCCGCGTGAGAGCATCACGCGCATGTACCCCCAGACCTCCCGGCTGCGCCTGCGCCGTTTCCGTCCCGATGACGCGCCGGCGCTGGCCGCCTACCGATCGGACCCCGCCGTCGCCCGTTACCAGGGGTGGAGTGCACCGGTGTCCCCGGAGGCGGCCGCGCAGCTCGTCGAGAGATTCGCAGCAGGGGATCCCGGGGAGCCCGGCTGGTTCCAGTACGCCGTGGAGCTCACCTCCACCGGGGAGCTGATCGGCGACATCGGTGTCCGCCTGCACGACAACCTGATGCAGGCCGAACTCGGCTTCACCCTCTCCCGCACGCATCAAGGCCGCGGTTACGCCGCCGAGGCCGTCACGGCGCTGCTGGAGCGGCTCTTCGCCGAACAGGGACTGCACCGCGTCTCCGCCGAGTGCGACGCCCGCAACACCGCCTCGGCGCGGTTGCTCGAACGGGTGGGGTTCCATCTGGAGGGCCGCCGTCCGGCTCACAGCTGGATCAAGGGGGAGTGGACCGACGACCTGCTGTACGGCCTGCTCGCCGCCGACTGGGAGCGGTGTCACCCTGTTGTCCGGCCGGACGGGGAATGAGCGCGTCCGCCGCACGGTTGCACCCGGCGCGGGAGACCCGTCCCGGGACTCCACGGGGGCCGCGGAGCGGTGGGGCCCCCACGAGGTCCCGAGCGGGAGAACGGCCCCGCTGCGGTCCGGCGCCGGCCTGGCCCCCTTCCTGGCCGGCGCCGACCGCATGATGCGCCGACCTCGTGGCGCGCCGACCGCGTGGCGCGCCGTCGGCCGGCACCGCCGTCCAGCGATGCCGGGCGGTACCGGAGACGTTTCCGACGCTCCGTCACACCACCCGGCATGGAGCCCGGTTGACCCCGGCTGGATCACTCCGGCTCGCAGGGAAGCCCCGGCGGGTGTCTGATGGCATCAGCGGCCCGGGGCCCCGGAGTGGCCCCCGTTGCAAAGGCCCCGGGTCCGCTTCGCGCCTCCTCCGCTGTGCGATCCGGACGACTGCCTGCGGCCGCCCGCATTCTGACGGCTCGCCGGTACGCGCTGAGCTGTGTTCCGACCGGACCGCTGTGACGGAACGCTCGCGGAAGGTTGCCGTACAGTCCGTTCCGCCGTGTCTGCCCGATCCTGATGGTGTTTGTCGCTTGGGTGGTGGATTGGCCTGTTCGGGGGGTGTGGGGTGATGCTGGGATATGTGAGTACGGGTGTTCCTGCGGATTCCGCTGCTCCTGCCGTTCTGCCGGCGTGGTCGCCGATGCTGGCGGTGGCGGGGCCGTTGCCGGGGCCGGAGGTGGAGGCGGAGTACGGGTTCGAGCCGTTGTTCAACGGGGCTCGGGTGCTGGTGTATCTGCCGGGTGACGGGCAGGTGCGGTTGGTGTCGGCGGTGGGGCAGGACGTGACGGCGGGGTATCCGGAGTTGCGGGGGTTGCCGGGGGTGTTGCCGCCGGGGCTGGTGGGGGTGCTGGACGGGGAGATCGTGGCGTTGGGGAAGCGTGGCGGGGTGTCGGTGGAGCGGTTGCAGCGGCGGATGAGTCTGCGGCATCCGGTGGCGGTGGCGGAGGCGTCCGAGGCGATGCCGGTGCAGTTGGCGGTGTACGACATCCTGCACTTGGGGGAGCCGGTGCTGCATTCGCCGTTCACGGCGCGGCGGGCGTTGCTGGATGATCTGGGGGTGGCGGGGCCGCATGTGGTGGTGCCGCCGTACTGGCCGGCGATGGCGAGCGAGGCGTTGCACTACATCCGGCAGGAGGGGTACGACGGTGTGGTGGCCAAGCGGTTGACCAGTACGTATCTGCCGGGGCGGCGCAGCCGTGACTGGATCAAGGTCAAGAACCTCCACCCCGACGGCTCCTGATCCCAGAGCCCCGCACGCGACGGCTCCCCACCGCGACATCACCGACCACGGCGCCCCCGGGTCGGCGGACGGCTGATCACCTTGCGTGCGCGGGTGGTCACAGTCCGAGCGCGATGGCGGTGCGGGTGAGTTCCGCGGTGCTGTAGATGCCGAGCTTGGTGCGGATGCGGCGGAGGTAGGCGTCGACGGTGTGCTTGGACAGTCCCATGTGCCGGGCGGTCTGGTGGTAGGTGCGGCCGGCGGCGATGTGGCGTAGGGTCTCGCGCTCGCGGGGGGCGAGTTCGGGAAGTCCGGTGGCGGTGGCGTCGGGGCCCGTGGTGGTGCCGGTCTGGGGCGTGGTGGCTGCGGCGCTCATGGGGGTGTCCTTCGGCGGTGGTGCGGGGTCCTGCTCGCGCCCTCGGAAGCAGGGGAGGGGTGTCCGATAAGGGCGTTTTGCCCTCTATTGACCACACTCGCGCTCCGACGTCATGGTGCTGTCCGTCGATCGTCACAGGTGTGTCACGAGCGGGATGTGCGGAAGGGGTGCGGCGCCAGCCTGCGGGCGCATGCGGTCCTCGGCGCCGGTTCCCCGTGCCGTACCCCTCCGGATGAATTGTCATAGAGATGCAAATTTCAGCCAGGGTGTGGGCGTGGACCTTCGCCGCATCAGACGTCACCCCGTGCGCAGCGCCCCGCACCGCCCCGAGTGGAGGGTCCCGTGAACGCCGCTGCTGCGCTGGCGGGTCCTTGGCCGGCCTCACACGCCCGGAAACCCCCGGCCGCGGCGGCCGGGGCCATCTGGGTGCCGCCGCGGGGGGCGTCGTGGGCGCGCCGCTTCGCGGCCGACATGCGGGACGGGACGGGACGGGTCATCCTGGCGGCATGCAGCGTCGCGTCATCGTGATGCCGCCAACGACGAGCGGCGGTCGGCGCGTCCGTGGGGACGGCGGGTCCTGGGGATCGCGTACCACCTCCGCGACGTCCAGGACCTCCCGCGGCGCGCCGGCCACAGTCCCGGCAGCGGCGACCCCCGGCGAGGGGCCGGCGGCGGCCCGTGGACGTGAGCCGACGACCGCAGAGAAGGAGTCCCCGTGTCCAAGCCCCCGCTCCCACCGGCAGCGATCGAGATGCTGAAGAAGGCCAATCCGGCCGTCATCACGACGCTGCGCGCCGACGGCCAGCCGGTGTCCACGGCCACCTGGTACCTGTGGGAGGACGGCCGGGTGCTGGTCAACATGGACAGCGGCCGCAAGCGTCTGGACCACCTCCGCAACGACCCCCGGGTCTCCCTCACGGTCCTGGACGAGGGGGACTGGTACACCCACGTCACCGTGATCGGACGCGTCGCGGAGCTGCGTGAGGACACCGCTCTCGCGGACATCGACCGGCTGTCCCAGCAGTACGTGGGCCGCGCCTACCCGCAGCGGGACCGCGAGCGCGTCAGCGCGCTGATCGAGATCGAGCAGTGGCACGGTTGGGGCACGCTGAAGGACAGCAGCCAGCCGGGCTGACCGGACACGGCGGCGTCAGCACCTGTACGGGCGCAGCCGCTCACGGTGACGGCCGCTCATGGCGCGGCCGCTCTCCTTGACCGGCCGTCCTCCTCCACGGGCCGCCATCCGCCGATCCGCAGGGCCCGACACGGTTGTCGAGGCCGGTGACCGCGGGGGAGGTACGGAGTCACAGCACCCGCTGCCCCTTGCCGAGGGCGACGATCCCGTTCGCCGAGGCGTGGTAGAACTCGCGGTCGCGGTCCGGGTTGACACCGACGGTGGCGCCCGGGGGCACGACCACGTTCTTGTCGAGGATCGCGCGGCGCACCACCGCGCCCCGCCCGACCCGGACGTTGTCGTGCAGCACCGACCCCTGCACCACCGCCCCCTCCTCGACCACCACCCCCGGCGACAGCACGGACTGCGTGACCTGTCCGGAGATGACGCACCCCGGGCTGACCATGGACTCGCCCGCGATGCCGCCGGCCACGAACTTCGCCGGGGGCAGGCGCAGCGAGTGCGTGTACAGCGGCCACTGGTCGTTGTAGAGGTTGAAGACCGGGTGGACGGAGATCAGGTCCTGGTGCGCGTCGTAGTACGCGTCCAGAGTGCCCACGTCCCGCCAGTAGCCGTGGTCGCGGACGGTCTCCCCGGGCACATGGTTGTCGTCGAAGTCGTAGACCTGCACCTGGCCCTTGGCCGTCAGCAGCGGGATGATGCTGCCGCCCATGTCGTGCACCGACGTGTCGTCCTCGGCGTCCTGGGCGAGCGCGTCCAGGAGCACCTTGGTGGTGAACACGTAGTTGCCCATCGAGGCGTACACCCGGTCCGGGTCCCCGGGCAGGCCCGGAGGATCGGCGGGCTTCTCCAGGAACCGCTCCACCCTCACGCCGCCCGGCCCCGGGGTGATGACCCCGAACGAGGACGCCTGCTCGCGGCGGACGCGGATGCCGGCCACCGTGGCGCCGGCGCCGGCCTCGATGTGTTGGCGCAGCATCTGCCGGGGGGTCCATGCGGTAGACGTGGTCGGCCCCGAAGACGACGATGTAGTCGGGCTGTTCGTCGTGCACCAGGTTCAGCGACTGGTAGATCGCGTCAGCGCTCCCCAGGAACCACCGCGGGCCCAGCCGCTGCTGTGCCGGGACGGGGGTGACGTAGTTCCCCAGCAGGTTCGACATCCGCCAGGTCGTGGTGATGTGCCGGTCCAGCGAGTGCGACTTGTACTGCGTCAGCACGCAGATGCGCATGATGTCGCCGTTGACGAGATTGGACAGGACGAAGTCCACCAGTCGGTAGGCGCCGCCGAACGGCACCGCCGGTTTGGCGCGGTCGGCGGTCAGCGGCATCAGCCGCTTGCCCTCCCCGCCCGCGAGTACGATTCCGAGCACCGAAGGTCCGCCGCGCATCACTGCCCCCTCTGCCGCCTACCGCCCCTGCGATCCGCAGATCTCCTCGTACACGCCCACCGTGCGGCGGGCCACCGCGTCCCACCCGAACTCCGCCACCGCCCGCGCGCGTCCCGCCGCCCCCATCCGCGCCGCCGCCGCGGGATCGCCGGCCAGCGCGCCGACCGCCGTGGCAAGCCCCGCCTCGAACGCCTCCGGGTCCTTCTCCTCGTACGGCACCAGGAGCCCCGTCACGCCGTCCTCCACCACCTCCGGGATCCCGCCCACCGCGGAGGCGACCACGGCGGTGCCGCACGCCATCGCCTCCAGATTGACGATGCCCAGCGGCTCGTACACCGAGGGACACACGAACACCGCGGCGTGCGTGAGCAGTCGCACCACCTCCGGCCGGGGCAGCATCCGCGGGATCCAGACCACCCCGCCGCGCACCGATCGCAGTTCCGCCACCAGCTCGCGGAACTCCCGGTCGATCTCAGGGGTGTCGGGCGCCCCGGCGCACAGCACGATCTGCAGCTCCGGATCGATCCGCCGGGCGGCCCGCAGCAGGTGCGGCACCCCTTTCTGGCGGGTGATCCGCCCGACGAACAGGGCGTACGGGCGGCCCGGATCGACGCCGTGCGCGGTCAGCGCGGCGGGGGACGCGTCCGGCCGGTACAGGCGGGTGTCGATGCCGTTGTGGACGACGTGCACCCGAGCCGGGTCGAGCGCGGGGTAGCTGCGCAGGATGTCCGCGCGCATGCCGTGCGACACGGCGATCACGCCGTCCGCGGCCTCGACCGCCGTCCGCTCCGCCCAGCCGGAGAGCGCGTACCCGCCGCCCAGCTGCTCGGCCTTCCAGGGGCGCAGCGGCTCCAGTGAGTGGGCGGTCAGCACGTGCGGTACGCCGTACAGCAGCTTGGCCAGGTGGCCTGCGAGGGCGGCGTACCAGGTGTGCGAGTGCACCAGATCCCGCCCGGACAGCGCGGCGGCCATCGACAGGTCGACGGACAGGCTGCGCAGCGCCTCGTTCGCTTCCCCGAGCTCCGCGGCGGCGGCATGGCGGATGACGCCGGGCTCGTCCGAGCCGCCCGCCGGGCCCTTCCCGTCGGCCCCGGCCCACGTGTGGACCTCGAGGTCGGCCAGCGATCGCAACTCACGGGCCAGGAACTCCACATGGACGCCCGCCCCGCCGTACACGTGCGGCGGGTACTCCCGCGTGAGCAGTGCCACCTTCACGGGCGCCTCCCCGGAGTCCCGTTGCCGTGTCGGGACATCCATGCCCAGCGGAACGGCGTTCGATCCGCGTTCCCCGGAACCTCAGGGGTGCGGACGCCGTCCGGGACGACGGCACCCGCCACCGGTGGCCACCTCCGGGGTGACGCGGAACGGCTCGGCGCCAGGGAGCGGACGCCCGCGTTCCCCCATACGCACCGCGCCCGCTGGGCGCCGCAGGCCGCGCCTCAGTCCTCCTCTCCGCTGAGCGTGCCCGCGGTGGTGAGGGGGGCGACACCGGGCCCCGGGGAGGCCGGGGAGGCCGGGGAGGCATGGGCGGGGGACGGGGGTGCGGGCCGGGCGTCCGCGGGAGACGTGGCGGTGGCGCGGGCGAGGGAGACTGACGGGGGTGCGACGGGCGGGGCGAGGGAGCGGGCGAGGTCGCGGTCGAGGCGGCGGAGCTGGGACTGCATGTGGGCGGTGAGCCGGCTGCGGTAGGCGTGCTCGAAGGTGCGGAGGTCGTCGACCTTGCGCTGGAGCGCGGTGCGGGCGGAGGCCAGGGCGACCATTGCCTGACGGTGCTTCTCGCGGGCCTCCTGCTCGAGTGCCTGGGCGCGGTCGCGCGCGTCGCGGCGCAGGGCGTCGGCCTGGCCGAGGGCCTCACCGACGATCTTGTGGGCCTCGGCGCGGGCCTCGGAGACGGCCTGTTCTGCGGTGCGCTCGGCCAGGGCCATCAGACGGGCCGAGCTGTCCACGGCGATCCCGGACCGCTTCGGGCCGGCCTCCTCCGCTTGCCTGGCCGACTCCTCCGCTCGCGCGGGCGACCCGTCGGCGGATGCGGCCGCCTCGGCGGCGGGGCGGGGGGCGGGCTTCCGCTCCGGCGCGGGCTCGCGCCGGGGCCCGGAGTCGGCCCCGGGCTCGTACCGGAACGCGGCGTCGGCTGCCGCGGGTTCCGGCCCCGACGCCGCCCCGTGCCGGGGCTGCTCGGCCGGTTCGGGGTGTTCCGGCCGCTCCGGCTGCCGGGCCGCAGCGGCCTCGGCGGCGGAGAGTTCGGTGCGCAGATCCTGGTTGATCTTCAGCAGCCGGGTCAGCTCGGCCCGCACCTCGTCCAGGAAGTCGTCGACCTCGCGCTCGTCGTAGGCCTCGCGGAGGCGGACGGTGGTGAACTGCTTCGTGCGCACGTTCTCGGGGGTAATCGGCGTCTGTGCCATCTGCTCACCTCGAGGTGTTCGTCGACAAGTCCTGACCGCATCCGTCAACTCCAGCTTGGGCGGCGGGCCGGGTCGGGGCAGCCCGGGCACATCGCGCGTGCGCGGCGCGGGCGGTGCGGCCGGCGCCGATCGTGGGACCCGGGCGAGCGGCGTGCGGGCGCAACTACGCGAGGCGCAGTGGCAACTGTGATCATCAGCGCTGTCACGGCGTCCGCTGACAGCGTGGATTTCCCTTCGTGCCCGGCGAAAGGGCCGGACGGGTGAATACGGCCCCAGGGTCCTCGATCAGGGCGGCGCGGGCGGGGCCCGGGAGGGCCGCTGCCCGGGGGCGACGGCGACCAAGCACGACGGGCGCCCCGTCGCCGCCGGGGGAGGCAAGCCCGCCGCCGAAGTGGCCCCGGCATCACCGTACGCGTGCGCGCCGCGGCGGACGGCACCGCTGGGCTGCCCGACGGCGGCCGCTCGAGCGGTACGCCTCCGCCGTGACGGTTCCGCGACGCATCCCTCTCCTCGTGGCAGCCGCTCCCGGGCAGTGCCGGCGGCACCGTTCCCGGCGTTAGGCTCGCGGCGACGACGTAGCCGCTTGCCGCGGGCGCCGGGTCGCGCCGGGCGCCCTTGCGGTGCGACCCACCAGGGAAGGGATCCCATGACGCAGCCCGTGATCATCGGAAGCGAGCGCAGTGAGGTCGGCCTGCCTGCCGGAATGGACGTGCTGCGGCGCGGGGGGACGGCGTTGGACGCCGTGGAGGCGGCGATGCGCCGCTGCGAGGACAACCTCACCGACCACTACGTCGGCACCGGAGGGCTGCCCAACGCGCAGGGCGTCGTCGAGCTGGACGCGTCGGTCATGACGGGCTCGGACCGCAGGTTCGGCGCGGTCGGCGCGCTGCGCGGTTTCCCGAACCCGATCTCGGTGGCGCGCGCCGTGATGGAGCGGCTGCCGCAGCACTGCCTGCTGGTGGGGGAGGGGGCTGAGCTGTTCGCGCGGGAGAACGGCTTCGAGCGCGCCGAGCTGCTGACCGACGAGTCCCGGGCGATGTGGCGCGAGCAGCTGCTGACCGCCGCGGACGCGGTCGAGGGGGAGAACACCCCGGCCGTCGACGGCGACCACCGCTACCGGCAGGCGGCGTTGGAGCTCGTGCGGCGGATGGCTCCGCACGAAGGGCCGTGGGGCACGATCAACATCATCGCGCTGGACGCGCACGGCGAGATGTGCGTGGGCGTCTCCACGTCCGGCTACCCCTTCAAGTACCCGGGACGGGTGGGCGACTCCGCCGTCCCCGGGGCAGGCAACTGGTGCGATCTGCGCGGTGGCGGGGCGGCCTGCACCGGCCGCGGCGAGCTGAGCCTGCGCGGCGGGACGGCGCGTACGGTGGTCGACCTGCTGGCGCTGGGCAAGGAGCCCGCGGAGGCGTGCCGGATCGGCCTGGAGGAGGCGGCGGGCCTGCCCGACGAGTTCCGGTCCGAGCTGCGGGCGCTGGCGCTGACACCGGACGGGCGGCACGGCGGTGCCGCCGGCCAGGAGGGCAGCGTCTACGCCGTGATGACCGACGCCTCCACCGAACCCGAGCTGCGCCCCCGCATGCTGGTGTGAGGCCCGGGGCGGCTACGGCTGGGGCGCGATCAGCTCCCCGCTGGTCGCGTCCCGGAGGGTGATGGCCTCCACCGGGCAGGACTCGGCGGCGTCGACCAGGAGTTCGTCCGGTTCGGCCGTCGGGTGCCTGGGGCAGGACTTGCCGTCGCGGAGTTCGAAATGCGCGGGGGCGATGCCGGCGCAGGAGCCGGTGCCGATGCAGGTGTCGCGGTCCACCGCGATCTGCCAGGTCATAGTGCGTGTCCTTCGTGTCGTCGTCGGATGTCATCTGATGTGCGGATGCCGGCGGGCGCCGTTGTCGGTCGCCCGGGGCGGGCGGATACGCCGTAGGCCGTCAGCTCCGGTCCCAGGTGACCGGCAGCCGTTCGGGGCTGCGCAGGGCGACGCCGGACCTCCACACGACGCTCTCCGCGGGACCCGCGAGGCGCAGCCCCGGCAGCCGGTCGAGCAGGGTGCGCAGAGCCACCTGGATTTCCATGCGCGCCAGTTGGGCGCCCAGGCAGTGGTGCGGTCCGTGCCCGAACCCTACGTGGGAGGCCTCCTGCCGCCGCAGGTCGAGCCGGTCGGGGTCGGTGTAGACCGTGTCGTCCCGGTTGGCCGACACGGGGCAGACCACGACCGCCTCCCCGGCCCGTACGGTGCCGCCGCTGAGCTCGACGTCGTCCAGCGCGTAGCGGGGCATGCCCGCCCCGGTGCCCAGCGGGACGTAGCGCATCAGTTCCTCGACGGCGCCGGGGAGGAGACCGGGGTCGGCGCGCAGCGCCGCGAGCTGATCGGGGTGGGTGAGCAGGGTGTAGACGAAGTTGGGGATCTGCGAGGCGGTCGTCTCATGGCCCGCGACGAGCAACGCGATCGCCAGGACCCGCAGTTCCCGTTCCGACAGCCGGTCGCCGTTGTCGCGGGCGTCGACCAGCGCGCCGAGGAGGTCCTCGTGCGGAGTGCTGCGGCGTTCGGCGATGAGGCCGGCCATGTAGGCCGTCAGCGCGTCCGTGCAGTCCTGGATCTCCTGCGGGGTGTACTTGGTGGTGGACAGCAGCGCGTCGGACCAGAAGCGGAAGTCGGCACGGTCGGCCAGGGGGACGCCGAGCAGTTCGCAGATGACGGTGACGGGAAGCGGCAGGGCGAAGTCCGCCACGAGGTCGGCGGGAGCGCCGCGGGCGATCATGCCGTCGGCGAGCTCGGCCGCGATCTGCTCGGTGCGGGGCCGCAGGCGCTCGATATGACGGGCCGTGAAGGCCTTGGCCACGATCCGCCGCAGCCGGGTGTGGTCCGGCGGGTCGAGGTCCAGGATGCTGCCTTCCAGACCCCGGTGCGGTCGCAGCCGTGGCTCGTCGCGGTGGACGGCCTCGGCCCGGCTGAAGCGGGGGTCGCCCAGCACGGTCCTGACGTCCTCGTACCGGGTGACCAACCAGGCGGCCTCACCGTAGGGGAAACGGACCCGGCACAGCGGTTCCTCCTTGCGCAGCCGGGCGAAGGCCGGGTCGACGGTCAGCCGGTCGGACTCGGTGAAGGGGTAGTTCCTGGGCTCGGTCGTGGCCATGGCACGTGCCTCCTGTGAGCGCGGGGATCGGTTGTGCCGCTCACGACGGCCCTGGGAGGCGGCGTGGCGCGGCGGGCGGGGCGACGAGGGCGGGGCGCAGCAGGTGGCACAGGTCGTCGGCGAGGAGTTCCAGCGGGTCGTCGGTGTCGACCGGCAGGCCGCCGGCGATCCAGGCGGTGAGGAACGAACCGGTCTGCAGCACCGCCATCAGGGCCCGCTGCCGCGCCTGCCCGGGCGTGACGCCCCGCCATCGGCGGGGGTCGGCGGTCAGCAGCGCCACGTAGCGTTCGTGCGCCGCGAGGTAGCGGTCGCGGGCGCTGCCGTCGGACCCGGCCGCCGAGGGGGTGGCAGCCAGCAGCACACCGATGGTCGGCGCCAGCGCACGCCACTGCGCCGCGGCGTGCTCCAGCCACTGGCGGACGGTGCCGGGGGTCCACTCGGGAGCGGTGGCGAACTCCGCGTACAGGGCGTCGCTGATCCGGTACACCCGGTCCGTCAGGGCGGCGATGACCTCCGCCTTGCCGCGGAAGTGCGCGTACACCGTGGCCCGTGTGACGCCGCCCGCACGGGCGATCTCCTCCATGGTGGCGGCGACGAACGACGTCGTGGCGAACACCTCGACCGCCCCGTCCAGGATCCGGTTACGGGTCAGGTCCCGCTGCTCGGTGCGCAGACTCACCCGCGGGGCGCCCACCGCGGTCGCGGAACCGGCCGGGACCGGCCGGGGACGACGTTCCATGAGAAAAGCTTACAAAAAGGAGTGTCTCTGTACATTCTGTGTACGTCGTGGGAGGCCAGGGTGGTCAGCCCTGGTTGCGGGGGTGGCCGCGGGCGGCGCGTTCGTCGCCGCGCCGGTGGTCGCCGGTCCGGCGGGCCATGAATCGCTGGGCGTCGCCATGCTCCACCCGCCAAGGACCGCGCGGCGCGCTGCCCGCGCGGGAAGGCGGCGGTGCGTGCGCCATGGGTGACGCCACGGCGCCGTCGCCGCGCCGCCGGTAGGGGAAGCCGTGGGGTCGGGGCACGGCAGCGAGCTACGGGCGCGCCGCTCCCGCACGACAGCGGTTCACGGCGCGCCGCCCGCAGCGACGTGCCGCGCGTGCACGGCCAGGGCGGCGATGTCGTCCTCGAGGCGCCCGTCGCTGTGGCGCACCAGGTCCCGGTGCAGCCGGTCCAGCAGTTGGCGGGGTGCCGCCGGGCTCTGGCCGCTCATCCACTCCGGCAGCGGGAAGAACGTCCCGGCGCGGTCACGGGTCTCGGTGACGCCGTCGGTGTAGAGCAGCAGCTGGTCGCCGGCGGTGAAGCGGTGCGTGTCGACGGCGTAGGCGTCCCCGACGAGGTCGGAGAAGGCCAAGGGCGCGGAGACCGCGCTGGGCTCCAGGACCTGGACGCGTCCGGCGTGCACGAGAATCGGCGGGGGGTGACCGCAGTTCAGCAGCCGCAGGCGGCTGCCGCCGCGCGGAATCTCGGCGATCACGGCGGTCGCGAACCGCTCCGGCAGATCCTGGCTGGGGTAGCTGGAGTAGTAGCGCGCGATGCCCGCCTCCAGACGGCGGGTCAGCTCTCCGAGGTCGGGTTCCTCGTACGCCGCTTCCCTGAAGGAGCCGATCACCGCGGCGGCCGCACCCACGGCCGACAGCCCCTTGCCGCGTACATCGCCGATGAGCAGCCGCACCCCGTAGGGGGTGTCGGCCACCTCGTAGAAGTCGCCGCCGATGCGGGCCTGCTCCTGCGCCGCCAGGTACAGCGACTCGATCTCCACGTTCTGGATGCGCCGCGGCACCGGCCGCAGCAGTACGGTCTGCGCCGCGTCGGCGACCAGCCGGGTGCGGAAGAGTGCTTCCTCGCGCTGGATCCGTACGTGGCTGGTGTACGCAGCCGCCAGCGTGACCGCGGCGATGGCGGCCCCGGTGTACGGGCTTCCCAGGTCGGTGTAGACGAAGGTCAGGCCCACCATGAGTAGCAGGCACACAATGCCCAGCAGCACGGTCGGGAGGACCCGCCACATGGCGGCGGCCAGGGCCGGCGCGACGGGCAGCAGGCGGCTGATCGCGGCCTCGCGCGGGGTGGAGTAGGCCAGGGCGGCGATGAGCACGGTCAGGACCACCGGGGAGACCCGGACGGCCACCCAGCGGCCGGTGCGGGCGCGTCGGCGCCGCAGCCGTCCGGACGTGATCACAAACCGCATCATACCGTGCCATAAGGGGCAAGGGGCTGCTCGTCGCTCCGTCCCCCCCCATCGGCCGAGCGAGCCGGCCGGCCGACCGCGCCGGGTCCAGGCCCGCCACGGGGCGCCGTGGCCTCTCCGTCCGGCGCGGACTCGGCCCGGCGGCGCGACGTCAGGCGCCCGCACCCCTGCGATGCCGCTGAGAGGCAGGCGGCGATTCGGTCGTACAGGGCATCGGACGCTATCCTGCACGTGGCTGGGCCGCGTGGCGCGGCCGGTCGTCCGGCCGGGCGCGGACGCGGCGCTGATCGTGCCGGAGAGGCCGCAGCTGAGGGATGTGCCGTGGAAGCGGGGCCCGGGCGGTCATGCGTCGACCACTGGTGTTCGACGGCCGACACATGCTGGACCCGGCCACCACGGCGACTCAGGGTTTCACCTCCCCGAGCGCGGGACGGCGCACCGTCTCCGGGCGACGACACCGGGCCAACGACGAACGGCGGTGCCAGGACCCGGCGGGAGCCCTGGCACCGCCGTCGCGGCTTCACCGGCGCCGGCAGGAGGCGGCGGCGTGGGGGCGGACGCGGCGTCACACCCTCGGCGCCGCCGCGTCCGCCCACGCGCCGTCAGCCCCTGCTGCGGCGTTCCGGCACGATCTGGATCGTGTCGCCGACGGCGCGCTCACCGGTGGCGTCGGAGGTGACGTTGGCGAGGACGCCGTCGACCACCATCGCCGACGAGCCGCCGCCGTCGAGGTTGAGGGCCTGCACCGCGCCCAGCGACCGCATGAACCGGGCCGCCTCACCCAGCGTGAAGCCCTCGCTCACCCCGGGCTGCCGCCCGTCCACCGTCACCAGCAGGAGCCGGCCGTGCCCGTCGATGCCGGCCATCGTCCGCGGCTGGCGCACGTTGGACCAGGCGAAACCGAACGACAGGTCCTTCGGGTCCAAGGTGCCCTCGGTGGCCGCGTCGATGTGCACACGGCCGTCCTCCACGAGGGTGGGCGCCGCGCTCACGATGCTGTCGCCGCGGCCGAGGTGGACCTCGCGCCCTTCGGCGTCCCGGATGTCCTCCCGCACGGCCAGCCGCCTGCCGGTCCGGGCGTGCTCGGTCAGCCAGGCCGCCGCAGCGCCGGTGCCCTGCAGCACCGTGCCGTGCTCGGGGACCGAGCCGCCGCGGGCGCCGGTGGACAGGACGGTCCCGTGCGAGTCGAGCACCACCTGCACGCCGCTGCCCGCGGGCAGCGGCGCACGGAAGGCGGGGGTGAACTCGACCAGGTCGTCCGCCAGGGTGCAGGTCGTGTCGTGGCGGGGCTGCTCGGTCGGAACGCCGCCGGGCCGCCCGCAGTTGCGGACCTTGCCCGGCAGGCGGTTGATGCCCTGGACCGCGTACGTGGCGGAGCCGGCCCGCACGGTGACCGTGGTGGACAGGTCCGCGATCCGCGGACGGCGCCCGCCGTCGCCGAGGATGAGCGCCGCACGCGAACCGGCCGCCATCGACTCCAGCCGGCCGTCCACCGCGGACAGGCCCGCCATGGTGCCCTGGATGCCGTCGGCGTCCGAGGTGATGAAGAACCCGCCGTTGACGCCGACCAGCGACCCCAGTCGGCCCGCGACCACCGAGGTCTTCTCCCGGTCGGCGACGTCGCCGCCGTCGCTGACCTCGACCGTCCCGCGCAGCCGCGCCGGATCCACCACCGCCACGTGGACGCGCTCGCCGTCGGCGGCCTGCCGTCCGTCGTAGCCGGTCCACTCCGTCGCCGTACGGAATCCGGCGGCCACGACCGCCGCGTTCGCCGGGCCGGCCTCGGCCTGCGTGGCGAAGCGGCCGACCCGGACCTGCCAGCCCATCACGCCGCGGGGGGTGTCGGCGTAGGTGTCCCACTCCACCGCTTCCAGGCGCGGCTCGAGCCCGGCCTGCCGCAGCCGCTCGGCGGTCGCGTCGGCCCAGGCGCGGTCACCGAGCGGGGCCCAGGTGGCGGCGCCCGTGAGCCGGTTGACGGCGGGGGCCTGCACGGTCACCGTCCACACCCCGGCGGCCGACGGGTCCCGCAGCACGCCGCTGCGCACCTCCAGGCCGGGGGCCACCTGCTGCGTCGTCCACGCGATCCCCTGCGTGCCCGGGGCGGGCGACTGCGCACCCGCGAGGGACGGCGGGACGACGGCGACCAGCGCCAGGGCGGCGGCGAACACCGCTCCCCTGCGCGCGGCCTGCCCCATCCGGCGCGCCCTGTCCCGCGGTTCGGCGGCTGTGACCGACATAGACTCTCCTGATCTTCTGAGCCACCGGGCGGTATCTCGCCCCGCCCGGTCCTTGCCCCGCCATCCCAGGCCCGCGCGTGGACGGCGAGCCCACGAGGTCGCGGCGTCCAGGGAAACCCTGGATGACAACCGGACACATGTACCGAGGTGTGGCCGACCGGGACGCGACCGCGGGGTCTTGGGCCCTCGCCGCGTCGCCGGGTCCACCCCGGCCGCGGCGGCCCGGAGCGGCACAGGTAAGAACGTGTCGTGACCTCCGCAGCCTCCGCCGACCGGCGGCCCTGATGCCCTCACTCGACCCGGCGCAATGGGCCGTCGCCCTGTTCGCCCTCTTCCTCGTCGGCTACTCCAAGACCGGGGTGTCCGGGGCCGGGACGGTGGGGGTCGCGCTCTTCGCCATGGTCCTGCCGGCCAAGCTGTCCACCGGCGTGCTGCTGCCGCTGCTCCTCGTCGGGGACGCCGTGGCGGTGGCCGCGTACCGGCGGCACGCCGACTGGGGCCAGCTGGTACGGCTCTTCCCCTGGGTCGTGGTCGGTGTGCTGCTGGGCGTGGTGGTCGTCGACCGGGTCGACGACACGCGGATGCGCCAACTCATCGGTGTGCTGCTGCTGTCGATGCTCGCCGTGCACTGGTGGAGCCGGCGCCGCGGCCCGGACGACCCGGTCGCGCAGCACCGGGCCGTCGCCGCGGGAGCGGGCGTCCTGGCGGGCTTCGCCACGATGACGGCGAACGCGGCGGGCCCGATCATGGCGCTGTACCTCCTGGCCGTGGGACTGCCCGTGCTGGGCTTCCTCGGCACCGGCGCCTGGTTCTTCCTGCTGCTCAACGCCTTCAAGGTGCCGTTCAGCGCTGGGCTGGGGCTGATCACACCCGAGACCCTGGCGTTCGGCGCGATGGCCTCCCCGGCGGTCCTCGCGGGGGCCGCCGCGGGCCGCGCCACCATCAGCCGCATCAGCCCGAAGGTCTTCGAACGCGTCACGGTCGCTCTGACCCTCCTCGCGGCGATACGGCTTGTCACCCTCTGATCGGCGGGCGGCCGGCGAAGCGGCCACCGGCTACGCCGCCGCCAGGGCCCGGTCGGCCCGTTCGGCGGCGGAACGGCCATGGGGCAGGCGGCGCACCGCCGCGGACGCCATCGTGGCCAGCGCCGCCGCGGCGTACACGACTCCGGCGGCGGTGGTCACCGGGTAGCCCCCGGAACGGTCCGCGAGCGGCCCCACGCCGAGCTGGCCGATGGGAACGGCGACGTAGGACAGCAGGGCGTCGAAGGACGAGACGCGTGACAGGGCGTCGGGCGGTACGTGCTCCTGGACCACGTCGTTGCTCAGGAGGCCGGAGATGAGCAGTCCAGCCTCCTGCTCCCCACCGATGGCCCAGCACTCGTTGAACTCCTGGGCCTGGTCAACGCGGCGCACCCGGACCCGCTGAAGGAGATCGTGAGCTGCGCTGTGCAGCAGGCCGAGCAAGGGCGGTGGGGCGGCGGTGTGCCGGCGTCGGGGGACCCCGAGGACTGGGTTGCGCTCATTCACTGGGACGCGGACGTCGCAGACCGGGAAGGCACGCGAATGCAGTGGTCCATCCAGCGCGCGGACCTGGAGGCCGGTCGCTTCGACCGCACCTACGTGACCGGCTACTACAACCCCTGACCCGGCCCCTCGTCGTGCCGTACCGAGACGTCATCGGTGTCGCCATCGTGTCCACACTGCTCGCCGTCATCGGCACCCTCCTGCCTGTCGGAGCCGCGCTACGCGCGAGGACGCTGTAGTCCGTGGGGGCACGCGCGTAGCGCCACCGTGCCCAAAGGCGCACCCGGCCCGGTCCCGTCTCCTCGGGACCGGGCCGTCTGCCGTCCGGCGTACTACCGCAGACTCACCCCAATGGCCCGCACACCCCGTTCCTCCGCAGTCATCGGCGCCGACTCCTGAAGGAGACACCTACTGCCTCCGCGACCACCTTGGTGGACACCGGGAACCCGTCATCGCCGACCGCGTCGCACGCCGGGATCAGCCGGGCCCACAGGGCGAGATCCTGGGCGCCCCTGCGCCGCCGCACCCACCGCTCCGACTCGGCCCGCTGCCCGGCGGTCAGTTCCAACGGCGCAAGCTTCGGTCCCGCGCGTCATGGGGGAACTCCAGGCGAAGTCAGGACTCAGGACGCTGAAGGGGCTGTTCGGGCCAGCCGAGCAGCCGGGCGCCCATCGCCGCGGTCTCCAGGGTGTAGCGATGCAGCGGGTCGCCGGGGTCATAGCCGGTCAGCACCTTGATCCGCTCGAGGCGGTAGGTGAACGTCCGGACCCCGAGGCCGAGCCGGCGTGCGGCCTGCGCGTTCACATGCCCGGCCTCGGCGTGCGCGGTGATGGTCTCCAGCAGCGGACCGGCGCCGCCCCGCGCCTGCTCCAGCGGCCCTAGCACGGTGCGCACGAGGTCGGCCATAGCGGCCCGGTCCCGCATCAGCACGGGGAAGACCAGCAGTTCCTCGGCCCGCAGCACGGACGGGTGCAGGCGCAGCCGGTCGGCGACGTCCAGCGCCCCGAGGGCCTCCTCGTAACTGCGCACGATGCCACCGGTGCCGGTGTGGGTACGGCCGACCGCCACCCGGCGGGCCGCGTGGTACCCGGGGCCGGGGTCCAGCGCCGTGTCGGCGAACGTTTCGAAGATGTGGCGTTCGGCGCCGGGGGCGATGCACACCAGCCGGCCGTCCTTGCCGACCACCAGGACGTCGCGGTGGCCGAAGCGGCCCGCCAGCTCCCGTTCGATGCGCCGCACCACGGGATGGCCGTCCTCGTAGGCGTCCACGCCGCGCGCCACCGCCACCGCGTGCCCGCGGCCCAGCCGCAGACCGAAGCGCTCGGCGCGCTCCGCGAGCCGTCCCGGGTCGCTGCGGCCGTGCAGCAGGTCGTCGACGAACTCTGCGCGGGCCGCCTCCTCCTGGCGGACCAGGAGCCGCTGGGCGCGTTCATGGCCCGCCCCGAGCGCCGCCACCGCCGCGTCGAGGGCGGTCAGCACCGCGTCCCCGGCACACCGCACCTCCTTGGCCGTGCCGGCAGCCCCGACGCCCCGCAGCGTGCCCCACGCGTCGCGGGTCGCCGTCAGGTAGGCGCCGACGAGGTCCCGCAGTGTGTAGCCCCCTCCGCCCGCGCGTTCGCCGGACTCGCGCAGCGCGTCCAACTCGTCCCTGCGCGGCCGCCGGCCCGTCGCCGATACCTCGTCCAGCATGCGTGCGAACGCCTCGAGTTCCTCGTCCGGTACGCCCCCCATGGCCCCGTCTCCCCTCCCGGAACACGTCGTTGCCGTCTCCCGGCAACCAGGACCGTATCAACCCCGTGGATCCCGGTCACCGTCTGCGACGGGATGGCGCTCGTCGGTGCGGTGTGCGGGAACCCAGGAGCGGGGATCCGGCCGGGCGAACCGTCACCCAAACACGACGGCCGACGTCGAGCTGATCCGCATGCGGGTTCACCTCCGTGCGACGGGGATGCCACTGACCGATATCGCGCGGTTCACAGGTGCGCCCGCCTCGTGCCGGTCGTCCGCGCGGGCCCGGTTCGAGAACGGCGTCCTGGTCGAGCGGGAGGAGAGCGAAGCGGCCTGAATCGCGGGTGGCGCTCCTGTCGCCACCCGCGAGATCATCCGCCCATGTCGCATGACGATGCACAACGGAACGAAGCGGTTCCGGCCAACGCCCCCAGCGGCGAGACCCGCGGTTTTCTACCTGGCCAGTGGCCGGGTGGGCTGATCATCCTCCTGAACGGAACGTCGAGTTCCGGCAAGTCGAGCATCGCCCGAGAGCTTCTCCGGGTCCTGGACGCATCGTTCTTTCACATGCCGGTGGACGCCTTCCATGCGATGCGGTCCGATCGGGACATCCCCGACGAACATCTGCAGGCCGAGATCGACCGAACCGCCATGGGCTTCCACCGTGCCGTCGCCGGGATGGCCGCGGCCGGCAACAACGTCGTGGTGGACCACGTGTTGAGCCGGCGTTGGCGCCTCCTCGACTGCCTCGACCTGTTCCCTGCCGAGAACGTCGTCCTTGTGGGCGTTCACTGCCCGTTGCCGGAGCTGGAGCGTCGGGAACGGGTCCGCGGCGACCGGACGCCAGGTCTTGCCGCGCTGCAGTTCGAGCAGGTCCATGCGCACGGCGTCTACGACATCGAATGCGACTCGAGCAGGAACACCCCCGGAGAGATCGCCCAGCAGATCAAGATCGCTTTGGCCCAAAGGCCGACTCCGACAGCATTCACGCGGCTGAAGGTCGCCCTGCGCACCGGCGATCCGAACTGAGCTCCACCGGCAAGTCTTGACGATTCGCCCCGGCCCGCTACCGCTCAACTCTGACGCGCGCAGCCTCGATCGCTCAGGGATCCAGGCGTTGGTTGCTCACACTCTCCAGCCGGGCCGGCGGCGCGGCTCGGTGTCGTCGGGGCGGCCGAGGACGTGTGCATAGTGAGCCGCAAGCGCCGCGACGCTCGGATCGGCTTGGTGCGAAGTCGCGGCGCCATCAGGGCGGGGACCGGGCCTCTTCGCGGCGGTGCTCGCACCGGGCCCGGGCGCGGCGCACGCCTGATCGGTGTCCGGGCGGCGCGCCGTGAGGAGGGCGGGACGCGTTGCGCCGGGGGCGCGGGCGGTGGCTCAGCCGGCCGCTCGGGCGGAGGGGCCGGGCCCGGTGCGGGCCTGCCGGGGGGTGAGCGGCCCATGGCCGCCGGCGCAGACGACGACCGCCTCCACGGGCTCGTCGCAGTCGCGGTGCCGGACCTCGAGGGGTGGGCCCTCCGGATCGGCGGTGTAGCGGTCGCCCCACTGCTTGAGCGCGATCACCGCGGGCCACAGGTCCCAGCCCTTGGACGTGAGCCGGTACTCGTGGCGGGTGCGGCTGCCCGGCTCGCGGTACGGGACGGTGTCCAGGATGCCCGCGGCCACCAGCTTGCGCAGCCGGTCCGCCAGCACCGCCTCGGACAGCCCCATGTGCCGGCGGAAGTCGTCAAAGCGGCGTACGCCGTTCATGGCGTCACGCAGCACCAGCAGCGACCACTTCTCGCCGACGAGGTCGAGGGTGCGCCGTACCGTGCAGTTCTCGGTACTGGTCTCCAGCCAGGTCATATCGGTCATCGTAGGCTGGCTTCGCCATTGACATCCAGATGTGCGGATAGCTAGCTTCGGATGGCGAAGCCAGTCGCTCAGGAGGACGCCCGATGTCGAGGTCACGCACCTACGAATGGGGAGACCCCAATGTCTCCGCGGCCGCGGTCGGCCGCACCAGTGGTCTGGAGTTCCTCCGCGACGTGGCCGCCGGGCGCCTTCCCGCACCGCCCATCGCCTCGACCCTCGGGTTCACCCTGGAGGAGGTCGGGGAGGGCCGCGCGGTCTTCGCCATGGAACCGGGGGAGGAGCACTACAACCCCATCGGCAGCGTCCACGGCGGCGTCTACGCCACGCTCCTCGACTCGGCCGCCGGCTGCGCCGTGCAGTCCGTCCTCCCCGAGGGCATGGGCTACACCTCGCTCGACCTGAGCCTGAAATTCCTGCGTCCGATCACCGTCGACACCGGGAAGGTCCGTGCCGTCGGCACCGTCCTCAACCACGGCCGCCGCACCGCCCTGGCCCAGGCCGAGCTGTTCGATGCGGCGGACCGCCTGCTCGCACACGCCACGAGCAGCTGCATGATCTTTCCCGTCCCCGCACGCTGAGCGATCCGGCCGGGCGCGGTCAGGGTCCGCCAGGAAGCCGCGGGGGGACGTGTGCCGGCACATCCCGGCACCACCTGGCAGCGCCGGCGCCGTGACCCGGCAGCGCGGGCGCGTACAGTTCTGGCACCGTGCGGTGGCCGCACGTGCGTCGCGGCGCCGTAACGCCGAGCGCGGGCGGCAGGGGAACCGAGAGGCCGGCAGCCGGGTGGTGGAGGCAGCAGTGGAGTGCCCTGACATGTCGCGCGGCGAGCGTCTGACCGCCCACAGCGAGGTCGCGACCTCCCTGGCGCTGCACAGTGACGCCTCCCTGCGCGAACTCGTGGACGCGGCCGTGCCGGTCGGGTCCGGCATCGGGGGGAAGACGGCCCTTCTGGAAGTCGCCGGGACCCCGGTCTTCGTGAAGCGGGTGCCCCTCACCGACGTGGAGCGGCAGCCCGAGCACCTCCGGTCGACGGCGAACCTCTTCGAGCTGCCCGACTTCTGCCACTTCGGCGTCGGCTTGATCGGCCAGCCGGGCTTCGGCGCCTGGAGGGAACTCGCCGCGCACACCATGACGACGAATTGGGTGCTCGCGGCGGAGAACGACGGTTTCCCCCTGATGCACCACTGGCGGGTGCTGCCGGACTCCACGCCCCTTCCGGAGGAACTGGCCGACGTCGAAAGGGCCGTGGCCTACTGGGACGGCGGGCCGCAGATACGCCGCAGGATCGAGGCCCTCCGGCAGTCCTCGGCGAGCATCGCGCTGTTCCTGGAGTACATCCCGCAGAACCTGCACCAGTGGCTGAACACCCGGCTCGAGGCAGGTGACGAGGCGGCCGACCGGGCCTGCGCCATGGTGGAGAGGGAGTTGGCGGCCGGCACGTCGTTCATGAACAGCCGCGGTCTCCTCCACTTCGACGCGCACTTCGAGAACATCCTGACCGACGGCCACCGCCTCTACTTCTCGGACTTCGGACTCGCGTTCTCCTCCCGGTTCGACCTCTCGCCCGACGAGGTCCGGTTCTTCGACCGGCATCAGACCTACGACCGCGCCTTCACCGTCACCTACCTGGTGAACTGGCTGGTCACCGCGCTGTACGGATTCCGGAGGGAGGACCGGGACGGCCGCGCCGCGCTGGTGCGCGCCTACGCGGCCGGCGAGCGCCCCACCGGAATCCCCGCTCAGGCCGCGGCGATCCTCGCCCGGCACGCGCCGATCGCCGCGGCGGTGTCCGACTTCAACCGCGCGTTCCAGCTCCGGAGCCGGCGGACTCCGTACCCGCTGGACGAGGTGCGCCGGCTCGCGGGGTCGTTCGGCTCGGCCCTCCGCTGACCTGGGCCTCGTGGGGCAGCGGGGACGGGGAGCCCGGTCGTGCGGCCCGCTACGCCGGGCCGGTTCCCGGCTGCAACGGGCTGAGACGGGGCACCGACGCCTTGCCGGTGTTGGACACCCTGCCGCCGGTCCACGGCACCCTCAGGGACGAGGTCTCGTCGGGCGGGGTGACCAGTACCGCTGCGGGGATCACCGTGGTCACGCCCGTGACGGCCGGGTCGGCGAAGGACATCGCCGCCCAGGCGCCGGCTCCCGGCGCCAGCGTGACCCGCCGCGCCGGCTGCCCCGTGGCGCGCTCCGGGTCCACGGTCACCTGCTCCCCGGCGGCGTTGACGAAGGCCAGGCCCGGGAAGCCGTAAACGGTGCAGGCGCGGCCGGAACGGTTGGTGAGGACGACCGGGAAGTTCTCCTGGCCCGCGCCTGGGTCGTTGTGCCCGATCGACGCCTTGAGGTCCGAGGTGTGGCACCGCTCGGCGGTCGCCCGCCGCGGGGAGGCGGTGCCGGACGGCGGGTGCGCCGAGGTCGCCGGGCCGGTGCTCCCCTCGGTGGGTGTGCCGGAGACCGGCGGCTGACCGCCCTGCGGGTCTCCGCCCGCGGAATCGCCGCCCGCCGGGGCGCCGCCCGCCGGATCGCCGCCCGCCGGGGCGGCCGTGCCGGGGAGCGTACGCGGGGCGCTCGCGGTGGTGCCGCCACCGCCGACGCCGCAGCCGCTGAGAGCCGCCGCCAGGACGAGACCGCCTGTAAGCAGCGCGACGCCCCGGCCGGTGAGCCCACCGGTACGCCGTCCGCCACGGGTCGGCGGCGTGCTCCCGTCGGGGCTTTCGGCGGGCAGCACGTGGCGGACCCCGGCCTTGTCGCGGCGGACGGCCCGGGACTCAGGCGCCTGGTGTTCGGTCATGTGCACGTTCTCTTTTCTCCTCGGCCGGCCGCGCGGGTCTGGTGCCGGCCCGTATTCCTTATCGCCGGTGAGATGCACGGCGGGCGGCGGAAGTTCTCGGCGACGGCTTGCCGCGGTCACGCGGTGATCCGCAGACCGCCGAGGACGTCATCGGTCAGATCGGGGCCGCCGGCCTGGCGGATCTGCACGTAGACCTGCGGCTGCGAGGCGCCTGCCCGGGTGAGGCTGATCTCGTCGACGGAGCCGCCCCGCGGGCCGCACGCGGTCCAGTGGCGGACCCGCCCCCGCCAGCCCGGAGACGTGGCGGCCCCGTAGGCGCGGCTGCCCCGGTAGCGGCAGCCGCCGTGCCGGACGGCGTCCACCCGGGCCGTCAGATCCCCGTGCTCGCTGAGGCCCACGAACACCCCGTCGACACCGGAACCCAGGTCCTGCCAGCTCCCCGTGTCGGCGGCGACCAGGAGGGCCGGCTCGTGGGCATCGGGAAGCCCTAGAGCCCGAGGGCTCCATCCGCCGCGGACGAGTTCCCGGCCCCAGCCCGCGGGGACCCGCACCCGGATCCGCTCGGTGGCGTCGCTCACCACCGTGGGCGCCACCGTCTGCTCAACCGCCCGCTCAGCCGTCGGTGCCGCGGCCGAAGGCGCACCCGACCGTGAGGCGGCAAGCCCCGTGCCGGCCGCCACGAGCGCCGCGGCGCACAGGGCGGCCACCATGGTGCGCGCGGGCCTTCCGCGCCGCGCTCCCTCCACATGGTCCACCGACCGGGCGGCCAGCGCGTCCAGTTCGTCGGCGAACCGCGACGCGCTCGGCCAGCGTTTGCGCCGGTCCGGCTGCAGGGCGCGCAGCACCGCCCGCTCCACGGCGGCCGGAAGGCCCGGACGCAGGCGGCCGGGCCGGACGACCTTGCCGGGAGGGCCGGGCACCGAACCGGTGACCAGGTGGTAGAGCAGGGCCCCCAGGCCGTACACATCGGCGCGCACGTCGATGCCCCCGTCCGGGCGGCCCTGTTCCGGCGCCATGTAGCCCGCCGACCCGGCGGCCATCGTCAGACCGGAGGCCTGGGCGAGCGCCTTGGCCAGGCCCAGATCGGCCACGAGCACCCGCCCCTGACCCTCCCGCACCCCACTGATCAGCACATTGGACGGCTTGATGTCACGGTGCACGACACCCGCCTCGTGCAGCGCCGCGACGCCGCGGGCGGCCTCCGCGGTCAGCCGCAGCGCCTCGCCCAGGGACGGCCGTCCCAGGGCGAGGAGATCGTCCAAAGTGCCGCCGTCGGCGTACTCCATCACGAAGTACGGGCGCTCGTCCGGAAGTTCCCCTACGTCGAAGACCTGCACGAGACGGCTGGACGCGGCTTTGCGCAGCAGCCGGGCCTCGGAGAGGAACCGTTCGCGCAGATCCATGCGGTACGCCCAGTTCTCGGCCATCACCTTGACGGCGACGGGCGCGTCCAGGGAGTCGTCATGGGCGAGCCACACCATCGCGAACGCCCCGGCACCGACAGGTCGCACCAGCCGGTAGCGGCCGATCTGCTGAGGTGGGGGCATGTGCCTATCATGCACCGACCCGTAGAAGGACCGAGGAGGACCCCCTGTGACGCCCGCCCAGGAGACGGAGGAGCTCGCCGCGCGGGCGGCGGCCGGCGACGCCGGGGCCCTGGAACTGCTCCTCGCCCGGATCCGGCCCGAGGTGCTCCGCCGCTGCGGGCGCTTCCTGCCCCACCGCGAGGACGCGGAAGACGCCGCGCAGGACGCGTTGTTCCAGGTCTCCCGCAGCATCGGCTCCTTCGAGGGGCGCAGCCTCTTCCACACCTGGCTCCACACGGTCGTCGCCAACTGCGCGCGCCAGAAGTACCGCGAGCTCAAACGGCGACGCTCCGAGCAGCCCCTGTCCGCGGCCGAGGCCGACACCCCCGACCCGCGCAGGACCAGTGTGGTCGCGGGGACCCGGCTCGATCTGCTGGAAGCCCTCGAACGGCTGGAGGACACCAGCCCCGAACTGGTCGCGCCGCTGGTGTACCGGGACATCTGCCAGATGGAGTACCGGGAGATCGAGCAACGCCTCGGCATCCCGCTGGGGACGGTGAAGTCGCGGTTGCACAAGGCCCGCAAGCAGGTCAGGCAGTGGCTGGTGGACGCGTCCTGAGGCTCGCGAGGACCGTGCTTCGCCGAAATATCCCGCCCCTGGACGGAACTTGTGCCGGACTTCGCGCAACTCACCCAGCGAGGGGCGGTGCGTGCGCCGCCCGAGATGCCGACAGGAGTTGCGAATTGTCCATGTTCCCGAGCCGTCCGCCGCACCGGCGCAGACGGTCGTCCCTTGCCGCCGGGCTGCTGAGCGCCGCCGTCCTGGCAGCGCTCGGTGTCGCCCCGGCGCCGGCCCTGGCCGCGGGGGGCGAGCACACCACCGCGCCGACCTCGGCCGCACACCCGGCGCAGGGCGGGGTCGAGCCGTTCTGCGGTGCTCCCAAGCCGCACGAGTTCACATGCTTCGGCCTGCGGCGCACCGACGTCCCCGCGCGCAAGGCCACGGCCGCGCAGGACCCGGAGGGCTTCGGGCCCGCCGACCTGCGTGACGCCTACGGCCTGACCGCCGACGGCGGGGCGGGGGCCACGATCGCCGTCGTCGACGCCTTCGACAACCCGAACGCCGAAGCCGACCTCGCCGTCTACCGCGCGCAGTACGGGCTTCCCGCCTGCACCACCGCCAACGGCTGCTTCACCAAGGTCGACCAGCGCGGCGGCACCGACTATCCGGACTTCGACGCCGGATGGGCCGGGGAGATATCCCTCGACCTGGACATGGTCTCCGCCGTCGCCCCCAAGGCCCGCATCGTGCTCGTCGAGGCGGACGCCGCCGACGCCGAGAACCTGGGTGCGGCCGTCGACCAGGCCGTCGCCCTCGGCGCGAAGTACGTCTCCAACTCCTACGGCTCCAACTACGCGTACTTCGGCGAGGACCCCGGCGAGTCCGCGGCCGACGTCCACTACGACCACCCGGGCGTCGCCGTCGTCGCCTCCTCCGGGGACTACCGCTACGGCGTCTCCTACCCGGCCGCCTCCCCCTATGTGACCGCGGTCGGCGGCACCAGCCTCACCCGGGACGCCGCGAGCGACCGCGGCTGGACCGAATCGGTGTGGGACCACGACGGCGGCGGCGCCGGCTCCGGCTGCTCGCTGTACGAGCCCAAGCCCGCCTTCCAGAAGGACGCCGGCTGCTCCGGGCGCACTGTCGCGGACGTCTCCGCGGTGGCCGACCCGGACACCGGGGTCGCCGTCTACGACAGCGTCAGCGGGGGCTGGGTCGTGGCCGGCGGGACCAGCGCCTCCGCGCCCATCATCGCGGGTGTCTACGCCGACGCGGGCGAGCCCGTCGCCGGCTCCTACCCCAACACCTACCCGTACGCCTCCGGCGCCTCCGGGCTGAACGACGTCACCGAGGGCGCCAAC
The DNA here is from genome assembly GCF_965342175.1 of Actinacidiphila sp. bgisy167. GTDB lineage: Bacteria > Actinomycetota > Actinomycetes > Streptomycetales > Streptomycetaceae > Actinacidiphila. The sequence continues at coordinate 74,128 of NZ_CBDRBL010000027.1, forward strand.
GGCAGCTGCGCCCCGGCATACCTGTGCACCGCGGGCCCCGGTTACGACGGCCCCACCGGCCTGGGCACCCCGAACGGCACCGGCGCCTTCGGGATGGGGGCCCACGGCACGGTGAGCGGCACGGTCACCGACCTGCGCAGCGGCGCCCCCGTGCCCGCCGCCGAGGTGACCTCCGGCATCTACCGCGTCATCACCGACGCCCGAGGCCGCTACAGCCTGCCGCTGCCCGCCGGGCGGCACGACCTGCGGGTCGAGGCGTACGGCTACGCGCTCGGCGAGGCCGCGGGCGTCGACGTCGCCGACGGCGCCGCCGTGTCCCGGGACGTCGCCCTGCGCGCCGTGCCCACCCACCGGGTGTCCGGCACCGTCGCCGACGGCTCCGGGCACGGCTGGCCGCTCCACGCGAGGATCACCGTGGACGGGGTTCCGGGCGCTCCCGTCTGGTCCGACGTCTACACCGGCGCCTTCCGCCTCGACCTGCCCGAGAAGTACACCTACACCCTCCGGGTCGTCAGCGACGACTCCCACTACCAGGCCCTGGTGCGGAAGGTGACGGTGGGCGCGGCCGACCAGGAGCTGCGCCTGGAGCTGCCCGCGGACACCTGGGCGGACGGCGACCCCGCGTACCGCCTGAGCGTGCGCACCGTCGACAGCCAGTCCTTCGACTCCACCGCCGGGGCGCCCGAGGGCTGGAGCGTCGTGGACGCACCCGGCACCGCCCGCGGCTGGGCGTTCGACGATCCGGGCGGCCGGGGCAACACCACGGGCGGCTCCGGGGCCTTCGCCGTCGCCGACAACGACCACGCCGGCTGGGACACGGCCCTGGACACCCAGCTCATCAGTCCCGCCTACGACTTCAGCGGCGAAGGCGACCCGGCGCTGGCCTTCGCCACGGACTACGAGGGTTCCTCGGAGCAGAGCGGCGACGTCGACGTCAGCGACGACGGCGGCAGGACCTGGACGACGGTGTGGCACCAGGACCAGCTGTGGAGCAGCGGCCGCGTCGAGGTGCCCTTGAGCGCCTACGCCGGCGAGCGCTCGGTGCGGCTGCGCTTCCACTTCACCGGGCCGGGCATGTTCTGGGCCGTCGACGACGTGACGGTCAGCCGGCGGATCCTCACCCCCGTACGCGGCGGAGTGGTCACCGGAACGGTCACCGACGCCAACACCGGAGCGGGACTGGTCGGCGCCGTGGTGCGCGGCGGCCCGCACGGCACCTCGGCGGCGACCACCGCACTCACCACCGCCTCCACCGACGACCCGCGCGCGGGTGACGGCCTGTACCGCCTCTTCGTCCCCGGCGACGGCGGCCAGACCGTCTCGGCGGCCAAGCCCTCCTACCGCACGGGCTCCCGCACCGTGACCGTCCGGCCGGACAAGGTGGTGGCGGCGTCCTTCGCGCTCGCGGCGGGACGGCTGTCGCTCGACACCACCCGGATCGACGCCACCGCCGCGGCCGGGGGCAAGGCGGTCCGCAAGGTGATCGTGCGCAACACCGGTACGGCGCCGGCCACGCTCCGCATCGGCGAGCGTTCCGGGACCGACCCGGGCGCCACGCCCCCCGCGACCGCCTGGCGCGGCCTGCCGGACCTCCCCGTCGCGGTGATGGACAACGCCGTGGAGACCTACCGCGGCAGGATCTACTCCGCCCTCGGCTCCGACGGCTCCACTCCCACCGCCGACCTCTACGTGTACGACCCGTCGGCGGGCGTCTGGACCCGTGGCGCCCCGGCGCCCGAGCCGCGGCAGGCCACCGCCCACGGGATGATCGACGGCCGCCTCTACGCCGTCGGCGGCTGGGGCCCGCAGGAGACGGTCAGCCGCACCCTCCAGGTCTACGACACGGCACGGAACACCTGGACGAAGGGGCCGGACGTCCCCCAGGGCCGCTACGGCGCGGCGGGCGCCGTCCTCGACGGCCGGCTGTACGTCGTCGGCGGCTGCGACAACACCGAGTGCGCGAGCACCGTGTACGCCTTCGACCCGGCCTCCGGCAGGTGGACCCGGGCCGCGGACTACCCGCAGACGATCGGCTGGGCCTCGTGCGGCGCCATCAGCGGCAGGCTGTACTGCGCGGGCGGCACGCAAGACTACGTGGAGACGGCGCAGGCGTACGCCTACGACCCGGCCTCCGACAGCTGGCAGCCTGCCGCCGACATGCCCGTCGGGCTGGCCACAGCGGCCTATGCCGCTGCCAACGGCCGGCTCCTGGTGTCCGGCGGCTTCAAGCGGGTCGGCGTCAACAGGGTCCTGACCTCGGAGGGCTACGCCTACGACCCGGGCAGCGACACCTGGACCGAGCTGCCCCACGCCCCGACCGCCGTCTACCGCGGCGGCGGCGCCCCGGGCATGTACCGGGTGGGCGGCAGCGAGCAGAGCCGCTTCCCCGTGCCGGTGGCCACCGCGCAGGAGCTGCCGGGCTGGGACGGGACCGAGACGGACGTGGGCTGGCTCTCGGAGAGCCGGGACGCTCTGACGCTGCGGCCCGGGCAGCGGGCGACGTTCACCGTCACCGCGGACGCCCGCGGGACGCACGCACCGCAGGACCGGACGGCGTCCCTGGTGATGCGCGGCGACACGCCGTACTGGCTCCCGCCGATCCCGGTGTCCCTGCACGTCACGAAGGGGCGGGGACCGCGCCGGTAGCCGGCCGTCCCACCACCGCGCCCCCAGGGGGGAAGCGGGTCACTCGGGG
>NZ_CBDRBL010000028.1:0-76215 GCF_965342175.1 Actinacidiphila sp. bgisy167
GGGGGTTTTTCCCCGTTTCGGGGGGAAACACGGCTCCCCGGTCCCCAGCCTGGTAGTCCTGGGCATAGGAACAGCGTTCCGTGGTCGACGCGGCCGCCTTGGCGCACTCTTGGCCCTGTCCATCACACCTCGCACGGCCCCCGCCGCGGCGATCCCCGCCCCGTTCGGAAGATGCGCATGAGCGACAAGACGAGCCCCTACCACGACCCCTTCGGCCACGGCGCCCTCCAGCCCGGCCCCGCCCACCGCGCCGAGGAGTGCGGCGTCGACGGCGTGGCACGCCTGGTGCGCGATCTCGCGCACGAGATGGCCACCACACCGGAGGCCGTCCTGGCCGGCATGTCGGACGACGTGCTGAAAGCCCTCTTCCTCCTGCACGTGCGGCACGAGGACGGCCGCGGCCGTCTGCCGGGCCAGACACGCCGGTCCGGGCGGGCCCCGGGGCATGGGTGACCATCTCCCCGTCCCGCCCGGAATGTACATTTGCATAGTGGACGACCGATTGGCCCTGCTCGCCGAGGTCGAGCAGGGCATCGCCGAGGGCGAGGTTCTCCGGCTCGCGCTGCAGCACGCCGTCGCCGCGCTGGACGGACTGGGCGGCACGGTCCACCTGCGCGGGCCGATGTCCGCGCTGCGCCTGGTGTCCACCGTCGGACTGCCACCGGGGTACGCGCGCCCGTGGGAGATCATCGACTACGAGAGCCCCGCTGTTCCCGCTCGCGCCGCGCGCAGCCGCGGCCGGGTGTGGGCGGCCTACGGGTCGGCCGGGACCGTCGGGCCCGGTGCGGGCACGCCGTGGCCCGGCACGGGTCTGGCGGCCATGGCCCTGACGGACGGCGTGAGCCCGGTCGGGTCGCTGACCGTCGTCACCGGCCGGGCCGGGAAGCCCACCGAGGAGCAGTGGCTGTTCCTCGAGGCGGTGACCGCCTGGGCGCAGGAACGGGTCGCCCAGGCACCTCCGCCGAGAAGACCGGCGCACGAGGAGCCCAGCGGAAGCCGGCTGCGGCAGGCGCTGAAGGCCGTCGAGGTGGGCACGTGGGACTGGAACATCCGCACCGGCGAGCTCGCCTGGGACGACGCGGCCATGGCCGTCTACGGCACCGACCCCGCGGATTTCACGCCCCGGCTCGAGACCTGGCTGAAGGTCGTCCACCCCGACGACCTGCGGTGGACCCTGTCGGCCGCCGAGAAGGCGATCCGAACCCGCGGCACGTTCGAGGCCGAGTACCGGGTACGCCGCCCGGACGGCAGCTACGGGTGGACCGAGACCCGCGCCACGGTGGTCGTGGACGAGCAGGGCGAGCCCTACCGGATGATCGGCACGGCGTGGGAGAGCAACGAGTCCCGGTCCGCGCGCGACGCGCTGAGCCGCGCCCTGCGGTACATGAGCGACGGTTTCCTCTCCGCGGACGTGGAATGGCGCATCACCTTCGTCAACCTGAAAGCCGAACAGCTGCTCGGCTCCTCAGAGGAGGAGCTGTACGGCCGGGTGCTCTGGACGCTCCCGTCGCTGCGGAAGATCCCCGGCCTGGAGTCCCGCTGCCGGAAGGCCGCGGCCGAGCCGGCTCCCACGAGTTTCGACGTCGCGATACCGGACACGGGCTCCCGCTACCAGATACGGCTGGTCCCGCTGTCGGACGGAGTGACGCTCTATTTCACCGACGTCACCGAGCGGCGCCGGCACGAGGCCGAGCGTGCCGCCGCCGAGCGCGCCGCGGGCGAACGGGCGGCGCGGATCGCCGAGCTGACCGCGGCCCTCGCCAAGGCCTCGACCTCGCGCGACGTGGTGGACGCCGTCGCCCAGGGCGTCCTTCCCCCGTTCGGCGCCACAGGCCTGCTGGTGCAGGCCCTCGAGGGCGGCAGGACGCACAACGTGGGCTCCGTCGGCTATCCGCAGGTCATCCTGGACGACCTCCAGGGCGGCCACCCGATTGCCGGGGACCCGCTGTGGGACGCCATCTCGCACGGGCCGGTCTTCATTTCCTCGGCCGAGGAGTACGCGACGCGCTACCCGACCGTGGCCGGCCGCCTGCAGCAGTCGGGGAAGGAGTCCTGGGCCTTCCTCCCGCTGACCGCCTCCGGGCTCACCTTCGGCGTGTGCGTGCTCGCCTTCGACGAGGCACGGCGCCTCACGGACGAGGAGCGCACCCTGCTGAGCGCCATCAGCGCGCTGGTGGCGCACGCGCTGGAGCGCGCCCGGCTCTACGACGCCGAGCACAGCCGCTCCCGGGAACTGCAGAGCGCCATGCTCCCCCAGGAGCTGCCCCGGCTGCCGTCGGCCACGCTCGCCGCCCGCTACCTGCCGACGGAGGAGGGCGCGGACGTCGGGGGCGACTGGTACGACGTGATCCCGCTGTCCGCCGGCCGGGTGGCCTTCGTCATCGGCGACGTGATGGGGCACGGCCTGTCCGAGGCGGTCACCATGGGACGGCTGCGCACGGCCGTCCACACCCTGGCCGGCCTGGAACTGCCTCCCGACGAGATCATGGGGCACCTCAACGACATCGTCGGCGGGCTCGGCCCGGACTTCTACGCCACGTGCCTGTACGTCCTCTACGACTCGACCACCGGAATGTGCTCGGTCACCCGCGCCGGGCACCCGCCGCCCGCGGTCGTCCGTCCCGACGGATCGGTGTCCTTCCCGAGGGCCGTGCCGAACCCGCCGCTGGGGGCGGCGGAGCAGCCGTTCGAGAGCGTCGAGCTGCACGTCCCCGAGGAGAGCCTGTTCGTGCTGTTCACGGACGGGCTGGTCGAGTCCTCCGAGCGGGAGATCGACAAGGGGCTCGACGACCTGGCGCGACTGCTGATCGGCGAGGAAACCGCCGACCTGGGCACGCTCTGCGACTCCCTCATCCGCGGGCTGCTCCCCGCCGGGGGGACGACCAGCGACGACATCGCCCTGCTCGTCGCCCGCGTCCACGCGCTCGCTCCCGAGCGGATCGCCAGCTGGCGGCTTCCCGAGGACCCGCGGGCGGCGGGAACGGCCCGCCGGCACGTACGGGAGCAGCTGTCCGCGTGGCACCTGGAGGAGCTGACACCGACCACGGAACTGCTCGCCAGTGAGCTGGTGGGCAATGTCGTGCGCCACGGGAAGGGCCCCATGACGCTGCGGCTGCTGCGGGACATGGACCTGGTCTGCGAGGTCTACGACGACAGCCTGACAATGCCACGCATCCGCCACGCGTCCGAGACCGACGAGGGCGGACGGGGACTGCAGCTCGTCGCCTCCCTGTCCCAGCGGTGGGGCACCCGCTACACCCCGAACGGCAAGTGCATCTGGACGGCGCAGCAGCTGCCGGACCGCGGCGCGGGAGCCCCGCTCGCCGAGCCGTTCGACGTCGAGGCGGTCCCGCCTCTCGGCTGACCGGCCGGCGGGCCCGGGTCGCGGCATCGGCGTCACCAAGGACACCCCCATGAGCGCCGCGGCCACCACGCCCCGGACCGGCGCCGCCACGGGCCCCGACGCCACTGCCGCCACCACCGCGGCAGGACTCCCCGACCTCGCCCCCGCGAGCGTGAGACCCGCCGCCGGCCGCACCTGCCGCCGGACCGCCCGGCACCTGGGACTGTCCAAGCACACCGTCGACGCCGGCCTGCGCCGCATCCGCGCCAAGCTCGGCATCTCCGGCACCGCCGAACTCACCCGCACGGCCGTCGCGCTCGGACCGTGACCCCCCGCGCTTCGTACGCGATCCGGATCAGGACCGGCCGAAGCCGTTGAGGAACGTGTCCACCACGAGATCCGCCGCCCGCGGGGGCGCCACCTCGGGGAAGCGGTGGGCGACGGCGTCCACCAACTGGTCGAGAACCGCCCTCGCCCACTCCTCGGGGACGCCCGGGCGCAGATGACCCTCCTCCGCGGCGCGCCGCAGGAAGGCGTCCAGTCGCGCACTCTGCTCCGCTCGCCGGCGGTCGGCGTCGGGGTCCTGCCGCATCATGCGGCGCGTGTCGACGGGCCACTCACGGCTGACGGGGACGATCCCCTCCACATAGCGGTGCAGGGCGACGGGCACGGGCGCCTCGGTGAGCCGAGCCTCGTCCAGGACCCGCTCGGCGGAGTCGAGTTTCGCGTGGAAGACGGCGCTGAGCAGGGCCTCGCGCGTGGCGAAGCGGCGGTGGACGGTCGTGCGATCCACCCCCGCCGCGCCGGCGATGGCCGACATCGAGGTGCTCGGGTCCTCGGCCAGCAGCCGGGCCCCGGTGCGCAGGACCACGGCGAGGTTGCGTGCGGCATCGGCTCTCATAATGGCGGCATCGTAGCACCACTGGGCAGTTAGACATATATCACCCCAGCAGAAGGTGCACTAGGGACTGGCAATGCCGCGGCAATGTTGCACTTATCGAACAAGTTTCCACTGTGGTCTCGCCTCCCTCCCCGGGGTCATGGGGGTTTCCCGTCGCCTGGCAGGAGGAACCCCATGGCGCATACCGGGTGATCACCAGGGGATCGCAGGGCCAGGGGCGTGCCGTCGCTCAACGGACCCCACGGCCCGGCATCGAGGAGGGCGCCCGCCTGGTCAGCGGGCCGGATGGACTGGAGAAGGGCAACTACGTCACCCCGACCGTGTTCGCGGACGTCGACAACGGCATGCGCATCGCCCAGGAGGAGATCTTCGGTCCGGTGCTGGTCGTGATCGCCTACGACGACGAGGACGACGCCGTGCGGATCGCCAACGACTCCGAGTACGGCCTGTGGAGGCGTGTGGAGCGCGGACCCCGAGCGCGCGATGGCGGTCGCCCGCCGGCCCGCGAGTACGGCAGTCGGCCTGACCGGCTACGTCGAGCACAAGACGGTCACCCGCAGGCGGTGACGTCGCACCGCCCCGGGCCCGGCGACGACCCGCGCCGGGCCTCGGGCCACCGGTCGGCCGTCGTAGGGGGCGAAAACACCGGGGTGGGACGCGGTCAAGGCGTCACGGGGGCGAGGCGTCACAGGGACGCGTACGCCGGGGCGCGACGCGGCAGTCGGTGATGTCGCGGTGGCGAGCCGTCGCGTGCGGGGCTCTCGGGTCAGGAGCCGTCGGGGTGGAGGTTCTTGACCTTGATCCAGTCGCGGCTGCGCCGCCCCGGCAGATACGTACTGGTCAACCGCTTGGCCACCACACCGTCGTACCCCTCCTGCCGGATGTAGTGCAACGCCTCGCTCGCCATCGCCGGCCAGTACGGCGGCACCACCACATGCGGCCCCGCCACCCCCAGATCATCCAGCAACGCCCGCCGCGCCGTGAACGGCGAATGCAGCACCGGCTCCCCCAAGTGCAGGATGTCGTACACCGCCAACTGCACCGGCATCGCCTCGGACGCCTCCGCCACCGCCACCGGATGCCGCAGACTCATCCGCCGCTGCAACCGCTCCACCGACACCCCGCCATGCTTCCCCAACGCCACGATCTCCCCGTCCAGCACCCCCACCAGCCCCGGCGGCAACACCCCCGGCAACCCCCGCAACTCCGGATACCCCGCCGTCACGTCCTGCCCCACCGCCGACACCAACCGCACCTGCCCGTCACCCGGCAGATACACCAGCACCCGAGCCCCGTTGAACAACGGCTCGAACCCGTACTCCGCCTCCACCTCCGGCCCCGGCAACGGCCCCGCCACCGCCAGCATCGGCGACCACGCGGGCAGAACGGCAGGAGCAGCGGAATCCGCAGGAACACCCGTACTCACATATCCCAGCATCACCCCACACCCCCCGAACAGGCCAATCCACCACCCAAGCGACAAACACCATCAGGATCGGGCAGACGCGGCGGTGAAATCGGCGGCCATACACCGCGGCTTTCGGGGTAGGCGCGGCAGCAACGGCCGGACGCACCGGTCGGCACGCACGCACCGCGGAGGTTCAGCGATGTCCTTCCAGCCTCAACCGGCTCGGCCCACGGCGTCCATGACGTTCGAGCACATGGTGGAGCGGGTGCGGTACGACGGCGTCCATCCCACCCGGGAACGGGCCGAGGAAGCCGTACGGGCGGTGCTCGGCGCCCTGGGCCGAAGGCTCATCGGCGACGAACGCGTCGCGCTGGCCGCCTGCCTGCCCGTCGAGGCGGCACTCGTGTTCACCGCCGAGATCCCCGAGCTCCGTCCCATCACCTGCGGCGCCTTCGTCGAGGACCTTGCCGCCCGAACCGGCGGCACGACCACCACGGCGCGGTGGGACTGCTGCACCGTGCTCGCCGTGGTCGCCGGGCTGGCCGGTCCGGAACTGATCACCCGGATCCTGCACCAGTTGCCGTGCGACTACGCTCCGCTCTTCGGCCGCGACGGACTCGTGGGCGCCGCCTGAACCGGCCGCGCCGGGGCGGCCACTCGTGCCGCATCCACGGGTTGGACTCGGCGTGCACGTCCTGGTCCCGCTCGCGGCCGATCTCGACCGGGTCGCGGCCTCCGGAGACGACATACGCACCAGTGTGGGGAAACGCCGTACCCGGAACCGGGTGCGGGCGCCGATGCCCGCGCGCGGATGGCGCCATGAAGGCGAGGACTGCGTGTCGCTCGGCGAGCGGTTCGCGCTCCAGGCCACGGACTACGCCTACGACGCCCACACCGACCGGCCGGCCATGCCGGAACGGTCAGGCCGCGCAGTCCCCACAGGCGCGACCCGGCGGAACCGGGTCATAGGAGCCGCATCACCCTGCGGCGCCGGCCGGGCCCGGGGGGCGGGTGCGCTGTCCCGAGGGCTCAGGACCCCCGTACGGAGGTGTGGGCGGCCGGATCCTGCTCCGGCGTCCGCCCGGCCCCGCCCGACGCCACGATCCGCGAGGCTGCCCGCGCGGTCCCGCGGCGGCGGCCGAGCAGGCGCATGCCGAGCAGGACGGCCCCGCCCGCCACCACCAGCACGGGGATCGCGACGACACCGGCACGGTGGAGCAGTTCGGAGGCCGCCGCACCGGCGAAGTAGCCGAGCAGCACATTGCCGACGCCCCAGACGAGCGACGCGGCACTGCTGTAGAGGAAGAAGCGGCGGTACGGCATCCCGGACGCCCCCGCGACGAACGGCAGGAACGTACGGACGAAACCAACGAAACGCCCGGTGAACACCGCCACCCCGCCGTGGCGCACCAGGAAGTGCTGCGCGCGTCCGATCCCGCTGTCGGGCCGTATCCGGTGCAGCCAGGTGCCCGGGTGGCGCTCGCAGGTCCGGCCCAGCGCGTAGCCGAGGCTGTCGCCGACCATGCCGCCGGTGACGACGGCGGCGGCGAGGAGCAGCGGCTGCAGGTCGCCGCGGCCGGCGATGGCCGAGGCCAGGAGGATCACGGTCTCACCGGGGAGCAGCAGGCCGACGAACGCACTGGTCTCCCCCGCCGTCACGGCGAACACGACGATGTACGTCCACCAGCCGGCCGCCTCGATCAGTCCGTCCAGTCCGTCCAGGTGCATGGCCGTCAGCCCGCCTGCCGCAGCGGCGCCGCGTCGGCCGCGCGCCGCGCCGTCCCCCGCCGGGAGGGCACGAGGCGTGCGGTGAACCAGGCGAGCACCGGCAGACCCGCGGCCAGGAGGGTGCCGGCCACCGGGTCGTCCGCGGTCGCCACCGCCACACCCACCGAGGAGAGCGCGACCGCCGCGACGGCGATCCGCGCCCACACGGCCGGGACGGTGGCGATCGCCGCCAGCGCGATCAGCAGGTACCAGCCCGCACCCGCGCCGGGCAGCCCGAAGTAGTCCGCCAGGTAGTCACGGGCGGGGGACGTTCCGCGCAACGGCACTCGTCCCATCGACGCGCACAGGGCGAGCCCGGCCGCACTGGACAGCAGCAGGGCCACCGCGACGCGGACGTAGACCGCGGGGTGCCGGTGAGCCAGCCAGAGCAGGGTCACCGCCATCAGCGGCCATGGCACCACGGCATGGACCCGATCGAGCGTATGCGCCGCGTCCTGCCCCAGCGCCGTCCAGCCATCTCCCGGGGATGGGGGTGGGTTCACGGCGGCCTCCTGATCAGCCGGGTCCGCGTCGCCCCTGCGGCGCGTCGCCATCGTCTTCCGGAGAGCAAAACGGACCTGAATCTCCGCTTATTTCCCCGGTGACGCACCTCACAGCGGCACCTCACAGTCCCGCCGCAGGGGCTGTCCGGTCAGTCGGCGGCGGGGCCCGCGCGGCCGGGCGCTCGCAGTCCCTTGGCCTCGGCGTTCCCCAGCAGGGCGCGCTGCGTCTGCAGTGGCGTCGGCGGGGCCGGCAGGGCACCTGTGTGCACCGGCCTGCAGGCCTCCAGCAGGAACGCCACCAGGCGCCGCCACGCGTGCGGGGCGGCGCCCCGGGTCACCTCGATCACGCCCGCATTGGCCATGAGGAACAGCAGGACGTCCTCCGGGACGACGTCTACGCGCAGCGCTCCCGCTTCCTGCCCCCGGCGCACGAGCCGGGCCAGGGCGCGGTTCTGGCGGTCGCAGAAGGCAGCGCCCATCGTCGACGTCGGGAGCCTGAGGACGAGCAGGTCGCTGAGGCCGCGGTCGGCCGCCATGGCCGCGCACAGCCGCTCGACGAAAGTGCTGAAGCCGGTCCACGGGTCCTCGCAGAGCAGCGCCTCCTCGGCGATGGCCTCCACCTGCGCCAGCTCCTCCGCGAAGGCGGCCTCGACCAGCTCCTCGCGCGAGGCGAAGCGCCGGTAGAGCGTTCCCGCGCCGACGCCGGCGCGCTCGGCGACCTCGTCCAACGGCGCGTCCAGGCCCCGCTCCTCGAAGATGGCGCGCGCGGCCGCCACGATCCGCTGCCGGTTGCGCAGGGCATCCGCACGCAGTCCCCGTTCGGCGGATCGGCGGCTCTCGGTCGCTGCCATGAGGCCACCCTACCGAGCGGAGAGTCTTCTCCGGATGCGCCGCGGTCCGCGGAGCACCATGCGCGCTCCGCCGACTCCGACCGCCGGAGGCCGTCCGCCGGGCTGTCAGCGGGCGGCGAAGACCATGCGTCCCAGTGCGCGCGCTCCCGCGGAGGCGTTGAACGCCGCGCTCAACCCGACGGACGCGAACAGCGGAAGGTCGGAACGGCTGTCACCGACGGCTCCGCACGAGCCGGGGCCCAAGCCCGGCCGGCGGGCTTGGGAATCCGACGAGTACACCGCGCGGGGGATGCACGGCCTTCCGGCGACTCCGGGCACCAGGCGAGCGCGGCGGCGGGGACGGCGAAACGAGGACGATGCCGCCGAGCCGCCGAGCGGGACGGCACGCTCCAGGGGACCGGAAGCGCACGCGCCCTGGCAGCACGCTCCCGACGGCCGCGGGACGGCCGTCCGCGGGTGGACCGCCCCCCGCGCAATGATCGGGCGGCCGCAGGGGCCGCGGCGGGCCTGGCCGGCGGCCGGCCGTCCCCGCGTGCGGTCATCCGCATGCGCACACCGCGGGACACCGCCCGAGGCCGCCGAAGCTCGGCGGCCGACCTGCGACGACGAGGCCGGGCACACGGAGCGACGGCAGGACCTCGAGGCGGACGCCCCCGGAGTACGGACGGTCGGCGGGGGGTGTTCAGCCGGGTGGGGGGTTCCCCCGGCACGGGCCAGGGAGGAATCGTGTCTCTTGAGGAGAAGTCGACGCGGTCGCCGGCACCGCGCCACACGCAGTGGACAAGTGAATGAACGGCTGGAGAGCCCCCGGGTACACCGAGGCCGGGAACAGGGCTCGGGCAGCGGCGGGTGCTGGTGCACGCGTTGCATGACGCCACGTCAACTCCCGTCGCGGCAGTACCTTCAGCGACCGACCGGGAGTTCCCACGGGAGTTCCGTGCCGAGGCACAGCTGCTGGGAGGTCTCACAACACCGTATGTCGTCAGTCCGTACGAGTACGTGGAGGGTTCGCGGGGCGACGCCATCGTCATGGAGCTGGTGGACGGCGTAGCCCTGCGGGCAGTGCTCCGCCAGGAAGGAGCCACTGACCCGAGGCGGCACTCGCGGTGCCGCAGGGGCCGTCGCTCGGTCTCGCCGCCGCTCACCGCACCGGTGGTGCACCGCGACTACGAACCGGAGAACGTCCTGGTCGCGCTTGCAGAACGTCGAAGCCGGTCACTTCGGCGTCGCCGTGCGGAGCGGAACCGTCGAAGCGGTGGCTGGGACCGCCGCACACGGCCCCCGAGCAGTAATACGGGCGCCCCACCGGCCGCGGACGCGTACGCGGCGTCGGCGACGTTCCGCACACCTGCGCGGGATGGCGAAGACCCTGGTGCGCGGCGCCTGGGCGGACGCCGAGGCCCTCGTCGCGGGACTGGAGGTGATCGCGGGAGTGGTCTGCGGAAGCGACGGGAGGAGCGGGTCGGCGCGAGCTCAGCGCCGGCGGCGCTGGTGCCGCTGCTCCCTCCCCGGTTTCTCCATCGACCTCATGTGCGCGGGCGCGATGACCGCGGTCACCAGCGTCGCCGCGCCTCGGCAGGACGGGCGGCCTGGTACGGCCGGCCTCGCCGCGACGGCGGTCCGGGGCGGCGCGGGGCGCCTTTCCAGACAGGGCGCCCACCCGGACTGCTGACCCTCGCCGCAGTGGCTTCGGGGGAGCTCCCACGGCGGACTACCCCAACTGGACAGGGGAAACGACGACAGCGATCCCGCACGGCAGCGCTGCCGCGCCGGGGCCGACGGCTCCGCTGGGAAGTGGTCCCTCGCCTCCGTGAGTCCGTCGCCCCCGCAGCCGCAGAGCGCGTCCCGGTCCTCCGCCGGGGCCACCGCGGGCATCACGCCGGGCACGCCCGGTGCGACCACATCGCCGACGCCGACCATGACCGCCGGCGACGGTCGCCGCCCCCGCGACGCCGGCGCCGCCCCCTCGTCGGCCGAGTCGCCCCCGCGTCGGCGACACCCCGGTGCGCGTGAGCGAGGTCTCCGTGACCTCCTTCGCCCAGACGGGTGCATTCGGCCGCGGCGGCCACTATCGCGCTGCGTACCGGTGACACACGGCGTGACCGTCACGGCGACCTGGTACTCGAGCGACGCCGAGGGCGCGAGCGTGGCACCACGGACGGCAGGCAGACCTTCACGCACAGCGGATCGACCTCGCAGCCCTTCATGGTCGAGCACATCTTCCCGCGGGGCGGCGGCTGTTGGCACGGGGCGCTCGCGACCGCCGACCCGGCGGCGGCCGGAGACCGTCGTTCCGGCATCCTCACCCGTCAGCGCGTGGTCGCATGAACGGCTCACCCGACCTCCCCCTGAGCGACGGAGGGCACCTTCCGCCTCTGCCCCGCCAACGCGCCTCGCATCGCCCCGCGGACACGCCGCCTGACGAAGCCGCTCCGCGGGACTCCGAACCGGCGCGGGCCGCGCAGGACCCCGGGTACAACGCCACCGTCCTCGCCGAGCACTGGGCCCTGCCGTCCGCACCGCAGGAGGCGGAGCCGGAGCCCGCGGTCGGGCCTACACCCTCCCGGACCGGGCGCTATGCGCCGATGGCGCCGCTGCCGGCGTCGGTACTCGGCCTCCTCGTATGGCAGCGCCTACTCGGGGGTGCGGGACGTGACGGTGACGGCGTCCCCGACGGCGCCCCCTTGCGACACCACAGTCGACCTGGTCGCGGTGGTCACGCCCAACGACCGCCCGGGCACGATCAGTTACCGTTGACCACGCAACGACGGCGCGTCCTGCGCCATGCTGCTCGAGGAGGTCCCCCGCGGCCGCCGAGAGGCCCGGCCGCACCCGCTGTGGACCCTCCGCGGGCAGGGCACACGCCGGGCGCGGGCGGAACCGCGCATCGCCGCCCCGGGTCACCGCACCGTCACGACGACTTCACCTACCGCTGCCCCTGACCGCCGGGTCCGCCAAGGCCTGCGCGGTCTGCGGACGGGCCTCCCCGGTCATATGACGGTGCTTCAGCGAATATACGTTTTCTTTTAACTCACTTGACCGGGCCGAACACGCTCGGTAGCGCCTATCGCATCCCGGCGCCTTTCTCGCAACCCTGCGAATCGATGGTTTTTTCGGCTTTCCGGAACGGTACCCGTCGATTCGCCCGGCCTTCTCGAGCATTTGCGCAGTCCACGGCCACGAAGTGCCACTTCGATCATCTTCGAGTGGCACTCCGAACGAGGACGGCGGAGACTACGAGGAGCGACATATGGTTGTATGGCGAGAAGAAGAGCTCACGACCGCATGGCTTCCGGATTACTCGCTCCGGCCCAGCCGGAGCGCGAGGGACACCGGGTACCGGCCTTACCAGCCGCCCGTGGTCGACTTTTCCTCAAGGAGCTCACATCGTGGAAAAATCTTCAGAGGTCCTGGCGTCCGACCCCGCTTCGGATCCCGATGAATCTTCAACCACAGGGCGTCCTCACACCGCCCCGGCCGACGGCACGGAAAAGATCCTCGCCGACATCCTGGCCTGCATCATGCACAAGGACCGGGTGTCGGTCGACAGCCACTTCTTCACGGAAATGGGTGCCGACTCCCTGGTGATGGCGCATTTCTGCGCCCGAGTGAGGAAGCACCAGGATCTGCCGTCGGTGTCGATGAAGGACATCTACCGGTATCCGACGATCAGAAGCCTCGCAACGGCCCTGGCGGAATCCCCGCCGGCCGCCGGCCAGGCCGCCGTGGCCGCGTCGGCGGTCGCAGGCGTGGCGGTCCCGGAGGCCATCGAGGCAGCGGCGGCCCGGGGCACTCCGCGCTATCTCGTCTGCGGCGTGCTGCAGGCCCTGTTCTTCCTGGGCTACTCCTATCTTGCGGCGCTCGTGCTGACGAGCGGCGCGGAGTGGATCGCCGCCGGCAGCGGCGCGTACGACAGCTACCTGCGCTCCGTGGCGTTCGGCAGTGCGGCCTTCGCGGGCGTCTGCCTCCTGCCCGTCGTGGGCAAGTGGCTCCTGGTCGGACGGTGGAAGCCCCAGGAGATCCGCATCTGGAGCCTGGCGTACTTCCGGTTCTGGTGCGTGCGGACCCTCATCCGGTCGAACCCCATGGTCCTGTTCGTCGGTTCCCCGCTGTACGTGCTGTACCTGCGGGCGCTCGGCGCGCGAATAGGCCGCGGCGTGGCCGTCTTCTCCAAGCACGTCCCGGTCTGCACCGACCTGCTGACCATCGGCGACGGCACCGTGATCCGCAAGGACTCGTACTTCTCCTGCTACCGGGGCCATTCGTCCGCGATCCAGACCGGCCCGGTCACCATCGGCAAGGACGTGCTGATCGGCGAGGTCACCGTGCTCGACATCGGCACCTGCATGGGCGACGGCGCCCAGCTCGGCCACTCCTCCTCGCTCCACACCGGCCAGTCGGTCCCGGCCGGCGAGCGGTGGCACGGCTCCCCGGCCCAGCCGGGCGCCGCGGACTACCGCGTGGTGGCGCCGGTGGAGTGCGGCAGGAGCCGCCGGGTCACCTACTGCCTGACCCAGTTGCTGCTCCTGCTGGGCCTCTGGATACCGCTCGCGGTCGGCGGTGTGGCGATCCTGCTCGCGGTGGTCCCGCGGCTGTCCTCCCTGCTGGAGCCGGGCCCCGTGGCCATGACGAGCTGGAACTTCTACGTCGACGCCGCAGCCGCCTCCTTCGTCCTCTTCTGCGGGGCTGTGCTGCTGAGCCTGCTGACCGCGGTCACCGTGCCGCGGCTGCTGCACCCGCTCGTGAAGCCCGACATGGTCCACCCGCTCTACGGTTTCCGCTACGGGGTCCACCGCACCGTCGGCTTCCTCACCAACCGGAAGTTCTTCCGCGTCCTGTTCGGCGACAGTTCCGCCGTCGTGCACTACCTGCGCGCCATCGGGTACGACCTGTCGCCGGTGGAGCAGACCGGCTCGAACTTCGGCACCGAGGTGAAGCACGAGAACCCGTTCCTGAGCAAGGTCGGCACCGGCACCATGGTCGCCGACGGGCTGTCCCTCATGAATGCCGACTACTCGAGCACCTCCTTCCGCGTCACCCGGACGGCGATCGGCCCGCACAACTTCCTGGGCAACCACGTCGCCTACCCGCCGCAGGGCAGGACCGGCGAAAACTGCCTGCTCGCCACGAAGGTCATGGTCCCCGTCGAGGGTCCGATCCGGGAGAACGTCGGACTGCTGGGCTCGCCCAGCTTCGAGATTCCCCGCACAGTGGACCGCGACAGCAGGTTCGACCACCTGAAGCAGGACGGCGAGGCGTTCCGCCGGCTGCTGTCGGCCAAGAACAGGCACAACACCGGCACCGCGCTGCTGCACCTGCTGCTCCAGTGGCTGCTGCTGTTCCTGGTGCTGCTCACGGCGTCCTGCGCGGCCGACTTCTACCCCGCCTACGGTGCCGCCGCGGTGGCCCTCGCCAACGTCGTGGTCCTGGTGGTCACTGTCGCCTACATCGTGCTCGGCGAGCGCGTCGTGACCAGGTTCCAGGGTCTGCGGCCGCTGTACTGCTCGATCTACGACCCGGACTTCTGGCGGCACGAGCGCTACTGGAAGGTGACGGCCGCGACGGAGTACCTGAACCTCTTCAACGGCACCCCGTACAAGAACGTCGTCTGGCGTCTGCTCGGCGTGCGGATCGGGCGCCGGGTCTTCGACGACGGCCTGTTCCTCCCGGAGCGCTCGCTGGCCGCCATCGGCGACGACTGCACGCTCAACGCGGGCACCGTCATCCAGAGCCACTCCCAGGAGGACGGCGCCTTCAAGTCCGACCACAGCACGTTGGGTGCCGGCTGCACCCTCGGCGTCGGCGCCCTCGTCCACTACGGCGTGACCGTCGGCGACGGCGCCGTGATCGCCCCGGACTCCTTTGTGATGAAGGGCGAGGAACTGCCCGCGAACGCCCGGTGGGGCGGCAATCCCGCACGGGAGATGCCGGAGAACCCCAAGCACCCGAACAGCGGCGGCGATCGCGCCACCGCACTGATCAGCGGTGTGTAGACCCATGGAAACCGCGAGTGGAGGCAGGTCGATGGACATGGCAGCGCAGGCCGGACGGGACTTCTGGCGCGGAGTGCTCCTCGGGGGCGGTTTCACCGCGATCCCTCGCTGGACCTCCGCGGCGGTCACCGGCGCCGCCGAGCACGTGGTGGCGGTCCCCGACGGCCTCACGGCGTCCGTGCGCCGGGTGGCGGACGAGGTCGCCGTCCCGCTGGGCTCGGTCCTGCTGGCCGCGCACGCCAAGGTGCTGGCCGTGCTCTGCGGCGAGACCGACGTCGTGACCGGTTACGTCGCGGCGGGCGGAGCCGTGCTGCCGTGCCGGCTGTCGGCGGGCCCCGGCTCGTGGCGCTCCCTGCTGCAGGGCGCGCGCGATGCGGAGAAGCAGGTACTGGCCTTCCAGGACTTCCCGGTCGACGCGCTCCGCAAGGAGCTCGACCTGGCCGAGCCGCTCTTCGAGACGGTCTTCGACCTGTCCGGCGGCGGCGTCGAACTCGCCCCCGGCACCGTGCTGTGGGTCGGCGTCTCGGACCGCGACGGCCGCCTCTCGCTGCGGCTGCGCTACGCCACCGACGTCATGGACGAGGACGCCGCGGCCCGTGTCGCCGGCTACCACCTGGCCGCACTCGCCCGGATCGCCGCCGACCTGGACGCCGAGCACACCCGCGGGAGCCTGCTGTCCGCGGAGGAGAACAGGCTGCAACTGCACAAGATGGCCGGACCGCGCCGCAAGCTGCCGGACCGGCGGATGCACGAGCTCTTCGAGGAGCGGGCCAGGGCCCACCCGGAGGCGGTCGCGGCCGTCCACGGGGACCGCCGGTGGACGTACGGCGAGCTCAACGCCCGCGCCAACCGCCTGGCCCACGCACTCCTGGCGCGCGGTCTGCGGCGCGAGGACGTGGTCGCGGTGGTGACCGAGCGGAACCTGGACTGGCTGGCAGCCGTGCTGGCGGTCTTCAAGGCCGGCGGCGCCTACCTGCCGATCGAGCCGCACTTCCCGGCCGGGCGGATCAGGACCACCTTGGCCCGCGCCGAGTGCCGGCTGGTGCTGACCGAGCACGGCAGCACCGCGACGCTGGACGAGGCCCTGTCCGCGCTGCCCGACGTACACCGCCTGCCGGTCGATGACGCCTATGCCGAGGACCACCCCGGCGAGGACCCCCGCGTGCCCGTCGCGCGCGACCAGCTGGCGTACATCTACTTCACCTCCGGCTCGACCGGGGAGCCCAAGGGCGCGATGTGCGAGCACGCGGGCTTCCTCAACCACCTCTACGCCAAGATCGACGACCTCGGCATCGGCGAGGGGCAGGTGGTCGCGCAGACCGCCCCGCAGTGCTTCGACATCTCGCTGTGGCAGCTGGTCTCGGCGCTGCTCGTGGGCGGGCGCACCCTGCTGGTGGAGCAGGAGACGATCCTCGACGCCGACCGCTTCCTCGACAGGATCGCCGAGGAACGGGCGAACGTCGTGCAGCTCGTCCCCTCCTACCTGGACGTCGTCCTGTCCGCCCTGGAGCGCCAGCCGCGCGAACTGCCGGACCTGCGCTGCGTGTCGGTGACCGGCGAGGCCCTGAAGATGGACCTCGTCAAGCGCTGGTTCGCCGCCCGGCCGGGTGTGAAGCTGGTCAACGCCTACGGGCTGACCGAGACCAGCGACGACACCAACCACGCGGTGATGGAACGGGTCCCGGACACCGACTGGGTTCCGCTGGGACCGCCCGTCAACAACGTCCGCGTGTACATCGTCGACGAGCACCTGTCCCCCGTGCCGCTGGGCGCGCCCGGCCTGGTCGTCTTCTCCGGGGTCTGCGTGGGCCGCGGCTACGTCAACGACCCCGAGCGCACCCGGCAGGTGTATCTGACCGACCCCCACCACGCCGGGGAACGGCTGTACCGCGGCGGCGACTACGGCCGCTGGCACCCGGACGGCACGCTGGAGTTCCTCGGCCGCAAGGACCACCAGGTCAAGATCCGCGGCTTCCGCATCGAGATCGGCGAGATCGAGAACGCCCTGGTGCGGGCGCCGGGCGTGCACGACGGCGCGGTCGTCGTCAGCGCCGACGGCGACCAGCTGGTCGCCTTCTACTCGGGCCCGCAGCCCGTGGCGGTGGAAACGCTGCGCGAGCACCTCTCGGAGTCCCTGCCGGCCTACATGGTGCCCGCGGCCTTCCACTGGAGGGAAAGCCTGCCGCTGACCGCCAACAGCAAGATCGACCGAAAGACGCTGACGGCGCTCGCCGCGGAGCAGGGACCCGAGGAGAGCGCCGCGGAGCCGGATGGCCGGCAGACTTCCTCCACCCCCGCCGAGCGGCGCCTGGCGAAGGCGTGGTCGACGGTGCTCGGCATCCCGCAGGAGCGGATCGGGCGCCTGGACCACTTCTTCGACCGCGGCGGCACCTCCCTGTCGGCGGTACGGCTCGCGATCCTGCTGGACCGCGCGATCTCCCTCAAGGACGTCACGGCCCACCCGGTCCTCGCCGACCTCGCCGACGTGGTCGACGGCCGCACGGCGCGCCGGCTCGGACTGCTGCAGACCCTGTCGGAGCCGGACGGCGAACCGCACGCCACCCTGGTGTGCTTCCCGTACGCCGGTGGCCACGCGGTGAACTTCCGGCCGCTGGCCGCGGCGCTGCGGCCATCGGGTTGCGCGGTCCACGCCGTCGAGCTGCCCGGCCACGACCCTGCCGCCCGCGACGAGGCGTTCGTCCCGATGGAGCGGGTGGTCGACGCGGTGGTCGAGGAGATCGTCGACCGTGGGCTCTCCCGGATCCTGCTGTGGGGCCACTCCTCGGGCACCGCCCTCGCGGTGGAGACCGCCCGGCGGCTGCGGGAGCGGGGCGTGGCGGTCCAGCGTGTGTTCCTCGGCGCGCAACTGCTCGGCGACGCCGCCGCGCGGCGCGCAGCGGCCGAGGAACTGGCCGCCCGCGGGGCCGCCGAGATCGCCGCCGAACTGAGCGCAGACGGCGGCTACGGCCAGCTCGCCGAGCTGGACCGGGCGCGTGCCGAGCACGTCGCCGCCGCCTACCGCCACGACTGCGTGGCGGCCAACCGATACTTCGCCGACGCCCTGGACTCCGCACCGCCGGTGCGGCTGTCGGCGCCGGTCACCGTGGTCGTCGCCGCCGACGACCCGTACACGGCGGATCACTCCCGCCGGTACCGCGAGTGGCTGCTGCTGGCCGAGCACGTCGAGCTGTACGAGCTCCCCCGCGGCGGTCACCACTTCCCCCGCACCTGCCCGGACGAGGTGGCGCAGGCGGTCCTGCGCGCCGCCGAACTTCTGGCCTCCCCATGAACGGCAACCGAGAGGAGACGCAGTTGTCGACCTCAGCTTCCCCTCCGTCCCTGCTCGATCTCGAGCTGCGGCCCGGCTCACCCCCGATTCTGCGAACCGGGGCCGTCGCGGACCCGGCGGGCTGGGCCGACGGGCACCGCGACGCTCTGCGCGCGGTCGTCGCCGAGCACGGCTCGGTCCTGATCCGCGGCCTCGGCCTGACCGACGCGGACAAGGCGGCGGGTGTCGTACGGCGACTGGCCGGCCGACTGACCGCCGAGAAGGAGGCCTTCGCGTCCCGGCGGACCTACGCCGAGGGCCTGTACTCCTCCTCCACCTGGCCGCCCAACCAGCCGATGTGCATGCACCACGAGCTGAGCTACCGCCTCGAGTTCCCGGGCCTGATGATGTTCGCCTGCCTGACCGCGCCGGACAAGGGCGGGGCCACCGCGGTGGCCGACGCGCCGACCGTGCTCGAGGCACTGCCGCCCGAACTGGTCCAGCGTTTCGAGCGGGAGGGCTGGCTGCTCACCCGCAGCTACAACGACGAGATCGGGGCGACCGTCGCCGAGGCCTTCGGCACGGACGACCGCTCCGCCGTCGAGGACTACTGCCGCGCCAACGCCATCGCCTTCGAGTGGCAGCCGGACGGGGCCCTGCGCACCCGCCAGCGGCGCAGCGCCGTCGTCCGCCACCCGGTCACGGGTCGGCGCTGCTGGTTCAACCAGATCGCGTTCCTCAACGAATGGACGATGGACCCCGAGGTGCACGAGTACCTCGTGGACATGTACGGATCCGACGGCCTGCCGTTCAACACCTGCTTCGGCAACGGCGACCCGATCGGCGCGGACGTCGTCCAGCTGCTCAACTCCGTCTACGAGGCCAACACCGCCCGCGAGCCGTGGCAGACGGGCGACCTGATGCTCGTCGACAACATCCGCACCGCGCACAGCCGCGAGTCCTACGAGGGCTCCCGTGAGGTGCTGGTCGGCATGGCCGACGCGGTGCGCCTTGCCGACTGCTCCCCGACCGTCGAGGTGACCACCGCATGACCAGCAACCGCTCCGCCGCCCAGGGCTCCGCGCCCTCCGGGCCGCTCACCGTACCGCCGTTCGCGGTGGTGCCCGGTGTCCAGGTCCAGCGCGCGCTGCACGGGCGCGAGAAGCAGATCACGGAGCTGGTGGAGTCCACCTACCGGCTGCACTCCGCCGGCGACTCGGTGAACCCGCCGTCGTACTTCCTGCGGTTCCCCGACCGCCCGTCGGCGCGGATCATCGCCCTGCCGGCCTCCATCGGCGGCGACGTGCGCGTGGACGGCCTGAAGTGGATCTCCAGCTTCCCGGAGAACGTGGCGGCCGGGATCCCGCGGGCCTCGGCGGTGCTGATCCTCAACGACCACGACACCGGTTACCCCATCGCCTGCCTGGAGAGCTCCATCATCAGCGCCACCAGGACGGCGGCGATGGCGGCCCTGGCCGCCGACCGGCTGAGCCGTCCCGACCGCCGGCCCCGGCGCGTGGGCTTCTTCGGGACGGGCCTGATCGCCCGCTACATCCACACCTACCTGGTGGGGAACGGGTGGCACTTCGACGAGGTCGGCGTGCACGACCTGTCGGCCGAGAGCGCCAAGGGCTTCTGCGGCTACCTCGAGCAGACGGACGCCCCGGGGCGGGTCACCCTGTACGAGGACCCCGAGCAGGTCATCCGCGCGAGCGACCTGGTGGTCTTCGCGACCGTCGCGGGCGAGCCCCACGTACGGGACATGACCTGGTTCGGGCACAAGCCGCTCGTGCTGCACATGTCGCTGCGCGACCTCACGCCGGAGATCGTGCTCGGCTCGACCAACGTGGTCGACGACGTCGAGCACTGCCTGAAGGCGGACACCTCGCCGCATTTGGCGGAGCAGCTCACGGGCAACCGGGACTTCCTGACCGGCACGTTGGACGACGTGATCGCCGGACGGGTGGCGCTCCGCGAGGACCGCCCCGTGGTGTTCTCGCCCTTCGGCCTCGGGGTCCTCGACCTCGCTGTCGGCAAGTACGTCTACGACGAGGTGGCGCGCTCCGGCGAGCTGCAGGTCGTCGACGACTTCTTCCACGAACTGCGCCGGTTCGGATGAACAGCCGCGACCCCGCCCCCACGACATCGGGCCCCCGGGTCAGGGCCAGGGCCCCCGACACCGGCGCGGGCGCCACGGCGACCGACCACAAGGAGCCGCATGCGGGAGTACCTCCGGGAAAGACCAACGGTCCAGCCACGCAAGCTCATCAGTGCAGGACACAGCGGCCGCTGACGCGCTGCTCCCCCGTCTGGACGGGACAGGCGCTGCAGATGAGGAGGCCATCGTGACAGTCATATCCGTTCCCCAGGCCTTCAACGAGGAACAGCTCTTCGTCGACCTCGAGTCGATCTTCGGGCAATCACTCTTCCTCAAGTGCGAGGGCTTCAACTTCGCCGGTTCGATCAAGCTCAAAGCCGCGACCGAGATGGTGGAGACTGCCGAGCGGGAGGGGATCCTGACTCCGGACTCGATCCTGGTCGAGTCCTCGTCCGGCAATCTGGGTGTGGCACTGAGCATGATCGCCGCCAGCAAGGGCTACCGGTTCCTGTGCGTCACCGACGCACGGTGCAACCTGTCGACCAGGCTCCTGATGAAGGCCCTGGGCAGCCAGGTGCACATCATCTCCGGGCCGGACGCCCACGGCGGCTACCTCGGCGCGCGGCTGGACTTCGTCCGCGCGCTGTGCGCCTCGGACGACCGGTACGTCTGGCTCAGCCAGTACACCAACCCGGGCAACTGGAGGGCGCACTACCGGACGACCGCTCCGGAGATCGCGCGCCAGTTCCCCGAGGTCGACGTCGTGTTCGTCGGGGCCGGCACCACCGGGACCCTGATGGGCTGCGCCCGCTGGTTCCGGGAGTGGTCCCGGCCGGTCAAGGTCGTCGCGGTGGACAGCGTCGGCTCCGTGACCTTCGGCGGGGCACCCGGCCGCCGGATGATCCCCGGGCTGGGCATGAGCGTCCATCCGCCGCTGCTCGACGAGTCCTTCGTGGACGAGGTCGTGCTGGTCGAGGAGGCGGACACCATCCGCGCCTGCCACCGGCTGGCCCGCCGCGGCTTCCTGTTCGGGGGCTCGACGGGCACCGTGGTCAGCGGGGCGACCAGCTGGCTCGAGAAGAACGGCGCGCCCGGCCTCACGTCGGTGGCGATCGCGCCGGACCTCGGCGAGCGCTACCTCGACACGATCTACCAGAGCAACTGGCTGCAGGACCTGTACGGCGAGGACGTCCTCGAACCGGACGAACGCGCCGACGCCTCCTGGGCCGACCCCGCGTGGGCGGCGGCGGCCGAGGCCGCCTGGGCCGCCTCGCCCTCGGCGACCGGCACCGCCGAACCGGCGACGACGCCGTCGGTCTCCCCCGACGGCCAACTGCACTGACGGCCGGGCGGCACCGCCGCCCCCGTCGGCCCCATGCTGCTGCGGCGGTCCCCGACCGCCGCAGCAGCACGTCCGCGTCCACCTCCGCCGCCGCCTGCGCGCGGGGCATCGTGGAATCTCGGCCGCCGGTCTGCTCGCCGGTGCCAAGGACCCCCTGAACGCCGTACGGCCGCCCCGGGACAGGGGCGGCCGGAGTGACGATGCCGCCTGCCCGGGACCGGAGGATCCGGTGGGCGGCGCGGACTCAGGAGCCGGAGGGGTGCTCCGCGAACACCGCGACGGCCACCTGGTACATCTCGAAGGCGCGGGCGACTCCCGCGTAGACGGCCAGATGGATGAACAGGTCGACGACCTCTTCCTTGGTCACCCCGTTGTTGAGCGCGATGCGCAACTGGCCGCGCAGCGGCTCCTCCGCGCCCAGCGTCGCGGCGATCGCGACCGACACCAGCGACCGGTCATGCGTGGACAGCGCGGTGCGCGTCCAGGAGTCGGCGAAGGCGTGCACCGTCGCCACCTTGCGGAAGTCGGCCCCCGCCGCGGGCTCACCCGGTGCCAGCGGCAACTCGAGCCGCTGCCCCAGAAGTTCCCCGGCGGTCGCGAGCGCGGTCTCGTACTCCTCGTCGGCACTCATCCTGTACCTCTCCTCGATCGGGTTCTCCGGTGAGCCGTTCGGAAGCGGGTGCCCCGGCGTCCGGTACCGCCCGCACTCGCGATCGTTACCGCACCGAAGCCGCGCGCAACCGTCGCTCCGGACCTCGGTGACTCCCGGCCCTCCGGGTGCCGCAAGCGCCGTACCCGCAGTGCAGACACGCAGCGACGGCTCGGCTCTTGGCGCGCCACATCCCTCCCCCCTCCCCTCGCACGGATGTCCGACGGAGCGCATCCGCCACACGCCGCCTGCACCGAGGGCCTCACCCGATCGAAGGAGCCTCGGAGAACGGCTGAGGTCCGTCGGGGAACGGGTCGGTGGTCGACGGCCCCGCCCGGCATGCGTGGCGTACGTCCGTCCCACCCGCCGTGCCGCGCGCGGGCTTGTCGCCGGCGCGGTGCCCGGAGTGCGGGTCGTCGGTGCGCGGGTCGTCGGTGCGCGGGAGCGCCGGCAGGGACACGGTGCCGGGAAGGCGAACGCGGCGCAGCCGTGGACGGCCGGGGGGTACGGACTGCATGGGGTGGAATCCTCAGTCAGGACCGCCCGGTGGACAGGGCGGTACGGTGGCGGGGCAAGAGGGTCTCAGCAGCGGTCATGCGACCAGGCGTCAGCTGTACGGGTGAGGCCGGCGAAACCTGGGGCGGACGGGGTGGTGACGGTACGGCCGGCCGGCCGGGCGGGGCCGCGGCCGGGACCGCCGGGCGGGGCCGCCGCCGGGACCGCCGGCCGGCGGCTCGGTTCCGCGTGCCGGGAGCGGCTCGTCCCCTGACATGCCCAGGGCGTGGAACCGCAGCTCACCGAGGACCCTGCGGCAGAGGAACCTCCCTCGGTCGGACATGGTCGTCTCCTTCGGGGGAGAGTGGCCTCCCGCGCACGGTGCGGCACGCGCGGGACGCCTTGGAGGGGTGGGGAGGGGCACACCCGAGCCCCTCCCGACAGACGCCGCCGCTCGACATGGACGGCGCCGGTGTCACCGGTTGCGGGTGATGGTCTTGTGCTCGACGTAGCCGGTCAGGCCGACCTTGCCGTACTCACGGCCCAGACCGCTGGCCTTGAAGCCGCCGAAGGGACCGTCGAAGCTCATGGACGAGCCGTTGATGGTGACGGTGCCGGTGCGCAGGCGGCGGGCAACGGCCAGGGCGTGGTCCGGGTCGGCGCTCCAGACACCGCCGGACAGGCCGTACTCCGAGTCGTTGGCGATACGGACGGCGTCGTCCTCGTCCTCGTAGGCGATGACGACCAGGACCGGGCCGAAGATCTCCTCCTGCGCGATGCGCATGGAGTTGTCGACCTCGGCGAAGACGGTGGGGGTGACGTAGTTGCCCTTCTCCAGGCCCTCGGGGATCTGCGGGCCGCCGGTGACCAGGCGGGCGCCTTCCTCGATGCCGATGTTGATGTAGTCGATGACGCGCTGCTGCTGGTCGCGGCGGATCATCGGGCCGATGAAGGTGTCCGCGGCGGCCGGGTCGCCGACCTTGAGGGACTCGACCATCGTCTTGACGGCCTCGACGACCTCCTCGTACCGGCTGCGCGGGGCGAGGATGCGGGTCTGCAGGATGCAGGCCTCGCCGTTGTTGCCGAGCGAGCCGAAGCGCAGGCCGCCCATCGCGGCCTCCAGGTCGGCGTCCTCGAGGATGACGGCGGCGGACTTGCCGCCCAGCTCCAGGCCGACCCGCTTGAGGTGGTCACCGGCGATGGAACCGATGCGGCGGCCGGCGCCGGTGGAGCCGGTGAAGGAGATCTTGTCGATGCCGGGGTGGGAGACGAGGTACTCGCTGGTCTCACGGTCGGCGGGCAGGACGGACAGGACGCCCTCGGGCAGACCGGCCTCATGCCACAGGTCGGCGAGCAGCGCCATGCTGAGGGAGTTCTCCGGGGAGACCTTCAGCACCACGGTGTTGCCGGCCAGCAGGGCCGGGACCAACTTCGCGGTGGCGGCGGAGAACGGGGAGTTCCACGGGATGACGGCGGCGACGACGCCGATCGCCTCGCGGCGCACGATGGTGTCGAAGGCGACGGAGTCGTCGGAGGGCTCGACGATCTCCTCCCAGCCGAACTCCTCGGCCGCCTTCAGGTACGCCTTGACCTGGCGGCTCAGGAAGGGCTGGCCGACCTTGGTGAACCAGTGGGCCGAGCCGTTCTCGACGGAGATGGCGAGAGCGACCTCGTCGGCGCGGGCGGCGCGCAGCTCGTCGTAACGGCGGACGATCGCCTGGCGCTCCTCGGGGGTGGTGTGCGGCCAGGGGCCGTGGTCGAAGGCCTTGCGGGCGGCGGCGACGGCCGCGTCGACGTCGGCGGGCGCGGCCTGGGCGGCGCTGCCCAGCACGGACTGGTCGTGCGGGGAGCGGATGTCGAGCAGCATGTCGGGGTTGCTGGGGGCGAGCCAGGCTCCGCCGATGTAGAGCTTGTCGCGAACAGACATGTCTTTGCGGTTCCTTCGTGTGAAACGTGGGGGGTGAGGATGTGGAGGGGTGATATCGGGGGGCGCGCACTCCGTGAGATGCGCGCGCCGGGCGAAGTCTCACCGGCTGGAGGGGGGGTCTGCCGGTGCGACCGGGTGTCTGCGCCGCCGTCCGGGTCCGTGGTCGCAGGCGCTGAGGCGCACGCCCGGACGCACGCAGAAGTCCGTGAAGGGGGCGGGCCGTCCGCCGTGCGGCGTGCCCGGCTCACCCGTGCGGGGCGGGGCTCAGTTCCCGGCGGGGCGGACCATCCGCGCGACCTCGGTGTCGGCGAAGTCGCCGAGTCCGTCCAGGTCGGTGGAGGCGCTGACCTCGCGCCAGGCCGCGTCCTCCGCGGCCCGCGCCTCGGTGATCTGCGGGGCGATCCAGGCGGCGTCGGAGCCGAGCAGGAGCCGCACCGGCGGCTCGGGTTCCTCGGTGAGCCGCAGGATGACGGCGGCCATCTTTGCCGGGTCGCCGCGCTGCACGTCGGGGTTGTTGCTGTAGGTACGGGCGAACCTGCCGACCGTCTCCTCGTACTCCGCGTGGATGTCCGGCACCGGCATCGGCGCGGCCGCCCAGGGGGTCCGAATGCCTCCGGGCTCGACCAGGGTGGCGCGGATACCGATGGGGGCGACCTCACGGGCGAGGATCTCGGTGAAGCCGCCCAGCGCCCACTTGGCCGACTGGTAGGCGCCGAGCCCGGGCTGGTTGCGGCGGCCGCCGATGGTGGAGACGTTCACGATGCTGCCGGAACGGCGGGGCCGCATCACCGGGAGCACCGCCCTCACGGTGTTCACCGCGCCGAAGAAGTTGACCTCGACGTTGCGGCGGAACTCGTCCTCGGACATGTCCTCGATCGAGCCGACGCCGCGGGTGCCGGCGCTGTTCACCAGCACGTCGATCGTGCCGAACTCCGCCACCGCGTGGGCGACCGCGCCGCGTACGGCTGCCAGGTCGGTCACGTCCATGGCCCGCACCAGCAGTCGGTCGCGGTGCTCGACGGGAACGGTGACGGCGTCCGGCGCGAGGTCTGTCGCCACCACGTTGTGGCCCGCGGCCAGAGCCGCTTCCACGACCCGACCGCCGAGGCCGCCGGCCGCGCCGGATATCAGAAAGGTCTTGGTCATTGCTTCCTGCCCTCAGTACTCAGGGGCCCCGGTCGCCCGCGAGCCGCGGGCCGCGGGTCCGGCGCCGGTCGGTCCGGCGAGCGTTCCGACCGGTGCCGTGCTCGTGTGTCAGGCCTTCGGGAAGTCCGTGGAACGGCTGACCTCGGCCCACTCGTTGGCCTCGGCGAGGCGGCCTTCCTCGGAGGCGATCGCGATGCCCAGGGCGTCGCTGCCGAGCAGCAGACGGCGCGGCGGCTTCGGGGCCTCGACCGCTTCGATGATCGCCTGGGCCATGCGGGCCGGGTCGCCGGGCTCGTTGCCCGCGTACTCGGCGAAGTTGCCCAGCCAGGCACCGACCGTCTGCTCGTAGTCGGGGGTGATGGGACCGGACGGCTCGGCGGCGCCTGCCGCCCATCCGGTGCGAATGCCGCCCGGCTCGACGATGGTGACCTTCACGCCGAAGGGAGCCACTTCGCTGGCCAGCACCTCGGAGAAGCCCTCCACCGCGAACTTCGCGGTCTGGTAGGCGCTGAGGCCCGGCGTCCCGCCGACGCGGCCGCCGATGGAGGAGATCTGCACGATGTGGCCGGAGCGCTGGCCGCGCATCACCGGAAGCACGGCGCGGGTCACGTTGATCACGCCCCACATGTTGGCGTCGATCTGGGCGCGGAACTCGTCCTCGAGGAAGTCCTCGATGGAACCGCTGGTGGCGTAGCCGGCGTTGTTGACCACGACGTCGATCGAGCCGAAGCGCTCGACCGCGGCGGCCACCACGTCCTTGGCCTGGGCCGGGGAGGTGACGTCCAGGGCGACGGCCGACAGGCGCTCGGGGTACTCGGCCTGGAGGTCGGCCAGGGAGCCGGGCTTGCGGGAGGTCACCACGACCCGGTCGCCGGCATCGAGGGCCGCGAGAACCAGAGCCCTGCCCAGCCCCTGCGAGCCACCGGTGATCAGCCAATTCCGTGACATTGAGTGTTCCTCGTTTCGTCGTTTCGCGCGCCGCCCGATTGGGGCGGCAACTTCACTGTAGACAAAGTCCCTGGAAATGCAACGCTGGTGTTGCATTGAAGTGGTGTACTACATCTCACATTGCAGTTAAGTGGGTATAAGTGCGGCAGAAACATGGACGTCAAGGCGCCCATGCGTGCTCCCTGGCAGCCCCTTCGTGGTCCTGGCGTACGCCCCGGCCGCCGCCGCGGCCCCGCCGGGAGCGGAAGGGGCCGAGGCCGAACGGGGCGGGCAGGGGTGCGCCGGGAGGGGTGGAGCGGCGGGCCGCATGGCTGTCCGCCCGCGGCCGGTGGCTGTCCTACTCGGTGATCGCCCCCGGCAAGCTCGGTGATGTGGACCTGCGCCAGGGCACCGAGGGCCAGAGGTTCCTCGCCGGGGAGCCCGTCGGCACCCAGCTGAAGGACTCGGGCGTCACGCTCCTGGACGCCCTTCCGCGGCGACAACGGAGTGATGACCGTCACCGGAACCTGGACGCTCGGCCAGAACCTGAACGGCTGGGCCCGGGTTTTCGTGCCGACACCGGCGCCCACACCCAGCAGATCCACTCCACCATCCACGGCGAGGCGGGTGGTGACCGGGAGTGTTACCTCAACACCCACTACAGCGCGTCTGGCGGCAGACCTGGTCCGACACCCCCCGGAACGGCTGAACAAAGAAATCCGGCGCCGCACCGACGTGGTCGGCGTCTTCCCCGACCGCACCGCCGTGATCCGCCTGGTCGGCGCGGTCCTGACCGACCAGAACGACGAGCGGACCGAGGCCCGCCGCTACATGGGCCGCGACCTGCCGGCCACGGCCCGGCTCCACCCGATCGAGTCAGATACCGACGACACCGTCCTGCCCACCGCACTCACCGCATGACGTCAAAGAAGAGATCACCGAGTGCCCGGCGATACACCCCTCCAACGGACGTGACCGGGCCGAGTCCGGCAAGGTGGAGAAGAAAGACGCAGCCGAGCTGCGGCGACCGACGACAACGCCGCCAGGCGAGAGCCATCGACCCGCGACGCCGGCCCGCCTATCCGTGTGGCCTCCTACACCGACGACCTCGTGGTCGGCCGGATCGAGTCCGCGGGCGCGGCCGAGGTGAGCAGTGCCGCGTCCAGCAGGATGGCCGCGGCGGCGCGGGCGGTCGTGGCGGCGGAGGGATCACGGTCCATGCGTGCCGCCTGCCCCGCACCGTCGTACAACATGAGGAGCTGGACGGCCAGCGTCCCGGGGTCGGCGCATCCGGCCGCGCCGGCCAGTTCCGCGAACAGGCCGCGCAACCAGACACGGTAGTCGTCGGCGACCTTGCCGACGGCGCTGTCGACAGGCATCTCGGAGGTGGCCCGTGCGAAGGGGCAGCCGTTGTAGCGGGGCTCGGTGGTCGCCTCGCCCAACGCGTCGAAGACGCCGAGCAGCTTCTCGCGCGGGGTACGGAAGCGGGTAAGGGTACGGGCGACCCGGTCCTTCCGGCGCGCGAAGCGCTCTTCGAGGTAGGCGCAGACCAGGCCTTCCTTGCTGCCGAAGCTGTTGTACAGGGAAGCCTTGGCCACCCCGGCACGCTCGATCACCCGGTCGATGCCGACGGTCCGCACGCCTTCGGCGTAGAAGAGCTCATCAGCCGCCTCGAGCAGTCGCTCACGCGCAGACACCTTGGCCGCAGTCTTGATTGACATGGCAAGCACCCTTCCCGCAGACAGGTCTGTTCATTCTACTTCAGGGAAGGGCTCCCTCGACAGCTCCGTTCAGCCGCCCACCGGCGGGGGCGATGACCCATCCGGCCTCAGCATCGGGCGTGCACCTTGATCTGCTCGGCCCCTTCCGTTCGCAGCCGACGACGAGCCGGAGGAGCCTGGCTACTACGACACCCCTGCTCAGGCAGCGGAACGGCTTCAGCAGGGCTCGTGGCTGTCCCATCGGGATGCCGCAGGTTTGCCGGCAGTGCTCGTTCCGCAGGAGGCCGAAGCCGACCCGGCGACGGAAGGGCGGCGGGGATCCGGCCGGAGCACGCGGGCCCTGCGGGTCACCGACCGCCTGACAGGGCGGCGCACCGGAGTGAGCCGCTCTCTCGGGCCTGACGAAGCCCCGCGCCGGCGCTCCGGCCACCGGGGTGCGTGTCGCGCGCCCCATCGCCGTCGCGCCCCCTTCGGCCGGCGCCGCTCCCCGGCCCCCTTGGCCCGTCTCAGACGATGACGGGTCGCGAGCGGCCGCCGCGCCGATCCGTCAGCAGTCCGATCAGGGCCAGCAGCGCCAGGACGATGACGGCAGTGCCGTACTCGCGAGCGGTGACCATCAGGCCGCCCGCGTGGACGACGAGGTAGCCGGCGATCACCGAGGGCAATCCCATGCCCAGATAGGACACCACGTACAGCAGGGACAGCACCCCGGAGCGCTCATGGGCGGCGGTCAGGGGCATCACCGTGCGGATGCCGCCCTGGAAGCCGCCGCCGAAGCCGATGCCGGCGATGACCGAACCGGCGAAGAACAGGGCGAGCGAGCCGTTCTGGACCGAGACCAGGGTCACGGCGACGCCCGCGACGGTGGTGGCGATCCCGGTGAACATGACACCGCGCGCGGGCGCAGAGCGCAGCAGGAGGGTGGTGGCGGCGCCCACCCCTGCGAGGACGGACAGGGCCAGGCCGCCGTATACGGCGGACGTGGAGTGGCTGAGGGTCCGCACGAGCGCCGGGCTCAGGGAGGCGTAGAAGCCCGCCAGCGCCCAGACCGCGATGAGCATGGGGACCGCGGTGAGGACGGCGCGCCGCACGGTTCCGGGCAGCCTGACGTCCGGGACCATCGAGCCGAGCGCTCCCCGCTCGGGTGTGACCGTCTCTCGCATCAGGACCACGCCCAGTGCCTGCAACGCCATCACGGCGGCCAGAACCAGGTAGACCAGGTGCGTCGGGGCGGGCAGGTACTGCACCAGGAAGGCCGACACCAAGGAACCGGCGGCGGTGCCGACACCGGGGGCGAAGGAGTTGGCGACGGTGCCGCGGAGGCGGTCGATGTCCAGCATGCCCGCGCCGACCGCACCCAGCGCCGCACCGGTGGAAAGGCCCTGGATCACGCGGGCGACCATCAGCTCCGGCACCCCGTGGGCTGTCGCGAACACCACCATCGCGGCCACCTGTGCGGCGAGCGACCCGAGCAGCACCGGGCGGCGGCCCAGGTGGTCCGAGAGCCGTCCCATCGTGAGCAGCGCGACCAGGACGGCGATCGCGTAGACGCCGAACACCAGCGTGGTGGTGACCGGTCCGAAGCCCCACTCCGCCTGGTAGACCGCGTACAGCGGGGTGGGGGCGCTCGAGCCGGCCAGGAACGACACGACGATCGAGGCCAGCAGGTAGAAGGCCGCGCGCTGAGGCAGCACGCCCGCGACGCCTCCGCGGCGCTCCGCCGATGCGTGCCGTCCCCGCCCGCCGGGCCGCTTGCCGGCGGGACGCTCGCTACCGCCCGCCGAGCCGGTGCCGGATGCCAGGGTGATGACGCCGTGGTGGTCCTGCGGGGCGGGCTGCATGCGACCATCCTTCTCCAGGTAGACCAGTCTGTTCACTTATCGCCCAACGCCGCCGCGCCGCGTTCTCTTCCCACCCCTCGCACCGGCCCCGCTCGGCGACACCGGCCCGACCGGCGGCGACGGCACGACCGGCGGCGACCCCCGACGCACCCTCGACAGCCTCGACAGCCTCGGCAGCCTCGGCAGCCTCGGCAGCCTCGGCAGCCTCGGCGACAGCATCCGGTGACCACTGATCCCCGAAGACCCGAACTCGCACGCACGTGCCCCCCTCAGCCCCTATGATCACTCCGCTCCCGTGTCCACCAGAGCCGTGCACGACCCGAGACAGGCCCTCCACCATGTCCAGCAAACCCCCCGGATCCCCGTTGATCCTTGCTCGTTGCGCGCAGGCGGCGATAGCCGCGGCCGCCGTCCTGGACGTGTTCCGGGCGGTGGCCGTCCAGAACCGGCGGATCCATCCCTCGGCCGCGACCCTGCACACTTCCGGCTCCGTGTCCCAGATCTTCGTCTATCTGATGACACTCGCGGTCGTGCTCTTCCTCGTGTGGCTGGCCCGGTCCCGGCGCAATGCCCTGGCGCTGGCACCGCAGGCCGCGCTCCCGGGTGGCGGCTGGCTGATCGGGGCCTGGCTGATCCCCGTGGTGAACCTCTTCGTGCCCCGGCGGTTCGTCCTCGGCATCGGGCGCGCGAGCTCACCGGCCTGGAACCCGGGACGCGACTCCGCACTGGTGAACCTCTGGTGGGCGGCCTGGGTCGGGCACGGAATCGCCCTTACGCTCACCACCCAGGCCGCCCCGGGTTCCCGGGCCGCCCTGGCAGTCACCGAAGCGCTCATGCTCGCCGCTGGGGGGCTCCTGTGCCTCGTCATCGAGCGCATCACCACGCTCCAAGGCGCCGCGTTCGCCGCCCCGGCTCCCTCCTCCCCCGTCGCGCAGGCGTGAGGCAGGCTCAACCATGATCGGTTACGACATCGTGCGGGTCTTCTGCGGACCCGACGGCGACGGCGGCGACAGGATCGCCGTCGTACGTGACGGAAGCGCCGTCACCGGCGAGCAGGACCGCGTCGCGTTCGCCCGGCGGTCGGGCTTGACCGCGACCGTGTTCGTCGACGACCCCGAACGGGGTGTCATCGACATCCACTCCGGCGACGGACGGCTGCCCTTCGCCGGCGCCCCCTGCATCGGCGCCGCCTGGTTGCTGGACGCCCCGGAACTGATCACGCCGGCCGGCGTCGTCGGCGTCCGCCTCGACGGCGAGTTCACCTGGCTCGAGGCCCGCCCTTCCTGGGCGCCGCCCCGCACGCTGCGGCAGTATGACTCACCCGGGGAGGTGGACGCGCTGCCCGTGCCGCCGCCCGGGGAGTGGGTCTGCGCCTGGGCCTGGGAGGACGAACCCGCCGGACGCGTCCGCGCCCGGGGCTTCCCGGGCCGCGGCCACGGCGTCGAGGAGGTCGAGGCCACCGGCTCGGCGGCGCTCCTGCTCACCGACCGCCTCCATCGCGCCCTCAACATCTCCCAGGGCCGCGGCTCCCAGGTCCTCACCGCCCCCGGACGGGACGGCCTGGTCGAGCTCGCCGGCCGGGTCCACCTCGAACGCGCCGTTCCCGGCGCCTCCGCCGCCACTCGTCCGGCGATCACCCTCGGCAGCCCGGCATCGCCCCGCCGCCGCATCCATCTGCTCGACCTCTGACCCGCGCCGGGCGGATCCGGCGTCGGTGCGCCCCTCGCCGGACCCCGCCCATGCGGCGACCGCCGAGCCGATCGCCCGCGCCCGCTCCCCCGGAACGGAGGCGACCGCACACGCCACCGGTCACGAACTCGCGGCCCGATGAACGGTGTTGCCGCGAAACCGCGACCGTGGGCCCGTGCGCATAGAGCGCATGTGCCATCTATGATCAAGACGCCTCCGCGCGCCCGCACCACCTGCGGGCGGACCGCGCGCTCCCGAGGTACCGGTGGGTGCGGACGGGGCGGGCCGGGGTCCGTGGGCCGGGACCGGCGGAAGCGGCTCGGGCGCACGGGACGACGACACCATGGGTCAGCGCAGCCGGCGGCGCATGCTGCCGACAGCCCTGTCCACGATCAAGGGAAGCATCGTGAGGGAACGCACCATCACCATCGCCCAGCAGGAGATCGCCTACGCGGAATCCGAGGGCACGGGACGCGCCGTCGTCCTCGTGCACGGCAACTCCTCGTCCTCGCGGGTCTGGCGCCCGCTGCTGGAAGGCCCCTTCGGTCAGCGGTACCGCTGCCTGGCCCTGGATCTGCCGGGCCACGGCAGGTCGGCCCGCCACGAGCGGCCCGAGGACTACTCGATCCGGTCCTACGCGTCGCTTCTCGCCGCTTTCGCGACCGCCCTGGACGCCCGGGACGCCGTGGTCGCCGGATGGAGCCTGGGCGGGCACATCGTGCTCGAGGCCGCGTCCCGCCTGCCCGAGGCCGCCGGGTTCTTCCTCTTCGGCGCCCCGCCCGTCGGCGGCCTCGCCGACTTCGGCAAGGCGTTCCTGCCGAATCCCGCCGTGCAGACGGGCTTCACCGGTGACGTGGACGCCGCGACGGCGTTGTCCTACGCCCAGAGTTTTCTGGCTCCCGGGTCCGACGTCCCGACCGCCGAACTCGTCGCGGACATCCTCGCCACGGACGGCGCGGCCCGTGTGGGCCTGTGGGCCTGCCTGGGGTCGGGCGACTTCACCGACGAGGTCGAGATCGTGTCCCGGCTGGCCCAGCCCCTGGCGGTGGTGCAGGGCGAGGGCGAGCAGCTGGTCAGCCTCGACTATCTCCGCGCGGTCGCCGCGCCCTCGTTGTGGCGCGGCGCGGTGCAGGTCATGACCGGTGCCGGGCACGCGCCGCACGTCGAGGCACCGGCGGACTTCGCCCGCGTGCTGGGCGAGTTCGTCGCCGACGTCACACCATGACGTCACCAGTCCGCCGGGCCGGGAACACGCGCTGAGCTCCGCGGTCGCCGCGGGCCGTGGAGGTAGGGCGCACCGCCCTGACGACGCCGGTCAGACCACGTCCGCGCTGCCCTCGCGGTATACCTTCGCCGAGGCGATCCGGCCGTCGCGGAGCCGGTAGAAGGCGGTGATGGGGCAGGTGCGGCGCTCGCCGTGGTAGGTGAGCGTCTCGGTCATCTCGCAGGCGGCGCGGTCGCCCCCGGTGATCAGGTGGTGGATCTGCAGGGTGGGGAGCAGCCCGCGCATGGCCTCGGCGAAGAGCGCGGTGAGCTCGGCGCGGCCGCTCACCGTCGTGGTGCCGGTGACCCATACGGCGTCGTCGGTGAACCCGGCCATGAGCGCGTGGAGGTCGCGGTCGTTGAAGGCCCGCACGTGTGCGTGTACCACCGCGGTGGCGTCGGTCGGCGTCATGGCTGCAGTCTGCCGCAGGCCCGCGGGCCGGTCGACGCTGACGCCGGAGTCGGACGAGCGAAGGCCACAGCGGTGCGCCGCGCCGGCCGGCGCGGCGGTGACCTCCACGGAAGTCGGGGTGGCCGCGGGTCGGCCGGGTGACCGGCGCGGATCGGCCCCCGTTGGACGGTCCGCGCCGGTCGGCTGACGACGCCGATCAACTCGACCCGGCTCAGGCCGGGTTGTCGCCATGGGTCAGCGTCTCCCAGGCGACGAAGAGGTTGTTGGTGCCGGCCGGGCGCTGGGACTCGGTGAGCGCCTGGGTGTTCGTCATGGCGTAGCCCAGCCGGTTGTGCATCGCGTTGTAGCCGACCTCGGTGACCGGCCCCAGCCCCAGGGTCAGGCGCCCGCCGCACAGCCAGGACGGCACTGCCTCACCCCGCTGGTACTTGGCGTGGAAGCCCAGCGCGTGCCGGAGCCGCTCGCCGACCTGGGGGTAGAGGTCCTCGCCCTGGATGCGGCTGGTCTCCGCGACATGGGCGATCGATGAGATGCCGTAGCCGGTGTGCGTGAAGTCGCGGCATGTCTCCTGGCTCAGACCGGTCACGAAGGTGGACTGCCCCTGCCAGTAGTTGATGATCTCGTCGCGGGTGTCGAGCCCGCTACCCGGCACCGTCTTCGGCAGCGCGCCATCGGTGTCCAGGTAGACGTAGGCGGCGACACGGTTGAGGTAGCGGGTGACCGCCCTGTCGTAGGAGGTGCGGTCGTCGAGGAAGACGGAGATGCCGACGGCGGCCTCCATCATCGTGAGCTCCCAGTTGCCGTTGCTCCTGGAACCGCCCGCGACCTCGGGGAGGTAGACGTCGCGCAGCATGGTGGCGAAGCGGTTCACATTGGGCCAACTGGTGTAGGTGTAGCGGATGATCTCCGCGGCGCGCGGCCACACGGAGCCGGCCCAGCCGGTCTGCAGTGGGGCGTTGCTGTTGGTGTGGTCGGCGATGGTGGCCGACCAGGCGTCCATCAACTGGATCGCCTTCTGCGCGTACCTGGCGTCGCGGGTGATGTACCAGGCCAGGGCGTTGGTGTAGGCCGCGATCGCGTCCTCGCGCTCGTCGGTGCAGCCGTTGTTGGGGTTGGAGTAGGAACCGCACTCGACGATGGCGCGCGGCTTGGGGGCGCGACTGCGAGGCGTACCGCGACGCCATCATCTGGTCGTACGCACCCTTCCACGGCTGGGCTCCGGCCTGCACCTTGCCGCGGACGAAGTCGAGTTGGGCGCGGCTGACCAGGACGCCGGGGTGGCTGAAGGCGGCCGGCGCGGCCTCGGCACGGCCGCCGCCGGGCAGGGCGGTCAGGAGGGCGGCGACCAGCGCCGCGACGAGGGCGATGACGCCCTTGGTGAGGTGACCTCGTGCTCTCAGGGGCATGGGGGGACGCCTTCCCAGGAGACGGCGCGTTCACAAGCGTGAATGATGGGTGCCCTTGTGAACATGGCGATGAAGAAACGACGGTAGGACTAGACCAATGCCCCGTCAAGCCTCCCTGCACACACGGCCGATGACCCGTGACGGCGCGACGCAGGTCCCGCCGTGCCGCCAGGGGGCCGGGCGCGTGACGTCCCGCTGAGGCGCGGGCCCCGCCCGCGCGCCTTGGAGTCGTCCCCGCCTGAGCGAGCGCACCCACGACCCCCGCGTCCGGAGGCGGGACACCCGCCGTGGACCTGGCCGCCACCGGCCGCGTCCTCACCCAGGTCACCGAGCGCGCCCACGCGGAACTCGCGGCGCCGACCGCGCGACCACGCAGGCCCGTACGGCAGGCCGCGCGGCGCCGCCGCCCTCGGCGCCCGCCCGGCGACGCCGGTCCCGCGGCCCCGAAGCGGCACCCCAGGCGGCGATCGGGTGAACCGGCGGCCGGGCCGCACCCCCGGTCGCCCTCCGGACGGGCATCATCGCTGGAGGCCGGGGCCGGTGCTTCCCCCTCCCCGATCGTGCCGGGCGGCCCGGGAGGTCGTCATGCACATCCTGCTCATGGCGTCGGCGTTCAACAGCCTGACGCAGCGCGCCTACGCGGAACTCGGCGAGCTCGGCCACACCGTCGCCGTGGAGGTGACCCCGGACGCCGACGCCATGCGCACGGCCGTCGCCCGCCACGAGCCGGAACTCGTCGTCGCGCCCATGCTCACGACGGCGATCCCCGCGGACGTCCGGGCCGCCCGGACCTGCCTGATCGTGCACCCCGGCCCGCCCGGTGACCGCGGCCCGTCCTCGCTCGACCGCGCCGTGCAGGAGGGCGCCGCGGTCTGGGGCGTGACGGTGTTGCAGGCCGAGGAGGAGATGGACGCGGGCCCGGTGTGGGCCTCGGTGGACTGCGCGGTGCCGCCCGTCGGCAAGAGCGACCTGTACCGGGGCGAGGTGTCGGACGCGGCGATGGAGGCCGTCCTGCTGGCCGTCGACCGGTTCGCCTCGGGCGCGTACGTCCCCAGACAGCAGGACGACCCGGCGCTCAGGGCGGTCGTGAGCGTCCGGCCCCCGCTCCGGCAGGACGAGCGGCGCATCGACTGGACCGCCGACCCGACCGCGACCGTGCTGCGCAAGCTACGCGCCGCAGACTCCAGGCCTGGCGTCCTGGACGAACTCCTCGGCGCCCCGTGGTTCCTGCACGGCGGCCACCCCGAGGACCGGCTGCGCGGCGCACCCGGAAGACTGCTGGCCACCCGCTCGGGCGCGGTGTGCCGGGCCACCCGCGACGGCGCGGTGTGGATCCCCCGTCTGCGGCCCCGCCCCGCTCCGGACGGCCCGCCCACGTTCGCGCTGCCCGCCGTCACCGCTCTCGGCGACCGCCTGCCGCCGCTGCCGGAGGACCCGCTGCCCCCGGAGTCCGCCGGCGACCGGGACACCTGGGCCGACATCCGCTACCGCGAGGAAGGCACGGCAGGCGTCCTGTCGTTCACCTTCCCGGGCGGCGCCATGTCCGCCGCCGACAGCCGCCGGCTCCTCGCGGCGTACCGCCACGCCTGCACACGGCCCACCTCGGTGCTGGTGCTGGGCGGCACCCGGGACGTGTTCTCCAACGGCATCGACCTCAAGACCATCGAGGCCGCCGCCGATCCGGGCGCCGAGTCCTGGGCCGCCATCACCGCCATCGACGACCTGGTCGAGGCCGTCCTCACCACCACCGACCGCCTGGTGGTCGCCGCACTCGGCGGCAACGCGGGCGCGGGCGGCGTGATGCTCGCCCTGGCCGCGGACGAGGTCTGGTGCCGCCAGGGCGCGGTGCTCAACCCGCACTACCGGCTGATGGGCCTGTACGGCTCGGAGTACTGGACGTACACCCTGCCCCGCCGGGTCGGCCCCGCCACGGCCGCACGCCTGACGGAGCAGGCCCTTCCGGTCGGCGCGGCCGCCGCCCTGCGGATCGGCCTGGTGGACCGGCTGCTGATGTGCGGCCCGCAGGAATTCGGCGCCGACGTCGCCCGCCTCGCGGCCCGCCTGGCCCGCTCGGCCGGGATCCAGTCCAGGATCGCCGCCAAGAAGGCGGAGGCGGACCGCCGTGAGGCAGAGCGCCCCCTGGCACACCATCGCGCGACGGAACTCGCCCGCATGCGCGAGGCCTTCTTCGACCCCGGTTCCCCCTACCACGCGCTGCGCTCCGCCTTCGTGCACCGCCGCGCGCCCGCCGGCACCCCGCCCCACCTGCGCGCCGCACCGGACGCCACCTGCCCGTGAGCACGCACCGCCCGGTCGGGTCTTCAGGGGGCCGTCTCAAGGACACGCTTCTCCGAGTCGCGACCACCAGGACCCACCCGCCGTCAGCCGGCTCCGCCTCCAGCCGGTCAACCGGCTCGAAGTCCTGCCCGCCGGCCGCCACTTCACCGACCCCGACCTCATCGTCGCGGGCAGCACCTGGACCCTCCCGGCAAGGACGAGCACACGCGCGGAGGCAGGCCTGCAGCACGGCGACCGGAGCCGAGCTCGCGTGACCGTCCGGCCACACGTCGCCGACTGCGCGGCGGCCGCTGTCGATGCCGATGACGTGTCTTCCTCGCTCACCCAGTGCGCCCTCCTACGCCGCCACCCACCCTCGGAGGGCCTCCGCCACCGCCCGCACATTCAGGGCGTCCCGGTCGATGCGTGCCGCAAGCTCCGCCGCCTCCTTCGCGCCGACCGTCACGATCGCCCCGCTCGCCGTCAGGTACGCCGCCGCGACCACAGCACCGAACAGCTCATTCGCGTGCTCCAGCGCCGGCACCCGGATGAGCTGGTGCATCAGCGCGGCCGCACGATGGTGCGCCTCCGCGTACACCGGGGTGTCCATCACCTTGTCCGCGTGTCTCGCCACCGCGGCCGCCATCGACCCGAAGTCGGTCACGTCGGGGTCACCGGGCATGTTCCGGTGGGTGAGGTCCAGCAGCCACGCCCGGTCGATGTGGACGATCACGCGGCGGCCCCGGCATCGTCTCCGGCCTTGGGGTGCCCGAACTGCTCGGCGAAGGTGTCGCCCCAGGCATCGGCGAAGTGCGCGCCCGCGCCGAGGAACCGGTGCCGCAGATCGTTCGCCTCGTCCGCGAGAACCTGCCGGGCGTATTCCGTCACGCTCATACCGGCGGCCGCCGCGCGCGCCTCGATCCCGGCGGCCGTCTCCGCGTCCACCCGCACATTGATCTGCCTCTGGCTGCTCATGCGCCCACAGTAGCGGCTGGTACGCGCCGCTACATGGGCTTTCGGCGGGTGCTCTCCCCGTGCTGGACGCACCACTGCCAAGCTCGCTGCGTCTCCCCGGCACAGCCTCGCGTTCCGCCGGCCTCACGCCCGGCCGACCGGTGACCGCGCGGTGCGGAGCACCCCCGGCCGGGAACGGCGGCCCGACAGCGACGCCGTACCGGCGGAAAGAGAGCAGCAGGCCGACCGGCGAGACCCGCGATCGCGGTGCGGTCACCGTATTGGCCCTCTTCGACGTCCCGTCCCGGCGAGCCACTCGCTATGAAGGGGAATAGATGCCTTTATGTGGCATTTGTCGCTCGATGAGGAGGCATCCCGATGGGTGCGACTGCTTCGACCCAGAACGACGCCACGCGGACCCCGGCAGCCGGAGACGAGGAAGCCCCGATCCACATCCTCTGGATCAACGCGGGGCTGAGTTGCGACGGCGACTCGGTGTCGCTGACCGCCGCGACGTTGCCCAGCATCGAGGAGATCGCCCTGGGCGGCCTTCCCGGCCTCCCCAAGGTCCAGGTGCACTGGCCGCTGATCGACTTCGAGTGCGGTCCGGTCGGGGGCGCCGACACCTTCATCGAGTGGTTCTTCAAGGCCGAACGAGGCGAGATCGAGCCGTTCGTCCTGGTCGTCGAGGGGTCCATCCCCAATGAGGCGATCAAGGCGGAGGGCTACTGGTGCGGCTTCGGCGACGACCCCGAGACCGGTCAGCCGATCACCACCAGCGAGTGGATCGACCGTCTCGCGCCCAAGGCCCTGGCCGTGGTCGCCATCGGCACCTGCGCCACCTACGGCGGCATCCACGCCATGGAGGGCAACCCGACCGGCGCCATGGGCGTGCCGGACTACCTGGGCTGGGACTGGAAGTCGAAGGCGGGCATCCCGATCGTCTGCGTGCCCGGCTGCCCGATCCAGCCCGACAACTTCGCCGAGACGCTGACGTACCTGCTCTACCAGGCGGCCGGCTCAGCGCCGATGATCCCGCTCGACGACAAGCTGCGCCCGGCGTGGCTGTTCGCCGCGACCGTGCACGAGACCTGCGACCGCGCGGGCTACTACGAGCAGGGCCAGTTCGCCGACCGCTACGACTCGCCGCAGTGCCTGGTCAAGATCGGCTGCTGGGGCCCGGTCGTCAAGTGCAACGTGCCCAAGCGCGGCTGGATGGACGGCATCGGCGGCTGTCCCAACGTCGGCGGCATCTGCATCGCCTGCACCATGCCCGGGTTCCCGGACATGTTCATGCCGTTCATGGACGAGCCGCCCGGCGCGCGGCTGTCCAGCGCCGCCAGCGGCGCGTACGGCGCGGCGATCCGGCGGCTGCGCTCCATCACGGCCAGGACCGTGGACAAGGAGCCCAAGTGGCGCCACACCGGCCGGAAGCTCACCACCGGCTACAAGGCTCCCTGGTGAGCCCATGGCACCGCCCAGGCCGCTGACACCCACCTCCCCCGCTTGACGAAGGGCACGCACACACCATGGCTCCGAAGACGAGGACGGCCGGAGACGGCAGCGGCCTGATGGAGATGTCCTGGGATCCGATCACCCGGATCGTGGGCAGCCTCGGCATCCACACGAAGATCGACTTCAAGCAGAAGCGCGTCGCGGAGTGCTACAGCACCTCGTCGGTCTTCCGCGGCTACAGCGTCTTCATGCGGGGCAAGGACCCCCGCGACGCGCACTTCATCACCAGCCGCATCTGCGGCATCTGCGGCGACAACCACGCCACCTGCTCGGTCTACACGCAGAACATGGCGTACGGGGTGAAGCCGCCGCACCTCGGCGAGTGGATCATCAACCTCGGCGAGGCCGCGGAGTTCATGTTCGACCACAACATCTTCCAGGAGAACCTGGTCGGGGTCGACTACTGCGAGAAGATGGTCCGCGAGACCAATCCGGGTGTCATGGAGCAGGCCGACCGCACCGAGGCCCCGCACGCCGCCGACCACGGCTACCGCACCATCGGCGACATCATGCGCTCGCTCAACCCGCTCGAGGGCGAGTTCTACCGCGAGGCGCTGCAGGTCAGCCGCTACACCCGCGAGATGTTCTGCCTGATGGAGGGCCGGCACGTCCACCCCTCCACCCTCTACGCGGGCGGTGTCGGCACCATCGCGTCGGTGCAGCTGTTCACCGACTACCTCACCCGCCTGATGCGGTATGTGGAGTTCATGAAGCGCGTCGTGCCGCTCCACGACGACCTCTTCGACTTCTTCTACGAGGCCATGCCGGGCTACGAGGAGGTCGGCCGCCGCCGCGTCATGCTGGGCTGCTGGGGCGCGTTCAACGACCCGGATCACTGCGACTTCACCTACGCCAACATGACCGACTGGGGACGGAGGATGTTCGTCTCCCCCGGCATCGTGGTGGACGGGAAACTGGTCACCAACGACCTCACGCAGATCAACCTGGGCATCCGCATCCTGCTGGGCAGCTCCTACTACCAGGACTGGGAGGGCCAGCAGCAGTTCGTCACCCACGACCCGCTCGGCAACGCCGTCGACCCGCGGCACCCCTGGAACCAGCACACCATCCCCGCGCCGCAGAAGCGCGACTTCGGCGACAAGTACAGCTGGGTGATGTCGCCGCGCTGGTTCGACGGCAAGGACCACCTGGCGCTGGACACCGGCGGCGGCCCGCTCGCCCGGTTGTGGTCGACCGCCCTCAACGGCCTGGTCGACCTGGGCTATGTGAAGGCCACCGGCCACAGCGTGGTCATCAACCTGCCCCGGACGCTCACCAAGCCGGAGACCACCCTCGAGTGGAAGATCCCGCAGTGGAGCAACGCCCTGGAGCGCAACCGGGCCCGCACCTACTTCCAGGCCTACGCCGCCGCCTGCGCCCTGCACTTCGCCGAGAAGGGTCTGGAGGAGGTCCGCGCGGGCCGCACCCAGACGTGGGAGAAGTTCGAGGTCCCGGACGAGAGCATCGGCGTCGGCTTCACCGAGGCGGTGCGCGGTGTGCTCTCGCACCACATGGTCATCCGCGACGGCAAGATCGCCAACTACCACCCGTACCCGCCGACCCCGTGGAACGCCAGCGTCCGCGACAGCTACGGCACCCCGGGCCCGTATGAGGACGCGGTGCAGAACACGCCGATCTTCGAGGAGAACCCGCCGGAGAACTTCAAGGGCATCGACATCATGCGGGCCGTGCGCAGCTTCGACCCGTGTCTGCCGTGCGGCGTGCACATGTACGTCGGCGGCGGGCGCACCGTGGAGAAGCTCCACGTCCCCACCGGCCTGAGCGGTATGGCCGGATGAGCGCCGAGCAGACGGCGCGGCGCGTCGAGGAGATCCTCGACGCGTTCGCGGCCACTGGCGACGACGAGACGGCGCGCGCCGCGGAGGAACTGGTGCGCACCCTCATGGAGTTCTACGGCGCGGGCCTGACCCGCGCGGTCTCGCTGCTGAAGAACGGGGCGGCCGACCCGCTCGCCGTGCTGATGGCCGACGAGATGGTGGCGGGGCTGCTGACCCTGCACGACCTG
Source organism: Actinacidiphila sp. bgisy167 (assembly GCF_965342175.1). Classification (GTDB taxonomy): domain Bacteria; phylum Actinomycetota; class Actinomycetes; order Streptomycetales; family Streptomycetaceae; genus Actinacidiphila. The sequence continues at coordinate 41,723 of NZ_CBDRBL010000028.1, forward strand.
CACCCCGAGGACACCCTCACCCGGGTCGGGCGCGCCGTGGAGGCGGCCCGTGCCGGCGCGACGGTGGGCATCGAGCACTTCGACCCGGAGACCGGCACGCTGCGGCTGAGTGCCCGCGAGGACGGCGGCTGCGGCTGCCCCAGCACCATGGACGCCACCCGGCAGCGCATCGAGGCCGCGCTGTCCTGCTTCGCCCCGGAGGTGGCGGTGGTCGAGATGCCGCGCTCCGGTCCGGCGGCGGGAGAGCCCGCGCTGCTGCAGATCGGCGACCGTCCGCCGGGGGCGCCGTGAGCGGGCGGGCCCGCGGAACAGGACTGCGCCGCTTCGTCACGCCCCGGCAGCCCGCGCCCGAGCGCTGCGAGCTGTGCGGGGTGGAGCTGACGGGCCCGCACCGGCATCTGGTCGACACCGGCAACCGCGCGCTGGCCTGCGCCTGCGTCCCGTGCGCGCTGCTGTTCGAACGGCCCGGGGCGGGCGGCGGGCGTTTCGCCTCGGTGCCCGACCGGGTGCTGAGCGACCCGGGCTCGGTGCCCGACGCGGCCTCATGGCAGCGGCTGCGCATCCCCGTCTCGGTCGCCTTCTTCTTCCACAACTCGGCGCTCGACCGGCCCGTGGTCCTCTACCCGAGCCCGGCCGGCGCCACCGAGAGCGAGGTCGACCCCGACACCTGGCGGGCCGTATTCGGCGGCTCGCCGCTGGCCGACGCGCTGCGACCGGACGTGGAGGCGCTGCTGGTCCGCCGGGACCGCGACGGCGGCGGAGACGACAGCGGCGGCACGGGTGGCTCCGGCGAGTGCTTCCTCCTCCCGGTCGACCGGGCCTATGAGCTGGTGGGCCGGCTCCGTCTGAACTGGCAGGGATTCGACGGCGGTTCCGGCGCCCGCGCCGAGTTGGCCGCCTTCTTCGACGACGTGAGAGAGCGGGCCGCCTCGGCGCCGCGGGAGGGGTTGCCGACGTGACCGAGCTGGACTTCGGCTGCACGGGGGTACGGGCCGATCCGTACGCCGCCGGACCGACGCTGGTCTTCCGGCTGCGGATCACCGCGCACGGCGGGGAGCGGGTGCACGCCCTCGCGCTGCGCTGCCAGTTGCGCATCGAGCCGGCGCAGCGGGCGTACGGCCACACGGAGGAGCGGGGTCTTCGTGACCTGTTCGGCGGGCGCGAGCGGTGGGGCAGCACGCTGCAGCCGCTGCAGTTCGCGCAGGTGGCGCTGATGGTGCCGGGCTTCACCGGGGAGACCGAGGTGGACCTGCCGGTGCCGTGCACCTACGACATGGACGTCGCCTCGACGAAGTACTTCGAGTCCCTGGAGGACGGTGAGGCGCCGTTGCTCCTGCTCTTCTCCGGCACGGCCTTCGCCGGGCCCGGCGGCTTCCAGGTGCGGCCGGTGCCCTGGGACAAGGAGGCCGTGTGCCGCATGCCGGTGGCCGTGTGGCGCGAGGCGATCGACGCCCACTTCCCCGGGTGCGGCTGGATCCGGCTCCCCCGCGCCGCGCTGGAGTCGCTGCGCTCCTTCCGCAGCGCGCACGCCCTGCCCTCGTGGGAGGCGACCGTCGACGCCCTGCTCGCCCGCGCCGCGGCTACGGCCGGGGGTACGCGGTGACGGCCGCCGAGGATCGTTTCGCGACCGCCCGCCAGGCGGCCGACGCCGTGCTGTTCGAGGGCTATGTGCTCTATCCGTACCGGGCGTCCGCGGCGAAGAACCGGATGCGCTGGCAGTTCGGGGTGCTCATGCCCCCGGCGTGGGCGGCAGCGTCCGGCGAACCCGTCCTGCAGCGGACCCAGATCCTCATGGAGCCGCGCGCCGACGCCGTGCTCCACGCGGAGTTGCGCTTCCTGCACGCCCAGCGGCGCACGGTGGAACGGATGCTGCTCGACGGCGAGTTCGAGCCGACCGACGAGCTCCGGTTGCCCGACCGGGTGCTGGTGCCCTGGGACGAGGGCGTGGAGGAACGCGTCGACGTGTCCGTCGACATCGCGGCGCTCACCGCGCAGGACGTCGTCCTGCCCTTCACCGTCCCGGCGACGGAGGACACCGAGCTCCTGACCGACGCCTACGGCCTCACCGCCGGGCGCGTCATGCGCCGCCGGGCCCCTCTCGAGGGCGTCCTGCGGATCTCCGCGGAGGAACTGCCCGGCCCCTACCGGGTGCTGCGGCTGACCGCGGTCGCCGAGAACACCGGGGGCGCCGTCGCAGCCTGCCGGGAGGAGGCGCTGCCGCACGCGCTGGTCTCGGCCCATCTGATGCTCGGGCTGACCGCGGGCTATTTCGTGTCGATGACCGACCCGCCGGAGTGGGCGAAGGCCGCCGTCGCCGAGTGCCGCAACGAGAACACCTGGCCGGTGCTGGCGGGGGACGACGCCGCGGCGAACGTGGTGCTGTCCTCCCCCATCATCCTCGAGGACCATCCGCGGATCGCACCGGAGAGCCCGGGCGCGCTCTACGACGCCACCGAGATCGACGAGATCCTGGCCCTGCGAACCGCCGCCCTCACCGACGAGGAGAAGCTGCAGGCGCGCGGCACCGACGACCGCGCCGCGGCGGTGATCGACCTCGCCGACTCGATGCCGCCGGAGGTGATGGAGCGTCTGCACGGCGCGGTGCGCGGGCGGCGCGCGGTCGCCACCGCGCAGACGCCCTCCGGCGCGGTGCCCGAGACCCCCTGGTGGGACCCGGGCGCCGACGGCTCGGCCGACCCGCTCCGGGACCGCGCCCTGGTCGGCGGCACCTGGGTGTCGGCCGGCAGCCGGGTCGTGCTGCGCCCCGGACTGCGGCGCACCGACGCGCAGGACCTCTTCCTGCAGGGGCGCAGCGCCCAGGTGGAGGCCGTACTGCACGACGTGGACGGCGGGGTCCACCTCGCGGTCACCGTCGACGGCGACCCCGGCGCGGAGATCCGGCGCGAGCAGGGCCGCTTCCTCTACTTCCAGCCGGACGAACTCGCACCCCTGGAGGACATATGAGCGCCGGAGGCGTGCTCGTCGCGGGCATCGGCAACATCTTCCTCGGCGACGACGGTTTCGGTGTGGAGGTGGTGCGCCGGCTGTCGCGGCAGCCGCTGCCCGACGGCGTCCGCGTCACCGACACCGGCGTACGGGGCGTGCACCTGGCGTACCAGCTCCTCGACGGGTACCGCAGCGTCGTCCTGGTCGACGCCGTGGCGCGCGGCGGCGCCCCCGGCACACTGCACGTCATCGAGACGCCGCCGCCGGGCGCGGACGGCCCGGGCGACCTCCTCGTCGACGGGCACCGGATGACCCCGGACACCGTGCTGGCGCTGCTCGACACCCTCAGCGCCGGAACGGGCGCCCCCAAGCCCTCGCGGGTCCTGGTGGTGGGCTGCGAGCCGGCCTGCCTGGAGGAAGGCATCGGCCTGAGCGCCCCCGTCGCCGCCGCGGTGGACGAGGCCGTGCGCCTGGTGCTGCGGGTCGTCGGCGAGGAGTGCGGCCGGCCCGCGGACCCGCACACGGTGGCCTGAGCGGCCGCCGCGGCAGCGGAACCCGGACATCGCAAACCAGCGACGAGCAGAAAGGAGCACCCCGCCATGTGGAAGATCGCCCTGGGCGTGGTGGGCGCGGCCGTGGCCGCCCTCGCCGTGTCGCGCGTCCTGCCGGACGTCAAGCGCTACCTGCACATCCGGTCGATGTGAGGCCGAACGGGTAGGCCGTCGCCGGCCCGGCGGCGTGGCGGTCCGGGGCCCCCGGCCGGCGGGCCTTCAATGGAGCCGCGTGAGCCGCCGGCACCGCACGCCGGACCGCCCGCCGGCCACCGGCAGCCGGGGTCCGGCCGGCCCCGCACACCGGAGAAGAGACCGATGCACGAGATGTCCATCGCAGTGGCGGTGGTGGAGCAGGTCGAGGAGGCCGCCGCCCGGCTCGCTGACGACACGGGTGCGGTTCCCCGTGCACAGTCCGTCCATCTGGAGGTCGGGGAACTCGCCGGAGTCGTGGCGGACGCCCTGCTCTTCAGCTTCGACCTCGCCTGCGCCGGCACCGTGCTGGAGGGCGCGGCCCTCACCACCGACACCGTCGCGGGCCGGGCCGGCTGCACGCGCTGCGCACGGGTCTGGCCCACCGGCATGCCCCCGCGGCTGAGCTGCCCGGGCTGTGACGGCGCGGCGACCGAGCTGCTGTCCGGCCGCGAACTGCGGATCACCGAGGTGCGGTGGGCCGAGCGGAGCCGGCCGGCCGCCCCACTCCCCGAGGAGCGCTGAGAGCCATGTGCAAGGTGACCGATCTGCGCCAGTCCGTGCTCGCCAGGAACGACCGCGGCGCTCAGGCACTGCGGCAGGAACTGGCCGCCCGCGGGACCGTGATGGTGAATCTGCTATCGAGCCCCGGCAGCGGCAAGACGGCGCTGCTGGAGTCGGAACTGGGGCTGGCCCGGCTGCGGGGGGTACCCGTCGCGGCACTCACCGCCGACCTCGCCACCGAGAACGACGCGACCCGGCTGGCCCGCTCCGGCGCGCCTGTGCGGCAGGTGCTCACCGACGGGCTGTGCCACCTGGAGTCCGCGATGGTGCGCGCACACGTCGACACCTGGCTGCCGGAGGGCACCCGCCTGCTGTTCGTGGAGAACGTCGGCAACCTCGTCTGCCCCGCCTCGTACGACCTCGGGGAGTCGCTGCGCGTCGTGCTGGCCTCGGTCACCGAGGGCGAGGACAAGCCGCTGAAGTACCCCACGGCCTTCGGCCTGGCGCATCTGGTGGTCGTGACGAAGTACGACATCGCCGAGGCTGTCGGCTTCGACGAGGCGGCCTTCCGCGGGGCCGTGGCCCAGGTCAACCCGGGTGTGGAGGTGGTGCTCACGTCCTCGCGGGCCGGCGAGGGCGCGGGTGTGCTGCTGGAGCGGGCGCTGGCCGTCCACGCGGGAGCACCCGTGCACCGCCCGGTAATGGCGCGTACCGCGGTGGCCGACGGCCACGGGCAGGCCCACGGACACGGGGACGCGCACGATACAGAGCACGGACACGGGCATGCACACCCGCAGGAGCACCGGCACCCGCACGCGCGCCCGCACGGGGACGTCGTCGACCCCACCCGCTCTCCGGGCCACACGAACTGATGCCGGCTCAGCCGGAGTCCGCGGCCCCGAGCGCGCAACGCCGCCAGGTGCTGGTCCAGGGGGTCGTGCAAGGGGTCGGCTTCCGGCCGTTCGTGTTCGGACTCGCCCGTGAGCTGGGGCTCGCGGGCCATGTCGGCAACACCGGCGACGGGGTGGTCGCCGAGGTCGAGGGCACGCCCGCCGCCGTCGCGGCCTTCTGCGACCGGCTGCGGTCGGAGGCGCCGCCGCTGGCGGTGGTGGAGTCGGTGTCCCACCGCCCGCTCCCCCCGGCGGGCGGCACGGACTTCACCATCAGCGCCTCGCGCCCCGGTGGAGCGTCCTCCCGCACCCTGGTCTCCCCCGACACGGCCACCTGCGAAGCGTGCCTGGCCGAGTTGCGCGACCCCGCCGACCGCCGCCACCGGCACCCGTTCATCACCTGCACGCACTGCGGCCCCCGCTTCACCATCGTCACCGGCCTGCCGTACGACCGCCCCCACACCACGATGGCCCGCTTCCCGATGTGCGCGAGGTGCCGGGCCGAGTACGAGGATCCCGCCGACCGCCGATTCCACGCGCAGCCGATCTCCTGCCACGACTGCGGTCCCCGCCTGCGGCTCGTCCTGCCCGGCGCGGAACGTGCCGGGCAGGAGGGGGATCCGGTCGCGCGGGCGCGGCGGCTGCTGGCGGCGGGCGCCGTCGTCGCGGTGAAGGGCCTGGGCGGCTACCACCTGGCCTGCGACGCGGACAACGAGGAGAGCGTGCGGCTGCTGCGGCGGCGCAAGGGCCGGGGCGACAAACCGTTCGCCCTGATGGCGCGGGAGCTCGCGGACGTCGAGCGGCTGGCCCACCTGGAACCGGCGGAGCGGACGTTGCTGACCGGCGCCCGCCGGCCGATCGTCCTGCTGCGGCGCCGCGCGGGGGCGCGCGACGTGGCGGAGGCGGTGGCGCCGCGGGTGGCCGATCTCGGGTTGATGCTGCCGTACACGCCCGTCCACCATCTGCTGCTGGGGCTGCCGGGCGATCCCCCGGGGCCCCGGCTGCTGGTGATGACCAGCGGCAACCTGGGCGGGGAGCCCATCGTCACCGACGACGAGGAGGCGCTGGAGCGGCTGGCGGGCCTGGCCGACGCGTGGCTGGCGCACGACCGGCCCATCCACGTGCCGTGCGACGACTCGGTGGTGCGGATCTGCGACGGGGAGGAACTGCCCGTGCGCCGCTCACGCGGCTACGCCCCCTTCCCGGTGCCGCTGCCCGTGCCCGTCCGGCCGGCGCTCGCCGTGGGCGGCGACCTGAAGAACACCTTCTGCGTGGGAGAGGGCCGGCACGCCTGGCTGTCGGCCCACGTCGGCGACATGGACGACCTGGCGACCCTGAGCGCGTTCACCGCCGCCGAACGCCAATTGGAGCAGATCACCGGGGTCAGGCCGGCGCTGCTCGCCGCGGACCGGCACCCCGGCTACCGCTCGGTGGGCTGGGCGCGGCGCGCCGCGGGCGACCGGCCGCTGCGGCAGGTGCAGCACCACCACGCGCACGTCGCGGCGGCGATGGCCGAGGCGGGGCTGGACGGCACGAGCCCGGTGATCGGGGTCGCCTTCGACGGCACCGGATACGGCGACGACGGCGCGGTGTGGGGCGGCGAGTTCCTGCTGGCCGACTACGACGGCTTCCGGCGGCCCGCGCACCTGGCGTATGTGCCGCTGCCCGGCGGGGACGCGGCGGTACGCCGCCCCTACCGTATGGCGCTGGCTCATCTGCGGGCGGCCGGTCTGCCGTGGTCGCCCGGCCTGCCGTGCGCGGACGCCTGCCCGAAGGCCGAACGCGTGATTCTGGCAGCTCAGTTGGAGCGCGGACTGCACTGCGTCCCGACGTCGAGCATGGGCCGGCTCTTCGACGCCGTCGCCTCCCTGGCGGGCGTGTGCCACGAGGCCGGTTACGAGGCGCAGGCGGCCGTCGAGCTGGAGGCCGCGGCCGTGGCGGCGGGCGGGCTGCCCGCCGGGGGCTACGCCTTCGCGCTGCGCTCCGGGGCCGGCGCCGCCGGGGCCACCGCCTGCGACCCCGGGCCGGTGCTGGCCGCTGTCGTCGCCGACCTGGCCGCGGGAGTGCCCGCCGGGGTGATCGCCGGGCGCTTCCACCGGGCGGTGGCCGACCTGGTCGTCGGTGTGTGCGCCGCCCTGCGGGAACGCGAGGGCGTCTCGACGGTGGTGCTCAGCGGCGGTGTCCTCGCCAACGCGCCGCTGTCCTCCGCGTGCGCGCGCGATCTGCGCGCCGACGGGTTCACGGTGCTGCGGCACCGGCTCGTGCCGCCCAACGACGGCGGTCTGGCGCTCGGCCAGCTCGTCGTCGCGGCCCGCGGCGGCCGCCCGACCCCCCACCCACAGCGAGGAGACAGCTGATGTGCCTGGCGGTACCCGGCAAGGTGCTGGAGATCGAGGATCGTGACGGCACCAGGATGGCGACCGTCGACTTCGGCGGCGTGGTGAAGGACGTGTGCCTGGAGTACCTGCCCGACCTGCGGGTCGGCGAGTACGCCATCGTCCACGTCGGCTTCGCGCTGCAGCGGCTCGACGAGGAGTCGGCGCGGCAGACGCTCGCCCTCTTCGGCGATCTCGGGCTGCTGGAGGAGGAGTTCGGCGACGCCTGGCAGCAGGCGTCGGCCGAGGCGGGAACGACGGCGGAGGCGGAGCGGTGAAGTACATCGACGAGTTCCAGGACCCGGAGCTGGCGCGGAGACTGCTGGACGACATCCACGCGACGGTGACCAGGCCCTGGGCGCTGATGGAGGTGTGCGGCGGCCAGACCCACACCATCATCCGGCACGGCATCGACCAGCTCCTGCCGAAGGAGGTGGAACTCATCCACGGCCCCGGCTGCCCCGTCTGCGTGACCCCGCTGGAGGTCATCGACAAGGCGCTGGAGATCGCCTCCCGCCCCGGGGTGGTCTTCTGCTCCTTCGGCGACATGCTGCGCGTCCCCGGCACCGGGCGCGACCTGTTCGGCGTCCGCGGCGAGGGCGGTGACGTGCGCGTCGTCTACTCGCCGCTCGACGCGCTGCGGATCGCCCGGGAGAACCCGGACCGGCAGGTCGTCTTCTTCGGCATCGGCTTCGAGACCACCGCCCCGCCCAACGCGATGACGGTGTACCAGGCGCGCAAGCTCGGCATCGGCAACTTCAGCATGCTGGTCTCCCACGTCCGCGTCCCCCCGGCCATCGAGGCCATCATGCGCTCGTCGGACTGCCGCGTGCAGGGTTTCCTGGCGGCCGGTCATGTCTGCAGCGTGATGGGGACGGAGGAGTACCCGCCATTGGCGGACGGCTTCGGTGTGCCCATCGTCGTCACGGGCTTCGAGCCGCTGGACATCCTGGAGGGCGTACGGCGCGCGGTGCGGCAGTTGGAGCGCGGTGAGTTCCGGGTGGAGAACGCCTACCCGCGCGCCGTCCGCCCGGAGGGCAACCCCGCGGCCAAGGCGATGCTCGCGGACGTCTTCGAGGTCACCGACCGCGCCTGGCGCGGGATCGGCGTCATCCCCGACAGCGGTTGGCGGCTGTCGGAGCGCTACCGGGAGTACGACGCCGAGCACCGGTTCTCCGTCACCGGCATCACCACGAGGGAACCGGCGGCCTGCCGCAGCGGCGAGGTGCTGCAGGGGCTGATCAAGCCGCACCAGTGCGAGGCGTTCGGCGGTGCCTGCACCCCGCGCACCCCGCTGGGCGCCACGATGGTCTCCAGCGAGGGGGCCTGTGCCGCGTACTACCTCTACCGCCGGCTCGGCGGGACGACCACACCCTTGGAGGCGAGCCCCGTTGGCTGACAGCGTCGACATCGCGAGGACCCCCGCGGCCCCGGACTTCTCCGGCTGGACCTGCCCGGTGCCGCTGCGCGACCAGCCGCGGGTGGTGATGGGCCACGGCGGCGGGGGCGTGCTGTCTGCGGAACTCGTTCGGCACGTCTTCGCCCCGGCCTTCGGCGGCGAGGCGCTGTCGGCGCTCGCCGACTCGGCGACCGTGACGCTGGGCGGGGCCCGGATCGCGTTCTCCACCGACTCGTACGTGGTGCGGCCACTGTTCTTCCCCGGCGGCAGCATCGGCGACCTCGCCGTCAACGGCACCGTCAACGACCTGGCCATGAGCGGGGCCAGGGCCGCTTTCCTCTCCTGCGGCTTCATCCTGGAGGAGGGCGTGGAGATGCCGGTGGTGGCCCGGGTCGCCGAGGCGCTCGGCGCGGCCGCGCGCACCGCGGGGGTGGAGGTCGTCACCGGGGACACCAAGGTGGTCGAGGCCGGTCACGGGGACGGGTTGTACATCAACACCGCGGGCATCGGGCTGGTCCCCGAGGGGGTCGACATCCGTCCGCAGCGGGCCGCGCCGGGTGACGTCGTCATCGTCAGCGGGGAAATCGGGGCGCACGGCGTCGCCGTGATGAGTGTGCGCGAGGGCCTGGAGTTCGGGGTCGAGATCACGAGCGACACGGCGGCGCTCGGCGGCCTGGTCGAGGCGGTGCTGCGCGTCACGAAGGACGTGCACGTGCTGCGTGACCCCACGCGCGGCGGTCTCGCCGCCGCCCTGAACGAGATCGCGGCCGCCTCGGGCGTCGGCGTGGCCCTGCAGGAGCGGGCGGTGCCCGTGCCGCCCGCGGTCGCCAACGCCTGCGCGGTGCTGGGTCTGGACCCGATGTACGTCGCGAACGAGGGCAGGCTCGTGGCCTTCGTGCCCCGCGCGGTGGCCGACGAGGTGCTGGCCGCGATGCGCGCGCACCCCCTGGGGGCCGACGCGACCGTCATCGGCGAGTGCGTGGCGGAGCACGCGGGCATGGTCGTCGCCCGTACGGGCCTGGGCGGGACGCGCGTGGTGGACCTGCCGCTGGGCGAGCAGCTGCCCCGTATCTGCTGACGCTCCCGCCACGCGGGCACCCTGGCCGGGCGGGGGCGGGTGCCGTCCCCGCCCGGCCCTCCCCTGCGTTTTGTGTTGCCGGGTCGTCGCGGGCTCCTCGCGCCGCCGGAGACCGGGGGAACCGGGTGGTCTCCCTTGCCGACGGCCGCCCCTCCCCCAACGGGACGCCGGCCATCGCGACAGGCCCCGAGGGCGCCCACCGCCCCTCGGGCACGATCTCGCCGGTGCGCGCGCTGAGGGCCGCGGGGACTCCGTGCGCCTGAGGAAGGCACTGCTCCGGACCGGGGGCCCGATGGCCGGCGGAGCGGGCGGCCTGAGCCGCGGATCGCGGCACGGCACGTTCCTTGGGGATCGCCGTGGTCCTCGTCGCCGCGCCCTCGCCCCGCCCCGATGCGGAACAACTCCGGCTTGCCGTCATGGTGTTGAGCGGGTTCCGCATGGCGATCAACGGCGTGGACAGTGGGTTCCGAAGGGTCAGCCGGGGCGTCCGCGCCGTCGGGGACGTATCCCAGGGGCCCCACGAGAACGGCGGCAGCGGAGGGGGACCGGGTAGCCGGACCGAAGCGACCGGGCGGGCGGCGTCCGTCCCGGCGACGCCCTCGGCGCACGCGCGCCGCGCGCCGCACCCGCGCGGCACGGGAGGCATGCGGTGGGACGGCGCGGCGGGGGCGACGGGTCGGCCGACACGCTCGTGACTGTGCGTCAGTCCTTCGTCGTCGCGGATCTGGCACCGCGTCACCTGTACGCCGGAAGCCCCCGCTTGCTTGCCGGCGATGCCCAGGCACGCGTGTGACCTGGAGGGACGCGCGGCGCCGGCAGGCACGCTCGGCTGTGCGGGTGGGATACGGCGTCGTCCTCGAGTGGCGCGCAGAGCGGGCCGCTGTTTTGCTCCGCGTGAGCCGCCCGTCAACGGGACGGCTCTTCTCTCCCACTGTTTCGACTCGGAGGCTGCCTCATGCCTACAACACGCGTTCTTGGCGGTGTCGCCATGGCCGCGGCCCTCATCGGTGTCACTGTTCCCTCTGCTTCCGCCAGCGACATCTCCGATGCGTGGGTCACCCCCTACTACGCCGTCCCCGGCATGCGGCTGACCGTCACGACCACGGCCTGCGGTCGCGACGCCAACTACTCCAAGGGCCAGTCCGAAGCCGGCGGCCAGGTCAACCTGCTGCCCCTGGGCAGGAGCGGCCTGCTGGCGGGCAGCTTCCGCGTGCCGAAGAACACCCGGCCCGGCTGGTACACCGTGACGGTGCGGTGCCCGCCGCGCATCCAGACCAAGGCGTCCTTCCGCGTGGTCGGCGGATTCGGGCGCGGATTCTCCGGCCTGGACCGCGGCTTCTCGGGTTCGGGCCGAGGCTTTTCCGGCCTCGACTGCGACGACTTCGGCCTTGCCGGCCGGCGGTCCGGCGGTCGCTGATCAAGGGGCCCGGCTCTTCGGATCGCCGCCCCGGCCGCCGCGCACCCAGACGGTGGCGCGGCCGGGGCGGCGGGGCCCGCGCGGACACCCCGCACCGACATCTTTCACGCTTCCAGGTGGCGATCGGCGTCCGGACGGATGAATGTGGAGGAAAGAGGGGGCGCGCGGCCCGCGAGGCGGCCCGCCGCGGTCGTGGCGGCGCGTGAACGAGGAGACGGACATGCGAGAGAACGAGATGGGTGACGAGGTCTACCAGCCGGACGGGTCAGAGGTCCAGGACGACGCCGGGCTGCTGGAACCTGAGGACACCCTGGACTACCACGGTGTCGACCAGATACTCGACGAGGGCTACTCACCGCCGGAGCGGCCCTGGGCGGTGAACAAGCCCGCCACCACAGCGGCGGGCCGCCTGCGGGGCGAGACACTCGACGAACGCCTGGCCGAGGAACTCCCGGACCTGCCGATCCCCGACGGCGACGGCATCGGGGACACCTGGGACACCGACGGGGAGCTGATCGACGGCGAGGTCGGCGGGCCCCGCGCCGGGCGGCTGCTCGCCCCCGACGAGGGGACCCACTACGACACCGAAGGGCTGGTCGCCCAGGACATCGGCATCGACGGGGCGGCCGCCTCCGCCGAAGAGGCCGCGATGCACCTCCTCCCGGAGTCCGAGGACTACTGACCCCGTCCCGTCCAGGCAGCGCACCGCTCACCCGACCTCAGGGCCGCCCTCCCCCGCACCGCTCCCACCGCCCGGCGCCTTCCCCCGCGCGGGCGGCGTTCCACGCACGGGCACCTCACCGCTCTCCAACGGCGGCCCGTCGATCGCGCAGTAGTGCCTGCACTCCGGGACCGGCTCCGCCGGCTCCCCTGGCGTCTCACGCAGCACATCCGACCCGGAGACCGACCAGGCCGATCCCGGTGGTCTCGCCGGAGAGCCCGCTCACCCGACCTCAGGGCCGCCCTTCCCCGCACCGCTCCCACCGCCCGGCGCCTTCCCCCGCGCGGGCGGCGTTCCACGCACGGGCGCCTCACCGCTCTCCAACGGCGGCCCGTCGATCGCGCAGTAGTGCCTGCACTCCGGGACCGGCTCCGCCGGCTCCCCTGGCGTCTCACGCAGCACGTCGGAGCGGATGCCGAACCAGGCCAGCAGCGCGCCCACCACCAGCATCCCGGCGCAGATCACGACGGCGACACGGAAGCCGCGGCCGAAGGCGGCAGGGTCCCGGTAGTCGTCGCCGGAGAGTCCGGCCAGCAGCGGCAGGGCCGCCACCGCGAGCAGGCCCGCCGCCCGCGCCACGGCGTTGTTCACCCCGGACGCCGTGCCCGCGAGCCGGACGTCGGCCGCGCCGAGGACGGTGGCGGTCAAAGGGGCGACGGTGGCCGTCAGGCCCAGGGCGAAGACGCACACTGCGGGCAGGACGTCGGCGGCGTAGGAGGTGTCGGCGCCGATCCGCAGCATCAGCAGCAGGCCGACAGCGGAGACCGCCGGGCCCACCGTCATGGGGATGCGAGGACCGATGCGCTCGGCAAGTCGGCCCGCACGCTCGGACAGCGCCAGCATGATGACCGTGATAGGCAGCAGCGCCGTCCCGGAGGCCAGCGGGGAGTAACGGGCCTGCGTCTGCAGCTCCAGCACCAGGAAGAAGAACAGGCCGCCCAGTGCCGCGTAGACCGCGAAGGTGACCAGGTTCGCCGCGGTGAACTGGCGGTTCGCGAACAGGCTCGGCGGCAGCATCGGGTGCGGGCTGCGCCGCTCGGTCACCACGAATCCGGCGAACGCCGCCAGGCCCACGGTGGCGGCGACGGACACGGCCGCGACGTCCGGGTGGCTGCCGCCCGCGGCGATCAGGGCGTAGGTGACTCCCGCGAGCCCGACCGCTCCGAGCACGGCGCCGGCCGCGTCGAATCCACCGGTGGCGCACTCGTCGCGGCTCTCGGGGACGTGGCGGGCGGCGACGGCGACGACCAGGGCCGCCAGCGGGAGGTTGATGAAGAACACCCAGCGCCAGCTGACGGCGTCGACCAGCCACCCGCCGAGCAGCGGCCCCAGCGCCCCCGCGATGCCGCCCAGGCCCGACCACACGCCGATCGCGCGAGCCCGGTCCTGGGGCGCGAAGGACGCCTGGATCAGCGCCAGCGAGCCGGGGGTGAGCAGCGCCCCGCCGACGCCCTGCAGCGCGCGGGCGCCGATCAGCACCTCGATACCGGGCGCGACACCGCACAGCAGCGACGCCAGCGCGAACCACACGGTGCCGACGATGAAGAGCCTGCGCCGCCCGAAGCGGTCGCCGAGCGAGCCGCCGAGCAGGATGAGGGCGGCGAGGGTGAGGGTGTAGGCGTTGATCGTCCACTGGAGGCCGGCGAGAGTGGCGCCGAGATCCTTGCCGATCGTCGGGAGGGCGACGTTGACGACGGTGCTGTCCAGGAGCGTCATGCCCGATCCCAGGACGACCGCCACGAGGACCCAGCGTCCCTCCGCCCCGCCCAGCGTCAGCGTCCCGGTCCGGCCCGCTGTGTTCGCGGCCTCTGTCATCGCAGCCTCCGCCATCCCCGCCGTGACCCGCGGTCCTCACCGAATCTACCCCGGGGGCACGGCGGTCGCGTGGGGGTGCGAAGCGTCCGTGGCACGGCGTCGTCGCAGGCCCGTCGCGCCCTTCGGCCGGAGGACGGCGCGGCTTCACCGGACCGGTGTCGCACGCCGCTCCGGTGCCCCCGGGCAGGGCGCCGCACGGGTGCGAGAAGTCGTCCAGGCACCCGCGCACGGGATACGCGCCGCGGCGCCGTCGCCCACAGGACGCGCGCGGTGGACCGGTGTCGCACGCCGCTCCGGTGCTTCCGGGCAGACGGGCGCGTAGGGTGACGTGACAGGGTGACGTGACGACGGCGCCCGTCGGCGCCGGGAGGAAGCACCATGGCGCACAGCCGGCGGCACAGGCGGGGGCGTGGCCAGGCCGAGCACGGCGTGGCCGTGCGGGTGCCGCAGCGCGCCCTGGACCGGTGCCGGCTGCGGCACCTGCTGGACGCCGTCGGTGCGGTCAGCGCCGACCTGGACACCCGAACGGTGCTGCAGCGCATCGTGGAAGCCGCCACAGACCTGGTCGCCGCGCGCTACGGGGCGCTGGGGGTGCTCTCCGAGAGCGGCGAGGTCGTCGACCTGATCACCGTGGGCGTCGACGACCCGCGGGCGTGCGCCGCCATGGGTCTGCCGCAGGGTCACGGGCTGCTGCACACGATGGTGGACGAGCAGCAGCCGCTGCGGGTGGCGGATGTGGCCGCGGATCCTCGCGCGGCCGGCTTTCCGTCAGGGCATCCGGTCATGGGGACGCTGCTGGGCGTCCCGCTCATCGTGCGCGGCACGGTCTACGGCGATCTCTATGTCGCCGACAAGCTCGACGGCAGGCCCTTCGACGATGACGACGACGGTCTGCTGACGGCTCTGGCCTGTACCGCGGGCGTCATCCTCGAGAACGCCCGCCTGTACGAACGGCTCAAACGCGCTGCCGAGCACTTCCAGCACCGCATGCTGCCCGTCCTGCCCGACCTCTCCCCGCTCAGCGCCGCCGCGCGCTACGAGCCGGCGTCCGAGCTGCCGAAGCTGGGCGGGGACTGGTACGACGCCGTGGTCCTGCCGGACGGCGCGGTCTGCGTCGTGGTCGGTGACGTGACCGGCCACGACATCGAGGCCGCCTTGGTGATGGGTCAGATCCGCAGCATGCTGAGGGCGATCGTCCTGGACCGGGGCGGCCCGCCCGGACTGATCGTGTCCCGGCTGGACCGCGCGTTGACGATGTTCGCCGAGTCACCCACGGCCACCCTGGTCCTCGGTCGCATCGAGCGCGGCCGCGGCGGGGGCGGGGAGTCCACCTTCAGCTGGAGCAACGCCGGGCACCTGCCGCCGCTGCTGGTCGGCGCGGACCGCAGCACGCGCTATCTGGCGCCCGCCCGGCACGGGATCCCGGTGGGCATCGACGCGTCGGTCTCCCGGTACAGCCATGAACGCGTCCTGCCGCCCGGCAGCACCCTGCTGCTGTTCACCGACGGACTGGTCGAGCGCCGCGACCAGGACATCGACACCGGCCTGGCCGACCTCGCCGAGCAGGCCGCCCGCCTGGCCACGGCACCGCTGGAGGAACTCTGCGACAGCGTGCTGGGCCGCAGCAGTCAGGCGCGCGGTGACGATGTCGCCCTGCTGGCTCTGCGCACGCCCGCGGGCGACGGCCCGGCACGGTGAGACGGGCGCTTCACCCTTGCCGGGCACACGGTTCCACACGCAGCGACAAGGCGCCGACGGGCCTCAGCCCGAGGTCGGATGCGGCCAGTTCGCGAGGCTGCCGGGCGAGGGGGCGGACTGCGTCGCATCGGCAGCCGTGGGATAGATCTCGTAGCTCTCGCGCATGCCGGTGAGTTCGAGGATGCGCAGCAGCCTGCTCGAGACGGACGCCATGCACAGCGAGCCGTCGAGTTCCCGCACACGTTTGGTGATCGCCACGATCACGCCGAGCCCCATCGAGTCCATGAACGTCACGAAACCCAGGTCCAGGACGAAGTGGCGGCGTCCCTCGACGAGAAGCCCGAGCACCGCTTCGCGGATCATCGGGGCGGTGTGCGCGTCCACGTCGCCGTCGACCTCGACCACGGTCCAGCCGTTGACGACGTCATAGCTCACCATCATGCTCTCGTGCCGGACGATGTTCGTTCGCATGGTCGTCCCTCGTCACTTCTTCGGACGGCACTTCTCCGGACGGCACTTCTTCGGACGCCGCGGGACCCCTGAGAGGGTTATGCCCGGAGTCGTCGGTTCACACCCGGACGCATGCGGCGAACGCGGATCCGCGGCGCCCCGCGGACCGGCGCGGACTCCAGCGCCGCGTTCGCTCGCGGCACTGTCCGCCGGACGGGACGGCGCGCGAACCCCGTGTGCCGTCCCCGCAGTTCGGACAAGGCAGGGGCTGAGCGGGGGGCGGCCGTGCCGGCCTCGACCGCGCCGCGCGTCTCGCCCGTCACCAGGGGCGGGAGATGTCAGGTCCTGGGGCCCTCGTAGACGTCGTCGCTGCGGCCCTCGGCGAACTCCCACCACGACAGCGGCAGCCAGTCGCCGTTCACGAAGGCGTCCACGGAGGAACCGAGCCCGCTGATGGCCACGCGCGTGCCGACCGGGTACACCCTGCCGGACAGGCCGGGCACGGGGACGAGGAGCGTTCCTGAGCGCTGGGCCATTGTTCCCGCCTTTCTCCGCGGTCAACCGCAATTCGACACATTTACCTGAAGCCTAGCTGGCTTGTCTCGTTCTGCCCAAGGAGGCAGCATGAGAAATAGGTCACGCAAGCCATGAACGACACCAATCGGAGGTGTCCACGTGAAGGCCGTCGTTTACAAAGGACCGTTCGAAGTAGCCGTCGAAGAAGTCGAGAATCCGCGCCTGCAGCACCCCAACGACGTGATCGTCAGGGTGACATCCACCGCGATCTGCGGCTCTGACCTGCACATGTACGAGGGCCGGACCGCCGCGGAGCCCGGCATCGTCTTCGGCCACGAGAACCTGGGAATCATCGACCAGGTCGGCGAGGGGGTCACCACCCTCAAGCAGGGCGACCGCGTGGTCATGCCCTTCAACGTCGCCTGCGGATTCTGCAAGAACTGCTCGGCGGGTTTCACCGGCTTCTGCCTCACGGTCAATCCGGGGTTTGCCGGAGGCGCTTACGGCTATGTGGCCATGGGCCCCTGGCCGGGCGGTCAGGCGGAATACGTGCGCGTACCGTACGCGGACTTCAACTGTCTGAAACTGCCGGAGGGCACCGCCAACGAATCCGACTTCGTGCTCCTGGCCGACATCTTCCCGACCGGCTACCACGGGTGCGAACTCGCTCAGGTATCGCCCGGCGAAAGCGTCTCCGTGTACGGCGGCGGCCCGGTCGGGCTGATGGCCGCGTACTCGGCGTTGCTGCGCGGGGCGGCCAGGGTGTTCGTCGTGGACCGCGTGCAGGAGCGACTGCAGAAGGCCGAGGAGATCGGCGCCATCCCGATCGACTTCACCAAGGGCAACCCGGTGGAGCAGATCAAGGAGCACACGAACGGCGAGGGCACCGACAAGGGAGTCGACGCGGTCGGCTACCAGGCCCAGGCCGGTGGCGCGAACCACGAGGAGCCGGCAGCGGTGCTGAACTCGCTGATCGACACCGTGCGCCCCACCGGAGCCCTCGGCATCCCCGGCCTGTACGTGCCGTCGGACCCCGGAGGCCCGGACGAGCAGGCCAGGAGCGGCCGGCTGCTGGTCGCCATCGGCCGGCTCTTCGAGAAGGGCCTGCGGGTGGGGACCGGGCAGTGCAACGTCAAGCGCTACAACCGGCAGCTGCGCGACATGATCATCGAGGGTCGCGCCCGCCCGAGCTTCGTGGTCTCCCACGAGCTGCCCCTGGCGGACGCGCCGTCGGCGTACGACAAGTTCGACAAGCGCATCGAGGGCTACACCAAGGTCGTCCTCCACCCGGGTCAGGGCTGACCACCGGGTCGAGGCCGACCACCGGGGCGGGACCGACCGCCCGCACAGAGGTGACCGCTCAGCGGCATGGCGAGGCGCCGACTGACCGCACCCGCCGATCGCGCCCAGGGCCCGGCTAGCAGCTCTCCGGGTCCTGGGCGTGAGCGCCGTACGGGCGGGAGGGGCCGACCTCCTCCAGGGTGTACGTGTAGAGGTCGAACTCCACCAGCCCGTCCGCGTCCGTGGTCACCCGCGGCGGGCGGGTCCCCGGATACCGGGAGGCGATGACGTCGGCGACCCTGTGGGCGGTCGCCGCGTCGGCTGCGGCGATGCGCACACGCGCCACGCCCGGTTCGTACAACGGTCCCAGTTTTCCGGTCATGCTGCTCCCCTTGTCACGCACCCGGCGGCGCTTTACCCCTGGAGACAGCCCGTTGGTCGTCGCGGTTGCCCGCGCGGGCTGCGTGCACTCGAAGACGTCGTCCCGGGCTCAGGACAACAGGAAGTCCGCCTTCCCGTCCTTGGCCCCCTGGATGAACATCCTGATCTCGTGGTCCGTGTAGATGAGGGCCGGCCCGTCGGGGTCGGTGGACTGCCGCAGTGCGACCCTGCCGTCGGCCAGTTTCATGGCCTCCACGCAGCTGCCCCCGTTGCCGCCGCTCCACGGCTTGTGCCAGCCCTCGGTGCCGAGGTCGCGGGCGCGCATGCCGTTGTATATGCGGTCGTCCATGTGTGTCAGATCTCCTTGCGGATGCCATCGAGGATGGCTGCGGTGCTGTGTGCGGGCGCGGCTTGCGCGCACATCCGGTCGAGCGCCTCGAGGAACGCCGAGACGTCGTCCACGTCGTCCAGGTAGGCGGCGCCCACCAGGCTCTCGGTGAACACGACGTCCGGCAGCTCGCGGATCTGGAACCGGAAGATGTGGAACGGCCCGTACATCGCCGGGTGCGGCCCGGCGTCGAAGGGCATGATCTGCAGTCTCACCTGCGGCATCTCGCATGCCTCGGCCAGCCGGTCCAGCTGGGCGCGCATCACGTCGGGGCTGCCGATGGGACGGCGCAGCACCGTCTCGTCCATCACCACCCACAGCAGCGGGGCGTCCGGCCGGTCGATCCGCGACTGGCGCTCCCGGCGGAGCGCGACCAGGCGCTCGATCTCCTCCTCGCAGGCCCCGGGGCGGCCGGCCTTCAGCACGGTGCGAGCGTAGTCCTCGGTCTGCAGCAGTCCGGGGACGTAGTGCGGCTCGTAGGCGCGGATGATGGCCGCCTCGCCCTCGAGACTGACGAACGCGCTGAACCAGGACGGCAGCACGTCGCGGTAACGGTGCCACCAGCCGGGGCGGTTGCCCTGCCGGGCGAGGTCGACGAAGGTCGCCGCCTCGGCGGCGTCGACGCCGTACAGCGCCAGCAGTTTCTCCACGTACGGGATGCGCAGGCCGACCTCGGCCTTCTCCATCCGGCGCACGGTGGCATGGGTGACGTCCAGCTCGCGGGCAGCCTGCTCGTACGAGTAGCCCGCCTTCTCCCGCAGGTCGTGGAGGCGTTTGCCGAGGATCACGCGGAGGACGGTCGGCGCCCCGCTCGCCCTCGCCTCAGTCACGCTGCAACTCCCGCATGGCAGCAGTGTGCCATGTCAGGAATGGAAGCCACACCCTGATACTGGCGATTATGTAATTTGCAGAATGACCCTTGCCTTCTGCGCAACCAGTGGCCATAGTTTCCGGTGTGCTCTATGCCATCAGTGCCCGGGACACCTTTCGGCTCCGACTGCCGGCGCAGGCCTCGTCGGTCGGCGTCGCGCGCCGTCAGGTGCGTTCGGCGCTGGGCAGATGGGGGCTCGCCGGACTCGGCGACGACGCCGGCCTGGTGGTAAGCGAACTCTTCACCAACGCCGTGGTGCACAGCGGCAGCGACAACGTCGCGTGCCTGCTCTGGACGGCGGCCGGCAAACTGCACATCGAGGTCGTCGACGAGGGACGCGCGCCCGCGGGGCCGCAGGCGCGCACGGCCGCCGACGGCGACGAGAGCGGCCGCGGTCTCGCTCTCGTCGCCCATTTGGCCGAAGGCTGGGGTGTGCGGCCGCCGGCGCACGGCACCGGTCGCACCGTATGGGCGACCCTCTCCTGCCCCCGCAATGAGGCGCTCCCGCACAGCGGTTGAGCACGGCACGACGACCCCGGCGGTGTGCGCGGGAAGGGTGGACATCGCCGCGGCACGCCGTGATCGGGATGGTGGCTCTCCGCCGCCGGGCATAGGCTTCTCCCGACGGAAAGGCCTTCGGGGGAGCACCGACACCCCCCTGTCTCCGCCCCGGGAGGAACCGCTCACCGCGGTCCCCGCCCGGTTCCGCAACCGGCGCCACCGCGTCCGCTCAGCCCTCAAGCCCCACCGGGCGGTCGGCGTCCGGCAGCGGCCGGCCCGGCGTCCGGCTCACCCGACGCGAAGGAGTGCGCGGTGACACCCGAGAAGTCCACGCGGAACCAGCTCCCCACGGAGCCTGACGATCAGCCCGCCGCGCAGCAGCGGCAGTTGCGCAACCTGGACGTCTGGGCCAGGTCCGCGCCGATCCGGCTGGCCGGTTACGAGGACGACCTGAGCGAATCGCACATCCTGCGCGGTATCGACTGACGCTCCGGCGCTGCTGGTTCACGGGCCGTATGGGCGGCGACGCCCGTACGGCTCCCCGCCCCTCCGGCGACGGCTGCACCACCACCACGTTCGCCTGCTCGCACGTATCGAGGCACTCGGCGACGCGCACCCGGCAGATCCCGGCCGGCTCCCGCCGCAACCGGTCGAGTCGACCGCCGTGGCCGCCGCCGGGAACCTTCCCCGCGCGAGCCCTGGCGCGCCTCTTCAAGGGCCCGCGTCCCCCGCGCCCACGGCACGCCTGCCGGGCGGCTCCATCGCGTAGAGGTCCAGCACCTCGGGCGCCGCGGCACGGCCCGGTCCCCCCGCCCGCACCCAGGCGACGATGTCGTCGACCGCCCCCGCATCGTTGACCAGGCCGAGCCACAGCGGCCGGCCGCCGGCCACGCGCCCCTCCGGCGACGGCTGCACCACCATCACGTTCGCCTGCTCGCACATATCGAGGCACTCGGTGACGCGCACCCGGCAGATCGCGGCCAGCTCCCGCCGCAACCGGTCGAGTTGACCGCCGTGGTCGACACCGGGAATCTTCCCCGTACCGCAGCAGCAGCCCCGGCAGACGGTGACCGTGCAGGCGCTTCGCCCCGGCCCGCCGCCGCTCATGTGAGGGTGATCCGCACGCCCACCGTGCCCTCGCGGCCGCGGCGCAGCCGGCTGCCGAGGAGGGTCAGCCGGCCCAGCAGCCCGTACTTGCCGGCGACCAGGGCGCGGTAGCGCTCCGTCTCCCGGGGGCCGAGGATCTCGGCGCGCGCGGGCATCTGCTCCCCCGTGGGGTTGCCGCGTACGTCGCAGGGGCCGACCAGCACGTCGGCTCGGTTGCGGATCCGCTTGACCTTGCCGGAGTCCGCCGCGGTCCACGCGCCGAGCGCCTCGCCGTCGCGGACCACCCAGACCGGCGTGGGGACGGCGCGGCCGTCCCTCCGGTAGGTGGTGACCAACAGGTACTTGCCCGCCGCGAGCCGGGCGGACGCTCCGTCCTCGATCATGGCCCCAGGCTACGCGGAAACGGCCACCTCGGCCGGTTCCTGGAGCGCCTTGCCCAGGCACACGCTGAGCGGACTGTCCCTGTAGTGGCCGAACTTGGGCACCGGCGTGTAGCCGCAGGAAGCGTAGAGGGCGATCGCCTCAGGCTGCTCCTGCCCCGTCTCCAGGACCATCCGCCTGCGGCCCGCCGCGGCGGCGCCGGCCTCCAGCGCGGCCAGCATCCGGCGCGCGAAGCCCCGGCCGCGGGCCTCGGGCACCACATACATCCGCTTGACCTCGGCGTCGCCGTCCTCAAAGCCCTCCGGGGAGGCGTCCTGGCCGCGCCAGCCGCCGGTCGCCACGGGGACGCCGTCGAGGTAGCCGACCATGAATTCGCCCTGGCCGCCGTCGAAGTGGTCGGCGTCCATCGCGGTCTCGTCGGGCCCCCCGTACCGCCGCACGTACTCCTGCTGCACCTGCTCGGTCAGCAGCACGGCGTCGGGGTGGTCGTAGCGCGTCTTCCTGATCTCCACCCGCATATCGTACGGGTGTGCGGCCTACGCCCCGGTACGGGCACCCTCCGGAGGGCCGGTATCGTCCCCGTCATGCTCACCGTGACCACCGTGAACGTGAACGGGCTGCGCGCTGCGGCCAAGAAGGGCTTCCTCCCCTGGCTGGAGGCGACCACGGCCGACGTGGTATGCCTGCAGGAAGTCCGCGCCGAGGCCGCGCAACTGCCCGCGGAGGTCCGCGCCCCCGAGGGCTGGCACGTGCTCCATGCTCCGGCGGCGGCGAAGGGCCGGGCGGGGGTGGCCCTCTACTCGCGGCGGGAACCGGACGCGCGACGGGTCGGGTTCGGCTCGCAGGAGTTCGACGGCTCCGGCCGCTACGCGGAGATCGACCTGCCCGGTGTCACGGTCGCCAGCCTCTACCTCCCCTCCGGCGAGGTCGGCACCGAGCGCCAGGAGGAGAAGGAGCGCTTCATGGCAGCGTTCCTCGGGCACCTGGTCAGGCTGCGCGAGAAGGCCGCAGCGGACGGACGCGAGGTGCTGGTCTGCGGTGACTGGAACATCGCGCACACCGAACGCGACCTGAGGAACTGGCGGGCCAACCAGAAGAACGCCGGCTTCCTCCCGGAGGAGCGGGCCTGGCTCTCCCGCGTCTACGACGAGGCCGGCTACACCGACGTCGTGCGCCACCTCACCCCGGACGGCGAGGGCCCGTACACATGGTGGTCCTACCGCGGGCGCGCCTTCGACAACGACAGCGGCTGGCGGATCGACCTGCACGTCGCCACCCGGGGCCTGGCGGCCCGGGCGGCGTGGACCCGGGTCGAGCGTGCGGCCACCCACCCCGAGCGCTGGTCCGACCACGCCCCGGTGACGGTGGCCTACGATCTCGGCTGACCGGGGAGCGGGCAGTGCGCGGCGGAGCTGCCTGCCCGGTCATCGGGACCAGCCCCGCGGATCCGCGTCGTACAGGGCGCATCTCGCCTGCCACCGGGCGAATCCATCGGTGATGTCATCGGGCGAGTGGCACCACTCGCCCTCACCGGATGAGCCATGCCAGACGACGCCGGGACGGCCTGGATCCCGGCAGAGGTCGAAACCGTGCAGGTACTGCAGAGCCATTCCGACCAGAGGGTCCTCGAAATCCGCGTCTGCCCCCTCGCCCTCCACCCATGGAGTCGCCCACGCATGAACGGCCTCACGGGTCGCTTCCCGCGCGGCCAGCGCACGCCATTGAGCAGCCACTTCGGCACGACCGGGCGGGATCGGCGTCGCATTTTGATCGTCCATGGAGTCACCATCCCAGCCGCTCGAACAAGTGGGCCACCTCGATTCGGCTCATGACCGGCCGGACAGGTCCTGGCCCGGCGGGAGCGGGCAGTGCGCGGCACTCGGTGCCATCGTCCGGGACCGCCGGTGGGCGCCGCCGCCGTATCGTCTAGTCAGCGCCCTTTCCCCGAGGAGTACCCATGGCCCCGCCCGTCGTCCGTTCGCTGCGCGAGCAGATCCGCGAGTACATCGTGGACGGCATCGTCAGCGGGCGGTGGAGCCCCGGGGAGCGGATCGTCGAGCGGGGCATCGCCACCGAGCTGCAGGTCAGCCAGACGCCCGTACGGGAGGCGCTGCGCGAACTGGAGGTCATGCGGCTCATCGAGTCGGCCCCGAACAAGGGCGTGCGCGTGCGCCGTATGACCGCCGCGGACCTGGAGGAGATCTACCCGGTGCGGGCCGGCCTGGAGCAGATCGCCGCGGAGCTGGCCGCGCCCCGCCTGCGGCAGGAGCTGACGGCTCTGGAGGCCGAGGTCGCCTTGCTGCAGAAGGCGGACGAGGAGGGCGACGCCGGGGCGCAGGTGCGGCACACCGTGGCCTTCCATCGCGAGCTGGTGCGGGCCTCGGGCAACAGCGTGCTGCTGCACACCTGGGAGTCGCTGGGCATCGAGGTGTGGACGGCGCTGTCGATCCGCTGGCTCGGCACCCGGCAGCGGCTGTACGCCGAGGAGCACCAGGCGGTGGTGGAGGCCTTCCGCAGGAAGGACCCGCGGGTCGGCGAGCTGGTCAAGGAGCACGTGCTGGGCTGCGCCCCGCAAGGCGGCTGAGCCGGCTTCGTACACCCGTTCCCCTTGGAGGCCGCGCGGGCTGTCGTGTGACCCTCGTCACAGGGCATTTGATCGATCATCGATCACAATTATTGTGGTGCCACAGGGCCCCTGCCCGCACGGACCATCCTGGAAGGCGTTCACCATGACCGACGCCACGCTGAGCGCACTCGACCACCTGCCGGACCCGGACCCGGAGGAAACCGGTGAATGGGCCGCGTCCCTCGACGCGGTCACCCGTGCGGCCGGCCCGGAGCGCGCCGCCTACCTGATGCGCCGCACCTTCGACCACGCACAGGCCTCGGGTCTGTCGGTGCCGTCGCTGCTGGAGACCGAGTACATCAACTCCATCCCGACCGCCGCCGAGCCGGAGGCCCCCTGCGACGAGGAGATGGAGCGGCGCATCGCCGGATGGAACCGCTGGAACGCCGCCGCGATGGTCACCCGCGGCAGCCGCTACGGCCTGGGCGGCCACATCGCCACCTTCGCCTCCGCGGCCTGGCTGTACGAGACGGGCTTCAACCACTTCTTCCACGGCAAGGAGTGGGGGGCCTCCGGGGCCGGGGGCTCCGCGGTGGGCTCCGGCGACCAGCTCTACATCCAGGGCCACGCGTCCCCGGGCGTCTACGCCCGCGCCTTCCTCGACGGGCGGCTGAGCGAGCGGCAGCTGGACAACTTCCGCCAGGAGGCCGGCGGCGACGGCCTGCCGTCCTACCCGCACCCGCGCCGGCTGCCCTGGCTGTGGGAGTTCCCGACCGTGTCGATGGGGCTCGGTCCGCTCGCCGCGATCCAGCAGGCGCGCTTCAACCGCTACCTGACGCACCGCGGCATCAAGGACACCTCCGGCTCGCACGTATGGGCCTTCCTCGGCGACGGCGAGATGGACGAGCCGGAGTCCACCGCCGCCCTCGGCCTCGCCGGCCGCGAGAGGCTGGACAACCTCACCTTCGTGATCAACTGCAACCTGCAGCGCCTCGACGGACCGGTCCGCGCCAACTTCAAGATCGTCCAGGAGCTGGAGGCGAAGTTCCGCGCCGCCGGCTGGAAGGTCATAAAGTCGCTGTGGGGCAGCGCCTGGGACGATCTGTTCGCCCTGGACACCACCGGCGCGCTCGTTCGCCGGCTGCGCGAGGTCCCGGACGGCCAGTTCCAGACCTACGCCACCCGCGACGCCGCCTACATCCGGGAGCACTTCTTCGGTTTCGACCCGGCGCTGGCCGCGATGGCGAAGCTGCTGACCGACGCCAAGATCATCGAGTGCTTCCACACCTCGCGCGGCGGCCACGAGCCGCGCAAGGTGTACGCCGCGTACCACGCGGCCACCACGCACAAGGGCGCGCCGACCGTGATCCTCGCGCAGACCGTCAAGGGCTGGACGCTGGGCCGCGGTTTCGAGTCGCGCAACGCCAACCACCAGATGAAGAAGCTCACGGTCCCCGAGTTCCGCGCCATGCGGGACCTGCTCGAGCTGCCCATCCCGGACAGCGCTCTCTCCGGCGACCTGGTGCCGTACGCCCACCCGGGCGCGGACTCCCCCGAGGTCCGCTACCTGCAGGAGCGCCGCGCGGAGCTCGGCGGCCCCGCCCCCGCCCGCCGGGTGCACCCCGTGGCGCTGCCCGAGCCGTCCGCGAGGCCCTTCGAGGCGCTGGCCAAGGGCTCCGGCGGCCAGGAGATGGCGACCACCATGGCCCTGGTCCGGCTTCTGAAGGACCTGATGCGGGAGAAGGAGAGCGGTCGCCGCTGGGTGCCGATCGTCCCCGACGAGGCGCGCACCTTCGGCATGGAGTCGCTCTTCCCGAGCGCCGGCATCTACTCGCCGCTCGGCCAGACCTACGACCCGGTCGACCGCGACATGCTCCTGTACTACAAGGAGGCGGAGACCGGTCAGATCCTCAACGAGGGCATCACCGAGGCCGGTTCGATGGCCTCCTTCACCGCCGCGGCGACCTCGTACGCGACGCACGGCGAACCGATGATCCCGTTCTACATCTTCTACTCGATGTTCGGCTGGCAGCGGACGGCCGACCAGATGTGGGCCCTCGCCGACCAGCTCGGCCGCGGCTTCCTCGTCGGGGCGACCGCGGGCCGTACGACGATGACGGGCGAGGGACTGCAGCACGCCGACGGCCACTCGCACCTCATCGCGTCGACCAACCCGGCGGCCGTCTCCTACGATCCGGCGTTCGCCTACGAGATCGGTGTGATCGTCCGCGAGGGCCTGCGCCGCATGTACGGCCCCGATGCGGAGGACGTCTTCTACTACCTGACCGTCTACAACGAGCCCAAGATCCAGCCGTCCATGCCGACCGGACCCGGCGTCGAGGAGGGCATCGTCAAGGGCCTGTACCGCTTCCGCGCCGCCGACCCCGCCGGGCTTCCCGCCGACGCGCCGCGGCTGCAGCTGATGGCCTCCGGCACGGCGATCCACTGGGCCCTGGAGGCGCAGCGCATGCTGGCGGCGGAGTGGGGCGTGGCGGCCGACCTGTGGTCGGCGACCTCGTGGAGCGAGCTGCGGCGCGGCGGTCTGGAGTACGACGCGGCCCGGCTGCGCGGTGAGGACGCGCCTCTGCCGCACGTCACGCGCGTGCTGGAGGGGGCCCCGGGCCCGGTGCTGGCGGTCAGCGACTGGATGCGGGCGGTGCCGGACCAGATCAGCCAGTGGGTGCCGCAGGAGTGGCACTCGATCGGCACGGACGGATTCGGCCTGTCCGACACGCGTGAGGCGGCCCGCCGCCACTTCGGCGTGGACCCCGGCTCCGTGGTCGTCGCCGCGTTGGCGGCGCTCGCCGGGCGCGGTGAGGTGAAGCGGGAGACCGTCCAGGAGGCCCGGGAGCGTTACGGGCTCTGAGCCCCATCCCGCCCCGGGTGGGGCCATGGGCCGGGCCGCGCTCCGGCGCCTTCCACACCCCTGCGTCGGCGTCCACGTCTGCGATCGGCTGCGCAGCGCCCGTCCCGGCCGGCGTCCGCGGGTGACGGGTCTCCGGTCACCGGCGATCATGGAACGCCCTTCGGTGGCCGCGCGGTCGTCGTGCCTTCCTCCCGCCGGGTGGACCGCGCCGGCCGCACCCTTCGAAATACCCGCGCACCCGACGTATCGTGGGCTCACGGCGCCGTGTGCCGGGGGACGCGGTCACCGTGACTCCCGATGATCGCGACGGCGGCGCCGGAGGCGGCCATGGCCGATCCCAAGGGCTTTCTCACCACCCCCCGCCGCACCCCGCCACGCCGTCCCGTCTGTGAGCGCGTGCGGGACTGGCACGAGGTCTACACCGGCCAGAGCCTGCTGCCGATCATCTCCGCCCAGGCGGGCCGGTGCATGGACTGCGGCATCCCGTTCTGCCACGACGCCTGCCCGTTGGGGAACCTGATCCCCGACTGGAACGACCTGGTGTACCGCGAGGACTGGGAGGCCGCCGCGGAACGGCTGCACGCCACCAACAACTTCCCCGAGTTCACCGGCCGGCTGTGCCCGGCGCCCTGCGAGAGCGCCTGCGTGCTGACGATCAACGCCGACCCGGTCACGATCAAGAACGTCGAGGTCGCCATCGCCGACCGCGCGTGGCAGGAGGGCTTCGCCCGCCCCCGTCCGCCCGAGCGACCCACCGGGCGCACCGTCGCGGTGATCGGCTCGGGACCCGCCGGGCTGGCCGCCGCCCAGCAGCTGACCCGGGTCGGCCACACGGTGACCGTCTACGAGCGGGCGGACCGGCTCGGCGGGCTCCTGCGGTACGGCATACCGGAGTTCAAGATGGAGAAGCGCCATCTGGACCAGCGCCTGGCGCAGATGCGCGCCGAGGGCACGCGATTCCGCACCGGGATCGAGGTGGGCGCCGACATCGACGCGCGGCAGGTCGTCGCCGAGCACGACGCGGTGCTCCTGGCGGTGGGCGCCACGGCCTGGCGCGAGCTGCCGGTGCCGGGTCGGGAACTGGCGGGCGTCCACCAGGCGATGGAGTACCTGCCGCTGGCGAACCGGGTCCAGGAGGGCGACCTGTCCGAGTCACCGGTCAGCGCGAAGGGCAAGGACGTCGTCATCGTCGGCGGCGGCGACACCGGCGCCGACTGCCTGGGGACCGTGCTGCGGCAGCAGGCGGCCTCCGTCGTCCAGCTCGACATCAACCCGCTGCCCGGGGAGTGCCGGTCCGAGGACGA
Source organism: Actinacidiphila sp. bgisy167 (assembly GCF_965342175.1). Classification (GTDB taxonomy): domain Bacteria; phylum Actinomycetota; class Actinomycetes; order Streptomycetales; family Streptomycetaceae; genus Actinacidiphila. The sequence goes on from NZ_CBDRBL010000028.1 coordinate 69,921, forward strand.
ACCGTGGCCGGTGTACCCGCGCGTCTACCGGGTCTCCCCCGCGCACGAGGAGGCCCGGGAACTGGCCCGGCGCGGTCTGTGGGACCCGGCGGAGCACGGAGGCATGCCGCTGCCGGGCCCGGAGGGCGACGTACGCGTGTTCTCCGCGTCGACCTTCCGCTTCGAGGGCGACGACGAGGGGCACGTGCGGGCGCTCCACATCGTCGGGGTCGAGCCGCGGCACCGCCGCCCGCGGCAGGGCACCGAACGCGTCATCCCCGCCCAGCTGGTGCTGCTGGCGCTGGGCTTCTCGGGGGCCGAGCGCAACAGCGGGCTGGTGGCCCAGCTCGGCCTGGAGTTCGACGACTGCGGCCACGTCGTCCGCGACGCCGACTTCGCCACCGGGGTGGAGAAGGTCTTCGTCGCGGGCGACGCGGGCCGCGGTCAGTCGCTGATCGTCTGGGCGATCGCCGAGGGCCGGTCGGGCGCCGCCTCGGTCGACCGCCTGCTCACCGGCAGCACATGCCTGCCGGCCCCGATCACACCGACGGCCCGTCCGCTCCTGGCGTGACCCCGGCGAACCGCGGACGCGGCTCGAAACCCGCCGCCCGGTAGCAGGCGTCGATCATTCGCATCGACTCCACGGCGTCGTCAGCGTCCGTGGGCACCGCCGCACCGCCACGCACCGCCGCCGCGAAGGCCTCCAGCTGATAGGTGTACGACGAACGCCTGCCCAGCTCCTCGACGCGCTCACCCCCGGCCGTCCGGACCACGACCCGGTCGTCCGTGTGCGGCAGCACGAAGCACGGCGCGGTGGCCTCGCCCCGGCTGCCGACGATGCGCCAGCTCATCTCGAGGGCGTCCGCGTCCATGTGGCAGCGGGCGGACGCGGTGGCGCCGCCCGGGTACTCCAGGTCCGCGTCCAGCCACTCGTCGACGCCCGGCGCGCCGGCGCGCTCGCCGCCGCGGGCGGCGACCAGGCGCGGGGCTCCGCCGGCCCACGGGGCCAGGGACCCGGCCGCGTGCAGCGAGTAGCAGCCGAGGTCCATCATGGCGCCGCCGGCCAGCGGCAGAGACCAGCGCGGGTCCTCCGCGGCGGGGGCCGGGATCCTCATGACGGCCTCCACGTGCCGGAGCTCGCCGAGCTCACCGGACTCCAGCAGCTCGTGCAGGCGCCGGGTGACCGGGTGGTAGAGGTAGTGGAACGCCTCCATGACGACGACGCCCGCCTTGGCGGCCGCGTCCCGCACCTCGATGGCCTCCTCGAGGTTGCTCGCGGAGGGCTTCTCGCTGAGCACGTGCTTGCCCGCGGCGACGGCGGCGAGGTTCCAGGGGCCGTGGAGGCCGTTGGCGAGCGGGTTGTAGACGGCCTCGACCTCCGGGTCGGCGATGACGTCGGCGTAGCTGTCCAGCACGCGCTCGACGCCGTGCTCGGCCGCGAAGCCGGCCGCCCGGGAGCGGTCGCGGGCGGCCACGGCGACGAGCCGGTGCCCGGTCGTGCGGGCCGGGGCGGCGATGGCGGCCCCGGCGATGCGGGCGGCGCCGAGGACGCCGATGCGCAGCGGTTCGGTGGTCATGCGGTGCGTACCTCTTCCATGCGTACGGGTCGGTGTCCCGTGGGACGACCTGCGGGCCTCGGCTGTCCGTCCGGCGCCTCGGCCCCCTCGGCGACGGTACACGGCGCAGGAGTACGGCCGGTCACGGCCCCGGGAGGGTCCGCGCCGGCCCGGTGGCGTCCGCCGGTGCGGGAGGGCGCGGGACTCCCGCCCCGCTCAGGCGGGCAGGGTGAGCAGGCGGTACTCCGAGACCGCGGTGAAGCCGAATCGGCGGTAGAGCGGTTCGCCGGCCGGGCTGGCGAGGAGGGCGGCGAGGCGCGTGCCGCGGTCCTGCCCGACGCGAAGGGCGGCCGCGGTCAGTGCGGCGCCGATGCCGCGGCGGCGGTGCGCCTCCGCGACGTGGACGAGGAAGATGCCCGCCACGCCGTGCGCCGTGATCACGACCGTCGTGCCGACGACCTCGCCGTCCAGCACGGCGGCGAGGCGGACGACGTCCGCGTTGTCCGCGCGCCGGGCCTCGAACCGCACGATGCCCGGCTCCACCTCGGGGGCGATGCCCATCGAGGTGCGGTACGTGGCGACGAGCTCGGCCAGCCGATCCGGGGTCGCGGCCTCCTCGACGCGCAGGCCGGGCAGCGCGTCCAGGGGGTCCGGGGCCCTGTCGAGAGGCCGTGCCATCACCGGCATCGCACCGAGCGAAACCGCCCCGTGCCGCACCAGGGCGTCGGCGGTTCCTTCGGGGCTGTCGGGGCCGGCCCACCACCACCAGGGCACGCCCGCGAGTTCGGTGCGCGCGGTGGTCACGGCGCCGCCGAGCCCGTCCAGGGACCGCACCCGGACCACGCCGTTGAACTGGGGCGTCGCGAGACCGCTGCGGTAGCGGTCGAGGCCGTCGCGCTGTGTCTCACCCCAACCCATCAGATACTGACGAAAGTTGGCAGTGATGCCCGCAAGCGTCTCCGTGTTCGCCGTGCTCAACGCGTCTCCCTGACTAGATGCCCCGCGCACGTATCCTGTCACAGGCGTCATCGACCCGGGGAACCGCACCCCGCGCCGCGCCCCCTCGCGACACCCTCCCGCGAGTGGCCGCCCCACGTGCACCGGTTGGTCCCGCGCGCCCGCTTTCCGCCACGGCGGCATCGTTCACCACAGAGACGCACCACACGTTGACAAACCGCATGTTCCCAACAGTGGGGACATCGCAGGCATGACACGCCCATAGGGTGCTCAACGGTGCCGATGCGCGTGAACCGACACGCGAAGGTGAAGCGGACCGCACGACCTCCGCGACTCGCAGGGGCCGGAGCGTGGAGCACACCGCGCGGCCTCCGGGATGGCCTGGTCCGGGGCGAGCCCCAGAGACAGGCCCGCGAGACGGAACGTGCCGCGGTCGTCGCGCCCCTCGCTTCGGTGCGGTGGGCCCTCGGCGCCCTTCGAACTGTCATGCCGCCCCCGGCGGACGCGGACGTCCCGGCGCTCACCGGCCCCGGCGCGACGCGTACGCCGAGGGACGCGCCGGCGACGTTGCCGCGCCCCTCGGCCGCGACGGCGACACCCTGTGTGTGCCGCTCCTCGTGTGCCCGATGTTCCACATTCTTCGAACATTCGGGTTATTGTGAGGTCCATGGTGGACGGACATGGGGATTCCCACGAGACGAGCGAGATGAGTCTGCCCCGCGTCCTCGCCGCGCTGAGCGATCCGACGCGGATCGGAATCGTGCGCGTGCTGGCCGACGGCAAGGAACGCGGGTGGGGCCAGTTGCGGGCGCCGGTCGCCAAGTCGACGCTGAGCCACCACCTGAAGATCCTGCGCGAGGCCGGCGTCACCCGCACCCGCCAGGAGGGGACGCGCTGCTACGTCGCGCTGCGCCGAGCCGAACTGGACGAACAGTTCCCCGATCTGACTCGTGTCCTGCTCGCGGCGGCAGAGGCCGAGGACGTCGGCGATGTCAGCGTCGTCGAGCCGTAGGCGGCGCCGGGAGCGTTCTTCCGGCACAGTCACCGAGTGTGTTCGCCGCACTCCTCCGGGTGCGCGGACGTTGGCCTCCAGAGGCCGGGAATGAGAGGACACATGGTCTCAGCAGCGCGCACGCCCGCGGACCCGCAGGTCACGGCCGGAGCCCTGCAGGGTGAGCTGCAACGCCTCGAACTGCAGAAGCAGGCACTCGAGCGGGAGTTGGCGGCCGTCGTCGCCCATCTGTCATCCGTGCGCAGGGCGCTGGCCGCCCTGAGCCGCCTCGCGGTCTCGGGACCGGTCGCGGGGGCCGTGGAAGACCTGGCCGCGGAGCGGCAGCCTCTCGCCGCGGTCAACGGGGCCGGCGGGGCAGCCGAGGAGACCGGGTACCGGGACGCGCACCATGCCGAGAACGCCACCACGGCTGGGCGGCCCGCCGCCGCGGCGGGCGGCTACGGCAGGCTCACCGAGCAGATCCTGGATTTCCTGGCCACCACCGGCGGGTCGGAGGTGCGGGCCCGCGACGTCGCGGCCGCCCTGGGCCGGGACGAGAACGCCGGCAGCATCAACGCGGTGCGCAGCACGCTCGACCGGCTGGTGGGCGCGTCCCGGGTCCAGCGGGCCGGGCGCGGGCTGTACCGGGCCGCTCCCTGAGCCTGACGCTCAACCGCGCGGGCCGAACGGCGAGAGTCGACCGGGCCCAGGGGCGGCCCCAGCAGTCCTCGGGAGACCGGGGCGGCGGACGTGCCCGCCGCGACCGGTGCGTTCACGGCCCTGGCGGGTGGTACGGCTCCTGCGGCACCCGAGGAGCGGGCACCGCCAGGCCGTCCACGTACTGGCGGACCAAGCGGGGGCAGCTCTTCTCGGTGGCCCGCCAGGTGGTTCCCGGCAGCGGACGGCCGAGGTGCGACACCACGGCGAGGACGTCCTCGGCGGGCACGTCGACGCGTACCCGCCCCGCCCGCTGCGCGCGGTAGAGCAGTCTCCGTGTCACGGCCGTCACGCGGGCCCGGGGTCCGGCCTCCGCCGCCGACCCCTCACGGGGGCCTTCCGGAAGGCAGTAGAGGACGGCCGGCCGCGCGGATGCCAGGTCCTCGAGGAAACCGCGCAGCGCGAGCACAGGGTCGCCCGTGTCGAGCCGGGCCTCGGCGGCGGCTGCCGCGGCCGCGACACCCTCGGCGACGTCGGTCAGCAGTTCCTCACGACTTCCGTAGTGGCGGTAGAGCGTCGCATTGCTGACCCCTGCCTGGCGGGCTATCCGGTCCAGCGACACCCCGGCGCCCTGTTCGGCGAGCAGGTCGGCCGCGGCCGTACGGATCCGGCGGCGGTTGCGCACCGCGTCGGCGCGCGGTGCGCCACCCCGCACACGAAGCTCCTGCCGCTGCGCCGCCTCCTGCGCGGGAGTGTTCACGCGCCGGTCCCCGACGGGCGCGGGGCGCGCAGGTGGGCGCGCCGGGCCAGTTCCTCGTCGTCGACCAGGGTGAGCATCGGCCGGCCGGGCGCACAGAGCATGGTCACGACGAACCGGGTCCGTACGTCCGGCAGGGCGTTGCCGTCCTGGTAGTGGATCACGTCTCCGCCGGGCTCCCAGAACGTCTCGCCGGCCCTGACGATCCGCTCCGGCTCGCCTTCGAGTTCGAAGCGGACCGCGCCCTCGAGCACGTACCCGAAAGCCGGCCCCGAGTGCCGGTGCGGCGGGGTCCCCGGGTCGCCGGGGGGCCACTCGACGACGATGGTCATCCCCGAGGCGCCCTCGGGCACAGCCAGCGGCGTGGTCTCCTGCACCATGGTCACCGCCGTCTTCCACGCCTCCGACCGCGGCTGCCCGCCGCCGCCCTGCGTCTTTTTGTCTGACATGTGCCGCACCTCCACAATGGTGATCGCAACGGATCGAGGGGAGGGGGAAGGGCGGCCTGTCACGCCCTTCCGCCCCCGGTGTGCCGGCCTGGGCGGGCCGGCCGGCGCCGTCCCTTCCGGGCGGGACAGTGCCGCTCTCCCGTACGACCGGGCAGCGCGCGCCTTTGTGACGTCCGCCTCGTCGGCGACCAATCGCCTCCTGGCGTGCAGCGACGGACGCGGCAGGTGCCCGACCAGATCAGTCAGTGGGTCGAGCAGGACCACTCCTCCCTCGGGACGGACGTTTTCGGCCTGTCTGTCGGACACAAAGGAGGCGGCCCGCCGCCATCCCGGGTGATGGACGCCGCATCGATCGCGGTGGCCGCGCTGGACCGATGGGCGCGCACTGGTGCGGTCGCCGCGCGGACGGCGGAGCAGGCCCGCTCCCGGTACGGCCGGCAGGCCCGACGCGCCGCCGGGGACAGGGGCGGCTCGTGTCCCGGCGGCGTTCTCGGCACGCACCCGCCGCCGTGCCGCCGCCCTGCGCCGGGCGGCGGCACGGCGCAGACTCACTCCCGTGTCCCCGCCAGCGCCGCCGCACGGCCCCGCAGCGCAGCCCACGCCGGGACGGTCGAAGCGACGACCGCGAGCACCGCGCACGCGCCCACGGCCGCCCCGACGGCCGTCCACGGCAGGTCGACCGTGCTGTCCACCGACAGCAGGGCCAGCGCCCACTGCATCCCGGCGAGGTTGAGCGCCGCCACGGCGAGTCCGAGGAGCGCGCCGACCGCGACCACGGCCAGGGACTCGGCGCCCACCAGCCGCAGCACCTGGGGTCGCGTCGCCCCGGCCAACTGCAGCGAGGACAGCTCCCGGACCCGGTCGGAGGTGGCCATCAGCATGGTGTTCACCAGGGAGATGGCGGTTTGACATCCTCCCGGGCTTAAAGGCCCGGGATTCCCGCCTGCTC
>NZ_CBDRBL010000029.1:0-75868 GCF_965342175.1 Actinacidiphila sp. bgisy167
TCGGCGGGGTTCGCAACTTTACTACCGCTACGACTGCGGGACGCGGCAGTCACCCTGTCCGCGCTGCTGCGGACCCGCGACAGGGCGATCGCGTTTGTGGCAGTGGCTGCGGCGCACGCTCGGCAGCGATCCGGAACCTGCAGATCATGTACCGCCTTGACGGCCGCCGCGACATGCCCGAGCTGGACCGGCTGCCTGGATACGAAGGTTCCCGCGCCCGGTCCGTGTCGGCAACGAGGCCGTTGACCAGCTGCAGTTAGACGTGCCCGGTGAGGTCACCGAAACGCTGGCTCCGGCGCACGAACACGGCGTAGCCCGGTGTGAGAAAACACCGAGGACCTGATCATGAAGCTCGTTGACTACGTCCGCCGCACTGGCGTAAGCCGGACGACGGGATCTGGGAGGTCCGCGGCGGCCGACGCAACTCACCCACTCCAAGATCATGTGATGGGTGGCCGTCGACCGTGCGATCCGGCTCGCCGACGACCCGGCCGCACAGCGGCAGTTGGGGAACTTCCCCCAGTCGTACTCGATGCTCGGCCTCACCAACAGCGCTGTCCTGCTGCATTAGCTGCGCAAGACAGCGGCCGCCGCGGTGATCGCCGCGTGAGCATCACCCCATGGGTGCCGCACTCCGGCCTACCGCAGCCATGCCTCCGGGCATCTGCAGCCACAATCCGTCGACCGCACGCCCGCGAGGATCCGATGACCCCCTTGATACAGGAAACGCTCACCCTGGCGCGCCGTACGCCGTCGCCGCCGCCGGTGGCAGCGCTATCCACTTCGCCAGATCGGCCGTACGGCACCGCAGGGCCGCCGACGGCTGCGCCCGACGCCGAACCACCGCCGCCGCGAGCCGGTGGCAGCCGCCTCGGCCCGAGGGCCGAGGTGCCCGGCGGCCGCTGCGGGTGGGCGGTCGCCGTCCTACGCTGAAGAGGGGAGCGGCTTGCGGCGGCGATCGCGCCGTGCCCCCGCGAGAGGAGAAGCGCTGATGAGCAGCCACCACACCAATTCCCACGTCGACGTCCTCCTCACCGACTGCGGGAAGCAGGACGCCGGAGCGGTGCTGAGCGCGTTGGAGGCCGCCTTCCCGACGCGTCCCGGCGAGTCGCTGACCGAGGCCGTGGAGCCCCGGCCCGGGTCCTCGCACCCGACCGTGTGGGCCGCCTCCGTGGACACCCGCAGCCATGGCCACGAGCTCGGTCCGGTTCACCTCGACGGCGCGCTGATCGCGGACCTCTCCGGCGGGCCCCGTCATGTGCGCGAGGTCAAGAAGGTGCTGAGCGACTCCTTCCGCCTCGAGGAGCAGGGGTCGGTGTCCGGGGACCAGGAGGTCGAACTCCGGGTCCGCCTCACGGAACTGCCGGACGAACGCTGAGCCGTAGGCGTGCCCGCGCCCTGTCCGGAGCGCGTCCCCGGCGCCATGCGTCCGGCTCCAGGCGTCAGGCGTCAGGCCACGAAGAGCCCCGCGCCCTCGCCCTCGGACCCGCCGCCGTCACGGACGCTCTGCGCGGCCGTCGCCAGGCGCTCGACGGCGTCGCGCGCGACGGGCCCGCCGACGGTGAAGGGCAGCCGGATGTACCCCTCGAAAGCGCCGTCGACACCGAACCTCGGACCGGAGGGGACGCGGACACCGAGGCGCTCGCCCGCGACGGCGAGACGTGAGCCGGAGACGTCGCCGGTGCGCACCCACATCGTCATGCCGCCGGACGGGACCGCGAACTGCCAGTCCGGCAACCGCTCGCGCAGGGCGGACACGAGGTCGTCCCGGTGGGCGCGGGCCCGTTCGCGCCGGGCGGCGACCGCGTCGTCCCAGGCGCCGGTGCGCAGCAGCCAGGCCACGGCGAGCTGGTCGACGACGGGCGAGCCGAGGTCGAGGTATGCGCGGGCGCTGACGAGCCGGCGCACGACCTCGGGCGCGGCGCGGACCCAGCCGATGCGCAGTCCGGCCCAGATGGCCTTGCTCGCGGAACCGACGGTGATGACGCTGCCGCCGCGGTCGAAGGCGGCCATCGGGCGCGGCACGGACGCGGGCGCGTCGAGGGCGAGTTCCGCCATGGTCTCGTCGGCGACGAGGACGGTCCCGGCGGCGCGCGCGGCCTCGACGAGGGCGCGGCGCTGGTCGTCGGGCACGAGGGTGCCGGTGGGGTTCTGGAAGTCGGGCATGACGTAGGCCATGCGGGGCGCGGCGTCGCGCAGGACGCGCTTCCACGCGTCGAGGTCCCAGCCGCCGAGACGCTCGCGCATGGCGACGGGGACGAGCCTGGCGCCGCTCTCCCGCAGCAGCTCCAGGACATTGGCGTAGCTCGGGGACTCGACGGCCACGCGCTCTCCGGGGGCGCCGAGACGGCGCACGGCGGCCGCGATGGCCCCCATGGCCCCGGTGGTCACCATGATCTGCTCGGGGAGGGTGGGGATGCCGCGCGCGGTGTAGCGCGCGGCGATGGCCTCGCGGAGCACGGGCAGCCCGGCGGGGAAGTCGCCGTGGGTGGCCGAGTAGGACGGCAGATCGGCCAGCGCGCCTTCGACCGCGCGCGTCAGCCATGGCTCGGGGGCGGGCAGCGCCGCGCACCCGAGGTCGATGACGGTGCCGGCGGCCTCCGGGGGCAGCGGTTCCAGACCGCGGGTCGGCAGGGCGTGGCCCTCCGGGACGGCGGTCCAGGTGCCGGCGCCGCGCCGCGACCGCGCGAATCCCTCGGCGCGCAGCGCCTCGTACGCGGCGGCGACGGTGGTACGGCTGACGGCGAGGGCGAGGGCAAGCTCGCGTTCCGCGGGCAGCCGTGCCGCGACGGGCACACGGCCCTCCAGGACCAGGACCCGGATGCCGTCGGCGAGCCCCCGGTAGGCGGGGACGCGGCGGCCGGCGGTCCGTTGCGGCGGGCGGGGCTCGAGCAGGCGCGCGAGATGGGTGACGCCTACGGTTGCAGTCCACTGCTGCATGGTCTCCGGTCCACCTTCCGCGTATTGGCCATGGATTTCCCCCACGACCATGCCACATAGTGTCGCTCATCCACGCGTCATCGCCAGAGGGGGATTCCATGGAGGGCCAATCCAGAACGGCGCGTCGGCTGGTGCACCTGTACGCGGGACTGGTCCTCTACGGGGGGGGAGCGCGGCCCTGCAGGTGCGCGCCGCGCTGGGCCTCGACCCGTGGGACGTCCTCCACCAGGGCATCGCACGGCACACCGGTGTCCGCTGCGCCAGCGGCCGGGGCTCGGCACCGTCTCCAACGTCCTCGTCGTCGGCCTGTCGATGGACGCCACGCTGGCCCTGCTCCCCCAGCCGCACGCACTCGCCGCGCGCTTCCCGCTCCTGGTGGCGGGCGTCGTGCTGAACGGCGTGGCGACCGGGCTCTACATCACCGCCCGGTACGGCCCGGGCCCTCGGGACGGCCTGATGACGGGCCTGCACCGCCGCTGCGGCCGCTCCATCCGCCTGGTGCGCACGGCGATCGAGGTCACCGTGCTGGCGGCGGGATTCGCGCTCGGCGGCAGCGTCGGCGTGGGCACGGTCGTCTACGCGGTGTCGATCGGTCCGCTCGCCCAGTTCTTCCTGCGCCGGTTCGAACTGCCGCGGTCCCGGGCGGAGGACGACTCGACGGCCGACTCGACGGTCGTCGCCCGCGGGGGCCGCCCGCTGGCGGATCCCGCGGAGGGGCGCGCCATACTGCCGGAGTGAGCGACACACGCCATCCGTACCTGGACAGCCCGGCCCCGATCGCCTTCGCCCACCGCGGGGGCACCGCGGACGGCCTGGAGAACACGGCCTGGGCGTTCCGGCGGGCCGTGGGCCTCGGCTACCGCTACCTGGAGACCGACGTCCACCTCACCTCGGACGGCGTGCTCGTCGCCTTCCACGACGCGTCCCTGGACCGGGTCACCGACGCGCGCGGGCGGATCGCGGACCTGCCGTGGAGCGAGGTGGGCCGGGCCCGCGTGGCCGGGCGCGAACCGGTGCCGCTCTTCGAGGAACTGCTGGAGGAGTTCCCGGACGCCCGCTGGAACGTGGACGCCAAGACGGACGCCTCGGTCGAGCCCCTCTTGGATGCCGTGCGCCGGGCCGGCGCGTGGGACCGAGTCTGTGTGGGCTCGTTCTCCGAGGCCCGGCTGGTGCGGGCCCGCGCGCTGGGCGGCCCGCGGCTGGCAAGTTCGCTCGGCACCCGCGGAGTGGCGGACCTGCGGCTGCTCTCCCGAGGCGGCCGTGCGGCCGTACGCCTGCTCGTCGCTGCGGCCCGCAGGCGCGGCGCGGTCTGCGTGCAGGTGCCCGAGCGGGCGTACGGCATCAGGATCGTCGACCCCGCCTTCATCGGGGCGGCGCACCGGCTGGGCCTGCAGGTGCACGTGTGGACCATCAACGACGAGGCCCGTATGCGTGCCCTGCTGGACCTCGGCGTGGACGGGATCATGACCGATCGGCTGGACGCCCTGCGCGCGGTGTTCACCGAGCGCGGCGCGTGGTCCTGACCGCCGGCGGCGGGCCGCCGGCACCCGTCACACCTTGGCCTCCTTCGTCTTCGACATGCGGGCGAAGACCACGACGTTGCCCGAGTAGCCGGAGCTCTTGCTGTAGGTGCCGCCGCAGGTGATCACGCGCAGCTCGGGGTCCTTGGTGTCCCCGTAGACGCGCTTGCCGGGGAACTCCGCCTTGGTGAACACCTCGATGCCGTAGATGGTGAAGATCGCCGTGGTGCCGTCGTCGCGGACGACGTCGATGGTCGACCCCTTCTTCAGCGCCCCGAGGCTGTAGAAGACCGCGGGTCCGCTCTCGTTGTCGACGTGCCCCACGATGACCGACGAGCCCCTGGCCCCCGGGCTGACCGAGTCCTTGAACCATGCGGCCTCACCCGCCTTCTCCAGCGGGGGCGCCGCGATCACGCCGCGGCTGTCGAGGCCCACGTTCATGATCGGTGCGTCGATGCTCACGGCGGGGATGCGGATGCGCGTCGGCTGGGCGGGCGGGAGCGGCGGCGGCGCCTTGATCGCGGCCGCGTCGGAGAGCGCCGCGGAGGCCGCGGAGGGCTGGGGCGGGCCGTCCGTCCCGATGAAACCCTGGACGGTGAGCACCACCCCGGTGACGAGGACCGAGCACACGAGCACCCCCACCGCGCCGCGGCCGCGCCGTGTGAGCTTCAGCTGGCCGGGACCCCCGGCCGCCGGGCGTGCGGCGGCGCCGCTGCCCGGACGGCCGGGGCCGCGCGCCGGCTGACGGCGGGTCGGCGCCCCCGGTCCGCCACGCGCCGCGGACTTCCTGGGCTGCCTGGACGTCCCGGGCCTCACGGGTTTCGCCACGGGCGGCTTCGCGGGGACCGCTGCGGGCGGCTTCGCGGGATCGGCCGCGGACCGTTTCGCAGGCGCCGGGGCAGCGGTCTTCGTAAGCGCCGGCGCCGCGGGGCTCGCGTCGGTCGGCGCCGTCCGTGCCGTCGCGCGCTTCGGCGGGGCAGGCGCCTTCGCGGTCGGCTTGCCCTTCCTCTTCTTCTTCGCGTTCGCGGCCGGCTTCCCCGCCGCCGCGCTCGCCGCGTCGGCGGGCCGGGCTCGGGCCGGGGGCTGAGGCGCGCCGGCCGGCCGGGCGGGCGCCCGAGCGGCGTCGGCGGTGTGCCCTGGCACGAACGGCTGGCCGAACCACGGGTCGGGCTGCCCGTACCAGGCGTCGGGTTGTCCGTACCAGGGCACGGGAGTGGTGTGGTCCCCGAAGTTTCGCAGCATCGCAGTCCCTCAGCTCCGACCGGTCAGTCATGAGTGACAGTCCGTCATAAATGATGGTAAACCGAAGTATGCGTCAAACACTGATGGATCATCGCTAACCGGGCAATCCGCGCCCCACCCGATCGAGTGGGACCGCTGCGGCAGCAGGGCCAACTGGCGCTGCGCCGCGTAGGCGCGGCCCCGATCATGGCGTTCCCCGACCCGAACACCCAGACGACATCCCCGCGCGCCGGATCGCGCGGGACGTGCCCGGTGGCCGCAGCGACGCTCGGCCTGTATCAGGCGCACGCCCCACCGCGACGGAGGGGACCCAGGCGGCGCACCGCCCCTTCGACGGCAGCGACAACGCGGCAGCCTCCGGCCGGTCCCCGCCCGCCCTCGGCCGGTGCACGGCAGGAGCCTGACGAAGCATCGGCTGATGGTGTGACAGGTGACGAGGTGTCGCAGAGACGGGACATGGTGGCGATCACCTGATGGACGACGTCCTCACATTTCGCTGACCCGGCACGCGCAGGGCTCCGACCTGCGGCGACACCAGCACGGCCGCGATCCGCATGCCCCGTCCGGCGGAAAGCCGGTTCCGGTTCCCAGGTGCATGGCCGGGCCCGCGCTCGTCAGATGGACGTTGTCAAGGACGCGGTCGCAGTTGGTGTCGCGGCGCTCTCCGGGCTCCGCCCGCCCCGTCCGTCAAGGAGGTCCACCCCATGCGCGGTTCACGCATCCTCGCGGCTGCGACCGTGACGGTCGCAGCCGCTATTCTCCCGGTGTCGCCGGCCATCGCCGGCAACAGCGGCGACAACGGCAGCAAGAACACCGCCGACCCGGTCACCGGCACCGGCACCGCCACGGACACGACCACGGGGGCGGTCGCGGGCGCCGAGTCCCTCACCGGCACGGTCGCGGGCGCGGTCCCGGGCGTCGGCACCATGACGGACACCGTTCCGGGCGCGGTCACGGGTACGGTCCCGGGCGCCGGCACCCCCCTCACCGGATTCGTCCCCGTCACCGGCACCTCGCCCGACACCAGCGACCTCCGCTCCACTCCAGGCGTCGCCATCATCACCAGCGAAGGCGGCGACGGCCGCGCCGGCGCCAACGGCTCCGGCACCAGCAGCGAAGTCGACGTCATCCCCGATGCCGCGGAACCCGGTCAACCCGTCACCCTGCACGCGAACACGGCGGCGTGTCGTGCCGTCGACGCGACCGCGACGGCCGTGTCGTCCCCGGAGCGGCTCTTCCTCAACCCCCTCCCGGTCACCACGCCCACCACGACGGGCCTGTCCGCCACCTTCACGATCCCGCAGACCGCCGAACCGGGGACGTACATCATCGTCGTCACCTGCACCAGCCCCACCCTCGGCTCCGAAGCGGGCTCGGAGGTCCTCCGTGTCGCATCCCCGAACGCCGGGGACGGCGACGACGAGGGCGGCCGGGACCAGGGGGACGGCCATGGCCACGGCAGCGGCGGTTACGGTCCCGGCCACAACGGCGGCGGTCATGACAGCGACGACGGGTACGACGACGGCAGCGGCGGTTACGGTCGCGGCCACAACGGCGGCGGTCATGACAGCGACGACGGGTACGGCGACTACGGCGACGGCCCCGACACCGGTTTCGGCGGCGCCCTCGGCATGAACCTCCCCGAGACCCTGCTCGGCGCCTCGTTCATCGTCGCGGGTACCGCCGCCGGCGCCTACCTGCTGCGCCGCCGCCGCGAGAACGGCTTTCGCGGCTGATCTCCGCGAGGCTCCGCGACGCGGGCCGATCCCCTGCCGTCGATCCCCGCGAGGCGCCCGCGGGGCAGTTCCGTGCCCGGCGGGGCGGACGGAAGTCGTCCGCCGGATGAACACCCGAATCCGGCGACTGGACCCCCTCCCCCGCCCCAGCCGTGGATGGCATCATGACCGATCACATCGGCACAGCCCACGACACGGATCGGCAGGAGCCACGGGTGACCACGGGCGAGGCGCGGGACACGGCGGTGCAGGACGGCACGGCCACCCCGGCTCACGAGCGGCGGCGCGCACAGCGCGGCTGGTACTTCTACGACTGGGCCAACTCGGTCTTCTCCACGAGTGTGATCACGGTCTTCCTGGGGCCGTACCTGACCGACATCGCGGAGGCGGCCGCAGGCCCGGACGGCTATGTCCACCCGCTCGGCATACCGGCACGCGCCGGGGCCTACTTCGCGTACGTGGTCTCCGCCTCCGTACTGCTGTCGGTGCTGGTGATGCCGCTCGCCGGGGCCGTCGCCGACCGGACGGGCCGCAAGAAGGCGCTGCTCGGGGTGTTCGCCTACATCGGCGCCACGGCCACGACGGCGATGTTCTTCGTGACCGGCGACCGCTACCTCCTCGGCGGCGGCCTGCTGATCGTCGCCAATGTGGCGTTCGCGGCGGCCATGGTCCTCTACAACGCCTTCCTGCCGGAGATCGCCGCCCCGCACGAGCGCGATGCGGTCTCCTCGCGGGGATGGGCGTTCGGCTACGCGGCCGGCGCGTTGATGCTCGTCGCCAATCTGGCGCTGTTCCTCGGGCACGACGCGGTCGGCGTCTCCAAGGGCATGGCGGTGCGGATCTGCCTGGCCGCGGCCGGCCTGTGGTGGGCGGCCTTCACCCTCGTCCCGCTGACGCGGCTGCGCGACACCGCGCCGGGCGGGCGGCCCTCCGCCGACGCCAGGGGCGGTTCGCTGCGCCAGGGCTGGCGCCAACTCATCGGCACAGTCCGGGACATGCGCCGCCACAAGCTCACCCTGGCCTTCCTTCTGGCGTACCTCGTCTACAACGACGGCATCCAGACCGTGATCTCGCAGGCCTCGCTCTACGGCTCCGAGGAGCTGGAGCTGGACGAGACAGCCCTGATCGGCGCGATCCTGCTGGTGCAGGTGCTGGCCGTCTTCGGCGCGCTGCTGCTGGGCCGGCTGGCGGCACGGTACGGGGCGCGCCGCACGGTGCTCGGCTCGCTCCTGGCCTGGACGCTGACGATCGGGGCCGGCTTCTTCCTGCCGGCCGGCGAGCCGGTGGCGTTCTTCTGTCTGGCGGCGGCCATCGGGATGGTCCTCGGCGGCAGCCAGGCGCTGTCCCGTTCGCTCTTCTCGCACCTGATCCCGCGCGGCAAGGAGGCCGAGTACTACTCGGTGTACGAGATCAGCGACCGTGGCACCAGTTGGCTGGGGCCGCTGCTGTTCGGGCTGACGTACCAGCTGACCGGGAGCTACCGGTACGCGATCGTGTCCCTGGTGGTTTTCTTCGTCATCGGTTTCGTGCTGCTGGCGAGGGTGCCGATGCGGCGGGCGGTGGCGGCCGCGGGCAATCCGGTCCCCGAGACGATTTAGTGCGAAGGGGTGCGGCGCGGTAGTGTACACCGCTGGCCGTCGAACGGCCCGTTACTGCGCGCTAAGGGTACCAGAACGCAGGGTGACATCTCTCGCTAGATGTGACAAAAGGGGCGTCGATGGGTACAAAAAGGGGCGGCACGACGGACGACGCACCTCCCGAGAACGGGAATCTTCACCGCCGACCGGACGTTGACCGGATGACGACGACAGCGACACCTGTCCTGTGGGCGACACAGCCCGGGAGGCACGATTCATGAGTGAGCGAGCTCTCCGCGGCACGCGACTCGGGGCGACGAGCTACGAGACCGACCGCGGCATCGATCTGGCACCGCGCCAGACCGTTGAGTACGCATGCCGGAACGGACATCGATTCGAGATGCCGTTCTCGGTGGAGGCCGAGATTCCGCCGGAGTGGGAGTGCCGCGCCTGCGGCCAGATCGCGCTCCTGGTCGATGGGGAAGGCCCGGAAGAGAAGACGAGCAAGCCCGCGCGCACGCACTGGGACATGCTCATGGAGCGGCGCACGGTCGAGGAGCTGGAGGAAGTGCTGGCCGAGCGTCTCGCGGTCCTGCGCTCCGGCGCCATGAACATCGCGGTGCATCCGCGCGACAACCGCAAGAGCGCCTGACAGAAGAAGAGGGGGCCCGTGAGGGGCGGGCCCGCAGACGTGCGCCCCGGGCGAGCGTGGCCTCAGTGCCGCGGCCCGGGGTTTTCGTCGTCCCGCCACGGGCCGTGGTCGACGACCTCGCCCTGGATGACCTTGCCGTCGGGCCGGTGGATGCGCATCTGCTCCTCGGCGGCGCGCGCCTGGGCGAAGAGGTCGCCCAGTGAGCCCGGGCCGGCGCCCCGCCCGCGGGCCGCGGAGGCCCGTCGGTCCAGAGCGCGGGCACCGGCCTTCGTCAGCAGGGAACGAGTGGGCGGGAAGAGCAGGAGCAGCCCCGCCACGTCCGAGATGAGCCCGGGCACCATCAGCAGCAGGCCGCCGATCATGACGGGTGCCGTGCCGCCGCCGCTGCCCGCATCGGAGGCGTTCCGCTCCGCACCGGCCCGCTCCCGCTCCGGTCCCGCGGGGCGCATCGCCTCGTTCAGCGCCCGCCATGCGCTGCGTCCGGCGTGCCGTACGGCCAGGGCCCCGCACACGAAGCCCGCCACGAGAAGCAGCAGCACGGTGAGCCCGCCGGCCGCCCCTGCCACGAGGGTGAGCAGCCAGATCTCCAGCAGCGCGTAGGCGGCCGCACCCAGAGGTATCCACCGGGCGGCGCGGGAACGCCGCTGCGGGCGCGCGTCACCGCCGGGGTGCCGGGGGCCGCCCGGCGGCGGGGAACTGATCGTCATAGGCACCATTGTGCCTGCTCCCCGCCGGAGCCCGAAGGGCCCGTCAGCCGCGGCGCCGCCCGGACGCCAGCCGCTTCACACGGGAGCCCACGCCCCAGGCGGTGACCCGCCACAGCGCCTCGGCCACGATCTCCCGGCTCATCTTGCTGTCGCCGCGCTCCCGCTCCACGAAGGTGATGGGGACCTCGACGACATGGAAGCCGGACCTGACCGCGCGCCAGGCCAGGTCCACCTGGAAGCAGTAGCCCTGGGAGGCCACCTCCTCCATGCCCAGACCCAGCAGCGTCTCCTTGCGGAACGCCCGGTAGCCGCCGGTGACGTCGCGCAGCGGCACGTCGAGCAGCAGTCGCGAGTAGGTGCTGCCGCCGCGGGAGAGGAACTCGCGGGTCTTGGGCCAGTTGACGACCCGGCCGCCGGGGATCCAGCGGGAGCCCAGGACCACGTCCGCGCCCTTGAGGGCGGTCAGCAGGCGCGGCAGCTCCTCGGGCTGGTGCGAGCCGTCGGCGTCCATCTCCACCAGCACGCCGTAGTCCCGCTCGATGCCCCACCGGAAGCCCGCGAGATAGGCGGCGCCCAGCCCCTCCTTGCCCTTGCGGTGCAGCACATGGACGTGGTCGTCGGAGACCGCCAGTTCGTCCGCGAGCTTGCCGGTGCCGTCGGGACTGTTGTCGTCGGCGACGAGGACGTGCGCGTCGGGCACAGCCGCGCGGACCCGTGCCACGATCGGCTTGACGTTGTCGGCCTCGTTGTACGTCGGGATGATCACGAGAACCGAGCCGAGCGGCCCGAAAGCCCTCCCCTGGCCCGCGCCGCGGGTGACCCCACCGCCATCGCTCACTGCTGTTCCTCCGTCTCGGTACGTCCTCGCCTGCCCAGCATGATCGCTGCGGCCCAGGACAGAAGGCCCACCATAGCGAGGGTCCATTCGGGAGCCGAGCCGACGCGGTCGGCGACGGTCAGATCGTCGCGGAGCGGCAGCCGGGCGCTGAGCACGGCCTGTGTGAACTCAGCGGTCTGCTGCTCGATCCGCCCGTCGGGGGCGACGACGGCGGTGATGCCGCTCGTCGCGGCCGTCACCACGGCGCGGCCGTGCTCCACGGCGCGCAGCCGGGACATCGCCAACTGCTGCTCGGGCTGGCCGGTGCGGCCGTAGGTGGCGTTGTTGGTCTGGATGACGAGGGCTCGGGCGCCCGCGGCGACGGTGTCGCGGACGATCCCGTCGTACGCCACCTCGAAGCAGATGACGTCACCGAGCTTCGCGGGGCCGATCTGCAGGACGCCGCTGCCCTTGCCCGGGTAGAAGTCGCGCGGGACCTGGTCGAGCCGCTTGATGACCTTGGTGAGCTGCCGGCGGAACGGCACGTACTCACCGAAGGGCACAGGGTGCTGCTTGGTGTAGTGGTCGCCGGGGCCGTTGTCCGGGTCCCAGACGATGCCCTCGTTCTGCACGTGGTCCGCGTCGGGGCCGTCGACCAGGGCGCCCACGAGGACGGGTACGCCGACGGCCCGGACCGCCTTGGTGATCAGGGCGTAGGCCTGGGGCTCGGAGAACGGGTCCATGTCGGAGGAGTTCTCCGGCCAGATCACCAGGTCCGGCTGGGGAGCGCGGCCGGCCTTGATGTCCTCTGCGAGCTTCAGGGTCGCGTCGACGTGGTTGGTGAGGATCTTCAGGGGGCGGCCGAGGAAGTGCATGCCCGGCTGCTGGACGTTGCCCTGCACGACCGCCACCCGGACGGTGTCGTCGGCCGCGGTGGGCGCCGGTACCGCGAAACCGGCGGCGAGGGTGGCCCCGGCCAGCACCACCGCCGTCCCGGCCGGCACGAAGCGCCGCGGACCGAAGACGACCGGGCCCCTGCGCAGCCGCCACACGGCGACCGCGCACGCCGCCAGCAGCAAGCCGCACAGCGCGACGGCGAAGGTCACCAGCGGCGCGCCGCCGAGCGCGGCGAGCGGCGTGAAGGGAGTGGCGGTGTTGGCGAAGGCCAGGCGCCCCCAGGGGAAGCCGCCGAACGGCAGCCGGTCCCTGGCGAGTTCCTCCGCCACCCACAGGCAGGCGCCCCACAGCGGCCAGGCGCGCAGCCGCGAGGTGACCGCCAGACCCGCACCCAGCACGGCGACGAAGGCGGCCTCGATCACGGACAGGCCCACGACCGCGTCCCAGCCGATCACCCGCAGCCACACCAGGAGCCAGACGAAGAAGGGCAGCCCGAAGGCGAAGCCGAGCCATGCGCCCTGCCGGGCGCTACGGCCTCGGATGAGCAGCGCCAGACCCGCCACCGCCGCGACCGACAGCGGCCACACCCCGTACGGGGGGAACGCGAGCGCCAAGGCCAGGCCGCACAGCGCGGCGAGCGCCGACCGCCTGGCGTTCGCCCGCACGGTGCGCACCGCGCGGACCGTGCGGCCGGGCGGCGGGTCGGTCGGCGGCGGCGGCGGTTCTATGGACGTCGCGGGCGGCGCGGCGGAGGCCGGTGCAGCGTCGGAGCGCGGTCGCAAGGTTCGCGGCCTTCCTGCAGGTGGTCACTGTGTGAGAGTGACCGTACCGTGGTCGGCCCTACCCCGTGGACCCCGGGCGGGCAAAGCCTCCACGGCGGGCCCGGCAGCGGTCCGGAGCAGCGGCTTCGCGGGGCGTGCGCGGGGGCTTCACGAACGTGCGCGGCAGGAGGTGCGGAGGGTTCACGCACATGCGGCGCCCGCCCCGGCGCAGGCTGAGGACGGGCCGGCGGACCCGGGCATCGCCCCTGCGCGCGGGGCGGCGGGCGCTCGGCCGGCTCGGCGGCACGGCGCCTCCGGTGCGGTGCGGGAAACGCCTCCGGTGTGGGAAGCCTCCGGTGTCCGGGCGCGGGCGGCCTGCCGGTGATCCCGCCGTCCGAACTGCTCGGGGCCCGGAACGCCCTTCGGGCCGACCTGGGACCCGCTGGCTGCGGGTCGGCGACAAGGCCGTTGTCTACTGGGCGTCCGGGCCCCTCCCGGGTCACACCTGCCGACCGGGCGGCGCCTCCCGCCGGGGCGGACCGCGTTCCGTGCCGCGAGCGCTGGACCTGGCACAGTGGCCCGCGCCGTACGGCACGACGCCCCGTGGCCCAGCTGCGACCGTCGGCGCAGGGAGATCCGGTCGGACGTCCGGTGGTGGACCCGGCCGAACCTACTCGCCCCCGACGGTCGCCTGTCAAAAGCCGCTTGACCTGCGCGGATCGAATGAATCAGCAGGTCAAGCGAGGCCGGAAACAGTTCGACGCCATCCCGACGGAGAACCCTTCGGAGGCATCGGCCGCCGACCCGTCACTCGTTAGGCCGTGCGAAGACGGTGCGGCCGCCCACCACCGTGCGCAACGCCGTGGGCAGCGGCAGCCCCGGAGTGAGGTCGGGCAGCCCGGGAGTGCCCGAGCGGGGGTCGGTCGACCAGTTGGCGACCCGCTCGTCGGGGGCCTGGACCACGAGGTCGCCGGCCCGCCACACCACGTAGTCGGCGGGTGCGCCGGGCACGAGGACGCCCGCCTCGTCGCGGCCGACCGCGCGCCAGCCGCCGCGGGTGTGGGCGTTGAAGGCGCCTCGGACGGAGATGCGGTGCTCGAGGGTCCGGTGGAAGGCGGCGGCGCGCACGGTGCCCCAGGGGTCGAGCGGGGTGACCGGAGCGTCGGATCCGAGAGCGAGCGGCACACCGGCCCGGGTCATGGCGGCGAAGGGGTTCATGGTGCGTGCCCGCTCGGCGCCGAGCCGCCGCGCGTACATGCCGTCCTCGCCGCCCCAGGCCGCGTCGAAGGCGGGCTGCACGGAGGCGACCAGGCCCAGGTCCGCGAAGGCGGCGATGGTGTCCTCGGTCATCATCTCGGCGTGCTCCACACGGTGCCGCAGCGCTCGCACCCGCTCCAGGCCCACCCGGCGGGCGGCCTCGCGCACCCCTTCGGCGACGGCGGCCACGGCGGCGTCGCCGATCGCGTGGAAGCCCGCCTGCACCCCAGCCTCGGTGCACAGCGCCACGTGGTCGGCGATCGCGGCCTCGTCCAGGTAGGCGGTGCCCGCGACGGCCGGAGCGTCGGCGTACGGGGCGTGCAGGCAGGCCGTGCGGGAGCCGATGGAGCCGTCCACGAACAGGTCGCCGCCCGCGCCGACGGCACCCAGGTCACGGATCCGCTCGAGGTCCTTCGCGCCGGTCACCGCCTCGGCCCAGTAGCCGTACACCCGCGGCCCGGGCTCGGCCGCGGCGAGCCGCAGCAGCGCCGTGAGGTCGTCCTCGGAGGAGATGTCCGGACCCGCGCACTCGTGGACGGCGCCGATGCCGAGCGAGGCGGCGTGGTCGAGGGCGGCGCGCTGGGCCGCGGCCCGCTGCTCGGGCGTGACGGCGGCGTACGCGGCGCGCCGTACCGCGTGGTGGGCGTCGCGGGTGAGCGGCCCCTCGGGGTCGTGGCCGGCCATGCCCTCGACCCCGGGGGCCAGGGCCAGCAGGGCGGTGGTGACGACGGCCGAGTGGACGTCGGCACGCGTCAGATACAGGGGACGGCCGCCGGTCGCCGCGTCCAGTTCCGCGCGGGTCGGAGGGCGGCGTCCCGGCCAGCGGCTCTCGTCCCAGCCGTGGCCGAGCAGCACCCGGTGGCCGGGGTTGGCGCGCGCGTACGCGCCGACCCGGTCGAGGGCGTCGGCCAGGTCCCGGGCGGCGGCCAGGTCGAGGCCGGTCAGGGCCAGGCCGGTGGCGGTGGTGTGCACGTGGGCGTCGGTGAAGGCGGGGGTGACCAGCGCCCCGCCGAGGTCGATCACCTCGTCGACGCCCGCCGCATAGGACTCCGCGGCTCCTTCGGAGCCGACCCAGGCGACCGTGCCGCCGTCGACGACCATGGCCGTCGCGAAGGGGTCGGCAGGGCTGTAGACGTCGCCGCCGCGCAGCAGCACGGTGGTGGTCGGCTCGTTCGTGGTGTGCGGCACTGGGTTTCGCCTCGCGATGATGTTGGGCCCGCCCGGGCCCCGGCAGGGGCGGGAGACGGGATGGTGCGGTGGGTCGGGGGCCGCCCGGGCCCCTCGGATCAGACGCGCGGTGGGCGCGCCTCATACGGCGTGGAGAGGACGACCGTGGTGCGGGTGGAGACCCCGGCCAGGGTGCGGATCCTCGCGAGCAGGTGCTCCAGCTCGATCGGGGTCGCCACCCGGACCTTGAGGATGTAGTTCTCCTCGC
Source organism: Actinacidiphila sp. bgisy167 (assembly GCF_965342175.1). Lineage (GTDB taxonomy): Bacteria > Actinomycetota > Actinomycetes > Streptomycetales > Streptomycetaceae > Actinacidiphila. The sequence continues at coordinate 15,542 of NZ_CBDRBL010000029.1, forward strand.
CCGCGACGCTGTGGCATGCCTCGATCTCGGGCACCTCGGCCAGCCGGTCGGCGATGTCGTCGGGAGCGCTCGGATCGAAGGGCTTCACCGAGACGAACGCCGTCAGCGACAGCCCCACCGCCTCCGGGTCCACGACCGCCGCGTACCCGCGGATCACCCCGCGCTGCTCCAGGCGCCGGACGCGCTGATGCACGGCGGAGGTGGACAGGCCGGTGGCCTTGCCCAGGTCGGTGTAGCTCATGCGCCCGTCGGCCACGAGAAGTTCCACGATCTGCCGGTCCAGCTCCTCCACAGCGCAAGAACCTACAGGGTCCCCGGTCGGCGGCGGTATCCGGCCGCCCTGTCCGCCCGGGCCGCGCTGCCGGGTGGCGGGCGGAGGCCCTGGGCCTTGGGCAGCCCCAGGCCCCCCGTGGCCGGCGCCGCGGCCTGGGAGAACGCGCCGCCCCGCCGCTCGCCCTCCGGATGACCTCGGCCCCGGCAGGGGCGGCGCACACGGCCTCCGCTCACGCCCCGGGCCCCGGTTCCGCTCACGGCTTCACGCGCAGACGCGCACACGATCACGGGACCCGCGGCCTTGTGTGAGGGCGGCCGACCATTGCGCAGTCCTCCGCGGCACCGCTGCTCGGCGACACGGGCGCGAGCGGCCGGTCCGGAATCGATCTCCCGGTCGCAGCGCTCGGTGGTCGGCCCCGGCAGGGGCGGCGCACACGGCCTCCGCTCACGCCCCGGGCCCCGGTTCCGCTCACGGCTTCACGCGCAGACGCGCACACAGAGAAGGCACGTGTCATCGCGCGGGTTCGCGGGACCCAGCGCCTGTGTGAGGGCGGCCGCGACCGTGGTGCAGTCCTCCGTGGCGACCCGCTCGGCGACGCGGGCGAGATCGGCCAGTCCGGCGTCGATCTCCTGGTCACGGCGCTCGATGAGGCCGTCGGTGAAGAGGAAGAGCCGGTCCCCGGCGTGCAGACGGGTCTCGCACATGCCGTACGTGCTGTCCCGGCCGGCGCCCAGGATGCGGCCTTTGGGGCGCTCGAGGTACTCGGCGCGGCCACCACGCAGGTGGAGCACGGGGAGGTGCCCTGCCTGGGCCCAGGTGAGCACGCCCTCACCGGGCCGGTACTGGGCGAGGACCATCGTGGCGGTGGCGGAGCCGGAGTTCATGAGCACCTGGTTGAGGCGCTCCAGCAGCCGGTGCGGGGGCGTGCCGCTCAGGGCCATGGCCTCGGCGCCGTGGCGGAGTCCGGCCATCGTGGCGACGGCCTCCACACCGTGGCCGGCGACGTCGCCGACCGCCAGCAGCACGGAGTCGTCGGGGAGGGCGAGGGCGGTGAACCAGTCACCGCCGATCTGGATCGAGCTCTCGGCCGGCAGGTACGAGACGTCGCAGCTGACGCCGCCCAGTTCGAGGGGCTCCTCGGGGACGGGCAGCAGGGCGCGCTGCAGCCGCTGCGCGAGGATGTGCTCGGCGTTGAGGCTCCGCTGCTGCGTGCTGAACGCACGGTGGGCCTCGTCGAGCGCGATCTCACCGTGGCGCAGGGCGGTCAGGTCCTGGAAGAAGCCGTGCACCACCACGGGCGTGCCCTCGGCGTCGGTGTCGGCCTCGGCGACCATCCGCAGGTGGCGGGTCCCGTGGGGGGTACGGATGCGGAACGGCGCGTCGACCGGTTCGCCCCGTTCGAGCAGCGCGCGCACCGCGGCGCCGACGGCGGGCACGTCCTCGGGGAAGAGGTGCTGGGGCAGCTCGTCGAGCGGCATGGGCCCGAGCTCGGGGTCGCGGTCGAACACCGTGTACACCTGCGGTGACCAGCTCAGGGTGTCGGTGACCAGATCCCAGTCGGTCCAGCCGAGGTTGCCCAGGTGCTGGAGCCGGCGCAACCGCTGGACCTCGCGGTCGGCCGTGTCGAGCCGCAGCCAGGAGACGACCAGGGCGTCGCCCAGGCGTACAGCGGCCACGGAGTAGGTGGAGCTGCGCGGTACGCCCGCGGCCACCTCGTGGTACTCGAAGGGCTCTGTCTCATAGGGTTCACCGGTCGCCAGGGTTCGCAGGTACCCCTGCCACAGCGGGGTGCCGGCCACCGTCGGATAGCACTCCAGGAGGCGCCGGCCGACCAGTTCGCGCCCCGTACGGCCGGCCACGTCCACCGACGCGGGGGCGGCCGCCTCGATGCGGAAGTCCGTCACCTCGCCCTCCACACCGCGTACGGGGACGAGGAGGACCGTCGCCTCGTACAGGGTGTCCAGGACGGCCTGCACGGTCGACGGCCAGGTGGCGGCGGGGGCGGGCGACAGGCAGCCGGCGCAGGCCCGTGCGGCGGCGGTCAGCAGCGCGCGGTCGGCGGTGTCGAAGTCGTCGGAGCGTTCACGGAAGAAGCCCACCACGCCCACGACGTCCTCGCCGCGGTGCAGCGGCAGCCACGCCCGGGAGGCCCACGTGCCGGGACGGTCGCCGAGGAGGACGCGGTCGGCGCCGTCCTTGTCGAGGCCGGAGAGCCACACCGGGCGGCCGAGGCGGACCGCCTCCACCGGTGCCAGCGCCGCCAGCGGCGGCAGGTGGCCCCAGGCGCAGGCGATGCCGGCGTCGATGCCGCAGTGGGCGACCAGGTCGAGCCCGCCCGCCGGTGCGCTGGTGTAGAGCAGGACGGCGTCGACGTCCGCGGTCTCCCCGAGTTGTCCCACGAGCAGCCACGTCAGTTCCTCCGCGACGCCCCCGGAGGTACGGGCGCCGCCGGGCCCCGGCGGGCACGGCGGCGAGGGGCGGTGCAGGGAGGTGTAGCGCGAGGAGGTGAAGGCGGAGCGCGGGTCGCCGGACGGCGTCGGCGGGGGTGTGCCGGCCTCGGGAAGCGGGTCGGGTCGCTGCCGCGCCGGGGTGCGTGCGACGCGGGACGACTGGATGCCGCCGAGGATCGCCCAGGCCTCCTCCAGAACGGTGCGGCCGGCCCGGTTCGCGCGCCGCTGCAGTTCCTCCTGTGCGGCGCCGGGCCCCAGCCCCAGGCGGCCCATGAGAACGCCCCGGGCCCGTTCGGCCGCGGCTCGTGCGGGCGCCGCGAGCCGCTCCTCGTCGAGTTCGGCGCGCAGCCGGGCAACCGTACGAGCCAGCTGGTCGGCCGCGGAGCGCTCGGACGGCCGGCCACCGGACGCCGAGGCGACTTCGTCGTGGCCCACTCTGTGAGCATCGCACAATCACGCCAGGGGCGAAGTCCCGCGCCGGGCGCCCCCGCCCCGGGCGTTCGAGCGCTGCGGCCGCCGAGGGCCTCGGGGGGCGACCGCCCTGGCCCGCGCCGCCGGACGGGGAAGATTAGGGGCATCCGCTGCGGGAAGCCGATCCGACGACGATCCTCGCGTCGTTCGAAAGGAGCGCATCCATGGGCACGATCAGCGAATCCGTCGACGTCGGCGTCCCGCTGCACACCGCGTACAACCAGTGGACCCAGTTCGAGGAGTTCCCGCACTTCATGGAGGGCGTGGAGCAGGTGACCCAGATCGACGACCGGCACAACCACTGGGTGACGAACATCGCCGGCGCCCGCCGGGAGTTCGACACGGAGATCGTCGACCAGCTGGCGGACGAACGCGTCGCCTGGCGCACGGTCAGCGGGGACATCCGGCAACGGGGCGTCGTGACCTTCCAGGAGATCGACCCGTCGCACACCCGGGTCAATCTCGCCATGCAGGTGGAGACCTCGGGGCTCGCCGAGAAGGCCGCCGACGCGCTCGGCGTCCTCGACCGGCGGGCGCGGGGCGACCTGCGGCGGTTCAAGCACTACATCGAGGAACGGGGCAGCGAGTCGGGGGCCTGGCGGGGTCGGGTCGCCCCCGGTGGATGACCGCGGCGAACGGCCCGCGGCCGACGACGCCGACGGGCTCCCCCGCCGCTCCGGGGTGGGGTGCACGGGCAACGTGCGCGACCGGGCTCCGGCAGGCGGTCCGGCCTTCGAGGTCGAGGAGGAGCCTGCTGGCCGGTCCCGGCAGCGGACGGCTGGTCGACCGGAGTCCGCCGCCCGGGGCCCGGCGTGTCTGCGCGGGCCCCGGGCGTCACGCTGCGGCACGATGTGGGGCCGCGCAGAGCGATGGGCCACCCACGGGTGTCGCCACCGGCCGCCGACATGGCCGGCGCTGTCGGTCGACTCGCCGTACCACCGCGACCGGGACTCCGGTCAGGCCAACCGGCGCGTACTGGACCAGGCGCGTCTCCCAGGTTCCGGGATCCCACCGTTGTTCGCCTCGGCTGCCGAACCCGACAGCGAGGTCGACCCGCTGGCGCGGGGGCGGACCCCGCGCCATCACCTGCCGGCCGGCAGGCCCCCACCCCACCCCGGCTGCCGAACGTCGAGGGCCGGGCGGCGGACGGGCTGGGTGGTGCCGCCGAGGGGACGGCGCTGCAGACGGCCCCCACACGGGCGCTGGTGCGCACCGCGCCTCGAAGACCTCTCTCGGGGCGTCCCGGCACCGCGCATGATGCCGCGGCTCACCGCCGTCGCGCTCTGATCGGCCGCCCGTGGATGCCCCCGGGCCGCCACGACATCCCGTTGCCCGTCCGCACAACCTGCGTGCCGCCACCGCGCTCCGCGGGGAACCGAGGGAACTACGCGAACGCGTCGCGCCCGCGCTGGAGCACACCGGCGACCTGCCCTTCGTCCGCGCCGCCTGGCCGCACCCGCGCTGCCGGGCGGCGGCCCCGACCGGCAGCGCGGGCGGGAAGCGCACCGGGGTGGACACGCCGATCGGGCAGACGGCGCCCGACGGCCGCATGCCCCCGGCGACACCGGGCAGGGGCAACTGCGGGCGACCTGCTCCGTGACATCACCGCACCGACCGACGGAGGACCCGATGGACGCGGTCCGCTACCCCTCGACCGTTCCCCGGACCACTGAGCCGGTGCTGCCCGCGGCGCGCGGCCCCCTCTCCCGCGCCGTGCTCGGCGCCCTCACCGCCGGCCCGCCGGGAACATCGCCGGCACCGGCCGCCGGGGCGCTGGAGGATGCCGATCCCTACGGCGAGGACCTGCAGCTGGCCCTGCACGTCTGCTACGAGCTGCACTACCGGGGCTTCGCCGGGGTGGATCCCGGCTGGGAGTGGGATCCCGGGCTGCTGGGGCTGCGCGGCGCCATGGAGCGCGCCTTCGGGGCGGCGATCCGCGCCGACCTGCCGCCGGGTCCCGAAGGAGGCGAGGCCCGCGACGCCCTCGACCGGGAACTGGAGGGGCTGCTGTGCGAGCCCCGCGACGCTCGCGGCGTGTCGTACTTCCTGCGCGACGAGGGCACCTGGGAGCAGTTGCGGGAGTTCTTCGTGCACCGGTCGGTCTACCAGCTCAAGGAGGCCGATCCGCAGGCCTGGGTCATTCCAAGGCTCACCGGTCAGGCGAAAGCCTCGCTGGTGGCCGTCGAGTACGACGAGTTCGGGGGCGGGCGCGGCGAGCGCGTCCATGCGCGGCTCTACGCCGACCTGCTCCGGGGCGCCGGGCTGGACGCCTCGTACGGGCACTACGTGGACGCCGTGCCGGCCGTCACTCTCGCCACCGTGAACGTGATGTCCTGGATGGGCCTGCACCGGGAACTGCGGGGAGCGCTCGTGGGGCACTTCGCCGCCGCAGAGATCGGCACCTCGCCGTCAGCGCGCCGGACGGTGGAGGCGATCGACCGGCTCGGCGGCGCTGCGGCCTGCCGGCACTTCTACGCGGAGCACATCGAGGCCGACGCGGTCCACGAGCAGGTGATGCGCCACGACGTCATCGGCGATCTGCTGGCCCGCGAGCCCGGCCTGACCGCCGACGTCCTGCTGGGGGTCCGCGCCACGGCGCTGCTGGAGGGGCGCCTGGAGGAGCACCTGCTGAACGCGTGGCGGGCCGGGCGCACATCGCTGCGCCTCGAGCCGGGGCAGCACTGTCCGCCCGACGGGCCCCTCCACTCCCCTTGCCCTGATTGATCGGTATCACCTGGTTCGCCAGGATCATCCGGGTAAAGTGCACCCCAGAGGCCTGAGCAAGGAGGTCGAGCGATGCGCCCAGCAGCCCCGGGGACCCGGGCGGGCACGGCACGCCGCATGGCGGCCGGCGCCGCCGTCCGCTGAGGCCCCGCGATGGCAGGAGGGGCGGCCCGGTGGCTCCGGCATCCCTACCGGTCCTGGCGGGCCTCCCGGGCGGGCCACATGTGGCTCCAGGGGGGCGAACTGGAGCTGCTGCAGCGCTCCATGGGGTTCGCGGCACTCGGTCTGGTGACGCTCGTACCGCTGCTCATCGTGGTGGCCGCCGCGGTGCCCTTCCACGGCTATGGCTTCGCGCAGTGGCTCGTCGACGGCATGGGACTGTCGGCCGAGCCGGCGCAGGCCGTGAAGGACGTGTTCGCCACCCCCGGCGCGGTGATCAGCAGCACGAGCGGTCTGAGCCTCCTGGCGCTGGCGTTGTTCGGCCTCTCCTTCGCCGCGTGTGTCGAGGTCGGGTACACCCGGATCTGGCAGGTGCCGCCCACCCCATGGCACCACGTGTGGCGGCGGGCGGTGTGGCTGGCCGCGCTGACGGCGTACCTGTTCGCGGAGGCGCAGAGCGGGGCGGTGCTGGGCGAGGGGTGGCCGGACACGGTGTTCCGCGGCGGCACTGCCGTCGTGCTGGGCTTCGCCTTCTTCTGGTGGGGGCAGTACTTCCTGCTGGCCGGGAAGGTGCCGTGGCCGGCGCTGGTGCCGGGGGCACTCGTGACGATGGCCGGCCTCATCGGACTGCGGGTCTTCTCCTCCTACGTGTTCGCCCCGCTGATCGTGACCAATGCCGTCTCCTACGGCGCCGTCGGCACGGTGCTCATCGTCCAGTGCTGGCTCATCGGGGTGGGTTTCGTGGTGTTCGGGGGCGCGCTGCTGGGACGCCATCTGCAGAATCCGGGCACCTGGTTTCCTTCCACACCTTCAGGGCAGGCGGAGGGCAGCGCAGAGCGACTCCCGGAAGGAGAACCCCATGGGTGCCGAGAAGAAGGCCGAGAACACCGGCCAGAAGATGAAGGGCAAGGTCGAGGAGGCCGCGGGGAAACTGACCGGCGATGAGAGCCTTCGGATGAAGGGCAAGGCCGACCAGGTCAAGGGCGATGCCAAGCAGGTCGTCGAGAAGGGCAAGGACACTCTCGACCAGTGATGGCGGCCCACCCGCACAGCGTTCGTGGGTTCGCCGTTCGGGGGAAGTCCGTCGGCCGGCGGGGCGTAGCACGTCCCGTCGGCCGATGTGCGTGTGCCGGTGCCAGTGCCGACCGAACCGCCTCCGAGCGGCAGGATGTTCGCGATCGGTCGGTCCGCCCTGCGGCGGGAGCCGGTCCGGCGGCGGCCAGGCGCCGGCTCATGGGACGTCGGCGCGCGCAGAACCTCAGCCCCTGAGACGTCAGCTGTCGAAGTCCACCGTCAGCGTGTCGGACACCGGATAGCTCTGGCAGGTCAGCACATAGCCCGCGTCGACCTCGGCCGTCTCGAGGGCGAAGTTGCGGCGCATCTCCGCCTTGCCGTCGGTGACGAGCGCCCGGCAGGTGCCGCAGACCCCGCCCTTGCAGGCGAAGGGAAGATCCGGGCGAGTGCGCTGGGCGCCGTCGAGGACGCTGCGATCGCGCGGCAGCGCGGCCGTGGTGGTGCGGCCGTCGAGGACGACGGTGACCTGGCTGACCGGTCCTTCGGCGGCGACGTCCTCATGGCGCACCGGGGTGACGGGCTCGTCGTCCGCGTAGAACAGCTCCTGGTGCACCCGGTCGCCGGGGACGCCGAGGCCGGCAAGGACCTGCTGGGCGTCGACGACCATGCCGTGGGGGCCGCACAGCCACCAGTGGTCGGCGTTCGGGACGTCGACGAAACCCTCGACGAGGGTGGCGAGCCGTCCTGCGTCGAGGCGGCCGGAGAGCACCTCGGCCTCGCGTGGTTCTCTGGAGAGCACGTGGGCGAGCTGGAACCGGGCGGGGTACAGGTCCTTCAGCTCGGCGAGTTCGTCGGCGAACATGACCGTGTCGGTGCGCCGGTTGCCGTAGAAGAGCGTGACTCGGGAGGCGAGGTCGGCGGCGAGGACGGACTCGGCGATGGAGAGCATCGGGGTGATGCCGGAGCCCGCCGCGATGAGCACATGGTGCCCGGGTTCGGCCAGATCGGGGGTGAAGGCCCCGGTGGGCCCCATGACCTCGACGGTGTCCCCCGGCCGCACCTCGTGCACCAGCCAGGCCGAGAAGAGCCCGCCGGGCACGACGCGCACCCCGATGCGGGGGGCGGTGCCGACCGGAGAGCAGATGGAGTACGAGCGCCGCTCGTCGCGCCCGTCGATCTCGCGGCGCAGCGTGAGGGACTGCCCTGGCGCGAAGGCGAACTCCGCGGCCAGCTCGCGCGGTATGTCGAAGCTGACGGCGGCCGCGTCCTCGCAGAGCGGCTCGACCGCGGCGACCCGCAGGGCGTGGAAGGCCGGGCGGCGGCGGACCCGCGGGGCCGGCGCCTGCGGGACGGGGAGGGTCGGTGCCATCAGATCTCCTTGACGTACTCGAACGGCTCGCGGCAGGCACGGCAGCGCCACAGGGCCTTGCAGGAGGTGGCGGCGAAGCGTGAGGTCTCCTCGGTGTCCGCTGATCCGCAGCGGGGGCAGGCGACGGCGCGCCGGGTGGCGGTGAGAAGGAGCGGCACTGGGCCGGCGGGGCGCCGCGGCGCCGGCCCGGGGGGTGCGATGCCGTGGGCGGCGAGCTTGCGGCGGCCCTCGGCGGTGATCCAGTCGGTCGTCCACGGCGGGTCCAGGACGGTGCGGATCTCGACCCGGGGGAAACCGGCGGCGCGCAGCCGGGCCGCCACGTCGGCACGCATCTCCGCCATGGCGGGGCAGCCCGAGTAGGTGGGGGTGAGGGCTGCCACGACGGTGCCGTCGGGGCGGACGTCGACGTCACGCAGGACGCCGAGGTCAGCCAGGGTCAGCATCGGCAGCTCGGGGTCGGGCACCTCGGCGGCCACGCGGGCCGCCCGGTGCGCGTCGGCGGGCGCGGTCGCGGCGCTCACCAGACCGCTCCCGGGTGTGCGCGGGCGACGCCCTGCAACTCCGCGAGCAGCGGCGCGAGGTGCTCGGTGTGATCGCCCTCGCGGCCGTGGCCGGGCAGCGGCTCGGCCTCGACCGGGGGCAGCCCGGCGGCCTCGGTGACCTGCCGCAGAACGCCGGCCACCTCGTCCCGCACCTCGGCCGGCTCGGCACCGCAGGTCGCTGCGGCGGTGAAGAGCTCCTCCAGGTAGGGGGCGACCTGTCCCAGACCGGCCCGCATCCGGCGGTGCGACTCCTCGGTGCCGTCGCCGAGCCGTACCGTCCACTCGGCGGCGTACTGCCGGTGGTACGTCACCTCGTTGACGCCCTTGGCGGCGATGGCGGCGAGCACCGGGTCCTGGGCGGTGCGGGCGAGCCGCTCGAGGACGGCGAGCCGCCAGCTGGACGTGACGAGCAGCCGGGCGACGGAGAACGCGAAGTCCCCGCAGGGCAGTTCGGCGAGGCGCACGTTGCGGAAGTCGGGGGCGTCCCGGAGGTAGGCGTAGGCGTCCTCGTCACGGCCGGTGCCGTCCACCTGGCCCGCGCGGGAGTAGAGCAGGCGGGCCTGGCCGAGCAGGTCGAGCCCGATGTTGGCGAGGGCGACCTCCTCCTCCAGCTCGGGCGCACGGGTGCACCACTCGGCCAGGCGCTGGGCGCCGATCAGGGCGTCGTCGCCGAGCGCCAGGCAGCGGGCGGCCAGCACCGCGGCGTCCACGCCCGCCGGCAGGGCGGTGTCCACGCCGTGCAGAGGGTCCTGGAAGCCGGTCCCGAAGGCCCAGCGGGCGTCGCTGTCCTCGTGCCCCTCGGCCAGGGACAGGTAGACGTGCTCGTCGCTCATGCCCTGCTCCTAGATGTGGGGGACGTCATCGGGGATGTCGTAGAAGGTGGGGTGCCGGTAGACCTTGTCGGCGCTGGGGGTGAAAAAGGGATCCTTCTCGTCCCGGGTGGACGCGGCGATGTGCTCCGAGCGCACCACCCAGATGCTCACGCCCTCGTTGCGCCGCGTGTACAGGTCGCGGGCGTGGGTGAGCGCCATGCGGTCGTCGGCGGCGTGCAGGGAGCCGACGTGGACGTGGTTCAGGCCGCGCTTGCCGCGGACGAACACCTCGTACAGGGGCCACCCGGCCCGGGTCGTGCTGTCGCCGGTGGTGCTCATGCCACGGCTCCTTCCTGTGCCCGGGCCGCCTGCTTGGCGGCGTGGGCGGTCGCGGCCTCGCGCACCCAGGCGCCTTCCTCGTGGGCCGAGCGGCGACGGGCCATCCGCTCGGCGTTGCAGGGTCCCTCACCGCTGATCACGCGCTGCAGCTCCGACCAGTCGGGGGTGCCGAAGTCGTGCCGGCCGCGCTCCTCGTTCCAGCGCAGCTCCGGGTCGGGCAGGGTCACGCCGAGCCTCTCGGCCTGCGGGACGGTCATGTCGACGAAGCGCTGGCGCAGTTCGTCGTTGCTGTGGCGCTTGATCTTCCAGGCCATCGAGGCGGCCGAGTTGGGCGAGTCGCCGTCCGGCGGGCCGAACATCATCAGGGAGGGCCACCACCAGCGGTCCACCGCGTCCTGCACCATCGCCCGCTGGGCCTCGGTGCCGCGCATCATCGTCATCAGCAACTCGTAGCCCTGCCGCTGGTGGAAGGACTCCTCCTTGCAGATGCGCACCATGGCGCGGGCGTACGGCCCGTAGGAGGAGCGGCACAGGGGCACCTGGTTGCAGATGGCGGCGCCGTCGACGAACCAGCCGATGACACCGACGTCGGCGAAGCTGAGCGTCGGGTAGTTGAAGATCGAGGAGTACTTCTGGCGGCCCTCGATCAGGCGCTGCGTCAGGTCCTCCCGGTCCACGCCCAGGGTCTCGGCGGCTGAGTAGAGGTAGAGCCCGTGGCCCGCCTCGTCCTGGACCTTCGCGAACAGGATGGCCTTGCGGCGCAGCGAGGGGGCGCGGGTGATCCACTCGCCTTCCGGCTGCATGCCGATGATCTCCGAGTGCGCGTGCTGCGCGATCTGCCGCACCAGCGTCCTGCGGTAGCCCTCGGGCATCCAGTCCCGCGGCTCGATGCGCTGGTCCCGCGCGATCGTGGCGTCGAAGTGCTCCTGGAGCGACGCCTGCGCGTCCTCCGGCGGCACGGTGGCGTTCGGTGTGCTCATCGTCACCAGCTTCCCCTACCGACCATTCGTTCGGTTACCAGTCTGGCGGACTCCGCCGCCCCCGGCAAGCCCTGTGGACAACCGCGCACAGGGCCCGCCGGGGGGCGTCCGTCAGACCCGCTCCACCAGCATCGCCACGCCCTGGCCGACCCCCACGCAGAGGGTGGCGAGGCCGCGGCGGCCGCCCTCGCGCTCCAGACGGCCGAGGAGGGTCAGCAGGATGCGGGCGCCGGAGCAGCCCAGCGGGTGGCCGAGCGCGATGGCGCCGCCGTCGGCGTTCACCCGCTCCTCGTCGAGTCCGAGGCGGCGGATGACCGCGACGGCCTGGGCGGCGAAGGCCTCGTTGAGTTCCACCGCGTCCAGGTCGCCGGTCTTCCACCCGGCGCGCCCGAGGGCCTTCTCCGTCGCCGGCACGGGGCCCAGGCCCATGACATGGGGCTCGACGCCGGCGGTGGCCGTGGTGACGATCCGGGCGCGCGGCGTGAGGCCGTACCGCTCGACGGCCTCCCGCCCCGCGACGACGAGGGCGGCGGCGCCGTCGGAGAGCGGGGAGGACGAGCCGGCGGTCACGACCCCGTCCTTGCGGAAGACGGTGCGCAGCGCCCCCAGCTTCTCCAGGCTGGTGGAGGGCCGCGGCCCCTCGTCGCGGCGGACCTCGCCGTCCTTGACGGCGACCGGCACGATCTCGCGGTCGAAGTGCCCGGCCTCCTGGGCCGCGACGGCCCGCTGGTGGCTCCGCAGCGCGAAGGCGTCGGACTCGGCGCGGGTGATCCCGTCCAGGGCGGCGACCTCCTCCGCGGTCTCCCCCATGGTCAGGGTGTCCTTGGCGGTGAAGCGCGGGTTCGTGAAGCGCCAGCCGAGAGAGGTGTCGTACACCTCGCCGGGCTTGGCCCACGGGGTTCCGGGCTTGGCCATCACCCAGGGGGCGCGGGTCATCGACTCCACCCCTCCCGCCACGACCAGGCCGGCCTCGCCGGACCGGATCGCCTGCGCCGCCGAGGCGACGGCGGTGAGACCGGAGGCACAGAGCCGGTTGACGGTATAGCCGGGCACCGTGTGCGGCAGGCCGGCCAGCAGCACGGCGAGCCGGGCGACGTCGCGGTTGTCCTCGCCCGCCTGGTTGGCGGCGCCCAGGATCACCTCGTCCACGGCCTCGGCCGGGATCCCGGCACGGTTCACGGCCTCGCCGACCACGAGTGCGGCCAGGTCGTCGGGGCGCACGGAGGCCAGGGCGCCGCCGTAGCGGCCCTGCGGGGTGCGGGCGCCGTCGATCAGGAAGACCTCGTCCGCGGGGCGCGCGGGAAGCTGCTGGGACATGCGTTCCACCTCTTGACAGGCAGTTCGGCTGCTGGATTACCTTGGGCGTGCCGCACGCTAACCGAATGTTCGGTCGGTTCACAAGGGTGGTGACGCTCGTGAGGGGTGCCATGGACCAGGCGCAGGGCCCGGCCCAGCACATGTTCGCCGCGGACACGGCGTCGCAGAGCCTCGGCATCGAACTCCTCGAAGCAGGCGAGGGGGCGGCCGCGCTCCGCATGACCGTCACGCCCGCGATGGTCAACGGGCACGGGATCGCCCACGGGGGCTACCTCTTCCTGTTCGCCGACACCGCCTTCGCCTGCGCCTGCAACAGCCACGGCCCCGTGACCGTGGCCGCCGGGGCCGACATCACCTTCGTCGCCCCCGTCCGGGAGGGCGACGAACTCGTCGCCCTGGCGAAGGAGCGCACCCGCTTCGGCCGCAGCGGCATCTACGACGTGACCATCCTGCGGGGCGAGCAGGTGGTCGCCGAGTTCCGCGGGCGCAGCCGCAGCATCGGGAGCACGAAGGAGAACGGATGAGCAGCGAGCCGACGGAGCGGGCGACCGCGGGGACGCGCCTGGGAGAGCCGCTCCCCCACGGGCTGCTCGACTCCGCCGAGAAGCTGGACGTCGGGGAACTGCGGGAGCTCCAACTCTCCCGGCTGCGGGCGACGTTGCGCCATGCCTACGACAATGTCGAGACGTACCGGAAGAAGTTCGACGAGGCCGGCCTGCGCCCCGAGGACTGCGCCCGCCTGGACGACCTGGCGCGCTTCCCGTTCACCACCAAGGCCGACCTGCGCGACACCTACCCCTTCGGCATGTTCGCCGTCCCCATGGAGCAGGTGCGCCGCGTCCACGCGTCCAGCGGCACGACGGGCCTGCCCACCGTGGTGGGCTACACCGAGGGCGATCTGTCGATGTGGGCCGACGTGATGGCGCGCTCCATACGCGCCGCCGGCGGGCGCCCCGGCCACAAGGTGCACATCTCCTACGGCTACGGCCTGTTCACCGGCGGCCTGGGCGCCCACTACGGCGCCGAGCGCGCCGGGTGCACGGTGATCCCCGCCTCCGGCGGCATGACGGCACGCCAGGTGCAGATCATCCAGGACTTCAAGCCCGAGATCATCATGGTCACCCCGTCGTACATGCTCACCCTGCTCGACGAGTTCGAGCGCCAGGGCATCGACCCCCGCGGCACCTCGCTGCGGGTCGGCATCTTCGGCGCGGAGCCGTGGACGGAGCAGATGCGCCGCGAGATCGAGGAGCGCATGGACATCCACGCGGTCGACGTCTACGGCCTGTCGGAGGTGATCGGCCCGGGCGTCGCCCAGGAGTGCGTGGAGACCAAGGACGGCCTGCACGTGTGGGAGGACCACTTCTATCCCGAGATCGTCGACCCGGTCACGGGTGAGCCGCTGCCCGAGGGTGAGGAGGGCGAGCTGGTCCTCACCTCCCTCGCCAAGGAGGCGCTGCCGGTCGTCCGCTACCGCACCCGCGACCTGACCCGCCTGCTGCCCGGCACCGCGCGTCCCGCCTTCCGCCGCATACAGAAGATCACCGGTCGCTCCGACGACATGCTCATCGTGCGCGGCGTGAACGTCTTCCCCAGCCAGATCGAGGAGATCGTGCTGCGCACACCCGGAGTGGCCCCGCACTTCCAGATCCGGCTCACCACGCGCGGCCGCATGGACCACATGGAGGTCGTGGTCGAAGCGCGCCCCGACGCCGCCGCGATCGTGCGCGAGGAGGCGGCCCGCTCCATCGCGGCTGAGGTCAAGGACGGCGTGGGCGTCAGCGTCGAGGTGACGGTCGTCGATCCCGACACCGTCGAGCGCTCCGTCGGCAAGATCCGCCGCGTCAGGGACCTGCGGGCCCGTTAGCCGTTCCCGGCCCGGCGTCGCCGTGCCCGCACGGCGACGGCCGAAGGAGCGCCGGCCGTCCGGCGCCGGCGCGTGGCACGGGGTGCTCCCGAACCACGCGCCCGTGCTGTCGGATCGGTCGGCCGGACGCCCGCCCGTGCCGCGTGACCGGACTCACGCGGCGGGCACGGTCCAACTCTGGTTGCTCGAACCGGCGCAGTCCCAGATCTGCAGCCGGGTGCCATTGGCCGAACTCGGCCCCGTCGCGTCCAGGCAGCGCCCGGACGCGGGATTCACGAGGGCTCGAGAGGACGCGTCGTAGGCCCACTTCTGCGCGCCGGTGCCGTTGCAGTCGTACAGCTGCACCTTGGTTCCGTTGGACAGACCGGCCCCGGTGAGGTCCAGGCACTTGCCCAGGGCGCGGATGGAACCATTCGCCGTCATCGTCCACTGCTGGGCAGCAGAGCCGTTGCAGTCGTACAACTGCACGGCGGTTCCGTTGGCGCTGGACGCGGCCGCCACGTCGACGCATTTCCCGCCGATCCCGGTGATCGGCCCGGTCGGCCGGGTGCTTGTGTCCCCGCCGGACGAACCGCCGGCCGAGGAGATGATGTACAGGCTGTCGATGATGCCCAGTCCGGAGCCGTTCACCAGCTTGAAGGTGTGCTGCCCCGAGGTGAGACCGGTCTTCTCAAACACCACCACTTGTGACTGCCGGGGGCCGGAGGCTCTGAGATCAACGGTTCTCTGGAACTTCCCGTCGATGTAGACGTCGACGGTGCCCTCGTCCCCGTACCGCTCCGAGAGGTACCGGACACCGGTCCCGCTGAAGGTGTAGGTCGCGACCGCACCCGGCGTACTGGAGTGGTGGACGTCGTCGTTCAGGTCGCCCACCCCTCGGTTGGTGGCGTGATTCCAGTGGGTGTCGTAGGCGAGGGCGTCGTCGTTCACCACCGGCGAGGCGTTGCTCTGCCAGCTGTTGCCCGCCAGGGTGCTGGTGAAGTCGATGGAATTGTTAACGAACGCGTTCACGCCGGAACGCAGGTTCTTCGCCGTGTTGTCCGTGAAGGACCCCGTGCCGGCAACTCCGGCGTTCACCAGGATCGCCTGCTCGGCCGGACCATCGATCGTGTTGCCCGTCACCGTCGCGTTCACGCGCGCGCGATCGATGAAAAGGCCCGCGTGGAGAGCTCCACGCAGGGTGTTGCCGGTCATGGTGACGTTCGTGTACGCGTTCGCGAACCGTGAGGAAGCGGCTGGTGAGCTGATCCGCACGCCGTGCCGCGCACCGTTCCACCCGCCACCGCCGATCAACACGTTCCCGCTGATCGTTGCCGAGTCCACCGGGCGTCCCGAGTCGGCGTAGACACCGATGTCCATGGCGCTGTCCGACGAGACGCTGTTCACCAGGTTGTTCATGACCTGGACGTCCTTCCCGCCGGCGACCCGGATGCCGTTGGCCCACCAGGGCGCGACAGCGGTGTTGTCGAGGATCTTGGCGCCGACGATCTGGGGGTTGGTGCCGTCGGCGCCGGAATCGGAGTACGTGGCGAAGGAGTCGTCACCCGTACCGCGGGCGAAGCAGTTGCGGACGACAACGTTGTCGCCGCGCTTGTCAGCGGAGTTTCCGTTGTTGATGTTGAACCCGTCGCCATAGGAGTCGCTGGTACGGCTGTTCTCCATCAGGCCGTCGCTGCCGGAGAGCCAGTTGGCGTCGGTGTGCCGGGTCCATACCCGATTCACGTGCCATCCGAGCGCGCCCATGCTCTGGATGCCGTAGTCGGCCCCCCCGCCCGTACCCCGCCATACGGCGTTCCCGTCGATCTGCAGGTCACTCAGGTCGGTGCCCGAGCCCACCAGAACCTGGGACCGCCATCCGGCCGGAGAGGGCAGTGGGACCTTGTGGTAAAGCGTGGTGTACCACATGCCGGCGCCCTCGACCGTCACACCTGTGAAGTCCAGCGTCGCGGACACCAGGCTGCTCGTGAGGTATGTGCCCGCCGGGATCCACACCGGTCGGCCCTGCGCCCGGGCCGCGTTCACCGTGTTCTGGATCGCGGCGGTCGAGTCCTTGGTGGACGTCGGGTCCGCTCCGAAGTCGACGACCGACAGTGCCTCGCCCGGCTGGTTAAGCGCCGGTCCGACGTTCTCCAGATCGACCGAGTCGATGTCGTACACGGCGGCCGTGTTGCCGGAGTCCTTGCGCAACGTGATGCTGCTTCCCGCTGGGATGGGATCACCCGTGACCCAGACCGGGAAGTCGTTGTAGAAGTGGAACGGCATGCCCCCGCCATGGGGGTCGTCGAGGTTGGTGCTTCCGTTGCGGTAGTTCCATGCCTGAGCCGAACTCAGGGTGATCGGCTGACGGTAGACACCGTCCACATACAGGTTTACCGTGGCCTTGAGGCCGCCGCCGTTCAGAGCGTCGGGTATCGAGGCACGCACCACAAGGGTGTTGGCCTGCTCGCCCGACGCATTCCGAATCGACACCGAGTCGCCGGTGTTCGTCAGTTCGACAAGGGCGTAGCCCGAGGCCTCGGTCTCGATCGTGGCGGCGGTGGGCGCCCTTTCTCCCGCCGTGAGGTGGCGCATGCGGGCACCACCGCCCAGCGTTCCGGACTCGGCCTCGACGGTCGTGAAGGGCGTTGCCGCCCCGGCCGGTTGATCTGCCTGCGCGGCGGCATGTGCCTGGCTTCCGGAGCCAGGGGAGACTCCCAGGACACTGGCAAGGAGCAACGCGGCCCCGAGCAGCGGCAGCACGGTTCTTCGGGCGCTGTGCATGTCATCTCTCCGTGTGGTGCGTGTTGAGCTGAGCCTGCCGATCCTACGTCGTCGACCGGTCTCCTCGCGAAGTCGCCCTGCGGTGAGGGACTTCGCAGGGTCGTCACGCCGCGTCGACCGGAAGTCGGCGCCTCCCGCGCACGTCGTCCTCAGCAAATCCGTCGCTCACTTCGGGCCACCCGGCCGCACGTCGTTCAAAAGCGGCGTGGCGACCGCACCACACACCGCAGGTCCTCATCCGCGACGCCAAGTGCAGCACCCAGCCCCCGTGAGCCGTGGTGAGGAGCGGGTGCCGATGCGACCGCCCGGACGCCGGCTGAGGGGGCATGCAGAAGACGTCCGTCGTCGCCTACGGTGAGGCCCCATCAAGGGGGCACGCCGGGTTCTCCGGTCCATGTCGAACGACAACCACGGGAGAACGAGGGTTGTACGGACTTGCCGCCTCGACTCCACAGGTGCGGCTGCACTTCACGCTGCCCTCAAGAGCGCGCGGAAGAAGGCGAGGGCTCGCTCGCCGTCCTCCATCCCGCCGCCCTCGTGGCCGTTCCAGGGCCAGACGTCGATCTCCTTGGGGCCCGCGTACGCGTTGTATGCCGCGAAGACCGTCGAGGGCGGTGTGATCTCGTCCATCAGCGCCGCGGAGAAGCGGGCCGGGATCCTGGCGCGAGCGGCGAAGTTGACGCCGTCGAAGTACGAGAGGGTACGCATGGCCCGCCCGGCGCCGCCGCGGTGGACGGCCAGGTAGCGGCCGATCTCGCGGTACGGGTCCGCGTCCGTGACCACCGCGGCCCGGGGGAAGTCGCACAGGAAGGGGACGTGTGCCACCAGGGCGTGGACCTCGGGGGCGAGGGCGGCGACGGCGAGCGCGGTGCCGCCGCCCTGGCTCGCGCCGAGGACCGCGATCCGTCCGGGGTCCACCGAGGGCAGCGTGCGGACGGCGTCCACGGCGCGGAAGGCGTCCGTGAACAGGCGGCGGTAGTAGTACGTGCGGGGGTCGTCGATGCCGCGGGTCATCATCCCGGGGGCCTGCGGGCCCGTGGTGCCGGAGTCGGGCGTGTCGCCGCGGCTCCAGCCCGAGCCCTGGCCGCGGGTGTCCATGTGGAAGTGGGCGAAACCGGCGGACGCCCAGAACAGGTTGTCCAGCGCGTGTCCCCGGCCGCCGCCGTAGCCGACGTACTGGACGACCGCGGGAAGCGGCCCCTCTGCCTCGTCCGGCAGCCGCAGCCAGGCCCGTACCGGTTCACCGCCGAAACCGGGGAAGGTGACGTCGAAGACGCGCACCGTGCGCAGCCGCGGACCGGCCGCGGGCGTGACGCTGACGGCGGCGGTCCCGGCGGCACGCGACTCGGCGAGCGTCGAACGCCAGAAGTCGTCGAAGTCGGCGGGCGCGGTCTGGGCGCTGCGGTACTCGCGCAGTTCGCCCTCGGGGAGGTCGGTGAACAACAGCGGCTCCGTGGTCAGGGGGCGAGCGGCCGGTAGTCGAACCAGTCGACGTCGGCGACGGTGGTGGAGGGGGCGTGGTGAGCGGTGGCGTACGGGCCGAGCCAGACGCCGAGGAAACCACCCGCGCGGGGCGAGCTGAGGAATCCGCCGTCCACGGCGGCCAGTTCGGTCTCCGCGTCGCCGCCCGCGCCCGCGGGGGCGTAGCGCAGCCCGTAGCGCTGGCCCTCGGCATGGATGCGCAGCACCACGGGCCCGGCGGGCAACGGCGCCTGCGCCACAAGGCGTTGCTCACCGCCGGTACGGACCGCGGCGAGCACGCGGCGCCCGCCGCGGCCGTCGCCGGCGACCGCGAGCACCAGATGGTCCGCCTCGGACTGCCGGACGGCGAGCCCGGCCCACTCCTGCGCCGTCCGGGGCGCCACATCAAGGAGCGCGGCCACGCTGACGTCCTGGTGCTGCTGGCGCCGGCCGAGGAAGCACGGGGTGCCGACCTCGGCGAGCGTGGCGGGACCGAGCGGCAGCCGGAGCCAGCCGGGGCGTGCGGTCAGCGACCAGAAGGGCTCCCCGGTGCGCACCTGGTTCCACCGCGGGTCCAGGCGGGGACCGTCGTAGTCGTCGCGGAACGGCTCCTCGTGCGGCGGCCCGGCGGCGGCCCCGCCGGAAACCGCCTGCGCGGCGGCGGCCACCGCGGGCGGGCGGAAGGGGCCGAGCGTGGTGCCGACACCAGGCGCGAAGAGCGGCCAGCCGTCCTCCCAGCGCACCGGGACGAGGAAGGTCTCCCGCCCGAGGTTGGGGTGGTAGCCGCCGTACGGGCGGCTGCCGAGCAGCACGGCCCACCACTCCCCCGACGCCGTTCGCACCAGGTCGGCGTGGCCGACGCCGACCACGGGGAAGTCGCGGCCCAGGTGGCGGTGGGTGAACACCGGGTTGGCCGGGTTGCCGGTGTACGGGCCGGTGACGTGCTCGGCGCGGGCGACGCTGACGGCGTGACGGTGCTCGGTGCCGCCCCTCCGCCGCCAGCAGGTAGTAGCGGCCGTCCACCTTGTACAGGTGCGGCCCCTCGGCCCACACGGCGCCGTGCAGCGCGCCGCGCCACAGCAGGTGCTCGGGTCCGGTGAGGGCCAGCGCCGCCGTGTCGAACTCCCGCAGCCAGACGTCGGTCTGCCCCTCCCACGCGCCCGGCTCGGCGAGCCGTGTGCCGGTGCACCAGGCGCGGCCGTCGTCGTCGAAGAACAGGGAGGGGTCGATACCGGGTGCGTCGTCCAGCCACACCGGATCGCTCCAGGGCCCGGCGGGGTCGGTGGCGGTGACGACGAAGGTGCCGCCCCGTCCGCTGCCGCCGACGAGGGTGGTCACGACGTAGAACCGGCCCTGGTGGTGCCGGATGGTCGCGGCGAAGACGCCCTCGGAGGACACCACGGAGGCGAGGTCCACCTGCGAGGTGCGGGTGAGGACGTGCCCCACCGGCGTCCAGTGGACCAGGTCGCGGCTGTGGAACACCGGGATGCCCGGGAAGTACTCGAAGGTCGAGGTGACCAGATAGTAGTCCGCCCCGACCCGGCAGACGCTCGGGTCGGGATGGCAGCCCGGCAGGACGGGGTTGGCGACGTTCTCCGACGACACGGCCGCCTCCGCCGTCCCTTCGGGCAGGCTCACCTGGTCTCCTCCGGGGTGCCGGCGACCAGCGCGTGCATCCGCCGGGTGTGGTCCACCTGCCGTGCCGAGCCGGTCAGTTCGGCCCGTACGGTGAAGCGGACGTCGGTGCTCGATGCGGCCAGTCGAACCTCAAGCTCACCCGGTTCCACGACGCGCCGGCCGTCGCGGCCGGTGAAGGCGGCGACGTCGGCCGGGACGGTGACGTCGACCCGCCGCGCCTCGCCCGGCTCCAGCGGCACCCGCAGGTAGCCGACGAGCCGCTGCACCGGCTGGACGACGGAGGCGACCGGGTCGTGCAGATAGACCTGGACGACCTCGCTGCCCGCGCGGTCGCCGGTGTTGCGGACGGTGAAGGACAGTTCGACCTCGCCGTCGGTACCGGTCACCGCCCGGTCGCCGGAGGCACCGTGCACCGTAGGGGCGGACCACTCGAAGGTCGTGTAGGTCAGCCCGTGGCCGAAGCCGAAGGCGGCGGCCGGGTCGATGTTGGACACCTCGCTGGCCCGCGCGAGCGGCGCGGCGAGATAGGTGGAGGGCTGGACGCCCGGGTGGCGCGGCACGCTCACCGGCAGCCGCCCGGACGGGTTGATCCGCCCGCTCAGCACCCCGGCGAGGGCCGGGGTGCCCTCCTGCCCGGGGAAGAAGTGCTGGACGACGGCGGCCGCCTCCTCCACGGCCCGCCCGAGGGCGTAGGGGCGGCCGGCCAGCAGGGTCAGCACGACCGGTGTCCCCGTGTCGAGGAGCGCGTCGAGCAGCCGCTGCTGCACACCGGGCAGCGTGAGCGACTCGGCGTCGCAGCCCTCGCCGCTGGTGCCGCGGCCGAAGAGACCGGCACGGTCGCCGAGCGCGGCCACGACCACGTCGGCGTCCCGGGCCGCCCGTACGGCCGCCGCGATGCCGGAGACGTCGGTGTCGTCGATGCCGCAGCCCGCTGCGGTGACGATCTCGGAGCCGGGGAACTCCGCCACCAGGGCCTGGCGCAGCGTGGGCAGGTCGATGCCGAGCGGGGTGTCCGGGTGCTGCGCGCCGACGTGCACGGGGAAGGAGTAGCAGCCCAGCACCGCGGTCGGGGTCTCCGCCTGGGGGCCGACGAGCGCGATGCGGGCGGGCCGCCCCAGGGGCAGGGTGCCGTCGTTGCTCAGCAGCACGGCGGACCGCTCGGCCAGACGCCGCGACAGCTCGCGGTTGGCCGCGGAGTTGAGGTCGACCGTGCCGCGCAGGCCCTGCGGGTCGGTGAGGTCGGCTTCGGCGAGCGCGGAGGGCACCGGGCTCCACCCGGGGTCGAGCAGGCCGAGCTGCGCCTTCTGGGTCAGGACGCGGCGCAGCGCGCGGTCCACGAGCTTCTCGTCGACCCTGCCCGCGGCGACGGCGTCGCGCAGCGGCTGCCCGAAGGTCTTGACGGTGGGCAGCTCCACGTCGACGCCGGCATGCAGGGCGGTGCCCGCGGCGTCCGCCCAGTCGGCTGCGACACCGTGCAGGGTCTTGAGGAAGGCGATCCCGAAGTAGTCGGCGACGACGGTCCCGTCGAAGCCCCAGGTGTCGCGGAGCAGACCCGTCAGCAGTTCCTCGTCGGCGGCGGAGGGCATGCCGTCGGTGTCGGTGTAGGCGTGCATCACGGACCGGACGCCGCTCTCCCGGACCGCCATCTCGAAGGGCGGCAGGACGACGTCGGCGCGCTCGCGCGGGCCCATGCTGACCGGCGCATGGTTGCGCCCGGCGCGCGAGGCCGAATAGCCGGCGAAGTGCTTGAGGGTGGCCACGATGCCCGCGGACTCCAGGCCCTGGATATAGGCGGTGGCGATGGTGCCGACGAGGTAGGGGTCCTCGCCGATGGTCTCCTCGACCCGGCCCCAGCGCGCGTCGCGGACGACGTCCAGGACGGGGGCGAGACCCTGGTGGACGCCGACCGAGCGCATGTCGCGGCCGATGGCCGCGCCCATCACCCGGACGAGCTCGGGGTCGAAGGAGGCGCCCCAGGACAGCGGGACGGGGTAGGTGGTGGCGCCCCAGGCGGCGAAGCCCGCGAGGCACTCCTCGTGGGCCATGGCCGGGATGCCGAACCGGTTGGCCGCGGCGATCTTCTCCTGGGTGCGCATCAGGGACAGCGCCCCGAGGGCCGGGTCGACGGGGACGGTGCCGAAGGGCCGGGTCAGCTGCCCGAGGCCTTCCGGGACGAGGTCGTCCAGGTTGGGCGGCTCGTCCATGTCGTGCTGGTGGGGGGCGACTTCGGCGCCTTCGCCGGAGGCGCCGACCCAGACCCCGTAGAGCTGGGCGATCTTTTCGTCCAGGGTCATCTCGCGGATGAGCGCCTCGACGCGGGAGTCGGCGGTCACGTTGTCGTTCACTTTCCTCCGACGCCCATGAGCCCCTGGACCAGGGCACGTCGGGCGAACAGGTAGACGAGCAGGACGGGGATCGTGGACAGCACCACGGCGGCCAGCAGGCCGGGGATGTTGATGCCGTACTGGGTCCGGAAGTTGTAGAGACCCAGAGTGAGCACCTTGGTCTCCTCGGACTGGGTGAGCACCAGGGGGAAGAGGAAGCCGTTCCAGGCCTGCAGGGCGGAGAAGACGACGATCGTCGACAGTCCGCCGCCGGACAGCGGGAGGACGAGCTGGAAGAAGGTCCGCCGGACGGAGGCGCCGTCCACGGCCATCGCCTCGAACAGTTCGGAGGTGATGTCACGCATCGTGCCGGTCAGGATCAGGGTGCAGACCGGCAGGCAGAACGCCGCGGTCGGCAGGATGACGCCGATGAGGTTGTCGTAGAGCCCTGCCTTGCTGATGACGTAGAACATCGGGACGATCACGGCCTGCGCGGGGATGGCCAGGCCCAGCAGGAAGAGCCGGAACACCTGCGAGGCGCCGCGGCCCCGGTTGCGCACGATGGTGAACGCCAGCGGCGGCACGAGCAGCAGCACGATGGCCACCACGCTGACGGTGACGACGACCGTGTTGAGGAAGTACTGCCCGAAGCCGTTGCTGAAGTCCTGGATGTAGTTGTCCAGCGTGAAGGACCGCGGGAAGGACAGCGGGCCGCCCGCGCTGTAGTCGGCGCGCGACTGCACGGTGGCGCCGAGCATGACGTACAGCGGCGTGCCGACCAGGGCCAGCCACAGCAGGGCGCCCAGTCCCGCGAGGTAGTTGGGGCGTCGCCTCATCACAGCCCCTCCTTGGTGCCGGCCATCTTGTCGTAGCCGGAGGCGCGGACGACGACCAGCGAGATCACGGTGGCGACGACGACGAGCATCAGCGCGACGGCCGCGCCCGCGCCGAAGTCGAAGCCCTTGAAGGCCTTGTCGTACATGTAGTAGGCGGTGATGGTGGTGTCGGTGCCGGGGCCGCCCTGGGTGAGGATCAGCACCGTGTCGAAGGTGGTGAGACCGCCGACGATCATCAGGATCATCGAGGTGATGATCGAGTTGCGCAGCTGCGGCAGCGTGATGTGGAAGAACTGCCGTACCGTGCCCGCGCCGTCGATCTGCGCCGCCTGGTAGAGCACCTGCGGGATGGCCCGGGTCGCGCCCTGGTAGATCAGCGCGTGGAACGGGGTGAACTGCCAGGTGCTGACGAACACCAGCACACCGATCGCGGCGGTCTGCGTGCCGAAGAGGTTGCCGTCGCCGAACAGCCAGCGCGCCTGCGAGGGAACGCCGAAGTTGGGGTCGAGCAGCGCGCGCCACAGGACCGACACGGCGGTCGCCGACAGGAGCAGCGGCACGAAGAAGACGGCGGACAGCACGGCGCGGTTGCGCTGCGGACCGGCGGCCCAGACGCCGAGCAGGATGCTCAGCGGGGTCTGGACGACGACGCCGAGCACGGTGAGCAGCACGCTCAGCCAGAGGCTCTTGATCAGCACCGGGTCCTGGAAGACCTTGACCCAGTTGTCGAAGCCCGCGTACTCGGGCGAGCCCAGACCGCTCCAGCTCGTGAAGGAGAGGACCGCCACCAGTGCCAGCGGCACGACGGCGAAGAGGGCGAAGAAGATCGTGGCGGGGAGGGCCCAGGCGATGCCCGGCCGGCCGATGGAACGGCCGGCCGGACGCCGCGTCTGCCGCTTGCCCGTCACGGTGGCGGTGAGGGAGACCATGCGGGGGACGTCGCTCTCAGGAGGTGGGCAGGGCCTGCATGGCCTTGATGAAGCCGTCCGCGTCGATCTGGCCGTTGAAGAACTGCTGCACGGCCTGCTGGATCGGCGTGCCGGCCGACGGCGGGTAGGCCTGGTCCCACGACAGCTGGAACGAGGGGGCCTTCTTGACCAGGTCGAACTGGTACTTCAGGTACTCGGGGTGGTCGGTCGTGTCGAGGAACTTGGTGGTGTTCGTGGTGGTCGGCAGGTTGCCGATCGCCAGCTGCTGCTTGACGAAGTCGTCGGAGTACATGAGCTTGAGGAACTCCGCGACCGCCTCCGGGTGCTCGGTCTTCTTCAGCACCGAGTAGAAGTTGTTGGTGTTCCCGACGACGTTCGCCGCGGCGCCCTTGCCGCCCGGGATGGTCGGGAACTCGGTGTAGCCCAGGTCGTTCTTGGCGAAGTCCGGGCTGGCGTCCTGCTGCGTGGAGTACTCCCAGGAGCCCATGAGCTCGAAGGCGGCCTTGCCGGAGGCGAGCAGCTGGGCCGAGCCGCCGTCGGTGAACTTCACCGAGTCGTAGTTGGTGCCGAAGGCGCCGGCGTCGATGAGCTCCTTGAGCATGCTCAGCGCCTTCTTGCTGTCCGCGCTCTCCCAGGCGCTCTTGTCACCGGCCAGCGCCTTGCTGAACAGCTCCGGACCGGCGACGCGGTCGTAGAGGTACTCGAACCACATCAGGGTCGGCCACCTGTCGCCGCCGCCGAGCGCGAACGGGGTGACGCCCTTGGCCTTGAGCTTGCCGATAACGTCCAGGAGCTCGTCCCAGGTCTTCGGCGGTTGCACGCCGGCGTCGGCGAGGACCTTCTTGTTGCTGAACATCAGCACCGGCTGGGTGCCGCGCATCGGCACGCCGTAGGCCTTGCCGTCGATCACCGCGGTGTTGAAGACCGAGGGCAGGAAGTTGTCCTTCAGGCCCGGGTCCTTCTTGATGAAGTCGTCGAGCGGGAGCAGCAGACCGGCCTTGACGAACGGCTGGATGCTGCCGCCGCCCCAGTTGAAGAAGACGTCGGGGGCCTGCTTGGTGTTGATGACGGTCTGCAGCTTCTGCTGGTAGTCCGCACCGGGGATCGTGTCGAGGACGGCCTTGACCTTCGAGGTCTTGTTGAACTCGGCGACGATCTGCTTCTCCACCTTGTTCGCGGAGTCGCCGTACACGAGGACGTGGATTGTCCCGGAATCACCCCCCGCCGAGGCGCCGTCACCGCTGCTGCAGGCGGTCAGGGTCAGACCCAGTGCCAGTGTCGCGCCGCCGGCGACGGCACGGGGGAACCACGCACGCTTCTTCATAATCGACCTCTCGAAAGTTTCGGCCACTTTGCCGAAATTCGCTTGATGACGGACCGTAGGCTGCGGCCTCGCCCTGGTCAACAGCGGGGAATTGAAGCGACCAAACCGTTACCGAACCGCCGTGCCCTATCCTGTGCGGCATGCGTGATGATGAGACCACGGGCCGGATCACTCTGGCCGACGTGGCTTCGAAAGCGGGCGTATCACTTTCGACAGTTTCGAAGGTGCTCAACGGACGTCCCGATGTGGCCGCGCCGACCCGGAGCAAGGTCGAGCGCCTGCTGGAGGTGAACGGCTACCGGCGCCCCTCCCCCACGCAGCCGGAGTCGCGGCTGATCGAGATCGTCTTCCACGAACTCGAGAGCGTCTGGGCGATGGAGCTCATCCGGGGCGTGGAGAACGTCGCCAAGAGCCGCAACATGAGCGTGGTGCTCACCGAGAGCGGCACCCGGCACGCACCCGGCCCCGAGTGGATCGAGGGCGTGCTGCGCCGCCGCCCGCTCGGCGTCGTCCTCGTCTTCTCCTCGCTGCCCGACGACATCAAGCGCAAGCTGCGCTCACGGGCCATCAACTTCGTGATCATCGACCCGGCGGGCGACCCAGAGCCCGACGTGCCGTCCGTGGGCTCGGCGAACTGGGCCGGCGGCGTCGCCGCCACCCGGCACCTCATCGACCTCGGTCACCGCCGCATCGGGATCATCACCGGACCCGACGACATGCTGTGCTCCCTGGCCCGTCTCGACGGCTTCCGCTCGGCCATGAGCATGGCGGGGCTCACCGTCGACAACGACCTGATCCGCTACGGGGACTTCCACGTCCAGGGCGGACACGACGGAGCGCTCGCCCTGCTGGAGCGGCCGGACCCGCCCACCGCCATCTTCGCGGGCAGCGACCTGCAGGCGCTCGGCGTCCTCGAGGCCGCACGGGTCAAGGGCCTGCAGGTGCCCAGGGACCTCTCGGTGGTGGGCTACGACGACATCCCGCCTGCCCGGTGGGCGAGCCCGTCGCTGACCACCGTCAACCAACCGCTCGTGGAGATGGCCGAGGAGGCCGCCCGGATGCTGTTGCGGTTGTCGCAGCCCGAGGGGACCGGCGACAAGAGCAACACCAGTATGGAGCTCGGAGTCAGACTGGTCGTCAGAAAGAGCACGGCGCCGCTGCGGGAGGCCGGGGAACCCGGGGGCCGCTAGGAGGCCGCGCGGAGAGGCGGGGTGGAACGAGGAGCGGGTCGGGGCCGTGTCCGGCACGGCGGGGAAGGCGGACGCAGCGGAGCCTCGACGACCGACGACGACGCCGCCAGACGAGAGCCGACGGCTCTCGACGCCGTCCCGCCTGTCGGCACGGCCCCCACGCCCCGAAAGGGCGCGGGAGGGGCGCACCGCGCCGTTCGCGGGGCGCGGGGCGGCACGAGGTCGAAGGCATGTGACGAAGCCCACACCAGATGCCAACGCTTCGTGGATCAGCGGTGATTACCGCGGCCGCGCGGCGGGAAGTGCTCGCTATGGCCGAGGCCGAGAGCCCGGTCAGCCCCGCTGGTGGGCGCTGATGAAGGGGAGATGCACCCATGCGCACCC
Source organism: Actinacidiphila sp. bgisy167 (assembly GCF_965342175.1). GTDB lineage: Bacteria > Actinomycetota > Actinomycetes > Streptomycetales > Streptomycetaceae > Actinacidiphila. The sequence continues at coordinate 42,706 of NZ_CBDRBL010000029.1, forward strand.
ACGCACGACACAGCCGCGGCGAGCGCTCGTCGGCGGTTCTCCAGGAGGAGCACGAACGTCGCGAGCCGTTCGAGCTGCTGACGGCGGACGACGCCGACGAGGCCGACGAGGCCTTCGACGAGGAGGGCTACGACGCCTTCCGCGTGCACTGCCCCGACTGCGCCCGTCCGATCGCCATTCTCCCCGGCGAGGACGTCCTGCCGCAGCACGCGCTGTGCGCCTCGCCGTGGAACCCCTTCGGGCTGACGATCTGCCCGGGCTCCGGGCGTCCCGCAGCCGAGGCCACCCCCGCCGGCGGGGACACCCCGGGCGAGGACACGGAGTGGGGCACGCTGCTCACGCTCCCCGCCGGGCTGGACTGGCGCACTCAGCCTTTCTCCCACGTGGGCGGCCCCGGTTCGCGGCCGCTGCGCGTACCGCTCCAGCGCGCCGCCTGACCCCCGCCGCACCCACCACGCAGGGCGCGGGTGGCGCGCCGCCCGGCCGGGCGGGCGGCGCGGCACCCGCGCGTGCGGTGCTCCTCGCCCCGCCTCAGTGCTCCTTGCTCTCCGGGCCGGCGAGACTGCGGGCGATGACCATGCGCTGGATCTGGTTGGTGCCCTCGACGATCTGCAGCACCTTGGCCTCGCGCATGTACCGCTCGACGGGGAAGTCGGCGGTGTAGCCGTAACCGCCGAGCAGCTGAACCGCGTCCGTGGTCACCTGCATCGCGGCGTCCGTGCAGAAGAGCTTCGCCATGGCCGCCTGCCGGGAGAACGGCCGGCCCGCGTCCCGCAGCCGGGCCGCCGCGAGGTAGAGCGCCCGCCCGGCCTCGATCTTGGTGGCCATGTCGGCGATCATGAAGCGCAGCCCCTGGAAGTCCACGACAGGGCGGCCGAACTGCTGCCGGGTCATCCCGTAAGCGAGCGCCTCGTCGAGCGCGGCCTGGGCGACGCCGATGGCGCAGGCGGCGATGCCGAGGCGGCCCGAGTCCAGTGCGGCCAGCGCGATGGTGAAGCCCTGGCCCTCGTCGCCGACGCGGCGGCTGTCGGGAACCCACACGCCGTCGAGGTGGAGCTGGGCCGTGGGCGACCCCTTCATGCCCATCTTCTTCTCCGGGGCTGCCGCGGTCAGGCCCTCCGCGTCCCCGGGCACCAGGTACGCGGTGATGCCCCGCGGGCCCTCGGCCCCGCTACGGGCCAGCACCGTGTAGAAGTCCGCGACGCCGCCATGGGTGATCCACGCCTTGGTGCCGTCGATCCGCCAGGCGTCGCCCTCCCGGGTGGCCCGGGTGCGCAGCGAGGCGGCGTCGGAGCCTGCGGCGGGCTCGGAGAGGCTGTAGGCGCCGAGAAGGGAGCCCCCGAGCATCGCGGGCAGGTGCTCGGTGCGCTGCTCCTTGCTGCCGAAGTGGGCGACCGCGTGGCAGGCCAAGGTGTGCACGCTGACGCCGAGGCCGACGGTGAGCCGGGCCGCCGCCAGTTCCTCGAGCACCTGCAGGTAGACCTCGTACGGCTGGCCACCGCCGCCGTACTCCTCCTGGTAGGGCAGTCCGAGCAGCCCGGCCTCGCCGATGAGGCGGAAGACCTCGCGCGGGAACACGCCGGCGTCCTCCTCCTCGGCCGCCCTGGGCTTGATCTCCCGGTGTGCCAGCTCGCGTACGAGTGCGAGCAGGTCGCGGGCCTCCTCCGTGGGAAGCTGTCGGTCCACCGGCTGAAGGCCGTCGTGGGACATGGCGGCACTCTCCTCCCTGTCGGGCGCTGCGGCGGCGTCCGCTCAGGGTGTGGCGGCGCCGCCGGTTCGTCGACCGTCGTCCGATGGTCTCCCGCCGGGTCACGGCACGGTCCGACCTGCGGCTGCGGCGCGTTGGAGTATGCCTGATCGGAGGCGTCGCAGTCACGGGTCCCAGGTCGTCGAAAAGCGTGCGGCGGCGGATTCTCCCCACACCGCGCACCCCTGGGGCGGGCCTTTCACAAGGCGGCACGCGCCATTGGGCCGTCCGGATGACCCTCGTACCGCGCGGCCCGATGGAGGATGCGAGCAGGCCGGTCCCCCGGAAGGCAGCGAAGCCGGAGTCCGGGAAAGGTGACGGCCGCGTCCTCGTGCCGGGCGTAGGCCCGCGGGTGGCCGCGGCGCGCCGTAGCGCTGGCCGCCTGCGGCGGCCGGGACACGGACGTAGCGGGCGGGCCGGTCGCCCTGGAGCGGATCGGGGCGGCGGGCGGCCCCGCGCCCCTCAGCTGCAGACCGACGTTGCGGAGCTGCGCCTCGGAGCCCCCTCGACGGCACGCGGCACCTATGTGCCGCTCACTTTCGCCGGCGCGACCGGGCAGAAGGCGTGGCGGGCGGAGGCGCAGCCGTACGGCGGTTCGTACCTGATCGTGGAGCGCTGGGGGGTGGAGAACGCCCCGAGGCATGGAGCCGGTGCGCGAGAAGCTGGGTGGCAGGGTCGAGCAGGGGGCGCGCCGCGGCGGGCACTCCTCCTCGGCGCCCTCGCCCTCGCGGTGCCACCCGCGCACCGGTGACCGTCACTCATGACGCGCGGCGGCCGGAGGGACCTCCGACGCGGCCGCCTGCGCCGCCGCCGCATGGACGGCGGCGGCGCAGGACGGTGTGCGTCTGGTACCGGTGACGCGGGCGCGGGCGCGGACCTCCGCATCGTCGCCTCGACGGCCGGCCCCGCGCGGACTCGCCGGGACCCGGCCGCGGGACCGTCTCCACGGGCCGCGAGGCGGTCGAGGACACCCGGCCGCCGAGCGCCGGGGCCGCGTGACGGCCCAGGCGGGGCGACGCCCGGCACGCGGCAGCGTGCGCCTGATGTGCCGGGCCGCCGTAGCCTCGCGGGGAGCCGGTCAGACCTCCAGTTCGCCTTCGATGCGCTTGAGCTGGTGGCGGGCCATCGCAAGGTTCGCGCGGTTCTTGTCCAGTGCGACGTAGAGGAACAGGCCCTTGCCCGAACGCCCGGTCAGCAGCCGGATCATGTGGATCTGGGAGTCGAGGGTGATCAGGATGTCCTCGATGTGCTCCTTGAGATTGAGCATCTCCATCGTGCGCATCTTGGCGCGGACGACGTCGGTGTTGCCCGCGGCCGCGACCGTCAGGTCGAGGTCCTTGGAACCGCCGAGCGTGCCCAGCGCCATGCCGCTGCCGTAGTCCACGAGAGCGACGCCCAGGACGCCCTCGATCGACGTCATGACATCCTTCAGCGCGGTCTCGGTGTTGGCCATTGCGGTCTCGCTTCCTTGTGGTGTGGTTCTCTGACGTGACGAATGCCTGGGTCCGGTGGCGGCGCGGCCGCGTCCCGTGCCCGACGGCTTGTCGGCTGGGGAACTGGGTCGTGCGGTCATCTCCGCTCCTGTCGTTGGAGCGCGAGGTCGACGATCTCCTCGATCCGTCGACCGGATCGTCGGGCCTCCAGGTGCAGGCGGCCCACGTTTGAGTCGGGCCCCGCCACCAGGGCGAGGGCCATGGCGTCGCCGGCGGCGTACGCGGCGATGTAGCCGCTGTCCCCCCGGACGAGCAGTTCCCGGAAGGCGCCGCGGGCGGTGGCCTCGGTGATCCGGGCCGCAACGCCCAGGGCCGCGGCGGTCAGTGCGGCGACCCCTTCCGGCTCCGGACCGCTCAAATCGTGCGCGACGACCAGGCCGTCGACGCTGGCGACGAGCCCGCCGGTCAGGTGCGGCACCCTCGCCCGCAGACTGCGGAGTTCGGCCAGGACGTCGGCTTCGAGTGCCACCAGCTGTCTCCTTCCGGCAAGCTGCCGCAGAGCCTTCTTCCACGGTCGTTCGGCGGGCGCCGGGCGGGTCGGCAGGGCGCTCACAGGCGGGCCTCCAGGGCGGCACGAAGTCGGAGCAACAGGACGACGGAGGGGTCGCAGGACGGCAGGACCGCCGGCAGCGGTCCGCCTCGGGCGACGGGCGGGGGCGTGGGAACCGGTGCCGGCCGCCCGGAGGGCGCCTGCGGGGGCGGCGCGGGCCGGGCCGTGGAGGGCACGGGAGGCACGGCCGGTGGCGCCTCGGCGCGAAGCGGCGTGCTGATCCGGCCGGTCGCCGCCAGCCGGCGTACGTCCAGCAGGGTCGCGAAGGCCGAGCGCCCCAGGTGCCAGGCGATCTGCACCGGCGTACGGATTCCGTCCGCCGCCCCCAGCACCGCCAGCTGACCGGCTGTGGGGGCCCGTGCCCGCCGACCGTGCACCTCGCCCTCCGGGCGGGGGACGACGGGGCATGCGTCGGTGTCGTCCCAGGGCCAGGTCCGCTCCAGTTGCGCCCGGCGCCGCTGCGCCTCCGCGGCCACGCGCTGGGCGGGGACGGGCCGGGCGATGGGGCCGAGCGGAAAGGCGGCGCCCGGCCGGAACCGGTCGGGTTCCGCGTCGGGCAGCAGGGTGAAGTAGGCGGCGTCGAAGAGCGTCAGCAGGTGGCACAACTCCAGTTCCCCGCGGGCCACCCGCCCGGAATCGACGAGGCGATCGCCGACACCGCGCCCGGCGCTCGCGGTGATGACCGCCTCGCGCCACTGGTCCGGGGAGAGCAGGCCGCAGGCCGTGAGCCGCACCCCGAGATCCGGTGCGCACGGGCTCTCGGCGTGGACGACCGCCCCGTCACGGAGGTAGACCGTCCCCGCCGATCCGTACAGCGCCCCGCTGGCCCTCGCCTCCGCGAGCCTCGCCAGCGCGGCGGTGAAGGCGTACGCGCCGGTCACGCCCGTGCGGAGGGGCGCAGGTGCGCCGCCGCGGGCCGGAGTGCGCCGGGGCAGACCCCGCAGGACCGGCCGTGCCGCGTCGGTGCCCGTCATACGAGCACCAGCCGCTCCGCGATGGCCTGCAGTCCCAGCCGGGCGACGGCCAGGTTGGCCAGCGACCGGTCCAGCCACAGGTAGAGGACGACGTCGCTGTCGAAGAAGGTGTCGAGGAACCGGATGAGGTGGTAGCTCCCCGGAGCCGTGATGATGATGTCCTCGACCGGGACCCTTCCCGACTCCTTCGCCGTGAAGGTGCCGCCTTCCACGACGGCGCGCGCCGCCTCGGTGGCGTCGGCGGCGGCCGCCTCGTGGCCGTGTCCTGGCTCCTCGCCGACGGCCCCGAGGAGGAGGCCGCTGCTCCAGTCGACCACGCTCGCCCCGAGCACTCCGGGAATCGCCAGCGCCTCGGATAGGCACTCGTCTATGCCGGGCACGCACACCCCTCCGCCGCACATCTGGTAAATGGGACAGCACGGAACGTTACCCAGCCGGCACACGATGCGGGTGAGTTCAGACATTTCCCAGTGGCATGTGCCGATGGCTCGCTAGGATTCGCCGCCTTTACGTCAGTCAGCCCCATCGGCCTCGGGACCGCCCCGGGCGATCCGTGCCAGGACGTCCAGCACGTCGCCAAGGACCTGCGCAGACGGCGAGGCGAGACCGATCCGCACGGCGTGCGGCGCGCTGCCGCGCTGCTGCGCTTCCTCAGGGCGCCTTCCCGGGGCCGGTGACCCGTCGGTGTTTACGACAGGGCGGGCCGCCCTGTCGTACCCGGATGTGATGATGGCGAAGTGAGAGGGCGTCAAGCCCGGTGCTGCCGGGACGCTCGGCGTGTCACATCCGTGGACGGACCCGTGCGGCCGGGGGCCGCACACGGTCGGCAGGACGGCGGGCGGCACGCCCGGCGGGTCCATGCGGCCTGACAGGGGGCCGAGTGCCCTGACGCGGAGGGGAAGAGATGATGGGCGAGGACGAGAAGAAGCACCAGAAGGCCCCCCAGGACGTGGCTGCGGTGGTCAAGGGCGTGGTGGCGTGGGCGAAGGAGAACAGTGAGCTTGTCTGGGACCGGCAGGCGGACGGGAGGTTCCGGGCCGGGTACGTCCTCAGGCTCTCCCCTTCCCGGTCGGTCATGCTGAAGATCGAGAAGGCCCCCGGCAGCCCCGCCGACTGGCACTTCGGTCCTGCCAAGAGCCTCGTCGACCAGGTGGAGGGGAAGTCCCGGGGCACGACCCTGCGCTGAGGCGTGCGACGACCGGCTCACCCGTCGCAGCCGCCACCGGCCGGGCGCGCCGGCGCCCGGCTCATCGGGGACGGCGACCGCGGACGCCGCTGCCGCGGCAGCGGCGCGGGCGGTCTCCGGCCACCCGCGCGGCCGTCCTCCACCTCCGTCGGCTGACCTGGCTCAGGATCACCGGCGCCGACGGCGCCCGAGCGGTCACCAGGCCCACCGTGCGAGCCGCGGGGCCAACCCGGCTCACCCCGAACAGCCGCTCGCCCACACCGTGATGCGTGCTACACCGTGGCGTCGACCAGCGAGAGCGAGTGCAGGCGCTCGGGCGGGCCGGGCCGCGCGTAGTACCAGCCCTGCGCGGTGTCGCAGCCCAGCGCCCGCAGGTGCTCGGCCTGGGCGCCGGTCTCCACGCCCTCCACCGTCACCGACAGCCCCAGGGTGTGCGCCAGGTCGACGACGATCTCGACGATCTTCACGTCCACCGGGTCGGCCGGCCGCTGCTGCATGCCGCGGGTGAAGGAGCGGTCGAGCTTGAGCGTGGTGATGGGCAGCCGGCGCAGCGAGGCCAGGTTGGAGTAGCCGGTGCCGAAGTCGTCCAGGGCGATGGCCATGCCGAGGTCGGCGAACTCCCGCAGCGGGCGCATCAACGCCTCGTCGGCGCCGATGAAAGCGCTCTCGGTGACCTCCAGGCACAGCGCCGTCGGCTCCAGCCCGGCCTCCCTGATCACCGCGAGGGTCTCCGGCACCAGGCCGGGGTGGCCGAGCTGGGCCGGGGAGAGGTTGACGTTGATCCGCAGCGGATGGCCGTCGCTGCGCGGGAACTGCCAGTCCCGGGCCTGCCAGGCGGCCTGCTGCAGCACCCAGTGCCCGAGCGGCACGATCAGCCCGGTGCTCTCGGCCAGCGGGATGAACTGGTCGGGCCCGAGCACGCCGTGTACGGGGTGGCACCAGCGCACCAGCGCCTCGGCGCCGCGGACGCTGCCGTCGCCGAGCCGTACCAGCGGCTGGTACTCGATGAAGAACTCGCCGCGCTCCAGCGCCGTGGGCAGCCGGTTGGTCAGCCCGTGCCGGGTGATGGCGCGCGCGTCGGAGTCGGGGTCGGCCAGTTCGAAGCGGTTGCCGCCCGCGGCCTTGGCCCGGTACATGGTGATGTCGGCGCTGCGCAGCACCTCGGCGGGGCCCAGGGAGCCGGCCTTGCCCTCGACGATGCCGATGCTGCACCGTACGGACAGGTCGCGGCCGTCCACCCGGATCGGGTCGGCGAGTGCCGTCAGGATCAGGTCGGCGAAGCCGGTGATGTCCGCGCGGCTCGCGGGGTTGACCACCAGGGCGGCGAACTCGTCGCCCCCGATGCGGGCCACGAGCTGGTCGGGCGAGGTGACACAGGCCTGGAGGCGTTCGGCGACGGCGACCAGGAGCCGGTCGCCGACCGCGTGGCCGAGGCTGTCGTTGACGTCCTTGAAGCCGTCGAGGTCGAGGTAGCAGACGCCGACGCCGACGCCGTCGGGACCACCCAGCGTCTGCTCCAGGCGCTCGAAGAAGAGGTTGCGGTTGGCCAGTCCGGTGAGCGCGTCGTGGGTGGCCTCGTAGCGCAGCCGCTCGCTGAGCAGACGCTCCTCGGTGATGTCCTCCATCAGGGCGAGCATGTACTGCGGGGTGCCGTCGGCGTCGCGCAGCAGGGAGACCGTCAGGTTGGTCCACAGCGGGCTGCCGTCGGGCAGGTAGTAGGCCTTCTCGATCCGGTAGTGGTCACGCTCGCCCCGGTTGAGCTGGCGCTGCAGCTCCCAGAACTCGGGGGCGTCGTCCGGATGCACCCAGTCGTAGATGTTCTTGGTGCGGATGTGCCGTTCCAGCCCGCCGAACATGGTGGTGAGGGCGTCGTTGACGTCCAGGACGCGGCCGTCCATGTCGGCGATGCCGATGCCTATGGAGGCGCCCTGGAAGACCGCGCGGAAGCGCACCTCGCTCTCGTGCAGCGCCTGTTCGACGGCGCTCCGGGCGGCGAGCGCCGCCCGGGACAGCGCCTCCTGCTCGGTCCGTGTGCGTTCCTGCAGGGCGCGGGCGTAGCCGGCGGCCACCCAGTGCAGCAGGCGGTTGCAGCGTGTGCGGCTCTCCTCGGGGGCGAGGGCGGGGCCGGGCGGGCAGTACAGCAGCAGATAGGCGTCGACGACATCGAGGATGCGGGGCAGCGCCTCGGGATCGGTGCAGTGCGCGGCCACGAGCGCGGCACCGACCTCCGCGGCGGGGCGCGGGTCGAAGGGCTGCGCGCGCAGCGTGGTGTTGAGACGGGCGGCGAGCGGCATCAGATACTCCGCGAACTCGCCACGCGTCATGGAGGTGGTGGTGACCGGGTAGATCGCCCGGCTCCAGATGATCGCGAAGCGCCGCAGGCTGTCCGCGGGCTGCGGCTCCGGGCCGGGTTCTCCGGTCACGGTGAGGGCCACGTGGTCACGCCTTGCGGCCGACGCCCGCGTACCCGCTGAAGACGACCGGATCGGGCTCGTCGTCGTCCGTTCCGTCGGGGCGCCACAGCGGCGGCGAGACGAGGCCTGGCTCGACGAGGCCGAAGCCGTCGAAGAAGCGCTCGACCTCGGCCCCCGACCGCATGATCAGCGGCGAGCTCGCGCTGCGGTAGACGTCCTCGACCTGCTCCCCCTCCTCCGGTCTGCGCGGACCGCCCTCGACCGAGGCGTGGCTGACGACCAGCAGGCTGCCGGGGGCGAGGGCGTCGCGGAGTCCGGCCACGGCCTTGGCCGGTTCGTCGGCGTCCTCGAGGAAGTGCAGGACCGCGACGAGCAGCAGGGCGACCGGCCGGTCGAGGTCGATGAGCCCGCGCACTTCCGCGCTGTCCAGGATGTCGTGAGGGGAGCGCAGGTCGGCGGCGACGACGGCGGTGTTCTCGCTGCGCTCCAGCACGGCGCGGCTGTGGGCGACGGCGACCGGGTCGTGGTCGACGTAGACGACATGAGCGCCGGGACTCGCGGCCTGGGCGACCTCGTGGACGTTGCCGAAGGTGGGGATGCCGGAGCCGATGTCGAGGAACTGGGTGATGCCCTCGTCGACGGCGAAGCGCACGGCCCTGCGCATGAACGCCCGGTTGGCCTGCATGATCTTCGGCAGCCCCGGGAAGGCCGCGATGGCTCGCCGCCCGGCCTCCCGGTCGACCTCGAAGTTGTGGGAGCCGCCCAGATAGTAGTCGTAGATGCGGGACACGCTGGGCACGGAAAGATCGATGCCCTGGGGGGCCCAGGCGGGACGCTCCATCACTGTTCCAGCTCCTCGGCGACTCGGGGAGCCCGGCCGTATCCACGGCCAGGTGCGACAGAGGCTACTGATCAGCCGTTCAAGAGGAAACAAGAGGTGAAAATATTCGGTCCATTTTCGGTCACAGACCAAAGGCATGTGCCCTGCTCCCCAGGAGACGGGGAACAGGGCACGGATACCGCCGGATGACGACCGGTCAGTCGACCGTTTCGGTCGGTGGACCGGTCAGATCGTGACGCCGTGGGCGCGCAGGTACGCCACCGGGTCGATGTCGGAGCCGAAGTCGGGCGTGGTGCGGATCTCGAAGTGCAGGTGCGGACCGGTCACGTTGCCGGTGGCGCCCGACAGGCCCAGCTGCTGACCGGCGTAGACCCGCTGGCCGGCCGAGACCGACAGCGCGGACAGGTGGGCGTACTGCGAGTACCGGCCGTCGGCGTGCCTGACGACGACCTGGTTGCCGTACGAACCGCCCCAGCCCGCGGAGACCACGGTGCCGGCGGCGATCGACTTCACCTTGGTGCCGGTCGAGGCGATGAAGTCGACGCCGGTGTGGTAGCCCTTGGACCACATGGCGCCGGCCCGGTGGTAAGGGGTGCCCAGGGTGACACGGTCGAGGGGGGCGGTGTAGCCGGAGGCGCTGGCGGCAGGGGCCGCGGCCGGGGCGGCCTTCGCGGCCTTGGCGGTCGCCGCCGCGGTCTTGGCGGTGGCCTTCTCCCCCAGGGACAGGACCTGGCCCGGGTAGATCAGGTTCGGGTTGCCGCCGATGACCGGCTTGTTGTCCGCGTACAGCTCCTGCCAGCCGCCCTCGACCGACTGGGACTTCGCGATCTTGGAGAGGGTGTCACCGCCGACGACGCGGTAGGAGCCGCCGGCGCTCTTGGGCGCCTCGGCCCTCTTCGCGGGGGCGGACTTGACGGCCTTGACGACCGGCTTGGCGGCGGCTCCCGCGACGCTCTGCGGGGTGGCCGACGGGTTGGCCATCGCCTTGGTCAGACCGGCCTTGGGGCCGCACACGGGCCAGGCCTGCGGGCCCTGGGTCGCGAGAACCTTCTCGGCGACGGCGATCTGCTGCGCCTTGGTCGCGAGGTCGGCGCGCGGGGCGTACTTCGTGCCGCCGAAGCCGGCCCAGGTGCTCTGGGTGAACTGCAGGCCGCCGTAGAAGCCGTTGCCGGTGTTGATGGACCAGTTGTTGGTGCTCTCGCAGGCCGCGACCTTGTCCCAGACGCCGACAGGAGCGGCGTGGGCGCCGGTGGCCCCGACGATGGGGAGCGCCACGGCCGCTCCGGTGGTGCCGGCCAGTGCGCTGATTCGGGTGATGCGGGTGTTCCGCGGGCGACGGTGCTTTCCCTTACCGGGCATGCCGAATTCCTCTCCGACGCCTGCGAGGTAAGCTGTCGGGTTCGGACTGGAGATGCCCGGCCGCATATGGGCACGCCAAATAAAGGCATGTCGCTGCGACTTCACCCCTAGCCGTCCCGAGACCAACGGGAACGGCAACTACCTGGGTCCCCCGCTCCTGCCGTGCGGTCTTGTCATCCGGCGTCCGGGCAGCGGCAGGACTAGGCGTTCCACCCGGAAGAATCTCGCAGGCATTTGTCCTGCGAGGTCTGGAAGCTAAACGACGGAATAGTTCCGGAGCAAGGAGCTGAATCACGCCTCACGGCACACCGCAAGTCGATCAATTGCTTCTGTGACGTTACGTGATAAGCGTCCGCTCTCCGTAGGTGACGGACTGGCCCACAGTAATCGGCTGATATCGCGGGGTGAAAACGATCGACCACCCGGGACGGCCCGTCGCCTGCCGCCTGCGCAGCGTGTCCGGCGCGTGACACCCATCACGCCGCGGCACTCCCCGGGCGCCCCGTAGGCGCATATGTCCAATTAAGGGCATCAATGCCCGATAAGGAGGATGCGTCGCGGCCCAACCCGCCCCCGAGCGCCCGCGCCTGAGGGCTCGCCCGGAGCAACGCCCCTCGGGGGCCAACCGTCGAGGACGCCCGGCGATTCCCGCCGCGCTCGCCGCCGGAACGGTGCACGATGTGGCCTGCGCCACAACCACCCCCGCAGGGAGGCGAGAAGGGCGGGCCGGCAGCGCTCGAAGCCCCGAAACCGGACGTGACAGCACCGATTGAGCGGCGTAGCCTCCCAATCCCGCACAATTTCTCACATCGCCTGGGAGCCCTCGCGTGCCCTACCTCGCCGCTGACGACCGCTACGCCTCGATGGAATACCGCAGGACCGGGCGCAGCGGGGTCCTGCTGCCCGTCGTGTCCCTGGGTCTGTGGCACAACTTCGGCGACACGTCTCCGCTGGAGAACCAGCGCGCCGTGCTGCGCCGCGCCATCGACCGCGGGGTCGTCCACATCGACCTGGCCAACAACTACGGCCCGCCCGCCGGCTCGGCCGAGGCGAACTTCGGCACGCTCTTCGCCCAGGACTTCCGCCCGTACCGCGACGAGCTCTTCATCGCCACCAAGGCGGGTTACGACATGTGGCCCGGTCCGTACGGCGAATGGGGCAGCCGCAAGTACCTTCTGTCGTCGCTCGACCAGTCCCTGGGCCGCATGGGTCTGGACTACGTGGACGTCTTCTACTCGCACCGCTTCGACCCGGACACGCCCCTGGAGGAGACCATGGGCGCCCTGGACTCCGCGGTACGGCAGGGCAAGGCCCTCTACGCCGGCATCTCCAACTACCCGGCCGAGGCACACCGCCGCGCGACGGAGATCCTGCGCGAGCTGGGCACACCGCTGCTGATCCACCAGGCCGCCTACAGCATCCTCCAGCGCGACCCGGAGGACGGCGTCCTGGACGCCGTCGGCGACACCGGCACCGCCCTCATCGCCTACTCGCCGCTCGCCCAGGGCCAGCTCACCGACCGCTACCTCGACGGCGTCCCCGCCGACTCCCGGATGGCGCTCGGACACTTCCTCAAGCGCGACACCCTGACCGAACGCAAGCTCGCCTTCCTGCACGCGCTCAACAAGCTCGCCGGGGAGCGCGGCCAGACCCTGGCGCAGATGGCCCTGACCTGGGTGCTGCGCGACCCCCGGGTCGTCTCCGTGCTCATCGGCGCGAGCAGCGTCACCCAGCTCGACCAGAACCTCGCCGCCCTCGAAGCGGGCCCGCTCACCGCGGACGAGCTGGCCGAGGTCGACCGCCTCTCGGCGGAGGCCGGTGTGCGCATCCCGTAGTCGGCCTCTCCGCGAGCACGGGCCGGTCCCCGCTGGGGCCGGCCCGTACGCGTCGGTGCGTGTTCAGCGAAGGCGGGCCTTGAGCGCGGCGCGGACGCCGGGCCACTCCTCGGCGAGGACCGAGTAGTACGCGCTGTCGCGGACGGTCCCGTCGACTGCGCGGGTATGGGCGCGGCGGATTCCCTCGAAGCGGGCGCCGATCCGCTCGATCGCGGTGCGGGAGCGCGTGTTGCGCGCGTCGGTCTTCAAGGTGACGCGGAGCACACCCCAGACGTCGAAGGCGTGGGAGAGCAGCAGCTTCGCCTCGGTGTTGCAGGGGGTGCGCTGGACGGAGGCGGCGAGCCACGTGCTGCCGATCTCGGCGACGGTCGGCGCCGCGCCGCCGCAGGGCGCGGAGCGGCCCGCGGAGGCGGAGTCGGACGTCCAGTAGCCGAGGTCGAGGAAGCGGGTGGAGCCGACCAGCATGTCGCGCCGTACATCCCGCACGGCGAAGGGAAGCGCGGTTCCGGACGCCTGCTCCTGGAGAGCCTGCTCCACATAGCGCGCCATCGCCTCGTGATCGTCCGGCACCTGGGTGTAGGCGTAGGTGTCGCGGGACTCGGTGGCGGCGCGCAGCAGGCCGTCCGTATGGGAGGCGCGCAGCGGCTCCAGGCGGACGTGCCTGCCGTCCAGGATCACGGGTTCGGGCATGCACCGGATGCTGCTGTGCCGTCCGGGCCCCGGTCAAACCCGTTTCCGCGGGCCGCGTCGGGACTCCGGGGCGCCGGATGCGAAAATGGGGGCATGAACAGCAACGACGTGTTCTTCGACATCACGATCGACGGCGAACCCGCCGGGCGGATCGTGTTCACCCTGTTTGACGACGTGGTCCCCAAGACCGCGCGGAACTTCCGTGAGCTCGCCACCGGCGAGCACGGCTTCGGTTACGAGGGCTCGCACTTCCACCGCGTGATCCCCGACTTCATGCTCCAGGGAGGCGACTTCACCGCCGGCAACGGCACCGGTGGCAAGAGCATCTACGGCGAGAAGTTCGCCGACGAGAACTTCCAGCTCAAGCACACCAAGCCTGGCCAGCTCTCCATGGCCAACGCGGGCCCGAACACCAACGGCTCGCAGTTCTTCATCACCACGATCGTCACCGACTGGCTCGACGGCAAGCACGTGGTCTTCGGCGAGGTCGTCGAGGGCATGGACGTCGTCAAGAAGATCGAGTCGCTCGGCTCGCGCACCGGCGCCACCAGCGCCCGCGTCGAGATCGCCAAGTCCGGCACGGTCGGCTGACCCGGCACCGCGGAAGCGGCCCGGCACCGGAGCTCCCGGTGCCGGGCCGCCGTGTTCCAGAGATCAGCCGAAGGCTTTGACCGCCTGGTAGTACGTCCAGGCGGTGCTGTTGCAGGCGGTGTTGGTGGCGCCGCTGTAATTGGCGCACACACGCTTCAGGTCCTCGTAGAAGGCGCTGTCGAGCCGGCTCTTGTTGGCCGAGAAGGCACCCATCGCCTTGTAGTTGCGGTAGCCGAAGTCATGGCGGGCACAGGAGTTCTGGAACGGGAAGCCGAAGGGGTTGTCCGGGGAGCTGCTGCAGTAGTCGGTGGACCAGTCGAAGCCGTAGGCAGCCCAGGCGCCCTGGTTGGCGCGGGCGGACGACCAGGCGTTGTAGCTGGAGGCGCTGGTCTGGGTCCAGCTGGAGAGTACCTGGGCCTTGTCGGCGGGAGCGGCTTGGGCGGGGACGGTGAACACGACGGTGGCGACGGCGGCGGCGGCGGTGGCGGCGAAGCCGGTCGTGATGCGGCGCATGGGTTCTCCAGTCACTGACGGGCGCGTCGGGACGCGCGGGCAGGAAAGTGCAACCGGATGCGGAACCGAACGGGTGGTGCCGTTGAACGAAGCCAGGATGGGGCCGCGAGCGTCTATGCGAGTAGATGCCGGACGGCAAAAATTACATGAACATGCCGACGTGCCGCTGACATGGATCGTCGACGGCACGTCAAGAGGCTGTCATGCGTGTCTGCTTCAGCGCCCCGCCGCCCCCGTGGTCGGCGCGTACGGCCTACGGGGCGTCAGACGGCCCCGGCTCGGCCTGTTCGGCCCGTTCGGCCGGGTGGGAGTGGTCGTGGTCCCACCGCGGGTGGTGGCGGCGTGCCCACTGCGGTGTGACGAACCCCGTACGCATCCCCAGTCGCGCCTCGGGGTCCTTGGCGGCCATCCACAGGTGGCCCGCCACCACGGCCGCCACCGCCAGGGCCAGCCAGTCGTGGACGAAGGTCGCGCCGGTACGCCACACGTCACCGCTCAGATGCGGGAACATCATCAGCAGCCCCGTGCCGAGCATGACAAGCACCGCGCCCGCGGCGAAGGACGCGTACAGCTTCTGACCCGCGTTGAACTTGCCCGCCGTGCGCCGGCCGTGGGGCACGCGGCGCAAGGCGTCGCGCAGCCAGCTTTGGTCGTACGGGGCGAACCGGTTGAGCAACCGCAGGTCGCTCCGCAGGGCACGGGAGGCGAGGCCCAGCAGGAGAGGCAGCGGCAGGACGATGCCGGACCACTCGTGGACGGTGACGACCAGTCGCCTGCGGCCCACGAGTTCCGCGAGCGGCGGCAGGTAGAGGGCCGCCGCCGTGCCGAGGCAGACGAGCATCAGGGCCGCCGTCGTGCGGTGCACCCAGCGCTCGGCGCGGGTGAACCGGCGCACGGTCTCAGGACGTGGGGTCATCGTGGCGTCCGTTCGAACGGCCGACCCAGGCGTCGACGTCGTAGCCATAGTGCTCCCAGTAGCCCGGTCGCACGTCCCGGGTGACCTCGATGCCCGAGAGCCACTTGGCGGACTTGTAGAAGTACATCGGCGCCACATAGAGGCGCACAGGGCCGCCGTGGGCGGTGGTGACGGGCTTGTCCTGCATCTTCAGGGCGACCAGCACATCGTCGCGGCGGGCCTGGTCCAGTGTGAGGCTCTCGCTGTAGACGCCGTCGAAGCACGTGAAGCGAACGGCCCCGGCGCCGTCCTGCACACCCGCGAGATCGAGGAGGTGGGACAGCCGCACTCCCTCGAAGGGCGTGCCGGGCACGCGCCACCCGGTCACGCACTGCACGTCGCGCACCAGCCGGGTCTGCGGCATCGCCCGGAGGTCGTCGAGGGTGTGCGTGGCCTTCCGGTCGACGAGGCCGGAGACGCTGAGGCGGTAGTCCGCCGCGTCCCGGTGGGGGACGGAGTCCGCCACGTTGTAGATGCGGAAGCCGCCGCCCCCGGGGAGCAGTCCGCTCAGCCCTGTCGGGTCCTTCCCCGCCACCTGCGAGAGCGCCGAGTCCAGGCCGTCCTGGGCGCGGCTGCCCAGCGCCACCCCGAGGGCGCCCAGCCCGAGTATCCCGAGCACCATGCGCCGGCCGACCGGCGTGCCCTTGTCGTTCATGCGTTTCACGGTAATCCCCCGCACAGCGTTCGCGGCGGGCCGGGACGGCGCCGTAAGCAGGGCGTAAGGCCTCCGTGACGGAGGAGCCGCCCCTGGGCGGGGGGCACGGCCCGCCCAGGGGCGGCCCGCCGGGTCGGTGGCCTCGGACCGGGCGCGGGCGGCGCGGAGGGGTTGGTCAGGCCGCTGCGGGGCTTCGCGCGCACGCCGTGCGGCCGGCGGTCCAGCCCCGCGGCGGCTGCGGCGACGTCCGGAACGGCGGCGCCGGAGGGATCGACGCGGCCGCGCCGGGCGGCTGTCAGCCACATCGGGTGAGCGCTGATACGCAGGGCAGCGAGGCCCGAACCGGACCCCACGGCCGCGAGCCGGCGGGCGCCTGCGACGGCGACGGCGTGCGGGCCGAGGAGCGAGGGGCCGAGTTCGGGCCGTCCGGGCGCCGCCCACGACGCGTGCCTGCGGCTCCGGCAGATGGTTCCAGCCCCTCCTCGTCCACGGTCGACAAGCCGGGCAGGTGCTGCCGCTCGGGGTCGCGATCGCCCGGCTCGACGAGTTCCTCGACCCGGCCTTCCTCGAGACCTGTCGGCGGGATCCGGACGGCCGCCTCGGTGAGCGGGCCCCTCAGGACCGCCGCACGCGCCGGCGGCGACCTGCCTACAGCACCCCGATCCGCTGAAGGGCGCGGGCCTGGCGGCCGGAGGCCCGCAGCGGCCAGTACAGGTAGCAGACGCCGCCCGGTCCGCTGAGCGGCTGCCCGTCGGCGGAGTAGCGCTTCGTCCTGAGCCAGGTGGTCTCGAACTGCGACCGCCGGTAGACGCGGCGCACCGCGGAGTTGTCGCGGCCCGCGGGGTCGTTGGCGATGACGTCGCCGTCGGCGGTGAAGCCGACGACGCACATCAGATGCCCGGAGGTGCTGTAACCGGCGCCGTCCAGTTCGGAGGCGAGGAAGGACTGGGAGGTCATCACCGGGATGCCCGCCCTGATCAGCCCTTCGACGTCGTCGAGTCCGCGCAGCCGCGTGACGACGCCGACCATGTCGCGGTAAGTGGCGGCGTAGGCCGCGTTGAACGGCCAGTTGCCGCAGCCCTCGTACTGGCTGTCGTAGGTGTGACGGGCGGCGTGGTCGACCTGGGGGTCGGCGTACGAGGGGTCCACCCAGGCCAGGTCGGCGGCGGACGGACCGCGGCCCCAGTACTCGATGGCCATCTGGGAGCCCGCCGGGCTGCACCAGGCCTCGCCGCCGTTGTCGTACTGCGGGTACTGGCCCTTGTGGATCTCCTGCGAGTAGCGCGGCACGGGCAGCTCGATCCCCCGCGCCACGCCCGGTTCTGACGTCGGCACGATGAACCGGTCGGGGATGTCGGAGGCCATGGCGCCGAGCCGCCAGACGGTGGGTGTGACCCGCGAGCCGGGGATCCGCAGCAGGGTGAGCCGCAGCCGGTACGAGGCGAGCCGCAGGCCCGAGAGGGGGTCGTCGACGGCGAGCGTGTCGGTCCGGACGCTGCTCCTGCCGTCCCCCTGGCCGTCGACGGAGGTGCGCATGATGTCGCCGTCGCCCGAGGCCCAGCGGCCCATCGCGTACCACGGGGAGCGGCTGCCGTCGGTGTAGCCGGCGCGCAACTCGACCTGGATCCAGGTGCCGGGAGGTGTGCGGGCGTTCCACGAGGGGACGATCTCGGTCGCCGGGCGCCGCGGGGTGTGCTCGGGGGAGGTCCAGGTGGCGGTCTCCCACACCGCGGTGGTGCGGGTGTGCGGATCGGCGTACTCCACCCGGGCCGTGGGGCGCAGGATCACCACGCCGGGCCGCGGTCCGGGCACGACCCCCGTGCCGGAGTCCCACCCCTGGTGCCAGTCGGCCGACCGGGTCCAGGCGCGGTAGTTCACGGCGGCCGTGTCGCCGGAGCGGGCGCCCGGCCCGCCCGTCACGGGACCCGCCAGGTCGCGCCCCCCGGGGCCGGACGCGGCGAGAGCCCGCGGGGCCGTCGTCGCCGCGGCTGCCGCGACGGCCGCGGCCAGCACCGTACGACGCGGGGTCGGTCGGATCATGGCGGTTGTCCCCCTGTCCTGGGTGTGGACGAGCGGTGCGGCACCGCACAACGGTCGGTCCACGCGCGTGGTTCGTCCAGCGCCGCCGAGGACTTCCGGGCACGTCCACGAGTCGAAACCTCTGACACAGGGAAAGGCCGGACCCGACGGACCGTCAAGCACATCGCCGCCGTTTTCACCCGATTCCTCATATTGACCTACCGAAAGCGCGGCGAACGGTGTGTCACCCGGGAACTCCCCCGGGCGAATGGGACTCTGGCGCGGCCGGCCGACGACCCCACGCAGCCGGGAAGGAATCGCACGATGGCACCTGCCGCCGCCAGGGGCGGACGCACGCTGGCCGGCCTCGCTCTCCTCGTCACCGGTGCCGCCGGCTGGCAGGCGTCCGCGGGCGAGGCGGTCACACCGCCCCCGCCTGCGTGCTCGACGTCAGTGCCGTTCCGGTCCGGGACGGAGGGCTACCACACCTTCCGCATCCCGGCGGTCGTGCGCGTCGGCGAGGCGACGCTCCTGGCCTTCGCCGAGGGGCGCCGCGACTCGGCGGCGGACGACGGCGACATCGACGTCGTGCTCCGGCGGTCCCCCGACGGCGGCTGCACCTGGGAACCCCTCCAGGTGATCGCCGACGCCGGCACCGAGACCTTCGGCAACCCCGCCCCGGTGGTGGATCCCCGCACGGGGCGCGTCGTGCTGCTGATCTGCCGCGACACCGGCCAGGAACGGCTCGTCCACGAACTGCACAGCGAATCGGACGGCCGGTCCTGGTCCCCGCCCCGCGACATCACCTCCACCGTCAAACCGGCCGGTTGGCGCTGGTACGCGACCGGTCCGGGGCATGCCATCGCCCTGAGCGGCGGCCCGCACGCCGGACGGCTGCTGGTGCCCGCCAACCACACGTCCGTCCTGGCCGGCGGCACCGAGCACGGCGCCCACGCCCTGTACAGCGACGACGGCGGCCGGAACTGGCACATCGGCTTCGTCCAGACGCCGCGCGGCGACTGGCTCAACCTCAACGAGAGCACCATGGCCGAGCTCCCGGACGGCCGGGTCTACATCAACAGCCGCGACGACCGCGGACTTTCCGCCCCCACCCGCGCCGACGCCTACAGCCTGGACGGCGGGCTGAGCATCGACGGCGTCTTCCGGCCGCAGGGCGCCCTGAAGGGCCCCGAGGTGCAGGGCAGTGTCCTGCGCACCCGCACCGGGGCCCTGGTGTACTCGGGCCCGGCCGACCCCGCGCGGCGCCGCCTGATGACCCTGCGGGTCAGTGACGACCAGGGCGCGTCATGGACGCCTGGACCACCCGTCAGCGACCTTCCCGCGGCCTACTCCGACCTCGTCGAACTCGCCGACGGCACGCTCGGGCTGCTCTACGAGACCGGACGCGTCTCCCCGTACGAGTCGGTGGTGTTCACGCGGTTGACACAAGGGCCGAACGGGTGGCTCCCCACAACCGGGGGCACCACGCTTCGTTGAGCAGGGTCCACAGAGCAATCTTCCAAAAGGAGAACGAATGATGCGCATCGCGAAGGCCGCGGCCCTGACCGCCGTCGCCGGCGCCACCGTACTGGGTGCCGCCGGTGCCGCCGGCGCCACGGACCACGGTCGCGGCTACGACCACGGCGGTGCCTCGGCGCAGGCCGCCGCCGTCGGCTCGCCCGGTGTCGCCAGCGGCAACGTCATCCAGATCCCGGTCAGCGTGCCGATCAACCTGTGCGGCAACACCGTCAACATCCCCGGGCTGCTCAACCCCGCGATCGGCAACGTCTGCGTCAACGCGTGATC
Organism: Actinacidiphila sp. bgisy167; assembly: GCF_965342175.1. Taxonomy (GTDB): domain Bacteria; phylum Actinomycetota; class Actinomycetes; order Streptomycetales; family Streptomycetaceae; genus Actinacidiphila. Next base: position 62,334 of record NZ_CBDRBL010000029.1, read on the forward strand.
CGCGCCCTCATGAGGGCGCAGGCCGACATGCCGAGGGGCGTACGGGAGACCTCCCGTACGCCCCTCGGGCCGAGTGCGCCGCGCAGCCGCACGCGGTCGCCTCACCGGCGCCGGCCGCCGGCTCAGGCGGAGTGGGCGGCCATCTCCTCGGCCAGCGCGGCCGCGAAGGAGTCCACGTCCTCCTCGGTCGTGTCGAACGAGCACATCCAGCGGACCTCGCCGGTCGACTCGTCCCAGAAGTAGAAGCGGTACCGCTTCTGCAGCCGTTCGCCGACCTCCCGCGGCAGTCGCGCGAAAACCGCGTTGGCCTGGACGGGACGGACGACGGTGACGCCCTCGACGTCGCGGACGGCCGACTCCATTCGCCTGGCCATCGCATTGGCGTGGGCGGCGCTGCGCAGCCACAGGTCGCCGGCGAGCAGCGCCTCGAACTGCACCGAGACGAAGCGCATTTTGGAGGCGAGCTGCATGGACAGCTTCCGGATGTGCTTCATCGCCCGCACCCGCTGCGGGTTCAGCACCACGACGCACTCGCCCAGCAGCAGCCCGTTCTTGGTGCCGCCGAAGGACAGGACGTCCACGCCCGCGTCGGTGGTGAAGGCGCGCATCGGCACCCCGAGGGTGGCCGCGGCGTTCGCGATCCGCGAGCCGTCGAGGTGGACGGCCAGGCCCCGCTCGTGGGCGTGGTCGCAGATCGCGCGGATCTCCTCGGGCGTGTAGCAGGTGCCCAGTTCGGTGGACTGCGTGATCGAGACGACCTGCGGCTGCGCGCGGTGCTCGTCGTCGAAGCCCCAGGCCTCCCGGTCGATCAGCTCCGGGGTGAGCTTGCCGTCGGGGGTGGGCACACTGAGCAGCTTCAGGCCGCCCACCCTCTCCGGGGCGCCGCCTTCGTCCACGTTGATGTGGGCGGAGGCGGCGCAGACGACCGCGCCCCAGCGCTCGGTCAGCGCCTGCAGGGCCACGACGTTGGCGCCGGTGCCGTTGAAGACCGGGAAGGCCTCGGCCCGCGGGCCGAAGTGGCCGCGGAAGACCTCCTGCAGGTGGTCGGTGTACTCGTCCTCGCCGTAGGCGACCTGGTGGCCGCCGTTGGCAAGGGCGATCGCCGCCAGCACCTCGGGGTGGACGCCCGCGTAGTTGTCGCTGGCGAAGCCCCGGACCCGGGGGTCGTGGCGCCGGACCGCGTCGGTCGGGTGTGCGGTCACGGACGGGGTGTCAGCCACTGGCGGGTTCCGTTCACTTCCTCGGCGGGCCGGCTCCACACATCGGCGATGGCGTCGGCCAGATCGGTCACATCGGTGAAGCCCGCGAACTTGGCGTTCGGGCGCTCCTCGCGCATCTGCTCGTGCACCAGTGCCTTGATCACCAGGACGGTGGCCGCGGCGGTCGGGCCCTGCTCTCCCGCGAGCTTGCGGAAGGAGTCGCCCATCGCCAGCGTCCACGCCTCCGCGGCGGCCTTGGCCGCGGCGTACGCCGCGTTGCCCGCGGTGGGCTGGGTGGCCCCGGCGGCGCTGATCAGCACAAAGCGCCCGACGGGGCTGGCGAGCAGGCCGTCGTGGAAGGCCAGCGACGTGTGCTGGACGGTGCGGATCAGCAGCTTCTCCAGGAAGTCCCAGTCCGCGAGGTCCGTCTCCGGGAAGGAGGCCGAACCGCGCCAGCCGCCGACCAGGTGGACCATGCCGTCGATCCGCCCGTGCTCCTTCTCGATGCGGCCGGCCCACTCGCGGGTGGCGTCCAGGTCGAGCAGGTCGACGATGTCGCCTGTGATCCGGGCGCCGCCGGAATCGAAGCGGGCCAGGTCCACGGCCTCGGCGAGCCGCTCCGGATTGGCGTCCGCGGCGATGACCCAGGCGCCGGCACGGGCGAGCCGCTGCAGCGTCGCGCGCCCCGCCGGGCCGCCGGCCCCCGCCACCGCGATCACCGCTCCGGCCAGGGGTCCCCTGGCCGCCTCGTTGGCTTCCGTCATTGCCGCCGCCTCCTCGCCTGGATCGGTCACGCGGCCACCTGGTCGGTGCCGTGGGCCGTGATGCCCTTGGTCGAGGCGATCACACCACGGAGCTTCTTGGCCAGCGCCTCGTAGAACATGCTGAGCGGGAACTCGTCCGGCAGCACCTCGTCCACGAGCTTCCGCGGCGGCAGGTCGAGGTCGAGGGCCTGCGGTCCCTTGGCCCAGACGGAACCGGGGTGCGGCGAGAGGTACTCCGCGACGAGACCGTAGGCCGCGAACCAGTGCACGAGCTTGGGGCGATCGATGCCGTCCCGGTACAGCTTCTCGATCTCGGCGCAGAGCTGGTTGGTCACCCGCGGGGCGCGCTGCCAGTCGATGTGGAGCTTGTTGTCCGTCCAGCGTACGGCGTCGTGCTTGTGCAGGTAGGCGAAGAGCAGCTGGCCGCCGAGTCCGTCGTAGTTGCGGACGCGGTCGCCGGTGACCGGGAAGCGGAAGAGGCGGTCGAAGAGGATCGCGTACTGGACGTAGCGGCCCATGCCGTGGCCCTCGGCCTCCAGTTGCACGGCCTCCTTGAAGCTTGTGAGGTCGCAGCGCAGCTCCTCCAGGCCGTACATCCAGAACGGCTGCCGCTGCTTGATCATGAACGGGTCGAAGGGCAGGTCGCCGTGACTGTGCGTGCGGTCGTGGATCATGTCCCACAGCACGAAGGTCTGCTGGCTGAGGTCCTGGTCGCCGAGGAGCTCGCTGGCGTCCTCGGGGAGCTCCACGCCCAGGGTGTCCACGGCGGCGCGGCTCACCGCGCGGAAGCGGGCGGCCTCGCGGTCGCAGAAGATGCCTCCCCAGGTGAAGCGTTCCGGCGCCTCGCGGACGGCGACGGTCTCGGGGAAGAGCACCGCCGAGTTCGTGTCGTACCCGGGGGTGAAGTCCTCGAAGGTGATCGGCACGAAGAGGGGGTTGTCGTAGCGGGTGCGCTCGAGCTCGGCCAGCCACTCCGGCCAGACGACACGCAGCGCGACGGCCTCCAGATTGCGGTCCGGGTTGCCGTTCTGCGTGTACATCGGGAACACCACGAGGTGCTCCAGGCCGTCCTGGCGGTCGGCCGCCGGGTGGAAGGCCAGCAGCGAGTCGAGGAAGTCGGGCACCGCGAAGCCGCCCTCGGCCCAGCGGCGCAGATCCGCGACCAAGGCCTCGTGGTAGGCCTTGTCGTGCGGGACGAGCGGGGAGAGGTCCTCGACGGCGCGGACCACCCGGTCCAGGGCGCTCTCGACGGCGGCGCGCTCGGGGGCGCCCTGGGCGGAGAAGTCGATCGAGCCGTCCTTGCTCTGCCAGGGGCGGATCTCCTCCACCGCCTGCTTGAGGACCGCCCACGCCGGGTCCTGGACGATGCCGCCGCGGGATCCGCCGGTCGCGCTGCCGACCGCCGTGTCCACCGAGGCCGCTACCGGCGACAGAATTTCCGCCATGACCCCTCCTTCGCTGAAGAACCTTTTGTCGGCCCACCGTATATACGCCAGCTTCTCTCGTTCAAGTGGGAGCGGAGGAGAATCTTCCGCGAACGGGCCCCGCGGCCGGGAATCCTCCTGCGGAGGGCCGCGCCGTTCATCGCGCGTTCCGCCGTGCGCCGCAAGGGGCCGCTAGGCTGCGCGGTGTCCGTCGACCACCCGCAGCACCAGCACGGAAGCGTTCTGCCTTGAGCTTTCTCACTGTCGGCCATCGCGGTGTCATGGGCGTCGAGCCCGAGAACACCCTCCGCTCCTTCGTGCGCGCCGAGCGCGAGGACATGGACCAGATCGAGCTCGACCTGCACCTCAGCAAGGACGGCGCTTTGATCGTCATGCACGACGAGGAGGTCGACCGCACCACGGACGGCTCCGGACGGGTCGGCGACCTCACCCTGGACGAGCTGCGCGGGCTGGACGCGGGCCACGGCGAGCGCATCCCGGTGTTCGAGGAGGTGCTGGACGCGGTCACGAAGCCGATCCAGGCCGAGATCAAGGACGTCGCGGCGGCCCGCGTCCTGGCCGGGCTGATGCGCGAGCGCGACCTGGTCGAGCGCGTCGACGTGCTGTCCTTCCACGACGAGGCCCTGGCCGAGATCCGCGAACTGCTGCCCGACGCCCGCACGGTGCTGGTCGCCCAGGGCCCGATGGGCTCGGAGATCGTCACCCGGGCCCAGGCGGTCGGGGCGGGGCTGGTAAGCCTCAGCCTGCGGCGGATCAGCCTGGCGCTGGTGCAGGAGTGCCACCGCGCGGGCATCTCGGTGATCGCCTGGACGGTGAACTCCCCGGCCGATCTGGCGCTGGCCCGGGCCCTCGGGCTGGACGGCGCCGTCACCGACCTGCCGGCGGTCAAGCGCGCGGTCGAGAGCGGCCTCGTCGACTGGTGACCCTGCCCGGGCGGGCGGGCCGCCGCGGGCCGGGTCAGCCGAGCTTCTTGACCAGCAGCTCGAAGGCGAGGTCGTCGCGGGTGGGCAGCCCGAACCGCGCGTCGCCGTAGGGGAACGGGCTGGTGCGGCCGGTCCGCACGTAGCCGCGGCGCACGTACCAGGCGATCAGGTCCGCGCGCTGGGTGATCACCATCATGTGCATCTCGTCCGCCACCCACTCCTCGCGGGCCAGCCGCTCCGCCTCGGCGAGCACCAGCTTGCCCATGCCGCCGCCCTGGAGGGCCGGACGCACGGCGAACATCCCGAAGTAGGCGTGCCCGTCGCGGTTCTCCAGCTGGCAGCAGGCCACGACGGCGCCGTCCGACTCGACCGCGAGGATCAGGCTCCGCTCGCCCTCGATGACGGCCGCCACGCCCTCGGGATCGGTGCGCTGGCCTTCGAGCAGGTCCGCCTCCGTCGTCCACCCGGTGCGGCTCGACTCGCCGCGGTACGCCGACTCGATCAGCGCGACGAGCGCGGGAACGTCCTCGCGGGTGGCGGTACGGAAGACGGGGCGGGCGACGGGCTGTGCGGTCTCCATGGCGGGGGCGTCCTCTCTTCGGCGGTGGTTCGTCCCGAGGTTAGCCGTTCGTGCCGGGAGGCGGCACAAAGCGCCTGGCCTCCACGTGCCGCACGAACTCCTCGGGCGGCGCGCACCCCCGCCGGCGCACCCACCGCTCCCAGGCCAGGTCCCACGTCCAGAAGCCGTCGGTGGCCCGCCCGGGGCGGACATACGCGTAAGGTCCCTCGGCCAGCGGATCCGGGGCGGGGCCGGCGGCGGCGACGAGTACCCGGCCTGCCGCAAGGCAGTCGGCGAGCGGTTCGCGCGACTCCTCGGGCAGGCTGCCCGGGACAAGGGGCACCTCGCGGCCCCTGCCGCGGCCGACACGGGCGGGAGCGGCGGCGAGGACCGGTCGGCCGTGGGCGGCCGGGTTGGCGGGTCAGCTGCGGCCTGGGGAGGTGGCGAAGCGCTTCTCGCCCGAGGGCGGCTTTCCGGCCTCCAGCGTGACGGCGAACCCGCCGACCCGCAGGCGGGCGGCCAGCAGCGCCGTCTCGGGTTCCGTCCCCCGCTCGCCCTCCGCGGCGAGCGCCCGCAGCCGTCCGCGGACCTCGGCGAGCGGCACACCGAACACCTCGCGCACCGTCTTGAAGGCACGCGCGGCCGCGCTGCCGGGCAGCGGCTCGGCGCGCAGCACCACCTCGCCGTGGGCGGCGATCAGGGCGGCGCTGACGTGACCGGGGACCTCGCCGCGTCCGCACCCCACCTCGCCGGCTCCGCATACTTCGCAGCCGCTCTCCACGCTCCAGTGCAGGACGCCGTCGATGACGCGCACACCGGCGTGGTAGCCGGCCTCGGCGCCGCAGCGCGTGCAGGTCGTGAACAGCGGGGCGATCGCGCCGGGGCCGTGGTCCATGTCGGGCAGCCTCGCGCAGCCGGGGTCCTCGTGTCAGCCGGTTTTCCCGGCGGCGCGTGGGTAGCTTCGGGCCCGTGACGAACGTACTGAGCAGCCGGATCCTGCTACGGCCGACGGATCTCGAGCGGTCCCGCGCCTTCTACCGCGACGACCTGGGGCTGGCGGTCTACCGCGAGTTCGGGCCGTGGGAGGAGCGCGGCACCGTGTTCTTCCTGGGCGGGGGCTTCCTGGAGGTCTCGGGGCACGCCGACGGCCCGCCCGCCCCGGGGCGGCTCCAGCTGTGGCTTCAGGTCGAGGACGTGGCGGAGTGCCACCGGCGGTTCGCGGGGCGCGGGGTCCCCGTCGTGCGGGAGCCCGTGCGCGAGCCCTGGGGGCTGATCGAGATGTGGATCGAGGATCCCGACGGACACCGGATCGTCATCGTGGAGGTACCCGCGGACCACCCGCTCCGCTACCGCGCCTGATCTCCGCGCTCTGCGCCCGGTTCCGTCCCCGGCGGAGGCCGGAGGTCGGGGGCGGCCGTGTCACTCAGGACGACTGGCGGGTACGGGGTTCCCCCCGCCCGGCCACGGCCCTCTCACCGCGCGTCACGAGACACCGCGACGCCGCGGGACGACCGCCGCCGGTCATCAGCCCACCCCGTCCACCCCGGTCTCGGCGCAGGCCGCCGCGAACCGGCGGACGCCCTCGGCGATCTCCTCGGTCCCGCTGGTGTCCGCGAAGCTGAGGCGCACATAGGGGGCCGGCGCCTCCGCGGCGAAGTAGGGGCGGCCGGGGGCGACGGCGACACCCGCCCGCAGCGAGGCAGCGGCCAGGGCGGACTCGTCCGTGCCGTCCGGGAGCCGGAGCCACAGCTGATAGCCCCCGGTGGGGGCGCGCAGGGCGGACGCGAGCCCCGGCACGTCGCGGTGGAGGGAGGTCAGCATCGCGTCACGGCGGCCGGCCAGGCCCGCGCGGACGGCCCGCAGATGGCGTGGCCAGGCGGGGGCGCCGACGAGTTCGAGGGTGGCCTCCTGGAGCGGGCGCGGCACGAAGAAGCTGTCGACGATCTGGATGGCGCGCAGCCGCTCCATGACCGGGCCCCGGGCGACGAGCGCGCCGACGCGCAGACTGGGCGAGGTGGGTTTGGTCAGCGAGGTGACGTGGACGACCGTGCCGTAGGGGTCGTCCACGACCAGTGGTGCCGGTGGCTCGGCGCCGTGGCCGAGTCGCCGGGCGAAGTCGTCCTCGACGAGGAAGGCGCCGGAAGCGTGGGTGATCTCGGTGATGCGGCGGCGGCGGTCGGCGGCGAGGACGGCGCCCGTGGGGTTCTGGAAGAGCGGCTGACAGAAGAAGACCCGGGCGCCGGTGGCGGCGAAGGCGTCGGCGAGCAGGTCGGGGCGCACGCCGTCGTCGTCCATGGGGACGGGGACGGGACGCAGCCCGGCGGCGCGGGCGACGGCCATGGCGCCGGGGTACGTCGGCGACTCGACGAGCACCGGCGAACCGGGCGGGGCGAGCGCGCGCAGGGCGGTGGTGAGCGCGGCCTGGCCCCCCGCGGTGATCAGCACGTTGGCGGGGCCGAGGGCGCCGCCCGGGCCGCCCGTCTCGCGGGCGAACCAGGCCCGCAGCGCCGTCAGCCCCTCCGGCGGAGGCATGTCCCACGCGCCGGGGCGGTGGGCGGCCCGGGCGAGCGCGGCGCCGAGTGCGCGCCCGGGCTGGAGCGAGTCGTGCAGATAGCCGCCGTTGAACGCGATGACCCCGGGCGGGGGGACAGCGAGGCTGGCGATCACTCCGGAGGCGTCGACGACCCTGGGCGCGGGTTCGCCGTACTGCTCCTCGGCGGTGAGCGCGACCTGCTGCCAGGAGGTGTCCACGGCGCGGGAGTCGCCGGGTGTGCGACGGGCACGGTAGGAGCCGGCGCCGGGACGGGTGACGACCAGGCCCTCGGCGGCGAGCGCCGCCAGGGCCCGGGTGACCGTGACGGGGCTGACGCCGAAGCGCTCGACGAGGTCACGGCTCGACGGCAGCTTCTCACCGGGCGAGTAGCGGTGAAGCTCGTGCCGCAGAGATTCCGCGAGATTCTCGGAGCTGCTACCGTCATTCATGACAGCAAATAATAGCGCTACCGTCGTTCAGCCGATAGCGGCCGGCAGCCGTGGGGCAGGCACCGCGCTCGCCGGGCTCGGCGTCGCCGCCTTCTCCCTGACGTTTCCCGCGACGCATTGGGCGCTCACGGGCTTCGGCCCCTGGACCGCCACCACTGTCCGGGCCGTACTGGCGGCGGTGGTGGCGGCCCTGTGCCTCGCACTGGCGCGGGCGCCGCGGCCCGATCGCCGTCACTGGGCCGGGCTCGCGGTCGTGGCGCTCGGCGTCGTCCTAGGATTCCCCCTGCTGACCACCCTGGCGCTGCGCACCACCGACACCTCGCACGCCGCGGTCGTCGTGGGCGCGCTGCCGCTGGTCACCGCCGTGTCCGCCGCCGTGCGCGTCGGGACGCGCCCGTCCAGGACGTTCTGGTCGGCGGCCGTCGCGGGCGGGGCGATCGTGGTGGGCTTCGCCGTGTGGCAGGGAGGCGGCGGCGTGACCACGGGCGACCTCTTCCTCTTCGCGTCGCTGCTGGTCTGCGCGGCGGGATACGTCGAGGGCGGACGGCTGGCCTCGGTCATGCCGAGCTGGCAAGTCATCGGCTGGGCGCTGGTCGGCGCGCTGCCCCTGACGGTGCCCGCCGCGGGGGTGGCGCTCGCGCTGGAGCCCGCGCACCTCGGCGGCAGCGCGGTGGCCGGCCTGCTCTGGGTCTCGGTCGTGTCCCAGTTCCTCGGGCTGATGGTCTGGTACCGGGGCATGGCCGCCATCGGCGTCGCGCGGGCCAGCCAGCTGCAGCTCGCCCAGCCGCTGCTGACGCTGGTCTGGGCGGCCGCGCTGCTCGGCGAGGATCTGGGCGCGCTGACCGCGCCCGCCGCGCTGGCGGTCCTGGTCTGCGTTGCCGTCACCCAGCGGGGTCGCGGCTGAACCGGGCGCCGCCCGCCGCGCTCCCCCGGTACGCCCGTGCGCTGGAGTGTGCGCCGCCGGGTACGGGCATCCTCCGGGCAGGAGCCGAAGGAGGGCCGCTCATGCACGGACCGCCGCTGGTGGCCTGGCTGCTCGTGGTGCTCGGCGCCGCCACGGGTGCGTACTGCCTGTTCCGCACCCGGCGCGGCTGCCCCGGCACCGGGCCCGACGTGCGGCGGGTGGCGCGCGCTGAGGCGCTGATGGGGCTGGGCATGGCCGTGATGGCGGTGCCGGTGTCGGTTCTCGCCCCGCCGCTGTGGGTCTCGGCGGCTTTCGGCCTGGTCTTCGGCGTGGCCGCGGTGCGCGCGCTTCTGCTGGCCCGGCACGGCGCGCACCACCTGCACCACGCGGTGGGCGCGGGGGCGATGGTCTACATGGCGGTGGCCATGGCCGAGGCGGGTGCCGCGGGCGCCGCCGGCGCGGCGCATGCCGGCCACACGCCGGCCGGGTCGCCCGCGGCGACCGGGCTGCTGCTGGTGTACTTCGCGGTCTACGTCCTCGCGGCGGGCGTGCGCCTGGTCTCGGTCCCCGCCACCGTGGCGGCGGCCGGCACGGCGGCCGCCGGGGGCGGCGTGCCGGTGGGGCACGCGCCCGAACTGGCCTCGGCGTGCCGCGTGTCCATGGCGATAGGGATGTTCGCCATGCTGCTCACCTTGTGATCGCGGTGAGCTCCTCGCCGGGTGATCGCAGTGAGGCGCGTCACTTTCCGGCCGAGTACCGTACCCGTGCGCGACGACGCCCTCATAGTCTGGCGGCATGACCGTCCCGCTCGTGCTGCTCCTGCTCGGTGCGGCGGCGGCCGCCACGGCACCGCGCCTGCTCATCCGAGCCGTCTGGCCCGAGCGGGAACCGGTACTGGCCCTGTGGGTGTGGCAGTGCGTGGTCGGCGCGGTCCTGCTGTGCCTGTTCCTGGCCATGGCCCTCAGCGCCTCCGCCACGTGGACGTCGCTGCGCGAGGGGCTGTTCGCCTTCGCCCCCCATGGCGTCGTCGAGGCGTACGAACTGCACGGATACGGGCCCTGGGCGCCTTACCTGGCAATTGCGCTGGCCTGTGGCGGCGCCTGGACGGCCGCCATGCTCGCCCGTGAGATCCGCGGGGCCCGCGCCCGGCAGCGGGCCCGCCGCGCGGAACTGCGCGCCCGCTCGCCGCGGCTGCCAGGAGAGGCCGCCACCCCGGAAGAGCGGCTGGTCGTCCTGGAGAGCGAGCGCCCGGACGTCTGGTGGCTGACCGGCCCCCGGCCGCAACTGGTCGTCACCACGGCGGCACTGCGCCGCCTGAAGGGGCGCCGGCTCGACTCCGTCCTCGCCCACGAACAGGGCCACGCGCGGGCCAGGCACGACGTCCTGCTGCACTGTGCGGGCGCGCTGGCCGCGGGCTTCCCGCAGGTGCGGGTCTTCGCCGGGTTCCGCGACCAGGTGCACCGGCTCGTCGAACTGGCCGCCGACGATATCGCCTCGCGTCGCTTCGGGCGGCTCACCACAGCTCTGGCCCTGGTCGAACTCAACGAGCACCGCGGCGTGTTCGGCCCCTGCCCGACGCCGGACGCGCAGGTGCCCGTCCGCGTCAGCCGGCTGCTGGACCCGGCGCCGCGCCTCACCCGGCTCGGGCGCGCCCATCTCTCCGCGTGCGCGCTGCTGATCCCGGTCGTGCCACTGCTCGTGGCATTCGGCCCGGGGATCGGGGCTCTCACGTAGCCTCGGCTCCATGGACGCTCCTCCCGCGCCGGCCGACGTCCGGGACGACACCGACCGGACCCTGCGCCAGACGTGCCTGAGCCAGTGCGCGGCGGCCTCCGCCGCCTTCCTGCTGCTGCTCGGGCTCGTCGCGGCGCACTGGGGGCCACTGCTCGCCGCCGACCGCGGCATCGCGGTGGAGCTGCACTCCGTCGCGGTGCGGCACCCGGGCTGGACCCGGCTCAACCGAGTCCTGACCGACTGGGTGTGGGATCCGGTGACGATGCGTCTGGTGCTGCTCGCGGCCGTCGTGTGGCTGGTGGTACGGCGCGAGAACCGGCAGGCCCTGTGGCTGGTGCTGGCCGGCGCCGTCGGCTGGGTGCTGCAGGCGGCCGCCAAGGTCCTCGTCGGCCGGCAACGCCCGCGCTGGCCCGACCCCGTCGACTCGGCCTCCTTGCCGGCCTTCCCCTCGGGCCACGCAACGACGGCCGCGCTCGTCTGCGGCGCGCTGCTGTGGCTGCTGCTGCTCCGCCGGCCGGCCCGCTCCCTCTGGTGCGTGGCGGCCTGTGCCGTCGCCTTTGTGTCGGTCGCCGGTGTCGGCTTCACCCGCGTCTATCTCGGCGTGCACTGGCCCTCGGACGTCGTGGGGGGCTGGTTGCTGGCGGCGGCCGTGCTCGCCGCCACGGCCGCGCTCTGCGAGCCGTGGCGCACGGGCGCGGCGGAACCGGACCGGCCGTCCTCCTGAGGCGTCGACGGATTCTGGCGATGCGCCCGGCATCACCCTGCAGATGCGTCACGCGATGGCCGCGGCGCCCCCGCAGACGCCCCCAGCGCCTGCACCTGCGCATAGGAGAGGGGCGCGGGTTCCACCTGACGGCCGTCGCGGACAGCGCTCGCGGTGGCCGCGGCCGCCGCCAGGGCCGTGCGGTAGAGAAGAGAGCCGAGGCTGATCCTCCGGACGCCCAGCGCGGCCAGTTCAGTGACGGTGGGTCCGTTCGGCGTGTAGAGGATGTTCAACGGGACGGTAAGGGTCGCCACCAGGGAGGCGATCCCGTCCGGGGCGGACAGTCCTGGCACGAAAGCCCCGTCCGCGCCGGCCTGTTCGTACTCCGCGAGCCGGGTCCCGGTCTCCTCCAGCCGGCACCCGAGCCAGTGGGTGTCGGTGCGAGCGTTCACGAACAAAGGGGGCACGGCGACCTTGACCGCAGCGATCTTCGCGGCGTGCGCTCCCACCGGAGCGAGGGTGCCGTCCGCGCGCCCGTCCTCGAGGTTGATCCCCGCGGCGCCCGCCTCATGCAGCCTCGCGGCCAGCTCGGCCACTGCCTGCGGGTCGTCGCTGAAGCCCCCTTCGATGTCCACGGTGAACAGAAAGGAGCCACCTTTGAGTCGGCGGGCCAGCGCCAAAGTCTCCTCCGCCGTCGCCGCCGCCCCGTCCGGCAGGCCCGCGGCCGCGGCGACGCCGAGGCTCGTGGTGCCGATCGCCGGGAAACCCTGCGCCGCCAGAACAGCCGCTGAGGCACAGTCCCAGGCGTTGGGCAGCAGCAGCGGCGCCTCCTGGTCGTGCAATGCGGCGAAGGCGGTACGCGGGCGGCGGAGCAGGCCGTCGGCCAGGGCGAGGGCGTGCGGCCGGCCGGGGCAGGCCCTCGGCGGTGCGCCGAAGGCGAGGGGCACCGGGTGCACCCGGTTGGCCGCCGAGAGGTCGAGGAGCACCCTGTCCCCCTCGGCGATCTCGCGGCCGCCGACACGGGTGGCACAGGCAGCGACCCGGCGCATGGCCGGTACCGGCGGGGCCTGCCGGAGCACCCGGGCCACCGGTACGTCGCTGCCGGCCGCGGCCGCCGCCTCCACCAGCGCGGCCGTCGCGGCGCAGGCCTGCACCAGTAGTCCGATACGGGCCGCGGCGGCCTCCAGGGCGCCTTCGTCCGCCGACGCCGGCACCAAGGACGCGACCAACCGGGCCACCGCTTCGTCCGCGGCCGCGTCTGCACCTCCGAAATAGGCTCCCGCGACGACGGTCACCGCCTCCGCGACCGCCCCGGGCTCCGGCATGCCCAGTGCCTCGGCAAGGGTGCGCACCACCCGTGTCCGGACCTCTCCCTCAGGCCGGGCCGCGACCGCCCGCCGCAGTTCGGCGGGGTCCAGCCGCGCCAGTTCGGCCTCCACCAGGGCCCGCCGTCGCCGGTGCGACGCACCGGAGCTGAACCGGGCCACGGTGGCGCGCAACCACGCGACGTCGATCCCGGCCGGACCCCCTTCCGCAGCCGGCAGTTCCGGGACGAGCGCCGGGTGGGCTGCCGCCGCAGCAATGTCGTCATAATGGTCGAAGCGATGCGTCGTAGGCGTCACGTCCCCGAACCTAGAGCCGGAACAGTTCGGCACCCTCCGAACCGTCCTTGCGTCACCATGGCCTCATGTCCTCACTCGCCGAGACCGCCGGCCTGTTCGCCGACCGCACCAGGGCCGTCTTCTGCCAGGCTCTTCTCGACGGCCGCGCCTGGACGGCGGGCGAGCTCGCCCGGCACGCCGGGGTGCGGCCCTCCACCGCAAGCGAGCACCTGTCGCGGCTCATCGCGGGTGGGGTCCTGACCGAGGAACGCCAGGGCCGGCACCGCTACGTCCGGCTGTCCGGCCCGGAGGCGGCGGCTCTGGTCGAAGCCCTCTCCTCGTACGCCCCGGACGCCCCTCGGGCACGGAGCCTGCGCGAGTCGGTGCGGCTCAGCGCCGAGGCACGTGCCCGCACCTGCTATGACCACTTGGCGGGGCGACTGGGCGTGGCCTTGGCCGACGCCATGGTCGTCCGGGGCCTGGTCGCCACCGGCTCCGGGCTCGCTGTCACCCTGGAAGGGCGGGCTTGGCTGGCCGGCGCGCTGGGCTACCGGCAGCCTCCGGGATCCCGGCGGCCCCTCGTACGGGCTTGCCTGGACTGGACGGAGCGCCGGCACCATCTCGCCGGATCGCTGGGCGCGGCCCTGTGCGCCACCGCACTGGACGAGCAGTGGGTGCGGCGAGTCGGCTCCGGGCGCGCTGTGAAGGTGACGGAGCTAGG
>NZ_CBDRBL010000030.1:0-72179 GCF_965342175.1 Actinacidiphila sp. bgisy167
TCTTTGTCAGTTCTTGGTGATCTGTTCGAGTTCAGCGAGGGCGGCCCGCTGGAGGGCGTCGAGCTCGGCGCAGCCGGCGACGGCGAGGTCGAGGAGGCTGTTGAGTTCCTTGCGGTCGAAGGGCTGGCCTTCGGCGGTGCCCTGGACTTCGACGAAGCGGCCGTCGCCGGTGCAGACGACGTTCATGTCGGTCTCGGCGCGGACGTCTTCCTCGTAGCAGAGGTCGAGCATGGGGACGCCGTCGATGATGCCGACGCTGACGGCTGCGACGGTGTCGCTGAGGGGCTGGGCCTTGGCGCGGACGAGTTTGCGGCCGTGCATCCAGGCGACGGCGTCGGCGAGGGCGACGTAGGCGCCGGTGATGGCCGCGGTGCGGGTGCCGCCGTCGGCCTGGAGGACGTCGCAGTCGAGGACGACGGTGTTCTCGCCGAGCGCCTTGTAGTCGATGACGGCGCGCAGGGAGCGGCCGATGAGGCGGGAGATCTCGTGCGTGCGGCCGCCGATCTTGCCGCGGACGGACTCGCGGTCGCCGCGGGTGTTGGTGGAGCGGGGCAGCATGGCGTACTCGGCGGTGACCCAGCCTTCGCCGCTGCCCTTGCGCCAGCGGGGGACGCCCTCGGTGACGGAGGCGGTGCAGAGGACCTTGGTGTCGCCGAAGGAGACCAGGACGGATCCTTCGGCGTGCTTGCTCCAGCCGCGCTGGATGGTGACGGGGCGGAGCTCTTCGGGGGTGCGGCCGTCGATACGAGACATGCCGTCGAGCCTAGTCGCAGCGCGGCGCGGGGCCCGTGCCGGTCCTGGAACGGGCCCCGTGCGGGTGAGGTCGGGGTGGTGGTCCGGCGGTCAGCGCCGGGTCACATCATGTCCTCGATGTCGGCGGCGATGGGGTCGGCGTCGGTGCCGATGACGACCTGGATGGCGGTGCCCATCTTGACGACGCCATGGGCTCCGGCGGCCTTGAGCGCGGCCTCGTCGACGAGCGAGGCGTCCTTGACCTCGGTGCGGAGACGGGTGATGCAGCCCTCGACCTCTTCGATGTTGTCGAGCCCGCCGAGCCCGGCGACGATCTTCTCTGCCTTGCTGGCCATCTGTACTCCTGGTTTGGTCGGCCGTTCGGTCCGATTTCACACGGTAATGCAGTGATGGAACGCCTTTGCGGGGATCCATGAGTGTCCCAGCCGCGCCGCAACTGGTCTACACCACACTACCGCCGGGAGGTGGCCCATGGGTTCGGACGCCTCCGCGGCCGCCCCGCGTCCGAGCCGGACGCGGGGCTCCGCGCTCTTCCAGGGACTGCAGAAGATGGGGCGCAGTCTGCAGCTGCCGATCGCGGTGCTGCCGGCGGCGGGCATCTTGAACCGGCTCGGCCAGGACGACGTCTTCGGCCCCGAGGGGCTGGGCTGGAACGCGGTGGCGAACGTCTTCGACGGCGCCGGCGGCGCGCTGCTGGACGGTTCGCTGGGGCTGCCGCTGCTGTTCGCGGTCGGCGTCGCCATCGGCATGGCGCGTAAGGCGGACGGCTCGACGGCGCTGGCGGCGGTGGCCGGCTACCTCGTCTACTACGGGGTGCTGCACCAGTTCCCGCAGGACTGCCCGAAGGGGACGGCCTTCCTGGCGACGAGCACCATCAGCGGGGCGTGCATCCCTCAGGGGACGCCCGCAGCCGCCATCCCGGCCGCGTACCAGAATCCGGGGGTGTTCGGCGGGATCGTCATCGGGCTGCTCACCGCGTTCTTCTGGCAGCGCTACCACCGCACGAAGCTGGTGGACTGGCTGGGCTTCTTCAACGGCCGCCGCCTGGTGCCGATCATCATGGCGTTCGTGGCGATCGCCTTCGCGGTGCTGTGCGTGTTCGTCTGGCCGCCGATCGGTGCGGGGCTCACCGCGTTCAGCCAGTGGCTCACGGACCTGGGCTCGTACGGGGCGGGGATCTTCGGTGTGGCGAACCGGGCGCTGCTGACGGTGGGGCTGCACCAGTTCCTCAATGTCTTCGTGTGGTTCCAGTTCGGCAGTTTCACCAAGCCGGACGGGACGGTGGTGCACGGGGACATCACCCGCTTCCTGCAGGGTGATCCGACGGCGGGGCAGTTCACCTCGGGGTTCTTCCCGATCATGATGTTCGCCCTCCCGGCCGCCGCGCTGGCGATCACGCACTGCGCCCGTCCGGCCCGCCGCAAGGAGGTGGGGGGCCTGATGCTGTCGGTGGCGCTGACCTCGTTCGTGACGGGCATCACGGAGCCGATCGAGTACTCGTTCCTCTTCGTGGCGCCGGCGCTGTACGCGATCCACACGGTGCTGACCGGGGTGTCCATGGCGGTGACGTGGGCCTTGGGCGTGCACGACGGTTTCGCGTTCTCGGCGGGGCTGATCGACTACGTCATCAACTGGAACCTGGCGACGAAGCCGTGGTTGATCGTCCCGATCGGGCTGGTTCTCGCGGCGGTGTACTACGCGGTCTTCCGCTTCGCGATCACCAGGTTCGACCTGGCGACTCCGGGGCGCGAACCGGAGGAGGTCGCGGAGGGGATGGAGCGGGACAACGTCAAGGCGTAGCAGGGGCGCCACGCTCTGGAGTGCGGTCTAGACCACACGCGAGGAGGCTTTCCCCGAACCTGCGGAGTACAGGTTAATACTGGTCTACACCACCAGGTGGTTCAGACCAGGAGGACCCCCATGACAACCGCCACCGCATCGGCGGCGCCCGCAGCGAAGAAGCGGGGCTCCGGCCTTTTCCAGGGCCTGCAGAAGGTCGGCCGCAGCCTGCAGCTGCCGATCGCCGTTCTGCCGGCGGCGGGACTCATGGTCCGTCTCGGCCAGGACGACGTCTTCGGCCCCAAGGGGCTGGGCTGGGACCACGTGGCTTCCGTCTTCGACAAGGCGGGTGGCGCGCTCACCGGCGCCCTGCCTCTGCTGTTCTGCGTCGGCGTCGCCATCGGCTTCGCCAAGAAGGCCGACGGCTCGACCGCCCTCGCGGCCGTCGTCGGCTTCCTCGTCTACAGCAAGGTGCTGGAGGCGTTCCCCGTCACGGAGGCCAAGGTCCAGGCCGGTGCGGACATCGCCGCGAAGTACAACGACCCCGGCGTCCTCGGCGGCATCATCATGGGTCTGCTCGCCGCCGTCCTGTGGCAGCGGTACCACCGCACCAAACTGGTCGATTGGCTCGGATTCTTCAACGGCCGCCGCCTGGTGCCGATCATCATGGCGTTCGTCGGCATCGTCGTAGGGGTCTTCTTCGGCCTGGTCTGGGAGCCCATCGGCAACGGCATCAGCCACTTCGGCGAGTGGATGACGAGTCTCGGGGCGGCCGGCGCCGGCCTGTTCGGGCTGGTCAACCGCGCGCTGATCCCGATCGGCATGCACCAGTTCGTCAACACGGTGGCCTGGTTCCAGCTGGGCGACTTCACCGACGCCGCCGGCAAGGTCGCGCACGGCGACTACGGCCGGTTCCTCGCGGGCGACCCCAGCGCAGGCATGTACATGTCCGGCTTCTTTCCGGTCATGATGTTCGCGCTCCCGGCGGCAGCCCTAGCGATCGCGCATTCCGCCCGCCCCGAGCGCCGCAAGGCCGTGCTGGGCATGATGACCTCGCTCGCGCTGACCTCGTTCGTCACGGGCGTCACCGAGCCGATCGAGTTCTCGTTCATGTTCGTCGCCCCGCTGCTGTACGTGGTGCACGCCGTCCTGACCGCCGTCTCCCTGGCCGTCACCTGGGCGCTGGGCGTGCACGCGGGCTTCAACTTCTCCGCCGGTCTGATCGACTACGCCCTCTACTGGAAGCTCGACACGAAACCCTGGCTGATCATCCCCATCGGCCTGGTGTTCGCGGTGATCTATTACGTGGTCTTCCGCTTCGCGATCACCAAGTTCAACCTCCCCACCCCAGGCCGCGAGCCGGAGGACGAGCTCGAGGACGCCGCCAAGGCGTAGCGCCCGGCACCGCTCAGGCCGAAGCCCCTGGAACCGCAGCTGCGGTTCCGGGGGCTTCGTGCCGTTCGGACAGGACCGGTCAGATCTCGTAGACCGCGCCGGCCTTCGCCACCTCGACGGGGCCGTCGTAGACCTCGCGGGCGTGCTCGAGGTTGATCTGCGGGTCGGTCCACGGCGGGATGTGGGTGAGCACCAAACGCCTGGCACCCGCGCGCTCGGCGTACTGGCCGGCCTGACGGCCGTTGAGGTGCAGGTCGGGGATGTCCTCCTTGCCGTGGGTGAAGGAGGACTCGCACAGGAACAGGTCGGTGCCCTCGGTGAGGGTGCGCAGCGCGTCGCACGGACCGGTATCACCCGAATAGGTGAGGGAGCGACCGGCGTGCTCGACACGGAAGCCGTACGCCTCGACGGGGTGGCTGACGACGTCGGCCGTGACGCTGAAGGGGCCGATGCGGAAGGTGCCGGGTTCGAGGGTGCGGAAGTCGAAGACCTCGCTCATGCACTTCTCGTCGGGCACGTCCCCGTACGCGCCGGCCAGCCGCCGCTCGGTGCCCGCCGGGCCGTAGACGGGGATGGCGTGGGCGGGGCCGCCCTCGTGGCGGTAGTAGCGCGCGACGAAGTACCCGCACATGTCGATGCAGTGGTCGGCGTGCAGATGGCTCAGGAGGATGGCGTCGAGGTCGTAGAGACCGCAGTGGCGCTGCAGCTCGCCGAGGGCGCCGTTGCCCATGTCGAGGAGCAGCCGGAAGCCGTCGGCCTCGATGAGGTAGCTCGAGCAGGCCGATTCCGCGGACGGGAACGAACCCGAGCAGCCGACGACGGTGAGCTTCATGTGCAGAAACCTCCGTGGATCGTTCCGGGGGTCTTGCGTTGGCGCGCCACGACGCCCCCCCGCTCCGCAGGGGGAGGGGGGAGGGGCGGGAGCGACCCGCCGTGTGTTCTTGAGCGTAAGGCGCACGGCGGGCGCGTGCTCCTTCGCGGAGCCCTGTTGTGGGCGGAATCACCAGTACGGCGCCCCCCGTCGCCGGGTGTCCGGCGGGCGGGGGCGCCGTGGGAGGGCGGCTCAGGCCCAGAGCTGGCCGTGCAGGGCTGCGACCGCTTCCTCGGTGGACGCGGCGGTGTAGATGCCGGTCGACAGGTACTTCCAGCCCCCGTCGGCGACGACGAACACGATGTCGGCGCGTTCTCCGGCGCGTTCGGCCTTGCGGGCCACGCCGAGGGCGGCGTGCAGGGCGGCTCCGGTGGAGACGCCGGCGAAGATGCCCTCCTGCTGGAGCAGTTCGCGGGTGCGGCGGACGGCGTCCTCGGAGCCGACGGAGAAGCGGGTGGTGAGGACGGACTCGTCGTACAGCTCGGGGATGAAGCCCTCGTCGAGGTTGCGCAGTCCGTAGACGAGGTCGTCGTAGCGGGGCTCGGCGGCGACGATCTGCACGCCGGGGACCTTTTCGCGCAGGTAGCGGCCGACGCCCATGAGGGTGCCGGTGGTGCCGAGACCGGCGACGAAGTGGGTGACGGAGGGGAGGTCGGCGAGGATCTCGGGACCGGTGCCTGAGTAGTGGGCGCCGGCGTTGTCGGGGTTGCCGTACTGGTAGAGCATCACCCAGTCGGGGTGCTGCTCCGCCAGTTCCTTGGCGACGCGGACGGCGGTGTTGGAGCCGCCGGCGGCCGGGGAGGGGATGATCTCGGCGCCCCACATCGTCAGCAGCTCGCGCCGTTCGGACGAGGTGTTCTCCGGCATGACGCAGACCATGCGGTAGCCCTTGAGCCGGGCGGCCATGGCGAGCGAGATGCCGGTGTTGCCGGAGGTGGGTTCGAGGATCGTGCAGCCGGGGGTGAGGCGTCCGGCGCGTTCGGCCTGCTCGATCATGTGCAGGGCCGGGCGGTCCTTGACGGAGCCGGTGGGGTTGCGGTCCTCCAGCTTGGCCCAGACGGAGACCTCGGCGGAGGGGAACAGGCGCGGCAGCCGTACCAGCGGGGTGTTGCCGACGGCTGCCAGCGGGCTGTCGTACCGCATCAGCGCGCGCCGCCGAGGTGGGCGCTCGGACCGCTGCCGCCGGCGACGGCGGGGAGGATCGTCACGCTGTCGCCGTCGGTGAGCTTGGTGGTGATGCCGTCAAGGAAGCGCACGTCCTCGTCGTTGAGGTAGACGTTCACGAAGCGCCGCAGCTCGCCGCCGTCGACGATGCGCTCGCGGATGCCGGCATGGCGGGTGTCGAGGTCGGCGAGGAGTTCGTCGAGGGTGCTGCCACTGCCTTCGACGGCCTTGGCGCCGCCGGTGTAGGTGCGGAGGATGGTCGGGATGCGGACCTCGATGGCCATGCGTCGGCTCCAAGGGTGCGTGAATACGGCGGGAAGGCGGGGGTGGCGCGCGGTGACGGCGCTCAGGCGCACGGACATGCCGCGCTGGCGAGGCGGCACAGGTCGACGTGCAGCCGCGCCACGAGCAGCGTGCCCGGCGCCTTGTCGCTCACGTCGAGGGAAACCATGGGGTCATCGTATCGATTCCCCCCGGGCCCGGGAGATGGGCGTCCCAGGATCCGGGACGCGCTGTCTCAGGCGTACGAGTCGACGACCTCGACGGGCTCTTCGGCGACATCGCCGTCCACGATGCGAAACGAGCGGAACTGGAAAGGGCCCGCGTCGTCGGTGTCGGCGGTGGAGACCAGCACGTAGTGGGCGCCGGGCTCGTTGGCGTAGGAGATGTCGGTGCGCGAGGGATAGGCCTCGGTGGCGGTGTGGGAGTGGTAGATGACCACCGGTTCCTCGTCGCGGTCGTCGAGTTCGCGGTAGAGCCCCAGCAGGTCGATGGAGTCGAACTCGTAGAAGGTGGGCGAGCGGGCCGCGTTGAGCATCGGGATGTGCCGCTCGGGCCGGTCGCTGCCGGCCGGGCCGGCGATCACGCCGCAGGCCTCGTCCGGGTGGTCGGCGCGCGCGTGGGCGACGAGTGCGTCGTACAGGGCGCGGGTGATGGTCAGCATGGTCGCCAGGATAGGTAAGGGGGTGGCCGTGCGGCACCCGCCCCCCGGAGGGGTCGGCTGCCGCGCCCTGCGGGGACCGGAGGGTTCACTCCTGGGCGAGGGCCGGTACCGGGTCGCCGGGGGTGCGCCGCTTGAGCAGGAGGTAGCCGGTGCCCAGCAGCGCCGACCAGACGGCCCAGACGTAGAGGCCGAGGCGGGTGTCCGGGTCGGTCGCCATCAGTCCGACGACGAAGAGCAGCGCGGCGATGGCGCACCAGTTGGTGACGGGGGCGCCGGGCATGCGGAAGTCGGAGGCGGGCAGCAGGCCGGCGCGGACTCTGGCGCGGTAGCGCAGGTGCGCGGCGAGGATCATGATCCAGGTCCACAGGCCGGCGCAGGTCGCGACGGAGGTGATGTAGACGAAGGCCTTGTCCGGGGAGACGACGTTGACGATCACGCCGATGCCCATGACGAGGGTCGACACGACGAGTGCGGGCAGCGGCAGCCGCCGTCCGCTGAGCTTCGCCACGGCCCGGGGCGCCTCGCCGTTGACGGCCAGGCCGCGCAGCATGCGGCCGGTGGAGTAGATGCCGGAGTTGCAGGACGACAGGGCGGCGGTGAGGACGACGAAGTTCATGATCCCGGCGGCGGCGGGGATGCCGACCCGGGCGAAGACCTGGACGAAGGGGCTGACGCCCGGGTCGTAGGTGGTCCAGGGGAAGACGGACAGCAGGACGACCAGCGTGCCGACATAGAAGACGCCGATGCGGACCGGGATGGTGTTGATCGCCTTGCGCAGGGTCGGCTTGGGGTCCTTGGCCTCGCCCGCGGTGGTGCCGACGAGTTCGACGCCGAGGTAGGCGAAGATCACGCCCTGCATGGCGAGCATGGCCTGCCAGGCGCCGTTGGGTGCGAAGCCGCCGTCGGCCCACAGGTGGGTGATGGAGGCGGTGTCGCCGGCGGCGGAGAAGCCGAAGGTCAGGACTCCGGCACCAATGACGATCATCGCGACGATCGCCGTGACCTTGATCGTCGAGAACCAGAACTCCAGCTCGCCGAAGATCCCGACCGAGACGAGGTTGGCGACGAACAGCGCCACGAGGGCGACCGCGGCGGTGGACCAGACCGGGACCGACGGCCACCAGAAGTTGATGTAGGCGCCCGCGACGGTGACCTCGGTCATGCAGACGGTGGCCCACAGGGCCCAGTACGACCAGCCCGTGGCGAAGCCGGCGAGGGGTCCGAAGAACTCGCGGGCGTGGTCGGCGAAACTGCCGGAGGAGGGGCGATGGGTGAGGAGTTCGCCGAGGGCCCGCATGATGAAGAAGATCACCAGGCCGGCGCCGGCGTAGCAGGCGATCAGGCTGGGCCCGATGGCGGCGATGCCCTTGCTGGACCCGTAGAAGAGGCCGGTGCCGATGGCGCCGCCGATCGCGATCATCTGCACCTGGCGGGCGCCGAGTCCGCGCCGGTAGCCCTCCTCCGGATCGGCTCCCGGGGCGCCGCCGCCGGATTCGTGCCGCTCGACCTGCGTCGAGGTCATGTCGCTGCGCCTTTCTCCCTGCCCGTCCGGCCGTGCGGGCCCGGGTCGGGTTCCGGTCCCCCCCGGGTGGTGCAGGTGCGCGCCGGGGCCGGCCGGGCGGGCGACCTGTCGCGACGGGGTGGCGTCGCGGCGGGTGGCCGAGCGTGTGGATCACGGGGGTGCGCGCCGGGCACGCAGCGCAAATGTGGCACACGGCACAGGGAGTTGCCGACCGAAGGTGCGCCGAATGGGGGTGCGGCCGGACTTCGCGGCCACCGGCCCCGGTGGCCCAGCCGACCCGGAGACGCGGCCGCCCCGGTGGCCCAGCCGACCTGGAGACGCGGCAGCCCCGGTGGCCCAGCCGACCCGGAGACGCGGCAGCCCCGGAGGTCCGGCCGACCCGGAGACGCGGCAGCCCCGGAGGCCCAGCCGACCCGGAGACGCGGCCGCCCCGGTGGCCCAGCCGACCCGGAGACGCGGCCGCCCCGGAGGCCCAGCCGACCCGGAGACGCGGCCGCCCCGGAGGCCCAGCCGACCCGGAGACGCGGCAGCCCCGGAGGCCCAGCCGACCTGCGGCACAGGCGCCCCTGGTCGAGGGGCGCCCCCGCGTCACGGCATGAGGGTCTCCACCAGGCTCTCCTGGAGCGCCCCGAGCCAGAGGTAGGCCATGACGAGCGGTTTGCGCGGGTCGGAGTCCGGCAGCCGGTACAGCTCGCTGTTCTCGTCGTCGCTGATCTCCAGCCGGGCGCCCATGGTCAGTCGCAGGTCGTTGAGGGCGCCGAGCCACTGGCGCGCCTGCCCGGCGTCGAGGGTCAGCACCGCTCCCCCGTCGCCGCCGGCGGTCAGCGCGTCGAGGCTGCGGACGACGGCGAGGGCGTCGTCGCGTTTGCGGGCGCGCAGGTCGTTCTCGGTGAAGCGGCGGAACTCCGAGGAGTCGGCCTCCTCCTCGTAGGCGTCCGGGAAGAGCCGGGCGAGCGCCGGGTCCTCGGGGGGCCGGGTGGGGCCCTCCGCGAAGAGCTCGGCCAGCGGGTCGGCGGGCTCGGCGGTGTCCGCGGCGCCGGGGCCGATCAGTTCCAGGAGCTGCACGGCCAGGCTGCGCAGGATGGAGATCTCGACCTCGTCGAGCGCGATGGCGGCGCCGCCTTCGGCAGCGGTCTGGAAGTAGCCGGGCATGTCGGTATCAGCCGTCCCTCAGGGGCTCGGTGGTCGTCTCGGTGGTCGTCCGGGTGTGTCGCGTCGGTGGTCCGGCGTCGCTGTCCCGCCTCGCGTCCCGCGGCCTCAGCGGTCCTGCGTGAGGGTGGCCCACAGCCCGTACCCGTGCATCGCCTGCACGTCGCGTTCCATCTCCTCGCGCGTGCCGCTGGACACCACGGCCCGGCCCTTGTGGTGCACGTCGAGCATGAGCTTGGTGGCCTTGTCCTTCGGGTAGCCGAAGTACGCCTGGAAGACGTAGGTCACGTAGCTCATCAGATTGACCGGGTCGTTGTGGACGACAGTCACCCAGGGAACGTCCGGGGACGGCACCTCGAAGGGGGCCTCGCTCGACTCGGTCCGCTCGATCTCTGCGGGGGCGACACTCACGTGACCCATGCTGTCACCAGACGGTGCCCGCAGGGAAACCGGCCCCCGGGAAATCGTCACTCTGACGAAATAGGGGTAGCATCCTCAGCCATGAGCACTGCAGACCTGGGGCTGCCTGTCATGGTCCCCTCCACCGCGCTGTTCACCGACCGGTACGAGCTGACCATGCTGCAGGCCGCGCTGCGCAGCGGCACCGCCCACCGGCGTTCGGTGTTCGAGGTGTTCACCCGCCGACTGCCCGAAGGGCGGCGCTACGGGGTGGTGTGCGGCACGGGCCGGGTACTGGACGCCGTGGAGAACTTCCGCTTCGACGGCGACATCCTGTCCTTCCTGGAACGGGAGCGGGTGGTGGACGGGCCCACCCTCGAGTGGCTGGCCGGGTACCGCTTCCGCGGCGACATCCACGGCTATCCCGAGGGCGAGGTGTACTTCCCCGGCTCACCGATCATGCGGATCGAGGGCACCTTCGCCGAGGCGGTGCTGCTGGAGACGGTGGTGCTGTCGATCCTCAACCACGACTCGGCGATCGCGGCCGCCGCCTCCCGGATGGCCGTGGCCGCCGCGGGCCGGCCGCTGATGGAGATGGGCGCACGCCGCACCCACGAACTGGCCGCGGTCGCGGCCTCCCGCGCGGCCTACGTCGGGGGCTTCGCCTCCTCCAGCAACCTGGCCGCCGGGTTCCGCTACGGCCTGCCGACCATCGGCACCAGCGCGCACGCCTTCACCCTGCTCCACGACGACGAGCGGGGCGCGTTCACCGCGCAGGTCGAGTCGCTCGGCCGCGGCACCACCTTGCTGGTCGACACCTTCGACGTGGCCACGGCCGTCCGGGCCGCCGTGGAGATCGCCGGCCCCGAACTCGGGGCCGTGCGCATCGATTCCGGGGACCTGCTGCTGCTCGCCCACCGGGTGCGGCAGCAATTGGACGATCTGGGGGCGCGCAAGACCCGCATCGTGGTGACCTCGGACCTGGACGAGTACGCCATCGCCTCGCTGGCCGCGGCGCCGGTCGACGCGTACGGGATCGGCACCTCCCTGGTGACCGGCAGCGGGCATCCGACCTGCTCGATGGTCTACAAGCTCGTCGCCCGCGCCGCCTCCGCCGACCCCGGCGCCCCCCTGGTGCCGGTCGCCAAGAAGTCGATGGGCGGCAAGACCAGCATCGGTGGGCGCAAGTGGGCGGCCCGGCGGGTGGACGCCGACGGCGTCGCCGAGGCCGAGGTGCTCGGCACCGGACCGGTACCCGGGCCGCTGGCGGACCGGCAGTTGCTGGTGCCGCTGGTGCTGGGCGGCGAGACCGTCGGCCGGGAGCCGCTGGACAGCGCCCGTGCCCGCCACATCGAGGCACGTGCCGCACTGCCGCTGTCGGCGACGCAGCTGTCGCGCGGCGAGCCGGTGCTGCCCACCGAGTACATCACCCACTGATCGCCGCAGGCGCCCTGCCGCGGCGGGGCGCCGCTCACTACAGTCGGTAAGGACGGGACGCCGACGAGAAAGGACCGGACGCCATGCACCGCGCACTGATCGTCGTGGACGTGCAGAACGACTTCTGCGAGGGCGGCAGCCTGCCCGTCGCCGGCGGCGCGGAGGTCGCCGCCGCCATCACCGACCTGGTCGGGGACGCCACCGCCGGCTACCGGCACGTGGTGGCCACCCGCGACCACCACGTCTCCCCGGGCGAGCACTTCTCCGATCACCCCGACTTCGTCCGCACCTGGCCGCACCACTGCGTCGCCGGCACCGAGGGCGCCGGCTTCCACCCGAACTTCGCGCCGGCGGTCGCCTCGGGCGCGGTGGAGGCGGTCTTCGACAAGGGCGCCTACGCGGGCGCCTACAGCGGTTTCGAGGGCGTCGACGAGAACGGCACCGGGCTGGCGCAGTGGCTGCGCCAGCGCGGGGTGTCCGAGGTCGACGTGGTCGGCATCGCCACCGACCACTGCGTGCGGGCGACCGCGCTGGACGCCGTGCGGGAGGGCTTCCGCACCCGGGTGCTGCTCGACCTGACGGCGGGCGTCATGCCGGAGACGACCGAGCGGGCGCTGGAGGAGCTGCGTACGGCCGGCGCCGAGCTGTCCGGCAAGCCGGTCGTCCGCGAACGGGCCTGACGGCCGCCCGAGGGGGGCGGACTTCCGCGGGCCGTATCCGGTTCAGCGGCGGACGGTCGGGCCGAGCAGTGCCGCGATGGACTGCCAGGGGGCGGCGGGCGCCGAGGGGATGCGGCGCCAGACGAGTCCCTCGGGGTGGTGGAGGACGGCGTTGATCTCGTCGGCCGTCGGGGGCTCCATGTTGCCGACGAGGCGGACGGCGCGAAAGCCGAGGTTGCGCAGGCGGGTCAGCGCGCGCTGCCGGTTGACCGCGACGACGAGCACCCTGATGTGCTCCTCCGCGGCTCCGCCGGGCGAGGGCAGCCGGAGGGCCACGACGACGTCGCCGCTGGGAAGCCTGGTGAACCCGCCGCTGGCCATAAGCACATGATCCGCAGATCGGCCCCCGTCCACCAGAGGGCGGGGGCCGATCAGGTCACTTCGCGCGGTGCGTGATCACTTCTTTCCGGAGGGGCCGACCTTGACGGTGACGGTGCTGCCGTCCTTGGCCTCGTGGAGGATCGTGATCCGGGTGTTGCTCGGGGTCGTATTCACGCTGCCCGTGGGGTTCTCCGCGGACCAGTAGGGGTTCCTGTCGTCGAAGACCGTGACTCCCGGCTGGCTCGCGACCTTGGTCGCGACGCCGTTCTTGTGCAGGGTCAGGGCGTCGGTGCGGGCCGCGGTGAAGGTGGCGTCGTAGGCCTGCACGCGGTTGCGCATGAGCGTGCCGTCGTTCCACTTCAGCGCCTTGGGGTGGGCGTCGATCGGCAGGATCCGGCCGGCACCCGGGTGGGCACTGACGTTGTTGTCCCGCATCGAGGTGTCCCACAGCCAGATCAGCAGGCCGTTCTGGTAGGCGTAGTGCTCGACCCAGTTCTCCTTGCTGGTGGCCCAGCCGAAGTTGTAGGGGCCGACCTTCAGGGTCTGGTCGTACGAGACGTACTGCCGGTTCTCCGCGATGTAGTACTGCGGGAACTCCTCGGAGTACGTGGCACCCTTGATCGTGAAGCCCTTGGCGGTCCACCCGTTGTCACCGGACTCCGCGCCGTCGCTGAAGACGGTCGCGCCGTCGGCGGTCAGGGTGATCGCGTCGGCGAGGAAGCCCTTCTGGGCCACGCCGCCGTCGGACTGGTAGCGGAAGCGGAGCTTGACCGACTGGCCGGCGTAGGCGTCCAGCGGGAACGCCATGTCCTGGTAGGAGGCCGCGGTGCCGGTCAGGGCGGGCTTGCCGCTGGCGTCGTGCGGGAGCGGGGCGCCGCCGATGGTGCCGTCGACGGCCGTCCAGGTGGCGCCGCCGTCGGTGGACACCTCGGTGTAGAGGTAGTCGTAGTCCGTCTCGATGTCGTACCAGCCCTTGAGGGACAGGCTCGCCGAGGTCTTGCCGGTGAGGTCGACATCGCGGGTGAGCGTGTTGCTCAGGTTGTCGCCGCTGCCGCTCCACCACTGCTTGGCGCCCTCGGCCGGGACGGCCAGTTCGCTCGTCACGCTCTTCGGCGGGAGCGCGACGATCAGGGCCTGCTTCCTGGCGGTGTTGTACTCGGCGACGCCCAGGGTGCTGAGGGAGGTCTTGCCTGCCGTGGCGAGGTCGTAGTTCAGCCAGCCCAGCTGCAGCTTGTCCCAGGCCGTCATGTCGCCGGGCCGGTCGCCGATGGCGTCCTTGCCGGTGCCGAGCCACGAACCGGACGACATCAGCGTCCAGAAGGCGGTGGAGTTCTCCGCCCTGTTGGTGGTGTCGTAGTGGTCCGGCAGACCGAGGTCGTGGCCGTACTCATGGGCGAAGACGCCGAGGCCGCCGTTCTCCGGCTGGACGGTGTAGTCGCCGACCCAGACGCCGGTGTCGCCGATCTGGGTGCCGCCGAGCAGGTTGCCCTGCGGGCCGGTCGAGCCCTGGTCGCTGCCGAACGCGTACCAGCGGTGGGCCCAGATCGCGTCCTCGCCCTGGGCGCCGCCGCCGGCGGACTCGTCCTCGCCGGCGTGCACGATCTGGAAGTGGTCGATGTAGCCGTCGGGCTCGTTGAAGTCGCCGTCGCCGTCGTAGTCGTAGCGGTCCCACTGGTCGTACTCGGCCAGCTTCGCCTTGATCTGGGCGGCGGTGTCACCGGCGGCCTTGCGCGCGTCGACCCACTTGTTCACCGCGTCCGCGACGAGGTACCAGGCGCAGTTGTCGCACTTGTTGCTGCCGTACCGGGCCTCGTTCCAGTCGACCTTGACCCAGTCGGCGACCTCGCCCGCGACCGAGTAGCGGCCGGAGGACTGCCTCTCGTAGTACGTGGCCACGGATTCATCACCCTTGGCCTTCGAGAAGTACAGGTCCTGGAAGTGCTGGCGGTTGTAGTCCGCCTGCCAGTCCGTGCTGTTGTCCGTGCTGCGGTCGGGCTCGGCTATCTCGTTGTGCACGGGACCGGGCGTTCCGCCGTACGCGGGGTCGGTCTTGGTCCCGAACTCGGCGAGGATCACGAAGATCTTGTCGGTCTTCTCGCGCGCGAGCTCGACGTACTTGTTCTTGCCGAGCTTCACGACGCCTGACGCGCCGCGGTCCTCGATCTTCGACTTGCCTGAGATGACCTGCTCGATCGCCTGCTGGCGCTGGGCGGACTGACGCTCGCTCAGCGGGCCCTTCAGATCGTGCTCGACGCGCTCCGCTCGCGCCGGGTCGTGCCGTACGACACGCCCGGTCTGCGGGTCGGCCTGGGCTGCCGCGACGGGGAAGGCTGTGGCGCCTATCGCGACGATCGCCACGGCCAGAGCGGCGGATCTGATGGTCCGTCGTTGGCTTATCACGATGTATGACCTCCCTGGGTGGGGGACATTGCATCGGAGTGGGGCCCAAAAAAACAGATCTTGACTTGTACATGACCGACGAGTACGGTGAGCGACCATTTGGTAGCACATAGCGGGCACATAGCGGACACCGCGGTCAGGACGCGCACGTTTCACCCCAACCCGCCATGGCCGATGGGAGGGTGATGCGACCGTGCGCCCCCCGTGCTCCACACCGTGGGTCAGGTCGCGCTTACCGGGTGTTCCGCGCGGGCATCTCGCAGCGTAGGGTCGATGGTCGGCGTGCCACTCCCGAACCGCCGTGAACCGGCCCTGGCCGAGGCTCCGCCACACACGACGCCTGAGGACGGATCAGCCATGCCGCGTCCCACCCCCGCTCAGCTGACGTACGGTTCGGCGACCGTGGTGCTCGCCACCCTCGCGATGCTGCTGCTCTCCGAGGCGAGATCGGGCGTGGCGGTGGTGGTCGTCGCCGCGGCGGGCCTGGCGCTCGGCGTCCTGGTCGCTGTGACGGCGGCGATCCCGCCCGCCGTGCGCCGCGCGAAGCGCGCGCGGCCCACCGAGCGGCACCCGGTCCCGCGGGCCCGCGTCCGGGGCACCACCGAAGGCCGCCTGGGCGGACACTCCTTGCGCCGCTGAGCACCGCCCCGCCTCCCCGCCGGACAACGACGGCCCCGGAGCGGACGCTCCGGGGCCGTCGTTGACGTCGGGGTCTGTCAGACCTTCACGACGACGGTCTTGGCCGCCTTGTCGTGCCAGCACTGACGGTACGGCTTGTCCCACAGGTGCCACAGGACGTTCAGCAGCGGCAGCAGAAAGCCCACGCAGGGGATCACGTTGCCGGCGACGCTGATACCGGCGTACGTACCGGCGCGGGCCCAGGCCGCGTTGCCCGGGACGCTGCCGTCGGCGAGCCGCGCCACGCGGATCTTCATGACCTTCTTGCCGATGGTCTGGCCGCTGGACTTCAGCATCAGCGCTTCGTACAGGAAGCTG
This sequence comes from Actinacidiphila sp. bgisy167, assembly GCF_965342175.1. Classification (GTDB taxonomy): domain Bacteria; phylum Actinomycetota; class Actinomycetes; order Streptomycetales; family Streptomycetaceae; genus Actinacidiphila. Next base: position 15,849 of record NZ_CBDRBL010000030.1, read on the forward strand.
GCGACACCGACGATGAGCGAGACCACGACCACCTTGCCGAGGTCGTCCGGGTCCGTGAAGGACGCGCCGAACGCCATGCTGAGGACGAAGGCGAGGACAAGGAAGATCGCCCCGTCGATGAGCCGGGCGACGAAGCGCTGGCCGCTTCCGGCCAGCGGGGGCATGCCCGCCAGGGCCGGGTCCGTCGGCATCTGGCCGTAGCCGGGCCCCTGCTGCGGATAGGCGTAAGGCGACTGTTGCTGCGGGAACGGCTGCTGGTCGTAAGGGTTCTGGCCCTGGGGGTACGGCTGCTGGCCGTACGGCTGCTCACCGTACGGGTTCTGGCCCCCCGAGCCGCCCTGCGGATAACCGTAGCCGGGCGGTTGATTCGAACTCATGGGACGAGTAAATCAGCCGGGCATGACGACGCATAGACGCCGGATGGTCACGGCCCTGCGACGATCACCCGAAGCCCGCCTCACCCCACGGAGACCACCACGGTTTGCCCCGCTTTGTCGTGCAGGCACTGGCGATACGGCTTGTCCCAGGTGCACCAGAGCACTTCGATGACCCAGAAGACCTCACCGCAGCACGGGACGATCGGCACCAGCGAGTAGACCGACTCCCGCTTCAGCGCCGCCGGGGCCGTCGGCTTGGCGCCGTCGGCGAGCATGCCGACGCGCACCCGCAACAGCTTCTTGCCGAGGCTCTGCCCGTACCGGGTGAGCATGAACACCTGGTAGGCCAGATAGACCACGGCGTAGATCACGCTCTGGGAGAACACCGCGCCGGTGGCGTTGTAGTCGTAGTTCCAGATCAGCCCGGTGAGGCCGTAGACGGGGATGCCGATGACGAGCGCGTCGACGATGCGTGCGGCCAGCCTGCGCCCCCGGTTCGCCAACGGGGGCATGCCCGCAAGGGGATCCGGCTCCCCCATGCCGTAGGAGCCGCTCGCGTACGGGTCGCCCCCACCGCCGTAGGCCGGCCGGTCGTAGGGCGAGCCGCCTGGTGCGGACGGGTACGGCGGCGGGTACGCCTGCCGCCCGGGCGGCGGCTGCTGCCCCGGGGGCTCCTGCCCGGGCTCCTGCCCGGGCGGCTGCTCACCGGGCAGGCCGCCGGGCGGTGACTGCCCGGCCGACGGCTGCGCGGGCCCGGACGGCTCCCGGGGCGGCTTGGCGTACGGGTCCTCGGGCTGGTCGGTGCTCATGTCCCGAGTGAAACCCGGACGATACGGCCGCGCCTCCGGCGGGGGCCGTTCGGGTGTCAGCGCTCGCGGGCCACGAAGGTGCGCGCCGCCTTGTCGTGCCAGCACTGCCGCCACGGCCGGTCGAACAGGCACCACGCCAGCCCCAGGAAGCCGACGACGAGCGCGTCCAGCACCGTACGGGTGAGCCACCGGCGCAGCGCCTGCCCGAAGCCCGGCTCGTACTGGCTCTCGATGTCCAGCACGCGCAGGCCGAGCAGCTTCTTGCCGAGGGTGCGGCCCCACTTTGCGGTGGGCAGCACCTCGTACAGCAGCCCGGTGACGAGCGCGACGGCGGCGACGATGCCCAGGTAGACGCCCGTCGTGCCGTCCACCAGCCAGACCGTCACCTCCTCGCCCGTCAGCCGGGCGGCGTCCACCTTGTCGCGCAGGTGCTCGTACGCCGCCGTCCCCAGCGGCATCGCGGCCGCCGCGACGACCGCGCCCACCACGACGGTGTCGATCAGCCGGGCCACCAGCCGCTTCCCGAGAGAGGCGGGGCGTGCCTGGTCCCGCGCGGAGGCGAACGGGTCGTCGGCGACCGGACGCCACGGTGCCGGGGTCGCGGACTCGCCGCCCTGCGAGGGGACCTGACGGGCCAGATCGTGCACCTGCTGCGCCCAGGGGACGGCCGCGGCCGGCTGCCGGGGCGCGGGGCTCTCGGCCGGCGCGGCAGCGGGGGCCTGGGGCGCGGGGGCCGGTGCCGCGGCGGCCCGGGGGGCGGGTGCGGGCGCGGCCGGTGCGGGAGCCGGGGCCGGTACGGGCGCGACGGCCTGTTCCGCACGTTCGGGGGCGCCCCACGACACACGGGGCGCGGGGTCCTGCCGGGCCAGGTCGGCGCCCCACGCCCGCTCCGGAGCGGCCTCCGCGAGGGGCTCCTGGGGCGCCGGCCGGGGCGGCAGTCCGGTGACGGTATCGGGTCCGCGTTCGGCCCGCGGCGCCCGCGGGTCCTCGTCCAGGAACATCGGCCCAGACTCCTCCAGCGCGGGGGTCCGCGGCGTCGCGACCGCCTGGGGGGTGTCCGGCACGGAGGGCGTGGGCGGCGGCGCGATGGCCGGTCCCGCCGCCGCCACGGCCGTGCCCGAGGGCGGCGCGAGGTCCTCGCCCGGCTGCGGCGCGGGGCGGCTCGTGCCGGGCACCCACGAGGACCCGTTCCAGTACCGGATGTAGCCCGGGATGGACGGGTCCGGGTAGTACCCGGGTCCGGGCATACTCCCGCCGCTGCTACCGGAGGTCATCCGTGACAACTCCCCTCACGACCGACACGCTCGACCAGCCCGCCGTCCCCCGGCGTGCAAGGAGGACACTAACGAAGAACGCGGCGGGCGGACGAAAGAAACGATCCACGGGCGATGATCGGCATTCCGGGGCAAATCCCGGCGGCCGAACCGATACGCTTCCGAACTGACGCCGCCTCGGACGGACGGGGGCACGCGCGCCGCGGAGTCGTGCGCGCGGCGGGGGCGGAAACGGGATCACCGTCGACAACCGGGCGCACCCCGTGCGGAGCGGACGCCGGCATTCCGTGTGTACCGCATGCATCTCGCGTGTGCCAGGCATTCGGGAAAAGTCCTTCCGATCGCCGGAACCCGCGTCATGGTGAGGGCCGTATGCGCTCTCTCCCGGTGCGGGCCCCGCGCGGCATCCGCCGCGCAGCGCCGCCAGGGGCCTTCGCGCCGAGGAAAGGACGACGAGATGCACACTGTGGTCGAACGCGAACTGGAGATGCACCTGGTGCTGTCGCCCGAGCGGAGCATCCCCGTACCGGCCATGCTGGCCTACCGGGCCGAGGATCCCTTCGCCGTGCACATCGCCTTCCACCTCGGCTCGGGCTCCCCGGTCAACTGGACTTTCGCCCGGGAGCTGCTGGTCGAGGGGGTGTTCCGGCCGAGCGGACACGGCGACGTGCGGATCTGGCCGACCAAGACGGACGGGCGCAGCGTGATCTGCATGGCCCTCAGCTCGCCGGACGGCACCGCGCTGCTGGAGGCGCCCTCGCACCCGGTGGCGGCGTGGCTGGAGCGCACGCTGCGGGCGGTGCCGCCGGGGACGGAGCTGGACCACCTGTCCATGGACGAGCGGCTGGACGAGCTGCTCGCCCCGGCCGCCGGCGAGGGCGGTCTCGACGAGCGCCGCCCGCGCGACCCGCGGCACGGCTCCGACGGACCGCCGGACGCCTGAGCGGCCGGACGCGCGTACACCCGCCCGAACCGCCGGACGCCCGACCGCCGGACGCCCGGGGCGAGGCCCGCGGGGCCCGGCGGCGGCCGCAGCGGCGGGCTCGGCGGCGGGCTCAGAACACCTTGCCCGGGTTGAGGATGCCGAGCGGGTCGAAGACGGCCTTGATGCCGCGCTGCATCTCCAGCCCCACCGGGCCGAGTTCGCGCGCCAGCCACTCGCGTTTGAGGACCCCGACGCCGTGCTCCCCGGTGATCGTGCCGCCGAGCTCCAGGCCGAGGGCCATGATCTCGTCGAAGGACTCGCGGGCCCGGCCGGACTCCTCCGGATCGGCGGCGTCGAAGCAGACCACGGGGTGGGTGTTGCCGTCCCCGGCGTGCGCGCACACCCCGATCGTCAGGTCGTGCTTGCGGGCGATCGCCGCGACCCCGTCCAGCATCGCGGCGAGCCTGCCGCGCGGCACGCACACGTCGTCGATCATCGTGGCCGTGGAGACCCGCTCCAGCGCGGGCAGCGCCAACCGCCGCGCCTGCAGCAGCATCTCGGACTCCGCCGCGTCCTCGGCGGGCACCACCTGCGTCGCCCCGGCGGCCGTGCACAACGCTCCCACCGCGGCCAGGTCGGCGGCGGGGTCGGGGGTGTCGAAGGCGGCGAGCAGCAGCGCCTCGGTGGACTCGGGCAGGCCCATGTTCGTCATCGTGTTGACGGCGCGCACGGTCGTGCCGTCCATCAGCTCCAGCAACGAGGGCACGTGCCCGCCGGCCATGATGTCGCAGACGGCCGCGCAGGCCTCCTCCGCCGAGGGGAACTCGGCCACCAGGGCCAGCTGGGCGGGCGGCGCGGGCTTGAGCGCCAGCACGGCCCGCACCACGATGCCGAGGCTGCCCTCGGAGCCGACGAACAGCCGGGTCAGGTCGTATCCGGCGACGCCCTTGGCGGTGCGCCGGCCGGTGCGCAGCAGCCGCCCGTCGGCCAGGACGACTTCCAGGCCGAGCACGTACTCGGCGGTGACCCCGTACTTGACACAGCACAGGCCTCCGGAGCCGGTGCCGATGTTGCCGCCGATGGTGCACTGCTCCCAACTGGAGGGGTCCGGTGGGTAGTACAGGCCCCGCTCGGCGACGGCGCGGGACAGGGCGGCGTTGACGACGCCCGGCTCGACGACCGCGACGCGGTCGACGGGGTCGATCTCCAGGACGCGGTCCATCCTGGTCAGGGAGAGCACGATGCAGCCGTCGGTGGCGTTGGCGGCGCCCGACAGGCCGGTACGGGCTCCTTGCGGCACGACGGGCACCCGCAGGGCCGTGGCGGTCCGCATGACGTGCTGGACCTGCTCCACGGTGCGCGGCAGAACGACCACCGCGGGCGCCCCTGAGGGGCAGAAGCTCGCCATGTCGTTCGCGTAGGAGGCGGTGACGTCGGGATCGACGAGGATGGCCTCGTCGGGGAGCCCGGCGCGCAGCCGGTCGATGAGATCGCCCATGCGTCCAGCTTCGCACCGCGCCGCCGCCCGGGGAAGATCGCGTCACGGGGCGGATCGGTTCCGGGGCGCGTTGCGGGTGTGCGTGAGTATCCGTACGGATGGTGGCCCGGGCACCACCCGGCGAGGATGACCGACGTGACGGAGACGACGGACAGGACGGGCACGACGGGCGCGACGGGCACGACGGGCGCGACGGGTGCCCGGGACGCGGAGCAGGTGCGGCGGCACGGGCGCAGGATCGTGGTGCGCTGCGTGTGGGCGGTCGTGCTGCTCGCCCCGCCGGTGGTGCTGTGGGTCATGGGCGCGGTGGACGCGGCGCGGCACGCGAGCCCCACGGACTGGGCCGGCAACCACCGCACCAAGGTGGCCCTGGAGAACGCGGCCGTGCTCATCGGGGGTCTGCCCGCGGCGGGTACGGTGGCCGGCGCGCTCGCCGGGGCGCTGCGGCGGCCGCCGCGCACGGGGCTGTGGGCGGCGACGGGGGCGGTGCTGGGGGCGCTGGCGTTGTGGGCGTTCGGCGCGTACGCGCTCGTGATGGCCTTCCGCCACTTCAGGCTCGTCTTCTGACGGCGGCCGGTGCCGGTCCACGCCCCTCCCCCGTGGGGGCACGGACCGGCGCCGGAGTCCGCCGTGTCGGCGATCAGAGGTTGCCGCGGCGCTCCTGCTCGCGCTCGATCGCCTCGAAGAGCGCCTTGAAGTTGCCCTTGCCGAAGCCCATCGAACCGTGCCGCTCGATCATTTCGAAGAAGACGGTCGGGCGATCCTGGACAGGCTTGGTGAAGATCTGCAGCAGGTAGCCGTCTTCGTCCCGGTCTGCCAGGATCTTCAGCTCGCGCAGGGTGTCGATCGGGACGCGGGTGTCGCCCACCCACTCGCCGAGGGTGTCGTAGTAGGAGTCCGGGGTGTCGAGGAACTCGACGCCGGCGGCGCGCATCGCGCGGACCGAGGCGACGATGTCGTTGGTGGCGAGGGCGATGTGCTGGACGCCCGGGCCGCCGTAGAACTCGAGGTACTCGTCGATCTGCGACTTCTTCTTGGCGATCGCGGGCTCGTTGATGGGGAACTTGACCTTCAGCGTGCCGTCCGCGACGACCTTGGACATCAGGGCCGAGTACTCGGTGGCGATGTCGTCACCGACGAACTCCTTCATGTTGGTGAAGCCCATGACGCGGTTGTAGAAGGTCACCCAGTCGTTCATCCTGCCGAGTTCGACGTTGCCGACGCAGTGGTCGATCGCCTGGAAGAACCGCTTGGCCGGGGGCTCCACGATCGGCTCGGCGGCGACGTAGCCGGGCAGGTACGGGCCCTTGTAGGCGCCGCGCTCGACCAGGGTGTGGCGGGTCTCGCCGTAGGTGGCGATGGCGGCCACGACGACGGTGCCGAACTCGTCGGAGACCTCGTGCGGCTCCTCCAGGCCGGTGGCGCCGTGCGCGAGGGCATAGTCGTAGGCGGCGCGGACGTCCGGCACCTCCAGGGCCAGGTCCACCACGCCGTCGCCGTGGGCGGCGACGTGCTCCGCCAGGAAGCGGCCGTGGTCGGTGGTGGCCTTGATGACCGAGGTGAACACGAAGCGGGCGCTCCCGGACTCCAGGACGTAGGAGGCGGTCTCGCGGCTGCCGTTCTCCGGTCCGGAGTAGGCCACGCGCTTCATGCCGAACGCGGTCGAGTAGTAGTGGGCGGCCTGCTTGGCGTTGCCCACGGCGAAGACGACAGCGTCCATCCCCTTGACCGGGAACGGGTCAGCGTCGCCGGGGGTGGGGGCCGTGTGATCCAGGGTCTCAGTCATGGCAGCAGCCTCGCCTGACACTTCAAGGTGCGCAATACTTGTCAGAACCATTGGGCAATCTGTACAGCGGTACAGCAGATGCAGTTGGCATTCTGTGCACAGTGACCACCGTCACGGGAGGGCAGGGGGCGCCATGGGGATCGACCGGCTGGACGGTCGGCTGATCAAGCTGCTCGCCGAGGAACCCCGGATCGGCGTGCTGGAGGCGTCGCGCCGCCTGGGAGTGGCGCGCGGGACGGTGCAGGCACGACTTGACCGGCTTCAGGCCAACGGGGTGATCCGCGACTTCGGGCCGCAGGTGGACCCGGCCGCGCTGGGTTATCCGGTGACGGCCTTCGCGACGCTGGAGATCAAGCAGGGACAGGGCCCGGACGTGCGGGCGCACCTGGCAGGCGTGCCGGAGGTGCTGGAGCTGCACACCACGACCGGGCAGGGGGACATGCTGTGCCGGCTGGTGGCCCGCTCGAACGCCGACCTCCAACGTGTGATCGACCGGGTTGTGGGCTTTGATGGCATCGTGCGGGCCTCCACGGCGATCGTCATGGAGAATCCGGTCCCGTTGCGGATCATCCCGCTGGTCGAGCAGGCGGCGCAGGACGCGGACGCGTAGCCGGCACGGAGACGAGGGACGGCGGGGGTGATTCCGGGTGAGCTTCTGGGAGTACCTCGCCGTCCGGCACGGACGCCGCCCCCGTCGTCAACGGCAGGACCCTCGACCGCTGGCCGGCCATCCGCGGCCTGCTCGACCCGCTGTCGGCGAAGCTCACCAACGCCGTCGGCCGTGAGCTCAACGCGAAGGTCGACGTGGAGGGCGAGGACCCGCACGAGGTGGCCAAGGCCTGGCTGGTGAAGGAGGGCTTCATCACGGCGGGCTGAGCGGCGCACCGGTGGGCGGGCCTCAGCAGCTGGGGACCTTGCCTCCGGTGTCGAGGGCTTCCAGGGCGTCGACCGCGCCGTCGAGGGTGGTGACGGGCACCAGCCGCAGTCCCTTGGGGAGTTCGGACTTGGCGTCGGCGCACTCGGCCTTCGGGACGAGGAAGACGGTCGCGCCGTCGCGCCGCGCGGCCTGCTCCTTGAGCGGGACACCGCCGACCGGCCCGACCTTGCCGTCGGCGGTGATCGTCCCCGTGCCGGCGATCCTGCGGCCGCCGGTGAGGTCGCCGCCGCGGCCGTTGCCCTCGATCTTGTCGATGATGCCCAGGCTGAACATCAGGCCCGCGCTGGGCCCGCCGACGTCCGCGAGGTGGAGGGTGACGTCGACCTCCGAGGGGGACAGCCGCAGCTGCCGCAGGGCCGCGGCGGTCGCGTCCTGCTGGGACTCCGTCATCTCCGCCCGGTTGTGGCGCTCGATCTCCTTGACCGTGCCGCCGGTCGGGTACACCGCGTCGCGCGGCATCACGGCCTGGTCGGTGGCGAACCAGGCCGTGAGGACGTCATCGAAGCGGACGACCGCGTCCGGGTTGGTCGCCGCGATGGTCGTCATCCGCAACTGCCCCGAGGTCTCGCGGGTCTCGGTGCCGGTGATCGTGATCACCGGCTTGCCCTGGTCGTCGCCGAGCACGTCGGCCGTGAGCCCCGGCATGACGATCGAGATCGGCAGCGGCGCGAACAGGGCCACCGCCAGCAGCACGGCCACGAGCGCGGCGCAGAGGGCGAGGATCCGGTTCCGGGCGGAGACGAAAGGCATGAGGTGAATGTAGTTCACGGCGGCGGCCGGCGTGCCGGAGCCCGGTGCGCCCCACCCCCGCGCGAACCCTCACCGCAGGGCGTCGGCGACCTCCACCGCCGCCTCGACGACCCGCGGGCCCACCCGTTCGGGTACCGCGTCGGACAGCATCACCACACCGACGCTGCCCTCCACGCCCGGCACCCCCACCAGCGGGGCCGCGGCGCCGCTCGCGCCGGCCTCCAGCTCGCCGTGGGTGAGGACGTAGCCGGGGCCCTCGCAGCAGCGCGGATCGGGCTCGAAGGGCTGCAGGCTGCGCCCGGCCAGGATCGCCCGGCCCGCGGCGCCGCGCTCCAGGGAGTGCCGGAAGCCGGTGCGGTAGGCGACGTGGTAGTCGGTCCAGCTCGGCTCGACGACCGCCACGGCCAGCGCCTCGCTGCCGTCGACGAGGGTGAGGTGGGCGGTGGCCCCGATGTCCTCGGCGAGGGAGCGCAGGGCGGGCAGCGCGGCCTCGCGCAGCAGCGGGTGCACCTGGTGTGCCAGCCGCAGCACACCGAGCCCGACGCGGGCGCGCCCGCCGAGGTCGCGGCGGACCAGGGAGTGCAGTTCCAGGGTGGCGAGGAGGCGGTAGACCACCGTGCGGTTGACGCCCAGCTTCATCGCCAGTTCCGTGACGGTCAGCCCGTGGTCGGTGTCGGCCAGCAGCTTCAGGACCCGCAGGCCCCGATCAAGTGTCTGAGAGGTCTCCGCGGTCACGACGCCCCCTTAATCGTGTGAGTGGCGGCTCATCTCGCACGGCGGGAGCACTGGCGGTCCCGCGGCAGAGCGCGGAGTGGCCACCGGCCTGGCGGTACCGGCTGGCGCCCCGAGGCTCCACTGCCACGGCGCGTTGCGTGACCGGAACGCTAGCGAGCGGGTACCGCTGAGCGGAAGACTTCGTCCACAATCCGGTCACGCGAGCCGGTCGGTTGGAGCCGCCACCGCAAATCCTCCGCCGAACCTCCCCAACGGCCGCAGGATCCGCGGCATCGCTGACGATACGTCAGAATCAGGGAGGCGCACCGCGCCTGAGCCCACGACCGCCGCTCAGCGCATCCGGGTCGCCCATTCCCGGACCTTCTTGATGCGCTCGTGGAGCTGCCCCGCCGTCGCCTCCGCGCTCGGCGGACCGCCGCACACCCGGCGCAGCTCGTTGTGGATGACGCCGTGCGGCTTGCCGCTCTGGTGGTTGTACGCCGCGACCAGCGTGTTCAGCTGCTTGCGCAGCTCCAGCAGCTCCTTGTGCGTGACGATCGGCCGCCGCTCGGCGGGGAGTTCCAGCAGGTCCGCCTCGCTGTCCGGCTTCTTCCGGCTGTGCGCGATCTGCCGGGCCTGCCGCTTCTGCAACAGCAACTGCACCTGGTCCGGCTCGAGAAGACCCGGAATGCCCAGATAGTCCTGCTCCTCCTCGCTGCCCGGGTGGGCCTGCATGCCGAACTCGGCGCCGTCATAGAGCACCCGGTCGAAGACGGCGTCGGACTCGAGCGCCTCGAAGGGCAGCATGTCCTGCTCGCCGGTGTCCTCGTCCTGCTGCTTCTCGGCCTCCGCCAGCTCCTTCTCGGACTCCGCGTACGGGTCCTCCTCGCCCTCCTTCCTGGGCTTGTCGAGGGCGTGGTCGCGCTCGACCTCCATCTCGTTCGCGAAGCCCAGCAGCATGGGGATGGTGGGCAGGAAGACCGAGGCCGTCTCGCCGCGCCGGCGGGACCGTACGAAACGGCCCACCGCCTGCGCGAAGAACAGCGGCGTGGAGATGGTCGTCGCATAGACCCCGACGGCCAGCCGCGGGACGTCCACGCCCTCCGACACCATGCGGACCGCGACCATCCACCGGTCGTCGCTCGCGCTGAACTCCTCGATCCGGGAGGACGCTCCCGCGTCGTCGGAGAGCACCAGCGTCGCCTTGTGCCCGGTGATCTCCCGGATGAGCTTGGCGTACGCGCGGGCGGAGTCCTGATCGGTGGCGATCACCAGCGCACCGGCGTCCGGGATGGACTTGCGGACCTCCGTCAGCCGCTGGTCCGCGGCGCGCAGCACGTTCGGGATCCACTCGCCGGTCGGCGCCAGCGCGGTCCGCCACGCCTGGCTGATCGCGTCCTTGGTCATGGGTTCGCCGAGCCGTGCGGAGAGCTCGTCGCCGGCCTTCGTACGCCAGCGCATGGTGCCGCTGTAGGAGAGGAAGATCACAGGCCGCACGACACCGTCGGCGAGCGCGTTGCCGTAACCGTAGGTGTAGTCGGCCGACGAGCGGCGGATGCCGTCGTTGCCCTCCTCGTACGTCACGAACGGGATCGGGTTGGTGTCCGACCGGAAGGGCGTCCCGGTCAGCGCCAGCCGTCTGGTCGCCGGCTCGAAGGCCTCCAGGCACGCCTCGCCCCAGGACCGGCTGTCGCCCGCGTGGTGGATCTCGTCCAGGATCACCAGCGTCTTGCGCTGCTCGCAGCGGTTGCGGTGCAGCATCGGGCGCACGCCGACGCCCGCGTAGGTCACCGCGACCCCGTGGTACTCCTTGCCGAGCGGCCCCGCGCTGTACTCCGGGTCCAGCCTGATGCCTATCCGGGCCGCGGCCTCCGCCCACTGCTTCTTCAGGTGCTCGGTGGGGGCGACGACGGTGATCTGCTGCACGAGGTGGTTGTGCAGCAGATACGAGGCGAGGGTGAGCGCGAAGGTCGTCTTGCCGGCGCCGGGGGTCGCGACGGCCAGGAAGTCACGTGGCTGCGTCGCGATGTACCGGTCCAGGGCACCCTGCTGCCAGGCGCGCAGCTTGCCGGCCGTGCCCCAGGGGGCGCGGCCGGGGAAGGCGGGCGACAGGTGGTGCGAGTGCGAGTTGCTGGCGCTGTGCGGGGCGGTGGTAGTCACGGTCTCCGGTGACGGGTCGGGTACGACAACCGTCACAGCCTACTGGCGCTCGGCCCGGGGTCGTGCAAGCGGACGGCGTGGCTGGCGGCGGCGGTCTTGCTGGGGCTCAGCCCGGGCTCGCGCAGCGCGGGCGGCTCCCCGCCGCAGGCCAGGCGGGCGAGGTCCGTGACCTCGGCGAGGGTGAGGTGGCGCATGGTCACCTCACTCCCCCAGCCTGCGCAGCAGGTCCGCGTGGGCGGAGGCGTACGCCTCCCCTGCGGCGCGGACACGCACGGCCTCGGCGGCCTGGTACGCCCGTACCGCCGCGCGCACGAACTCCGCGACCGGCACGCCGTGCGCGTCGGCGAGGTCGCTCAGGGACTCCCACTCGGCGTCGGTGAATACGACGGTCAGCTCTTTCACACCGGGACGGTAACCTCCCCGCGCTCCCGCCTCACCCCGTTTTCAGGCGCAGCCGCGCCGCCACGCCGACGCCCGCGAGGGCGAGGAAGGCCAGGGGCAGGAGGACGGCCGTGAAGGCGCCCGCCGCCCCGCCGAGGGCGGCGAAGACGGTGCCCGCGGCGGCGACGAGGACGACGCTGGCCAGGGCGTCGGAGACCTGGAGGGCGGCGGAGTTGGCGCCGGCCTCGGAGGGTGGCGAGAGCTTGAAGAGGATGACGCTCAGGGAGGAGATGACCAGGCCCGCGCCGATGCCCCCCACGGCCCACGCCGCGGCCGCGGTCCAGGCGGGGGCGGCGTCCAGCAGCGTCAGGGCGGCGCCGGCGATCGCGGCGGCCATGAGGAACATGCCGAGGACGACGAGGCGTTCGCGGTGCGGCTCCAGGCGCGGGCGGCCCTGGAGCCAGGAGCCGATGCCCCAGGTGACCCCGCCGCCGGCCAGGGAGAGCCCGGCGAGGGTCGGCGACATGTGCCGCTGTGTGACGAGCATCACCGGGACGAAGCTCTCGGCGCCGAGGAACGTGCCGGAAGCCACCCCGCGCAGCAGCACCACGGCCGGCAGTCCGCGAGCCGCGCGGAAGGTGCCCCGGGGCAGCAGTCGCAGCGCGGCCGGGACGACGAGCACGGCACCCGCCAGGGCGAAGACCAGCGACAGCGGCCGCAGGTCCTGCCCGGCGTACTGCAGCAGCCCGGCGCCGGCGGAGACGGCGAACGCCAGGCACAGCCGGCGGCGGTCCAGAGCCTTGCGGTCGTCCGGGGGCCGCCGCAGGGAGGTGCGGCGCAGCGCGGGCAGGCCCATCAGCAGCGGGAGCACGACGAGTACGGGGATGGCCAGGAAGACCCAGCGCCAGCCGAACTGCTCGGTGACCGTGCCGGCCACGAGCGGCCCGACGATGGAGGGCAGCACCCAGGACGCGGCGAAGGCGGCCATCACCGCGGGCCGCAGGCGTTCGGGGTAGGCGAGGCCGACGATGACGTACAGGGCGACGATGACGAGCCCGCCGCCGATGCCCTGCACGGCGCGGCCCAGTACGAACGGCCACATGGACTGGGCGGTGCCGGACACGGCCAGCCCGACGGCGAAGGCGCCGATGCCGGCGACGAGCGGCGCGAGCGGGCCGGTGCGGTCGCACCACTGGCCGCTGACGACCATCGCGAAGAGGGAGGTGGTGAAGTAACCGGAGAAGGCGAAGGCGTACAGCGGCAGCCCGTCCAGCTCGCGCGCGGCCACGGGCATGGCGGTGCCGACGGCCGTGGCCTCGAAGGCGATGAGCAGGACGACGGAGACCATCGCGAGGGTCAGCGCGCGGTAGCGGCCGCCCAGCACGGTGTCGGTGCCGGCGTCCGGAGCGGCGAAGGGCATGCCTGCGGGGCCGGATACCGGCTCGGTCTCTGCGGTGGTCACCACGACAGGGTAAGGGGTCAAACAGCCCTGCACCCCTGGCATCCCGATCGGTCCCCGGACGGCGGCGCGAGAAGCGGCGCGGGCGGGGAAGGCGTAGGCCATGCCGCACTACACGACGTACGACGGAACCGAGCTCGCCTACGCGGACACCGGCGAGGGGCCCGTCCTGCTCGCCCTCGCCGGCGGCCCGGGACGGGACGCGGCCTACCTGGGCGGCCTGGGCGGGCTGGACGGGGGCCGGCGGCTGGTGGTCCCGGACAGCCGGGGCACCGGAGGCAGCCCGCCGGCCGGCGATCCGCTCGCCTACTCCTTCCCGCGACTCGCCCAGGACGTCGAGGCGCTGCGCGGGCACCTGGGTCTGGAGCGTTTCGCCCTGCTCGCGCACGACGCCGCCGCGGCGACCGCGCAGGCGTACGCCGCCGCCTACCCGGAGCGGCTGACGCACCTGGTGCTGGTCGCCCCGGGCTCCCGGCTGCAGGGCGAGCTGCCCGACGACGCCCGGGAGATCTTCGAGAGCCGCGTCGGCGAACCCTGGTGGCCGGAGGCGGTCGCCGCCCTCGCCGAACTGGAGAGCGCCGACGACCTCGACCGGGTCCGCGCGCTGCTGCTGCGGATCGCGCCGATGGCGTACGGGCACTGGGGCGAGCGCCAGCGCGCCCACGCCGCCGCCGAGGGCGGCCAGTTGCACCCGGTGCCCCGGGCCGGCTTCTGGCAGGGCGTGGACGAACCGGGCCGGCGCGCCGTGCTGGCCCGTCTGCGCGAGGTGACCTGCCCGGTCCTGGTCCTGACCGGCGACCGCGACGCCGTCACCGGCATGCGCGCGGGCGAGGCCGTCGCGGCCTGCTTCCCGCACGCCCGGCTTCGCCCGCTGCACGCCGTCGGGCACTTCCCGTGGGTGGACGAACCCGAGCTGTTCCGCTCGGTGGTGGAGGAGTTCCTGTCGGGCGCGGCTGTCCCCGGCGGTTCATGAACGGGGTGGGGCAGTCCTGTTGCGGGCCGCCCGGAAGCGTTGACCCCCTCCCGGGGGCCGCGCCTGTGGTCGATGCACGTCGACGACGCACGGCCGTGTGCCCGAGTGCTTCAGGGGCTCGACTGCACATCGAGTGACGTGGGTTCGATTCCCGCCACGGCCTCCGCGCGAAGGGCCCGGTCCGCACGGACCGGGCCCCTCGGGGTGTCTGGCGGTGGGTCAGCCCTGCGGGCGGACCACCGCGTGCTGGGGGCGGATGGGGAGGCGGCTGACCGGGCGGCCGGTGGCCGCGCGGACGGCGGAGGCGACGGCGGCCGGGGAGACGACGACGGGGACCGCGCTGGCGGCCTTGGCGCCGAAGGGGGCGAGCACGTCGCGTTCCTCCACGAGCCGGACGACCCGGATCGCGGGCGCGTCGAGCGCGGTGGGCAGCGTATACCCGGTGAGGTTGGGCCGCTTGATGACGCCGCGCGGCGCGCGGAGGTCCTCCATGAGTGCCATGCCGACGCCCTGGGTGACCCCGGCCTCGATGCGGGCCCGCAGCTGGGCCGGGTTGAGGACCCGGCCGACGTCCTGGGCGACGGCCATCTCGACGACCCGGACCGCGCCGAGTTCGATGTCGACGTCGACCACGGCGCGCACGGCGCAGAAGGCGAGGCCCACGAAAGCGTCGCCCTGGCCGGTGTCGTCGAGCCTCTCGGTGGGGTGCGGACGGCACTGCGCGGTGGCCCACAGCTCCTTGCCGGCAAGCTCCTCCTCGACGGTGGTGGAGAGCACACCGTCGTACGAGGTGATCTTGCCGTCGGCGATGGAGAGCAGCTCCGGCGACATGCCGAACTTCCCGGCCAGCGGCTGCAGCAGCTGGGTGCGCACCATCTTGGCGGCGCGTTCGACGGCGCCGCCGGAAACCCATGTGTGGCGGCCGCGGGCGGCGGCGCCGGCAGGCGGCTGGTCGGTGTCGGAGGGCAGCACGCGGACGTCCTCGACGCCGAGGACCTCCTGCACGATCTGCCGGGCCAGGGTCGCGAAGCCCTGACCGGTGTCGACGGCGGCGCAGATGACGGTGGCGGCGCCGTCGTGGACGCGCACGGTGGCGGTGGAGACCTCGTCGGTGCCCTCGGCCCCGAGCATGTGGACCATGCCCAGCGCGTAGCCCACGCCGCGGCGCACCGCGCCCGGCTCCCCCGCGCCCTCCAGGCCGCCGGGGAGCAGCCACTCGGACTCGTCGTCGTCGACGGGCAGCGGGGGGAGGTCGGCGTCGCGCACGGCCTTGAGGAGCTCGCCGACGGGCGCCGGGCAGGTGACCGTCTGGCCGGTGGGCAGCAGATCGCCGGTGGCCATGACGTTGCGCATGCGGATCTCCGCCGGGTCCAGGCCGAGCCTGGCGGCGAGCTTGTCCATCTGCCCCTCGTAGGCCGCGCAGACCTGCATCGCGCCCTCGCCCCGGACGTGCCCGGCGGGCGGGTTGTTGGTGCGCACCGCCCAGCCCTCGACGAAGACGTGCGGGACGACGTAGGGGCCGGCTGCGAAGGCCACGGCCGCGGCGAGCGCGTCGGCGGAGGTGTCGGCGTACGCGCCCGCGTCCAGCAGCACCTGGGCCTCGACCTTGACCAGCCGGCCCTCGGCGTCCGCGTGATGGCGGTAGCGCAGCAGGGTCGGGTGGCGGTGGCTGTGGCTGAGGAAGGACTCCTCGCGGGTGGCGACGAACTTCACCGGGCAGCCCGTCTTCAGCGCGAGCAGCCCGAGCGGGATCTGCACCCCGGAGTCCTCGCGGTCGCCCATCGCGCCGGGCACTCCGGTGACGACGACCTTGACCCGGTCCGGCTCCAGCCCGAAGCAGGCGGCGGCCAGGTCGCGGTCGCTGTGCGGGTCGGTGGAGGCGACGTACAACTCCACGCCGCCGTCGGGGCGGGGCACGGCGAGGCCGGCCTCGGCGCCGACCGGCGCCGGGTCCTGGCGGCCCACCCGGTACAGGCCCTCGACGATGACCTCGCCGACCACGTCCGGGTCGCCGAACTGCAGCGGGATGTGGCGGATGAGGTTGCCGTCGGGGTGCAGCGGGGGCGCCGCGAACGCCCGCTCCGGGTCGATGACCGGCTCCAGGACCTCGTACTCGACGTGGATGGCGGCCGCGGCGAGCCGGGCGGTGTCGGGGTGGTCGGCGGCCACGGCGGCGATGGCCTCGCCGTGGTGCCGGACGGTGTCCTTGGCGAAGACGGGCCGGTCGGCGACGCGGCGTCCGTGCGTGGCGTCGCCCGGGACGTCCTCGTGGGTCACCACTGCCCGCACGCCGGGCAGGGCGGCGGCCTCCGTGGTGTCGACGGACAGGATGCGGGCGTGCGGGTGCGGGGAGCGGAGCACGGCCGCCCACAGCAGGCCCTCGGCCCACAGGTCGGCGGCGTACGGGTAGGTGCCCTGGGCCTTGGCCAGACTGTCGGTGGCCGGCAGGGAGGCGCCGATGCCGTGCGGCGCGGACTGCTGCGCGGCGGCGTCGGCCGCCGCCGTCGCTGGGGTGCCCACGGCCGGGGTGGCCGTCGCGGCGTCGGGGCCCGTCATCGCGCGTACCTTTCACTGCCGCGAGCAGGGAGGTGGTGCCGGGTCAGGTGGTTCGGGGTGTTCACGCCGGGCCTCCGGAGGAGGGACGCGGGTGCGGGACGCGGACGCTGTCGGCCGGGTCGGCGGCGGGGTCGTCCGCGGCGGTCTCCTCGCGCTCGGCCACGACCCGCCGCACGGCCTCCAGGACGCCCTGGTAGCCGGAGCAGCGGCAGAGGTTGCCGCTGATGGCCTGCCGGGTCTCCAGCTCGGTCGGGTGGTGGTTGCCCTCGAGCAGGTCGTGCACGGTCATCGCCATGCCGGGGATGCAGAAGCCGCACTGCACGGCCCCGCACTCGGCGAGCGCGCGCTGCACGTCCGAGGGGCCGCCGTCGGCCGACAGCCCCTCGACGGTGCGGATGTCGCTACCGGCGGCGGTCGCCGCCGGCACCAGGCAGGAGGCGACGAGACGGCCGTCGACCTTGACAGAGCACGCGCCGCACTCGCCCTGCTCGCAGCCGTCCTTGGCGCCGGCGAGGCCGAGGCGCTCGCGCAGCACGTAGAGCAGGGACTCGCCGAGCCACGCGTCGGTGACGGGCCGGTCGGTGCCGTTGACGCTCAGGACGTAGGAGTCCACCGGGTGCTCGCTGTGCGCGTCCGGGCCGAGCTCCGCACCGGGTTCCCCGGCCGTCTCCTCCGGTGCCGCTTCCTCCGCGACCTGCGGCTGCGGCGCGGCGAGGTCAGCGGCGGGGCCCGCGGCGTAGTCCGCGGCTTGCGCGGCGTCCACAACCGGGTCCGGCAGCGGGTCCTGCTGCGGGTCCTGGCCGGATGGTGCCGCGGCGGACTCCGCGACGGGCTCCTGCGGGTGTGCGGGGCCCTCGCCGGCGGCCGGCTCGGTCCAGGGCTCCGAGGCGTCGCCGAGCGCCATGGAGTCGGGGGCGGCCGCGGGTTCGGGGGCGGCCACCGGTTCGGGGGCGGCCGCGGGTTCGGGGGCGGCCGCGGGTTCGGCGGCGGCCGCGGGCGCGAAGTGGTGCTCGCCGGCCTCCTCGGCGACGCCGTCCGGGGTCTGCGGCAGCGTCCACCGGCCAGTGGCGTCCGCGGGCAGCGACCAGCCGCCGTCGGCGGGCCCCGCGTGCGGCATCGGCGGCGCCTGCGGGGCGGCGGGGGCCGTCCAGGGCTGCGCCGGCCCGGGGCCGCCGGGAGCGGGCGCGAAGGCGCCCATCGCGTACTCGCCGGAATCGTCGGCGGCGGCGTCCTCGCGTACGACGGGGATCGCCCACGTGGTGGCCGCGTCCTCGCCGGCGGCCGGAACGGCGGGCTCGGCGTGGGCACCCCCCGTCGGCACCCCTGGCGGTGCGGGGGCATAGCCGTGGCCGGGGGCGGCGAGCGGGTCGGCGCCCGGCTCGGGCATCGACAACTGCGCCGCGAAGGAGACGTGCATGGTCTGGTCGGGGTCGTAATCGCCGTAGGGCGAGGGCTCCCACACCCCGTGCCCCGGGGTGAATCCTCCACCGTGCTGCTGGTGGGACCCCTCCTGCGGCTGGTCGGTCATGCGCCCGTCCGGTGTCCTGTCGTCGTACACGTCGTCACTCATGCCAGTGCCCTCCCCAGCGCCCGGCGGGCCAGTGCGGCCACCGTACGCCGCAGCTGGACGGCCGCCGGGGGCAGTTCCGAGGCGGCGGCCGGAGGTCCCCCCACGCCGTCCGCGGCCGGCAGCGGGTCGGGGATGCAGGCGGCGGCGACGTACTCGCCGAAGGCCGTGAGGGCCTCCGGCGCCAGCGTGCGCTCGCCGTCCCAGTCGATCAGCCCGGCGACCCAGCGTTCGGCCTCGAGCGGCCGCAGCGGCACCGGTGCGACGGCTCCCACCGCGCAGCGTACGCCGCGGCGGGCGGGATCCAGGACGACGGCGACGGAGGCGATCGCGCGGCCGGGTCCGGTGCGGCCGGTGGCCTTGAGGAAGGTCTGCGGCGCGTGCAGCAGCGGGATCCGGACGTACGCCAGGATCTCGCCCGGCCGCAGCGGGTCCATGCCGGTGAGCAGGTGGCTGACCGGCAGTTCGCGGTTGCCGTCCGGTCCGGCGACCAGGACGGACGCCTCCAGGGCGGCCAGCACGGGCAGCGAGTCGCCGGTGGGGGCGGCGGTGGCGATGTTGCCGCCGAGGGTGCCCGCGTTGCGGATCTGCGGGGGCCCGGCGGCTCGCGCGGCGGCGGCCAGGGCGGGGATGAGCGCGGCGAAGTCCGGGCGGCCCAGACGGGCGTGGGTGAGGCCGGCGCCGAGCAGGGCCGCGCCGTCGGCGTACTGCCAGCCGCGGATCTCGCTGATCCGCCCGAGACCGACCAGCCCCGCGGGACGCAGCAGCCCGGCGTTGACGGCCGCCATGAGGTCGGTGCCTCCGGCGACGGGCACGGCGGTGGGCGAGGCGGCCAAGGCCGCCACGGCCTCGTCGAGCGAGGTCGGCAACGCCACATTGCGCGCTGCCTGCCGTGCGTACGTGCTCACGCAGCTGCCCCTTCCCCGGCTGTCCGCGGTGCGGTAGCCGTACGGTACGTGCTGACAGCCCGGACGTGGCAACTCTGGCACATCTTCCGGGGCGATCAACGCGAGGGTCGCAAAGGGAGACCCGGCTTCCGGATGGGACCTCGTCCGGTTCGCGGCTTTCTCCAGGTTGCGATG
Organism: Actinacidiphila sp. bgisy167; assembly: GCF_965342175.1. Classification (GTDB taxonomy): domain Bacteria; phylum Actinomycetota; class Actinomycetes; order Streptomycetales; family Streptomycetaceae; genus Actinacidiphila. The sequence continues at coordinate 35,097 of NZ_CBDRBL010000030.1, forward strand.
GAAATGGACTCCTTTACACGTCTTGCCGGATTGGCCACACCACCCTGCCATCTCCCGCGGCGACCGGCCCGCGCTTGCCGCCGGGCTCACACGATCGGGGGCGGCCCCTCGATCGGGCGTCCGAGGCCGCCCGGACACCGCCGCGAGGGCGGGGCGGACGCCCCTGTGGCCCGCGCCTGCCTCCCGGTGCGTCACATCGCCGTCGAAGGCGGCCATGCGGGCGGCGGCGCCCCGTGACCGCGGGCCACGGGGGCGCGTGCGGCAACCCCTTGACGAGCCGTCACCTCTGTCTCCGACGCGGCGCGTCGCCCGTAGGGCCAGGTGGCGGATGACGTCGTCCCGGCATGGAGTGACGTGCCGCGGCGGGAGGACCGGCACCGGCTTCCGGCCGGGCGCGAAGATCCCTCAGCCGGCCGCGCGGCGGGCCCGGTGCAGTGCGAGACCGGGGATCAGCATGCCGGCGACGCACCACAGGATGTGGGCCGCGGCCACGGCGGCCCACACCGCCCTGGACGTCGTCTGCGCCGCGGAGAGGACCGCGACAGTGCCGACGAGGGCCGCGACAACGGTCAGTTGGAGGACGGCGTGCCGGCTGGGCGCGGCGTCGCGCCGCAGGAAGGTGTCTCCGTACCACCAGCGCACCGCACGGGCGGCGGCGCACAGCACCAGGGCGGCGCCCGCGGCGGCGCACAGGACGGCCGGAAGCGGCCAGGGCCTGCCGTCGGCGGCGGCGGCCGCCGCCAGGCCGGTGGTGACGACCGGCAGCATGGCCGGCCAGGCCGCCGTGGTCAGGGCCACGGCCCGGGCGCGGGCCGGGTCCCCGTCCAACTCGGCGCGGGTGACCGCGCGTACGCTCTGCAGCCGCTCCCGGCCGGTGCTGCCGGAGCGGCGGGCCTGCAGCAGCCACAGCCAGCCGGCCAGCGCCACGAGGGCGGCCGTCCCGCCGGCCAGCACCAGGGGGTCGGCGAACAGCACCAGCGCGACCGCCGGAAGCACGGGCAGGATCCGCAGCCACCTGCGCCGCGCCGCCACGTCGGCGGCCGGGGCGCCGAGTCGCAGGGCCCGGGCGGCGACGGTGCGGCGCTCGGCGCGGTCGGCCGGACGCAGCGAGAGGTCCAGGGCCCGGGCGAGGGCGACGTGCGCCTCGGCCTCGCGGGGGGCGATCAGCACCGCACGGCGGGCGGCGGCGACCGCCTCGGGGCGGCGGGAGAGCGTCCGGCAGGAGTCGGCGATCAGCACCTGGGCGCGCCACTCCCGGGGGTCGTCGGCGGCCACCCGCAGGCCGAGTCCGAGGGCGGCGTGCGCGTCGCCCAGCATCAGCAGGACGAGCCCGGCCAGCAGCGGCGGGTCGGGGTCGCCGGCCTCCGCGTACGCCAGCGCCCAGTCGACGGCCTCCCGGGCGCGGTCGGCGCGCCGCTCGTAGGCGAAGACCCGGGCGCGTACGAGGTGGCCGAAGCTGCCGTTGCGGGCGACGAAGGCGTCGTCGACGAGCGAGTGCGCCACCTGGAAGCGCCCCCGCTCGCAGAGCCCGAAGACCCGCTCCGCCGTGACGGCGTCGTCCTGCGCCATGTCCCCCCGAACACGCGCGGTACGGCCGCCGCACCGCGGCCGTACCCGCCGGGTGTGCCGACGGCCTCTACTTGCCGCCCTTGTCCTTGTCCCCGCCGCCGCTGGGCATGGATTCGAAGATCTCCTTGCACATCGGGCACACCGGGTACTTCTTGGGGTCGCGGCCGGGCACCCACACCTTGCCGCACAGCGCGACCACCGGCGATCCGGAGAGCGCGCTCTCCATGATCTTGTCCTTCTGTACATAGTGCGCGAAGCGCTCGTGGTCGCCATCGCCTTGCGACACCTGCGGGGTCGGCTCGACGAGGGTGCCGGTGCCCGCCCCGCGCTCGGGCTCGAGAGTGCTCATGGGACGCAAGCCTAGTTCAGAGACGGATCGTCCGGATACGTCGCGACCATCGCGAGTTCGCTGCGCTGCCTGCGCAGTACGGAGCGCCACAGCTGTTCGGGGTCCGGCGAGAAGACGTCCCCCGGTTCGGACTCCACGACGTACCAGGCGCCCTCGACGAGCTCGTCCTCCAGTTGGCCGGGCCCCCATCCGGCGTAGCCGGCGAAGATGCGCAGGGAGCCCAGCTCGGCCGCCAGGAGCTCCGGCGGCGCCTCGAGGTCCACCAGGCCGATCGCGCCGTACACCCGCCGCCAGCCGAGCGGCTCCGCGTCCTCGCCGCCCCGCGGCTCCCCGGGCACCACGGCCAGGCCCAGCGCGGAGTCCAGCGAGACGGGCCCGCCCTGGAAGACGACCTGCGGCGCGCCGGCCAGGCCGGCCCAGGACTCCAGTACGTCGCCGACCCCGACCGGCGTGGGCCGGTTGAGCACGACGCCGAGCGAGCCTTCCTCGTCGTGGTCGAGCAGCAGCACCACGGCCCGGTCGAAGTTCGGGTCCGCGAGCGCGGGCGTGGCGACGAGCAGTCTTCCGGTGAGCGATGACACTTCGGTCATGGGCAACATAATCCCGCATTCCGCCGTCGCACGGGGTGCGGGCGGCCTCCTTCCCCGCGAACCGCGCGGAAAGGCGCCCCGCGGGCCGCGGACACCCTCCGGAACAGGGCGGACGCGGAGGGTGCTGTAGCGAAGCCATTACACGAGTGGGACGTCTCGGCCCTCTTCCGCGTGCCGGAAGGCCGTTTACCATTTCACCTTGGTGCCTGCGGGGACCGAGCTTCCTTTCCGCCCGTCTCCTGGAACGCGAGAGCAATGGCCGGCCTTAACGACGTACTGCTTGTCCACGGTGGCACTCCCCTCGAGGGGGAGATCCACGTCCGCGGGGCGAAGAACCTCGTGCCGAAGGCGATGGTGGCGGCCCTGCTGGGCAGCGAGCCCAGCCGGCTGCGCAATGTGCCCGACATCCGCGACGTGCGCGTGGTGCGGGGCCTGCTGCAGCTGCACGGGGTGACGGTGCAGGCCGGCGACGAGCCCGGGGAACTGGTGCTCGACCCGTCCAAGGTGGAGAGCGCGAACGTCGCCGACATCGACGCGCACGCGGGCTCCTCCCGCATCCCGATCCTGTTCTGCGGCCCGCTGCTGCACCGCCTCGGCCACGCCTTCATCCCGGGCCTGGGCGGCTGCGACATCGGCGGCCGGCCGATCGACTTCCACTTCGACGTGCTGCGCAAGTTCGGCGCCGTGATCGAGAAGCGTCCCGAGGGCCAGTACCTGGAGGCCCCGCAGCGGCTGCGCGGCTGCAAGATCGAACTGCCGTACCCGTCGGTCGGCGCGACCGAGCAGGTGCTGCTGACGGCGGTGCTGGCCGAGGGCGTCACCGAGCTCAGCAACGCCGCGATCGAGCCGGAGATCGAGGATCTGATCTGCGTCCTGCAGAAGATGGGCGCCATCATCACGATGGGCACCAACCGCACCATCCACATCACCGGCGTGGACAAGCTCGGCGGCTACAACCACCGCGCGCTCCCGGACCGCCTGGAGGCCGCCTCCTGGGCCTGCGCCGCCCTGGCCACCGAGGGCAACATCTACGTCCGCGGCGCCAGCCAGCGCGAGATGATGACCTTCCTCAACGTCTTCCGCAAGGTCGGCGGCGCGTTCGAGGTCGACGACGACGGCATCCGCTTCTGGCACCCCGGCGGCCCGCTGAACGCCATCGCCCTGGAGACCGACGTGCACCCCGGCTTCCAGACCGACTGGCAGCAGCCCCTGGTCGTGGCTCTCACGCAGGCCTCGGGCCTGTCCATCGTCCACGAGACGGTCTACGAGTCCCGGCTGGGCTTCACCTCGGCCCTCAACCAGATGGGCGCCCACATCCAGCTCTACCGCGAGTGCCTGGGCGGCACCCCCTGCCGCTTCGGCCGGCGCAACTTCCTGCACTCCGCCGTCGTCAGCGGCCCCACCAAGCTGCAGGGCGCGGACCTGGTCATCCCCGACCTGCGCGGCGGCTTCTCGTACCTGATCGCGGCCCTGGCCGCGCAGGGCACCTCACGGGTGCACGGCATCGACCTGATCAACCGCGGCTACGAGAACTTCATGGAGAAGCTCGAGAAGCTCGGCGCCAAGGTCGAGCTGCCCGACACGGACTGACCCGGCCGCACCGCCGCCGGACACAGGAAAGGGCGGCCTCCCCGCGGGGGAGGCCGCCCTTTCTCATGTCGCGGTAGTCGCGGAATTACTTGCCCTTGGCGGCTTCCTTGAGCTTCGAGCCCGCGGAGACCTTCACGCTGTAGCCGGCCGGGATCTGGATCGGGTCACCGGTCTGCGGGTTGCGCGCGGTGCGCGCGGCGCGGTGGGTGCGCTCGAAGGTGAGGAAGCCGGGGATGGTGACCTTCTCGTCGCCCTTGGCGACGATCTCGCCGACAACCTCGGCGAACGCGGCCAGAACGGCGTCGGCGTCCTTGCGGGTCACCTCGGCGCGCTCGGACAGCGCGGCCACCAGCTCACTGCGGTTCATCTAAGTACTCCTTGCATGGAAACCCCCAACGTCGACCGTCGGGGAAGACGCATATGAAGACGCTCGTCGCGCTTCTGCGGTGCGGCCCTCACCGCCCAGGTACGCATCCTGCCCCTATTTCTGGGGGAAACGCCAATCCGGCACCCGGGAGAGTCACACAAAAAGCGGGTCGTGTACGGCCCGATGACGCTCTGTCGTCATGGAGCCGCGACGAGGCCCTGAGGCTTGGCCGCCTCGCGGACGGCGCCGGCGACGGCGCCCGCGACCTTGTCGTTGAAAACGCTCGGGATGATGTAGTTCGGGTTGAGCTCGTCCTCGGTGACGACGTCCGCGAGGGCGGCCGCCGCGGCGAGCATCATGTCAGTGTCGACCGTGCGGCTCTGGGCGTCCAGGAGGCCGCGGAAGACGCCGGGGAAGACCAGCACGTTGTTGATCTGGTTGGGGAAGTCGCTGCGGCCCGTGGCGACCACCGCGGCGGTCTCCCGGGCGATCGCGGGGTCGACCTCGGGGTCCGGGTTGGCCAGGGCGAAGACGATGGCGCCGTCGGCCATGGCGGCGACGTCCTCGCCCTCCAGGACATCGGGGGCGGAGACGCCGATGAAGACGTCAGCTCCGCGCACCGCCTCCCGCAGGGTCCCGGTGATGTCCTCCGGGTTGGTGTTGTCGGCGATCCAGCGCAGCACCGACCCGGAGCCGGCCTCGACCACGTCCTCCCGGCCGCTGTGCACGACGCCGTGGATGTCGGCGACGACGGCGTGCTTGACGCCCGCCGCGAGCAGCAGCTTGAGGATGGCCGTGCCGGCGGCGCCCGCGCCCGACATGACGACCCTCACGTCGCCGATCTGCTTGCCGACCACGCGCAGCGCGTTGGTCAGCGCCGCGAGCACCACGATGGCGGTGCCGTGCTGGTCGTCGTGGAAGACGGGGATGTCGAGGGCCTCACGCAGCCGGGCCTCGATCTCGAAGCAGCGGGGCGCCGAGATGTCCTCCAGGTTGATGCCCGCGAAGCCGGGGGCGATCGCCTTGACGATCTCCACGATCGCGTCGGTGTCCTGGGTGTCCAGGCAGATCGGCCAGGCGTCGATGCCCGCGAAGCGCTTGAAGAGCGCCGCCTTGCCCTCCATGACCGGCAGCGCGGCCTTCGGCCCGATGTTGCCGAGGCCCAGCACGGCCGATCCGTCGGTGACCACCGCGACGCTGTTGCGCTTGATGGTCAGCCGGCGGGCGTCCTCGGGGTTCTTGGCGATCGCCATGCAGACCCGGGCCACGCCGGGGGTGTAGACCATGGACAGGTCGTCACGGTTGCGGATGGGGTGCTTCGACGCCATCTCGATCTTGCCGCCGAGGTGCATCAGGAACGTGCGGTCGGACACCTTGCCGATCGCGACGCCCTCGATCTGCGCGAGCTTCGCGACGATCTCGTCCGCGTGCGCGGTCGAGGTGGCCGCGATGGTCACGTCGATGCGCAGCTTCTCGTGGCCTGAAGCGGTCACGTCCAGGCCGTGGACCGCGCCACCGGAGGCCTCCACGGCCGTGGTGAGCTGGCTGACCGCGGATCCGCTCGCGGGCACCTCCAGCCGCACCGTGATTGAGTACGAGACGCTTGGCGCCGTTGCCATGGCCGCTGTTCCTCCGCTGTCGCTGCTTGATGCGCCCTCGATGCTCCCACCTACCGATGGGTACGCGTAAACCCGGGGGCCCACGCACGACTCTCGAGCGGCTCGGGGGGTCAACGGAAGCTTGCGTGCTTAATGTTCCCGGGGCGGCCACCGGAACGGCGCACGAACGGAATGACAATCACGGATCGTTTGTTAGCCTGGGTGAGGCACCGGCTCGATCCAAGCCCCCGGGCCCAACCATAGGCGCTTCGAGCGCCCACTTGCCGCGAGGCGAGCATGGCGGGTCGGTGTCACATGCGTCCGGCGGGGCGCCCCTTTCCGAGGGGCGCCCCGCCGTCGTCATGGCGTCAGTCCCGCAGCAGGTCGGGGACTCCGGCGTCGTCCGGCAGGTCGCGCTCCCCGGAGAGCACCGTCAGCCGCTGGGTGGCCCGGGTCAGCGCCACGTACAGCACCCGCAGTCCCGCCGGGGACTCGTCCGCGATCTCCGCGGGCGAGACGACGAGCGTGGCGTCGTACTCCAGGCCCTTGGCCTCCAGGCTGCCCAGCGCCACGACGCGCTCGCCCAGCCCCGCCAGCCAGCCCCGGGCCTCCTCACGGCGGCCCATGGCCACGACCACACCCACCGTGCCCTCGACCTCGCGCAGCAGCCGCTCCGCCTCCGCGCGCACCGCCTCGCCGGGACTGCGGCCCTCGGCCACCACGAACCGGGGCACCAGCCCCGTGGAGCGCACCGCGCGCGGCGCCTCGCTGCCCGGCATGGCGAGCGCCAGCACCTTCGCCGCCAGATCCGCGATCTCGGCCGGGTTGCGGTAGTTGACGGTGAGCGTGAAACGGCGGCGCGGACGCGTGCCCAGCGCCTCGTCGCGGGCCAGCGCCGCCTCGTCGGGGTCGGTCCACGAACTCTGCGCGGGGTCGCCGACCACCGTCCAGGTCGCGGCACGGCCGCGGCGGCCCACCATGCGCCACTGCATCGGGGTGAGGTCCTGCGCCTCGTCGACGATCACGTGCGCGTACTCGGTGCGCTCCGCGTCGAGCCGGTCCTGCCGGCTGCGCCGCCCGCCCGCCATCCGGTCGGCGTAGGTGGTGACCTCCTCCAGGCCGGTCAGCTGATCCAGCGGGTCCGCCTCGCGGGCGCGCACCTTGGGCGGCGGGCCCAGCAGCGCCTCCAGCTCGTCGAGCATCGCCACGTCGTGCACGGACAGCGCCCCGTTGCCCGCGGCGTCCAGCCGGCGCAGCGAGCGCGCCACACGGCGCACCTCGGGCGGCGTCAGGACCCGCCGCGACCAGCGCCCCAGCCGCTTCTCGTCGGAGAGCGCCGCCAGCACCCCGCGCGGGGTCAGCACCGGCCACCACGCGGCCAGGAAGTCCGTGAACTCCTGCTCGGTGGAGACGTCCTCGTCGAAGCCCTGCCGCTCCTCGGCGGCCAACTCCGGATCGTCGAAGCGGCGCCCGGTCTTGCGCCACAGCGCGTCGAGCAGCAGACGGCGGGCCCGGGGCCGCAGCAGGTTCACCGGAGTCGTGCCGCCCAGCACGGCGTGCCGGATGCCCGACAGCTCCTCGGCGTCCAGCTCCAGCCGCCGGCCGAACGCCACGACCCGCAGCCGGTCCGGGCACCGCCCCGACGCTCCCCCGCACTCCAGCACCCCGCGGGCGGCCTTGCGCAGCACCTTCAGCATCCGCAGCGAGCCCTTGATCCGGGCAACCGCCGGATCGTCGTACGTGGTGGCCTCGGCGCCGTCCACGAGCGATCCCACGGCACGGATCGCGACCTGGCCCTCCTCGCCCAGCGAGGGCAGCACGCCCTCGGTGTACGCCACCAGCAGCGGCGTCGGGGAGACGACCAGGATGCCGCCCGCGTACCGGCGCCGGTCCTGGTACAGCAGGTACGCCGCCCGGTGCAGGGCCACGGCGGTCTTGCCCGTGCCGGGACCGCCCGTGACCTCGGTGACCGACGCCGCGGGGGCCCGGATCACCACGTCCTGCTCGGCCTGGATGCTGGAGACGATGTCCCGCATCGTGTGGCTGCGCGCCTGGCCCAGCGCGGCCATCAGCGCGCCGTCCCCGACCACCGGCAGACCCGTCGTCAGCTCGGGCCGCAGCAGGTCGTCCTCGACGCCCAGCACCTTGCGCCCCTTGGAGCGGATGACGCGCCGCCGCACGACGCGGCCGGGCGCGACGGGGGTCGCCCGGTAGAAGGGCGCCGCCGCGGGGGCCCGCCAGTCGATCACCAGCGGCGCGTAGTCCGCGTCCAGCACGCCGAGCCGGCCGATGTGCAGGGTCTCGGCGACGTCCGCCGTGCCGTCGGGCCGGATCGCGTCTTCGGCGGGCTCCACGGAGGTGTAGGCCCCGTCCGGGCCCTTCTTTCCGTCCTTGCCCTGGAGCAGGTCGATCCGGCCGAAGAGGAAGTCCTCGAACTCCGCGTTCAGCCGGTTCAGGTGCAGCCCCGCTCGGAACACCTGGGCGTCGCGCTCGGCGAGCGCACCCGGCGTGCCGACCTGGCCTCGCTTGACGGCGTCGTCCACGAGGAACTCCGCCTCGTGGATCTTCTCCTCGAGCCGGTCGTACACCCGGTCCAGATGCGTCTGCTCGACCGCGATCTCCGTGTCCCGGACCGCTGCCACGCAGGACCCCCTTCTTGTGCTTCCGTACGTCACGCGCCGTGCGCGCCGCCCCGGCGAGCGGGGCAGCCTGACACCGTACGCCAACCAGGCGTTTCGCGCCCACTCGGCGCGTGCCCCCGGGACGGTCCGGGTCCCGGCTGCACGCCGGGACCGCGGGCCGGCCGAACGACCGCGGGACCGCACCCGAACATCACCCCGGCGTCCGTACTTCCCGTCCGCGGCCGGATCGAGCGCCAGGCGGTAACCACGCTTGACCACCGTCTGGACGAGCGCCGGCGCCCCAACGCCGCCCGCAACCGCGCCGTCGCCGTCTCGACGGCGTGCTCGTCCCGCCCCGCACCCGTCAGCACCCGGAGCAGGTCGGCCCGGGAGACGACCCAGCCGGGGCGCCGGGCGAGCGCGCGGAGCAGGGCCATCCCGGACGGCGGGACGGCGCGCCGCTCGCCGTCGACGAGGGCCGCGTGGCCGCGGATCTCCAGGCGCTTCCCCGCGGCCGCCGGTCTCCCAGAACTCCTCGTCCTCCGGATCCCAGCGCTCGATCAAGCGGCCGCCCCTGCGAGCGGCGGTGCTCGGGGCAGTTATGACGCCTCCTGGCCCTGATGGCTCGTCGGGTGATGCACACGACAGCAGGAACGGCGCGTTTCCGCCCGATGGCCCGAGGTGACCGCCACGCAACCTTGCGCTCACCCGGAGCGCTGGCTCCTTGGGAGCGCCTCGGGCGCCATGACGCGGGCGTCGGCCTCGGGCAGCCAGGCGCCGTCCGGCGGGGTGAGCCGGCCGTCCTCGTCGGCGAGGCGCCGCGCGGCCACGAGCAGGGCGTCCAGTCCGAGGTGGCGCAGTACGCGGCACCACACCATCGAGACCGGCTGTCTCCCTGCGGCGCGGAGCCCGGCGCCGGGTCTGACGTCCCCGGCCGGAAAAGCCGGAAGGCGATGTCCGCCCCGCGCGGTGCGCGGGGCGGACATCGCCTTCCGGCGGGTCAGTGGAGATGGCGGGAATCGAACCCGCGTCCTGTGGTGCGGAATCAGGGCTTCTCCGAGCGCAGTCCGCTGTGCTTTTCTCGGCCCCGGCAGTCACGCGGACAAGCCGCCGACGGGCCCAGCCACTGTGTGGTTTCCCACCGGGCCCCGTGGCCGGGCCCAGTGGTTGAGTTCCCTAGCTGATGCCAGGATCCGGGTCGGGAACAGTCCCGGGCTGACACTCCGCGGAGTCTTCGCTTAGCTACTGATTAGGCAGCGAGGGCGAAGGCGGAGGAATCGCTCTTATTGTTGGCGATTATTTTTTTCGGCATATGGTTTACGAGATCATTGCCGCTTCCTCGGCTCGCTTCCCCTGCTTCGACATCCCCAGTCGAAACCGATCATCCCCATGTTGATTTTTCAAGCTGCTCGCCGGGCGGTGACCGTCCGGCGGTGCTGACGCCATCGTACGTGACCGACGCGCACGGTGGCCAGTGCATTCCGGTGCGTGCGGCGCGCGCCCGCGCTCACTGCCCGCGCTGGCGGCGGCGCGCCGCCGAGACGGCCCGGTCGGCCTCGCGGCGGTCCTGCTTCTCGCGCAGGGTCTGCCGCTTGTCGTACTCCTTCTTGCCCCGGGCCAGCGCGATCTCGACCTTCGCCCGGCCGTCCTTGAAGTACAGGGCGAGCGGCACGATCGTGTGACCGGTCTCCTGGGACTTCTGGAAGAGCTTCTCGATCTCCGCTCGGTGCAGCAGCAGCTTGCGCTTGCGCCGGGCCGAGTGGTTCGTCCATGTCCCCTGGGTGTACTCGGGGATGTGCACGTTGTGCAGCCACGCCTCGCCCCCGTCGAGCTGGCCGAAGCCGTCGACCAGGGAGGCGCGTCCCTGGCGCAGCGACTTCACCTCGGTGCCGGTGAGCACCAGACCCGCCTCGTAGGTGTCGAGGATGTGGTAGTCGTGCCGCGCCTTCTTGTTCTGCGCGATCAGCTTGCGACCCGTTTCCTTTGCCATAGCGCGGCCATTCTCGCACCTCGGCGGGTCCGGGGGTACCGGTTTGCGTGCCGGTCAGCGGGTCGGCGCGCCCAGGCCGTCCAGCACCTCGAGCGCCTGGGACTCGGCGTCCGCGCCGCCGGTGACCGCCAGGTCGGGCTCGATCCCCCGCCCGTCCACCCGCCGCCCCGCGGGCAGCCGGTAGTGACCGACGGTCAGCTCGGCGACCGAGCCGTCCGAGAGGCGACTGGGCATCTGCACCGAGCCCTTGCCGAAGGTGCGCGAGCCCACGACGACGGCGCGCCCGCGGTCCTGGAGGGCTCCGGCGAGCAGTTCGGCCGCGCTCATCGTGCCGCCGTCGACCAGGACGACGAGCGGGGTGCCGGTGTCGCCGGCGTCGTCGGCGTAGAGCGCCTGCTGTCTGCCGTGGACGTCGTAGGTGGCGACCAGGCCGCCGTCCAGGAGCGCCGAGGCCACGCCGACGGCCTCGGTGACCAGGCCGCCGGAGTTGCCGCGCAGGTCCAGGAGTATGCCCCCGTGTCCCGGTCGGCCGGCCAGGGCCCGGCGGACCTGCTCGGCGACGCCCTTGGTGAAGGCGTCCACCGTCACGACGGTGGCGCCGCCCGCGAGGTGCCGGACCCGTACGGACTCCGTCGGCAGCAGGGCCCGCCGCGGGGAGGCCTCCCAGGAGCGCGCGCCGCGCCGCAGGCCGAGCGAGACGGGGGTGCCGGCCGCCCCGCGACCGCGCAGCCTGGCGACCACCTCGGTGACGGGAATCCCGGTGACCGCGACGCCGTCGATGCTCGTCAGCCGGTCCGCGGCGTGCACGCCGGCCCGGGCGGCGGGACTGCCGGACTGGACGCGGTCGATCCTGATGCGGCCGTCCTCGGTGCGCCGCACCCACAGGCCGACCCCCACGTACCGGCCGTCGAGGGACTGCTCGAAGCCCTCGTACTCCTGCGCCGTGTAGAAGGAGGACCAGCGGTCGCCGCTCCGGCTGACCAGGGCCTCGGCGGCCTGCGGGCCGACCTTGCCCGCCGCGATCGCCGCCGCGATCTCGTCGGTGTCGGCGACCGTGCCGGCCGGGATGCGGGAGTGCGGCGGCGTCCGCCGCTCCCCGACGAGGTGCCCGAAGGAGCCCGCCGCGGCGCCGGCCGCCAGGACCGCCCCGAAGACCAGCGTCAGCGTCGCGGCGTGGCGCAGCCGGCGTGGTCTCCCGGGCGGACAGTGGCTCAGCACGTCGGGCAGTCTAGGCGAGAAGCGCGCACGGCACGGGAAGCCGGCCGCGCGGCGCTTCCGGCGCGGACCACGCCGTGCGGATCAGACCTTGAGGTACTTGCGCAGCGCGATCAGGGCCGCCAGGGCGGGCATCAGCACGCCCACCACCAGCACCAGCGGCAGCACCTGGACCACCTCGCCCCAGCCGAGGAAGTTGATCAGCGGCACCTTGGCCTGCAGCTCCAGGCCGTGGTCGATCAGGAAGTAGCGGCCCACCAGGAGCATCAGACAGGCAAGACCGCCGCCGACCAGGCCGGCGAACGCGGCCTCCATGATGAACGGCATCTGGATGTAGAAGCTGGACGCGCCGACCAGCCGCATGATCCCGGTCTCACGGCGGCGGCTGAAGGCCGACACGCGCACCGTGTTGACGATCAGCATCATCGCCACCGTGAGCATGAACCCCAGCACGACCACCGCGGCCAGTGTCATGCCGTTGAGCAGTCCGAAGAGGTTGTTCAGCAGGGCCTTCTGGTCCTGCACCTCCTGGACGCCGGGACGGCCCTCGAAGGCGCTCGCGACCACCTCGAACTTGGTCGGGTCCTTGAGCTTGACCCGGAACGACTCCTGCATCTGGTCCGGAGTGACCGTGTCGGCCAGCGGCGAGTCGGGGAACTGCTCCTGGTAGTGCTTGTAGGCGTCCTCCGCGCTCTCGTGGAAGTACTTGTCCACCAGCGGCAGCGCCTTGAGCTGCTTCTCGATGTCCTGCTTCTGCTCCTCGGTGACGGCACCCTTGGAGCACTGGGGTCGGGTCTTGGCGTCGTTCTTGTTGCAGAGGTAGATCGACACCTGGACCTTGTCGTACCAGTAGCCCTTCATCGAGTCGACCTGCTCGCGGGCGAGCCACGAGCCGCCGGCGAGCGCGAGCGAGAGGGCCACGGAGACGATGACCGCGAAGGTCATGGTGAGGTTGCGCCGGAGGCCGACGCCGATCTCCGAGAGCACGAACTGGGCGCGCATGTTGTCCTTTCAGAAGGCCGCGGTGTGCAGGGCGGGGCCCCGGCTCAGTGCTGGTAGCCGTAGACGCCGCGGGACTGGTCGCGGACCAGTCGCCCCTTCTCGAGCTCGATGACGCGCTTGCGCATCTGGTCGACGATGTTCTGGTCGTGGGTGGCCATCACCACGGTGGTGCCTGTCCGGTTGATGCGGTCCAGCAGCCGCATGATGCCCACGGAGGTCTGCGGGTCGAGGTTTCCCGTGGGCTCGTCCGCGATCAGCAGCATCGGGCGGTTGACGAACGCCCGGGCGATCGCCACGCGCTGCTGCTCACCACCGGACAGCTCGCCCGGCATGCGGTCCTCCTTGCCGCCGAGGCCGACGAGGTCCAGCACCTCGGGGACCGTCTTGCGGATGGTGCCGCGCGGCTTGCCGATCACCTCGAGGGCGAACGCCACGTTCTCCGCGACCGTCTTGTTGGGCAGCAGGCGGAAGTCCTGGAAGACCGTGCCCAGTTGGCGGCGCATGTGCGGCACCTTCCAGTTGGACAGCCGCGCGAGGTCCTTGCCGAGCACGTGCACCACGCCGGTGTCGGTCCGCTCCTCGCGCAGGATCAGCCGCAGGAAGGTCGACTTCCCGGAGCCGGAGGAGCCCACCAGGAAGACGAACTCGCCCTTCTCGATTTCCAGCGAAACGTCCCGAAGTGCAGGACGGTTCTGCCTGGGGTAGGTCTTGGAGACGTTGTCGAATCGGATCACGGTCGCACTCCGGATACAGGGGATCGGAGGCGACCTTACGCGAACGGCCGCGGCCCGCGCAGTCCACGGTCCGTGATGACGGGTTTATCCACCGACCACCAGGGGACAAAGCCGGCATTGGCCACATACGTCACTCTTCGCAGCCGCCGTCCGCGCGGAACGCGCCGAGCGTCGCGGAAGCTGGCACAGTGGGTCGGGGGGCTCGGGAACGTACCATCCCTGTCGCGCGTTGTTCATGTGCGGCCATCCAGGCCGCCTGGGAGGAGGCGACCGCATGACAGTCGACCGACTGGTGTGCGCCAACTGCGCCGGCCCCGTCAGCGAGGGCCGCTGTGCGGTCTGCCGCGCCCATCGCGCCCGCATCCAGCAGGAGAACCCCTTCGCGGCGATCTCCCCGGCGGCGCTGATCGCCCTGCTGGTGGGGCTGCTCGCGGTGGCGTGGGTGGTGCACGAGGCCACGGTGTAGCGCTGCGCACACACACGACAAGCACAGGGGCCCCGCGCCGCTCAGGCGCTGACGGCCCCTGCGGCGTTCCCGGCGGCCCAGGACGCGCACAGGGGCGTGCGTCAGACGGCGGCGTTGCGGTGGCCGCCGACCAGGCGCGGCATCAGGCGGAAGCCGAAACCGCCCGCGATCATCGTGGCGGCGCCGACCAGCAGGAACAGGCTGTCGCCGGCACCGGTCTCAGCCAGCTCTTCCGTGGTGTCACCCTGGGTGACGACCTCGGTGGTGCCGAGGTTGTCGGTGTTGGTGTTGTCGGCGCAGGTCACGCTGTCGCCGTCGAGGGTGCAGGTGGTGCCGTCGCCGTCCGAGCCGCCGGTGCCGGAACCGCCGGTCCCGGAACCGCCGGTTCCGGAACCGCCGGCGCCGTTCCCGGTGCCGGCGTTGCCGTTGCCCGCATTGCCGTTGCCCGCATTGCCGTTGCCCGGATCGCCGTTGCCGTTGCCCGGATCGCCGTTGCCGTTGCCGTTGCCCGGGTCGGTGGGCCCACCGGTCGAGTCACCCGGGTCCGGGTCACCGGTCGGGTCGCCCGTCGTCGGGTCACCGGTCGGGTCGCCCGTCGTCGGGTCACCGGTCGGGTCACCGGTCGTCGGGTCACCGGTCGGGTCGCCCGTCGTCGGGTCACCGGTCGGGTCACCGGTCGTCGGGTCACCGGTCGGGTCACCGGTCGTCGGGTCACCGGTCGGGTCACCGGTCGTCGGGTCACCGGTCGGGTCACCGGTCGTCGGGTCACCGGTCGGGTCGCCCGTAACGCCGGTGGTGGGGTCGTCGTCACCGTCCAAAGAGGCGGAGACGCCGACTTCGGTACCGGCCGCGTTCAGACCGATGTCCAGGCCGACGGCCTGCGCGGCACCGGCGGCCGTCAACGACCCGCCGGCCGCGATCACCGCGGCAGCGGCTATGCGGGCCATCCGCAGCCGCGTGTTCTTCTTGCTCATCTGGCAACTACCCCCAGTAGCTTCTCGTCAGTGGAGCAGCGTCACAGGGGGAGCGTCCTGCGGGGCGGTGCACTGCAAGGCCGGGGCTGAGACCACCGGCCGCGCTCGCCCCCGTTCGCTCGCGCCCCAGTCATACGCATGCCGCGGATCACGATTCCCAGATTTCACAGCGCCGTCAAGGGCCTTCCAAGCGCAATGCCGGAATTGGCGGCCTATGCCACCCACTTGCTTACGGGGCTGTGACCCAAGAAGCACAACTGCCGCCCATCGGACGGCAGTTGTGAAGACCTCGCGAAAGGACGACGCGTCAGGCGCGCACGTCCTGCTCCTGCTGCTTGCGCCAGCGGATTCCCGCCTCGAGGAAGCCGTCGATGTCGCCGTCGAGGACGCCCTGCGGGTTGCCGACCTCGTAGTCCGTCCGCAGGTCCTTGACCATCTGGTACGGGTGCAGCACATACGAACGCATCTGGTTGCCCCAGGAGTTGCCGCCGTCGCCCTTGAGGGCGTCCATCTTGGCCTGCTCCTCCTGGCGGCGCCGCTCCAGCAGCTTGGCCTGCAGGACGTTCATCGCGCTGGCCTTGTTCTGGATCTGGGAGCGCTCGTTCTGGCAGGAGACCACGATGCCGGTCGGGATGTGGGTGATCCGGACCGCCGAGTCGGTGGTGTTGACGCCCTGGCCGCCGGGCCCGGAGGCGCGGTAGACGTCGATCCGCAGCTCGGTCTCGTCGATCTCGACGTGGTCGCTCTGCTCGACGACCGGCAGCACCTCGACGCCCGCGAAGGAGGTCTGGCGCCGGCCCTGGTTGTCGAACGGCGAGATGCGCACCAGCCGGTGCGTGCCCTGCTCGACCGAGAGGGTGCCGTAGGCGTAGGGCGCCTTGACCACGAAGGTCGTGGACTTGATGCCGGCCTCTTCCGCGTACGAGGTCTCGTAGACCTCCGTCGGGTAGCCGTGCCGCTCGGACCACCGCAGGTACATGCGCTGCAACTGCTCGGCGAAGTCGGCGGCGTCGACGCCGCCCGCCTCGGCGCGGATGTTGACCAGCGCCTCACGGGCGTCGTACTCACCCGACAGAAGGGTGCGGACCTCCATCTCGTCCAGCGCCTTGCGCACCGACTCCAACTCGGCCTCGGCCTCGGCGCGGGTGTCCGCGTCGTCCTCGGCCTCGGCGAGTTCGAAGAGCACCGCCAGGTCGTCGATGCGCCCGCGCAGCGCCTCGGTCTTGCGGACCTCGGCCTGCAGGTGCGACAGCTTGCTGGTGATCTTCTGTGCCGCCTCGGGGTCGTCCCACAGCGACGGCGCCGCCGCCTGCTCCTCGAGCACGGCGATGTCTGCCCTCAGCTTGTCGAGGTCCAGAACGGCCTCGATCGAGGCCATGGTCGACGAGAGGGACTTGAGCTCTTCGGATACATCCAGGACTGCCACGCCCCCAGCGTACCGGCACGCCGCGCGTTGCCGCTCCGGTGCGCCGGGACGGGTCGGCCGCCGGCCGGGAAACCCCGTTACCGCTCAGGCCGGGAGGGGGGCCGAGGCATGGGCGAGCGTGCCGTCGGGGCGCCGGAGGTAGAGGGTCAGGGTGTCGTCCGCGGTGGCCAGGCCGGGGTGGGAGGAGGTGCCGGCGGAGAGCGGCACCGGGGTCCACGCGCCGCCGTCGAGGACCGCGGCGACCAGGGCGCCGTCGGCGGCGGGGGCGAGGACGAAGAGCCGGCCGTCGGACACGGCGGGTTCGGGACGGCCCGTTGCGTCGAGGCCGGTGACGATCTCGGAGGGGCGCCAGGCGCCGTTGACGTACGACAGGCGCAGCACCGCGCCGTCGGCCTTGCGGACGGCGAAGGCGTCGAGCGTGCCGGGCGCGGCCGACACCAGGCCGGGGGCGGCGGTGATCCGGCCCGCGGTGGGGACCAGTGCCCAGGCGTTCCAGCGGCCGTCGGTCCAGGAGGAGGTGACGAGGTCCCCGCCGGAGCAGCCGACCAGGTCGATGCGGCCGGGCGCGGAGGACGCGGCGGCGGGGGTGGTGGTGAACCGGGCGGGCTGGTCGACCTGGTACCAGTCGCCCCACGCTCCGCCGCTCAGGGTGCGGCGGTAGACCCTGTGGTCGGTGCCGAGCGCGAAGACGTCCAGCTGTCCGGCTCGCGACGAGACGACCGAGGGGTCGTCGGCGACGCTTATACCGGTGAGCCGGTGCCAGGCGCCGGCGGCCAGATACCAGATGTTCTTGTCGCTGCCCCGGGTGAAGACATACGTGGTCCCGGACACGGCGATCGCGCGAGGGCCTCCGACCGGGTGGACGTCGCGGTCAGGGAGGCGGGGCAGCGCCGTGTAGCCGGACCAGCGCAGCGCGGCCTCCTCGGTGGTCGCCGCCGGGGTGTCGACCGCGCCCTGCGGGGAGGCGGCGGCGCCGGTGGGGGCGGTCGGGGTGGTCGAGGCCTCGCTGGTCGGCTTGTCCTCGCGGCTGGTGGAACCGGCGTCGTCGTCGGAACCGGAGGCCGCGATCGCCCAGCCGCCGAGACCGACGACCAGCGCGGCGGCCGCCGCGGCGCCGATCTTGACACGGCGGCGCTGGAGGGCGTCGGGGACGGCCCGGTGGCGGGCCCGCTGGCCGGGCACCGGGGCGGGCCGGGCGCCGGCCAGTTCCTCCGCGGTGGGCAGCTTGATGCTGGTGTGCGTGTCGCGCGTCGAGTCGGGTGCGGAGCCGCGGACCAGGGGGACGGCGCCGCGCGGCCGGGTGGCCGGCGCGTCGTAGGGCTCGGCGGGGGAGCCGGGGTCGTACGCCTCCTCGCCCTGGTGGTCCCCGGGCGCGTCCACCTCCAGCGGGGGCAGTCCCGCGAGGGACGGGAGCAGCTCGCGCAACCGGGCGCCGACCTCGGCCGCCCTCAGCCGGGAGGCGGGGGCCTTGGCGAGGCACTGGGAGAGCAGCCGCCACAGCTCGTCCGGCAGGTCCGGCAGCGGCGCGACCGACTCGGTGACGTGCCGGCGCAGGACCGCGCCCGGGTGGCCGCCGCCGAACGGGGTGAAGCCGGCGAGCAGTTCGTACAGGACGGTGGCGAGGGCGTAGATGTCGACCGAGGCCCGCGGCGGCAGGCCCTCGATGATCTCCGGGGCCAGGTAGTCGGGGGTGCCGATGATGCGGGTGGCGCGGGTCCGGCGCGGGGAGTCGACCAGCCGCGCGATGCCGAAGTCGGTGAGCAGCGCCGGGGGCGCCCCGCCCGGTCCGGGCGGGGCGGCGCTGTCCAGCAGCACGTTCTCGGGTTTGACGTCGCGGTGGACGACGCCCGCGGCGTGCGCCGCGGCCAGGCCGTCCGCGACGTCCGCGGTGATGGAGACGGCTGCCGCGGGGGTGAGCCGGCGTTCGCGCTCCAGCCGGGAGCGCAGGTCCGTGCCGCGGACCAGGTCCATGACGAGCGCGAGGTCGCTGCCGTCGACCACCAGGTCGCGGATGCCGACGATGTGCGGGTGGTGGAGCGCCAGCAGGGCCGTGCGCTCCTGGACGAAGCGGCCGACGAGGTCCTGGTCGGAGGCGAGGTCCTCGCGCAGCAGCTTGATGGCGACCGGGCCCTCGGGGCCCTCGCCCAGCCACACCGTGCCCGCGGAACCCCGCCCCAGCACCTGGTGCGCGGTGTACCGGCTGCCGATCTTCCGTCCCAAGGCTGCTCCGACTCCTCCGAGGTGCCGTCGTGTTGGCGACAAAGCTACGCGGATGCGAGCCGGTTGGGGGAGCCTGGCAGGGGTGAGTGCGGCTTCTCCGGGAGAAATCACCCTCCAGAAGTCGACAAATCACCACCCCGGCCTCAGTGGAAGGTGACGGTGGGCCGGCCGCCGGAGGCGCACCCGCCGCACGGCACCGGGCGGTGCCCGGCGCCGTGCGCGCGTCGTGCGGGGGTCCTACGGGGTGCCGCCGGAAGTCCCGGAGCCGCCCGAGGAGCCACCGAGGTCCGAGACCCACTTCCAGAAGCCCTCGACACCGTCGCTGGCGGTGCGCCACAGGCTCCTGCCCTCGCCGATCCACTCCTGGACGGGGGTGAGGTACCAGACGAGCAGGATGATCACGATCAGCACGATGATCATCGTGAAGCAGCCCTTGAGGCACCCCAGGCCCGGGATCTTCATGGGGTTGGCGCTGCGCTGCCGAGGCTCGCGGTACGCGGCGGGCTCGGGCGCCGGCGGGCGCTGGGGCTCGTAGCGCTGGTGCTGCGGCTGCTGGTGGCGCGGCGCGTACTGCTGGGGCTGCGGCGGCTGCTGCCGGGGCTGCGGCTGCGGCTGGTACCGCTGGGGGTGCGGCTGCGGGGCCTGGGCGGGCTGCCGGTACGGAGGCTGCGGCTGCGGCTGCGGCTGCGGCTGGTGCGCCTGCGGCGGCTGCTGGGCGGCCGCCCGGCGGGGTCTGCGACGCAGCGGGTCCTGCTCCGGGTCCAGGTACTGGATCTCGGTCTGCTCGGCGCGTGCCCGGGCGCGGCTGAGCTGCGACTCCCACGGGTGCGGCCCCTGCGGGGCGTCCGGGCCGGAGCCCTGCGGCCCGTCCGGCACCGGCGGCATCACACGGGTGCCGTCGCCGGACCCGGCCGACGCCGAGCCGCCCGGGATCACCCGCGTCGCGTCCGCCGCGCCGGCGGCAGAGGCGGGCAGCACACTGGTCGCGGCATTGGGGTCGTACGCGTCGTACCCGCCGGCGGGCGGGCGGTTCGGCAGCACCTGGGTGCGGTCGGCGGCGCCCGGCGGCACGAGCGGCGTGTCCGGGACGGTCGCGGGGGCCGGGTCCGGCGCGAGCAGCGAGGCGACGCCGAGCGCAGCCTCGGACTGCGCCGGGGAGGAGTGCACGCCCACACCCGCCGCGACGACGCGCAGGGCGCGGGCCAGGTTCTCCGCGCTGGGCCGCTCACCGGGCTCCTTGCGAAGGCAGCGCTCGATGACCGTCCACAGCGGCTCGGGCACGGTGGAGGGGCGGCGCGGCTCCTCGCTCAGGTGCTGCTGCAGCACCTCGAGCGCGTTGTCGCCCCTGAAGGGCGGACGGCCGGTGACCAGTTCGTACAGCAGGATGCCGGCGCCGTAGACGTCCACCGCCGAGGTCTGCGGACGGCCCTGGGCCGACTCCGGCGCTATGTAGGCGGGCGTGCCGACGAACTCGTGGGTGCGGGTGACGCCGGGCGAGTCCGCCAGGCGCGCGATGCCGAAGTCCGTCAGCATCGGGTGCATCTGCTGGGCGCCGTCCGGGCCCTCGACCGTGGCGAGCAGGACGTTGGCCGGCTTCAGGTCCCGGTGGACCACGCCGTCGGCGTGGCTCGCCGCCAGGGCGTCGGCCACGGCGGCGGTCAGCAGGGCGGCGCCGACCGGCGAGAACGGGCCGTTCTCGCGCAGGTGGCGGTAGAGGTCGGGGCCGTCGACGAGGTCCATCACCAGGGCGAGCAGCTCGCCCTCCACGACCAGGTCGCGGACCCGGACGATGTGGGGGTGGCGCAGCCGGAGCAGGACGGAGCGCTCACGCAGGAAGCGCATGACGATGTCCGGGTCGCTCGCCAGCTCCTCCTTGAGCACCTTGATCGCGACGGTCTCGCCGGTGTCCCGCACCTGGGACCGCCACACGGTGCCCGTGGCTCCGCGCCCGAGCGGCTCCACCAGTTCGTATCTGCTGCCTACCGGCCGCACGTTCGCGCTCCCTGGATCTTGGCCTGGTCCATGGCCTGTTTCGCCCACTGTAGTGCCGCCGCGTGGGAGCGGGGCTGCGTTCCGGTGCGGGGCGGGCATGGGGTTAGGACGCCGAGTACGGTCGTTTGGTTGCTTTTTCCGACCAAAGCCGACTACTCAAGATCGCAAAGATGGGCACCGGCGGCGAACTGTCGGCGGCGGGTGGGAGGATGCGTGTCGCGGACGTGCATCACCGATCGAGCCGGCCCATCCGGGCCGGCCGAGCCGGGGAGGCCGCCGTCCGCTCCTGTACGTGTCGACGTCCCGGGCAGGGCGGGGTGGGGTCGGGGTCCCGCGCCGCGGTGGATCGGGCAGAAGGGACCGTGGACGGAGATGCAGATCCGGCTGACCGTTCTCGGGCCGCGCGGCGGCCGCGCGGCGCGCTCCTGCGACGTGCTGGTCACCGCGCCCGCGGGAACACCCCTCAGTGCCGTGGCCGGCGCCCTCGCGTCGGGCTCGGGCGGCTCGGGCCAGCCGGCGCGCGGCGGCAAGTCCACACCGCCGCTCTACGCGGGCGCCGAGCGGCTCGACCCGGCGACGGCCGTCCTCGGGGTGCCGCCGCTGCTCGACGGCGCTGTCCTGTCGCTGCACTCCCCCGCCGACGGGCACGACGTCGGCCGCCCCACGGCCGCCGCCCGGCTGCATGTGGTCGGCGGGCCCGACGCCGGTGGCGTCCACCTGCTGCAGGGCGGCCGCGTCCGGGTCGGCCGGTCGGCTGACGCGGACGTGCCGCTGGACGACCCCGACGTCTCCCGGCTGCACTGCGCCGTCACGGTGGACGGCGAGGGGCGGGTCACCGTCGCCGACCTCGGCTCCACCAACGGCACCACCCTCGACGGCGCTCCGGTCGGCGAGCGCGCGGTCCCCTTCCCCGCGGGCGCGCTGCTGCGGATCGGCGAGTCGACCCTGCGGCTGGAGCCCGCGCCCCCCGGGTCGGCCGTCCCCGCGCCGCCTGCCTCCATCCCGGCCGTCCCCGACGCCGAGGGGCACCTGCAGGTGGCCCTCCCCCCGGCCTCCTGGCCGGACACCGGCCGTGTGGCGACCTGGCGTCCCGCCCCCGCCCGCCCCGAGGACGGAGGGGACCGCGGCCCCTCGGAGCGGGCCGCCGCGCGGACGGCGGCGCCTGCCCCCGGCCCGACGACCGCCGGCACCGGCTCCGGGCACATCGTCACGGCCTCCCCCGCAGCTCCCCCGCCCGCTCAGGGCCGGGCGGAAGCCGCGCCGCCGGCCACCCCGGCCCGGCGGGACACCCCGCAACGCGGCCTGCCCGAGCAACCCCCCGCCGACGCGCCCTCCCAGGGCCGCCGCGGCGGCGGGCGCGCCGCGGAGGCCGGCAGCCGGATGGCCGGCGCCATAGGGAGCTGGGCCAGACGGCTGACCACCGGACGCGGCATCCCGGGCGTCGAGGGCTCCGCGGCCGGTGGGACGGGGTACGACCAGGCCGACGCGGCGGCGCTGCGCGAGCGCTGGCCGGATCCCGCGGCCGTCCTGCTCACCGCGCTCGGGCCGGGCCCGCGGCTGTGGGAGCGCGGTCCCGGCCATCCCGACCTGCTCACGGTCCGGCTCGGTACCGCCGACCTGACCGCCGAGGACGGCTTCCGGACGCTGCCGGCCGTGCCGTTCACCGTCGACCTGCGCGATCCGCACACCCATGTGCTGGGCCTGGCCGGACCGCGCCCGCGGCTGTCCGGGCTGGCCCGGGCGGTGCTCGCCCAGCTCTGCGCCCTGCATCCGCCCGGCGTGCTGGAGGTCGTCCTGATCAGCGCCGACCGCTCCCGTCCCGCCGAGCAGCGGGCCGAGGAGTGGGGCTGGCTGTACTGGCTGCCGCATCTGCGTCCGGCCCACGGACAGGACTGCCGGCTGCTCACGGCCTCCGACCGGGAGCAGGCCGAGGCCCGGGTCGCCGAGCTCGTCCGGCGCATCGAACAGGGCCCGCTCGGCACCGGCTGGGCGACGGCCACTGTCGAGATGGTCGCCGAGGCCGCCGCCCGCCGCGAGGGCCCGTACACGCTGCTGGTGGTCGACGGCGACCCCGGCTCGGCCTATCTCCGCGAGGCCGCCGACCGCATCGCGGCCGCCGGGCCGTCGGTGGGGGTGCACCTGCTGTGCCTGGCCGAGAGCCCGGAGCGGCTGGCCGTCCGTTGCGGCGCCGTCGCCGTCCTGGAGGGCGACGTCGCGACGACGCTGCGGATGGCGCCGCACGGCCCCGCGCACATGACCATGGAGGCGGTGTCGGCGGCCTGGGCGGAGCGTTTCGCCCGGGCCCTCGCCCCCCTGCGCGAGGGCGACGCCACACCGCGCCCCACACGCTCCGCGCTGCCGCCCTCCGCCCGGCTCCTGGACGAGCTGGACCTGGCACTCGCCACCCCCGCCAAGATCTCCGGCCGCTGGGCCGAGCCGGCTCCCTCCGGTGGCGCCGCGGCGGCCGTCCTGGGCGCCGGGCCGGAGGGCCGGATCCTGGTCGACCTGGCCGCCGAGGGGCCGCACCTGCTGATTGGCGGCGCGGCGGGCTCGGGCAAGAGCGAACTGCTGCGTTCGGTGGCCGCCGCACTGTCCGCGGGCGAGCGGCCGGACCGGCTGGCCCTCGTCCTCGTCGACGGCGCCGGGGCGGAACGGGGCGAGGGCCTGCGCTCCTGCACCGACCTGCCGCACGTCTCGACCTACTTGTCCGCCTCGGACCCGGTGCGGATGCGCGAATTCGCCCAGGCGCTGTCGGCGGAGCTGAAGCGCCGTGACGAGGTGCTGGGCGGGGCCGACTTCGCGCAGTGGCACGAGCGCCGCCGGCGGCCCGCCGTGCCCCGGCAGGGGGAGCCGGGCCGCGACCCGGCCGCCGCGGCCGTCCCGCAGGCGCGCGGCGCGGTGCGGGTGCGGACCCGCACCACCGAGCCGCTGCCGCGGCTGGTCGTCGTGGTGGACGACTTCGACGCCCTGGTCGCCCCCGCGCTCGGCAGTCCCGGCCGTCCCGCCGCGGGTTCGGTCGTGCGCGCCCTGGAGAGCGTGGCGCGCGACGGCGAGCGGCTCGGCGTCCACCTGGTCGCCGCGACCGGCCGCCCCGAGCGCACCGCGGGCACCGACGCCGACGAGGCGGCGCGGCTGCGGATCGCCCTGCGCACCGAGGAGCCGGAGTCGGCGGTGCTGCTGGTCGCCGTCGAGGAGCCGGCGAGCGTCGACGACGCCCTTCCGGGCCGCGGCTATCTGCGCCGGCCGGACGGCGCCGTCACCGCCTTCCAAGCCGGCCGAATCAGTGGCCGGATCCCGAGGACGGCGACCCTGCGGCCGACCGTGGTCCCGCTGGAGTGGGACCGCATGGGCGACCCGCCGGCCCGCCGCCCGGTCCGCGAACTGGGCAACGGCCCCACCGACCTCGCTCTGCTGGCCAGCGCCCTGCAGCGTGCCGCGGAGTCCGCGTCGGCCGATCCGGCGCCGCCGCTGCTCTGATCCGCCCCGGCCCGTACACCCGCCCGCCCGAACGGCCGTGCGTACGGAACGCCGTCACGCCCGCCCGCCCGAACAGCCGGTCACAGCCAGGTCACGATCCAACGGCCGTGTGCCGAGGCGCCTGGTTCGGCCCCACCCTGGTGACGCCCGCGACCACGGGGCGCAGCTGTGGATGCGGGCGGGCTACGCCGTGGCGATGATCGCGGCGGGCCTTGCCGCGCTGCCGCGGTAGCTGCCGGCGGCGGGACGGGGCGGGCGAACAGCGGCTTTCCGCCCGCGTGATCATGCCCCTGGGCGGCCCGGCGATCGCCTCGCCGGGCATCTTCCCGTTCCTGTGGGTGTGGAACGACATGCTGTGGCGCTGATCTTCTCCAACGCCGGATCACAGCCGATCACGGTCGCGCTGCAGCAGCAGGTCCGGCGGTTCGGCACCACCATCGACGTCCTGTCGCCGGGGCCTGCGTCGCGATGGCCGTCCCGCTCGTCGTCTTCGTCGCCCTCCAGCGGCAGTTCGTCTCCGGCGTCATGGCGGACGCCGTGACGTAGCCGGACCACGACCCCGTGGAGCACCGCAGGTCAGGGGGCAACACTCCGTCGCCGGACGGGTCGCCGTACGCGGCGCACGCACGGGATATAACGGACATACGCCGCGTAAGCCAACATTACGGATGTGCTGCCTTGCCCCGGTTCAGCGTCATCGTGCCCGTCCACAAGGTGCAGGCCTATCTGCACGAGTGCATGGAGTCCGTGCTCGGGCAGAGCTTCTCGGACTTCGAGGTGATCGCCGTCGACGACCGCTCCCCCGACGCGAGCGGCGCCATCCTCGACGCCTTCGCGGCCCGCGACCGCCGGGTGACCGCCCTGCACCTGAAGGAGAACGTGGGCCTCGGCCCGGCCCGCAACGCCGGGATGGCCCGGGCCACCGGCGACTACCTGCTCTTCCTCGACAGCGACGACACCCTCGCCCCCGGCTCCCTACAGGCCCTCGCAGACCGCCTGAAGGAGACCGCGGAACCGGACGTGCTGGTCTACGACTACGCCCGCACCTACTGGGACGGCCGCATCGTGCGCAACCAGCGCGCCGCCCTCCTCGCCCAGGACGGCCGCCCGGCCGGCCCCCTCGACGACCGCCCCGAACTGCTGCGGCTGCTGCCGGTCGCCTGGAACAAGGCGTACCGGCGGGAGTTCGTCCAGCGCCGCGACGCCGCCTTCCCACCCGGCTGGTACGAGGACGTGCCCTGGACTTACCCCCTGCTGCTCGCCGCCCGCAGCGTCGCCGTGCTCGACCGGGTGTGCGTGCACTACCGGCAGCGCCGCCGGGGCAGCATCCTGCGCACCACCAGCAGCCGGCACTTCGACATCTTCGACCAGTACGACCGGGTCTTCGCCTTCCTCGACCGCAACCCGGCGCTCGACGGCTGGCGGCCCGCCCTCTTCGGACGGATGACCGACCACCTGCTGGCGGTCTACAACACCCCCGGCCGGCTGCCCCGCTCGGCCCGAGGCGTCTACTTCCAGCGCTGCAGCGTCCACTTCCGCCGCTACCGCCCGCAGGAGCCCGGCCCCCGTCCCAACGGCGTCCCCGGCGGCACCCGGCGGCTGCTCGTACGGCTCGGCGCACGGCAGGTCTTCGACGCCGTACGCACCGCCAACTCGCTGCGCAGGAGGCTGCGGCGGCTGGCGAAGGACTCCGCGCGGGCGGCCCGGGAGGCGGTGCTGCGGCTGCACTACCGGCTCCAGCGGCGCCGCTCCCTCGACCCGGACCTCGCGGTCTTCGCGGCCTGCCGCTACGGCGGCTACGCCGGCGACCCCGCCGCGCTGGAGGCCGCCGTCCGCGACCTGGCCCCGCACATCCGCACCGCGTGGATCACGACTCCGGCGTACGCCCACACCCTGCCGCGCGGCGTACGCCGGCTCCAGCCCGGCTCACCGGCGTACTGGACGGCGCTGGCACGCGCCACCTACCTGGTCAACAACCGCAACTTCCCGCACGCCTACCGCAAGCGGCGCGGCCAGGTGAACCTCCACACCCATCAGGGCACCCCGCTGGGCCGCATGGGCCTGGACGTCCAGGGGCACCCGGCGGCCTCGGCGGGCCGGGACTTCGCCCGGATGCTCGCCCACATCGACCGCTGGGACTTCTGCCTGTCCGCCAACCCGCACTCGACGGTCGTCTGGGAACGCGCCTACCCCGCCGGCTACACCACCCTGGAGCACGGCCGGCCCGCCAACGACGTCCTGCTGCGCGCCGACGCCGACGACGTACGGCGCATCCGCGCCGGACTCGGCGTCCCCGCGGGCTCCACGGCGATCCTGTACGCCCCCGCGCACCGCGACTACCGCCTCGGCTTCCACCCGCCCGTCGACCTGGGCCGGCTGGCCCGCGAACTCGGCCCCGGGCATGTCGTCCTGTACCGCGCGCCGTACGGTCACGGCGGCACCGCCTCGCTGCCCGAGGGGCTGCCGGACACCGTGCTGGACGTCTCCGGCCACCACTCGGCGCAGGAGCTGTGCCTGGCCGCGGACGGGCTGGTCACCGACTACTCGCCCCTGATGTTCGACTTCGCCGTCCTCGACCGCCCCATCGTCGTCCACGCCGAGGACTGGACGGCCTACCGGGCCGCCCGCGGCGCCTACGTCGACATCACCGCCGAAGCCCCCGGGCCGGTCGCCCGCACCGAGGACGAACTGCTGTCCGTCCTCACCACGGACGCCTGGCACGACCCCCGCGCGGCACAGGCGCGCGCCGCGTTCCGGGCCCGTTTCTGCCCGTACGACGACGGCCACGCCGCCGAGCGGGTCGTCCGCCGCGTCTTCCTCGGCGAGGACGGCGGCCAGCCCGCCGTCCTCCCCCCGGAGCACCGCACCCCGGCCCCGCCGGCCCGCCCCTGACGCCCGGGCCCGGAACGCGTACGACGCCGACCCGCGGGCCTACGACGACCCGGCAGGCCCGAGCCACGCGGCCGCACCCGAAAGGTCCCCGGCCCCGGCCCGGAGCCGGACGGGCACGCGCGCCCCGCGGAGCGCCGCAGGCTCACCCCGGGGGCGGGGCGGGGGTGCGCTCGTCCGGCTTCAGGACGGGCAGCAGTTCGCGCTCGCCCAGCAGCACGCGGCGTACGGCGCGCTCGGCCGCCCGCCCGTCGTCCCAGGGGCAGAAGCGGGCCCGGAAGGCCGCGCGCAGCTCGGCCGCCTCGGGGGAGGACCAGGCGCCGGTGCGGAAGGCGCCGGCGATGGCGGCCTCGTCGCGGGCGACGACGCCCGGGGTCTCGCCGGGGCGGCCGGAGACGAGGTCGAAGTAGACGCCGCGCGCGGCCCGGTAGACCTCCCAGTCGGCGGCGTGCACGACGATCGGGCGGTCGAGGGCCGCATAGTCGAACATCAGCGACGAGTAGTCGGTGAGCAGGGCGTCGGAGGCCAGGCACAACTCCTCCAGCGGGGTGTGCGCGGAGACGTCCAGAGCTCCTTCCGGCAGCTCCGCCGCGCCGGTGCCGGGGTAGAAGTAGTGCGCGCGGACCAGCACCAGGTACTCCCTGCCCAGTGCCCGGCACAGCCGGCCGAGGTCCAGCTGCGGGACGAACTCCCGCTGGTAGTCGCGGTGCGTGGGGGCGTACAGGATCGCCCTGACCCCGTCCGGGATGCCCAGCCGCGCCCGGATGCGGCGCACGTCGCCGGCGTCGGCCGTGAAATAGGCGTCGTTGCGGGGATAGCCGGTGGGCAGCGTCAGGTAGCCGCCGGGGTAGACCCGCTCCCAGACCTCGCTGGAGTGGGGGTTGGCGGACAGCGAGTAGTCCCACTGGTCGGCGTGCTCCAGCAGGCGGCGGAAGCTCATGCCCTTGGCCACCGCCGGGTGGGCGCGCAGGTCCATGCCCATGTGCTTGAGCGGGGTGCCGTGGTGGGTCTGCAGATAGATCTGGCCCGGGCGCTTGACGACCTCCCCGGTGAAGTTGGCGTTGTTCACCAGGAAGCGGGCGCGGGCCAGCACCTCCCAGTAACGGCGCGAGTTCACCTCCACCGCGTCGACGCCCTCGGGGACGGCGTCCCTCCCGCCGCGCCGGACGACCCACACCCCGTGCAGGTGCGGGGCGAGCTCGCGGGCCTTGCGGTAGATCGCGGCGGGGCTGCACAGCACCCCCCTGTTCCAGTACGCCGCGTACACCACCAGGCCGTCGTCGAGCGGGCGGCGCCGCTCCAGCGCGTACCAGCGGCGGTACACCTCGCGCGCCGCCGCGTTGCGGCGGACGCGCAGCCGCCGGGCGGCCCGGGCGCGCAGCTCCGCCGCGCGGTGGGCGGCGAAGCTGCCGGGCAGCCCCGCGCGGCGGAAGAAGGCGGCGCGGTCCTGCGGGCGCAGCCGTCCGGGGTCGTCCAGGACGGCACGCAGCCGCCGCTCCCGCTCGGCGCGCAGCACCGGCAGGTCGTGCCGGGCCAGCAGGGCGTCGTACCGGTCGACGAGGGCGAGGTGCTGCGGGCCCGGCGTGCTGGAGAAGCTGCCGTGGCGGCGCCTGCGCCAGGTGACGCAGACCCGGTCCAGGCAGGCGATGCGCGGGGCGGCGAGCAGTGTCTCGTACGCCACCGGGACGTCCTCGTAGGGCCCGGTGCCGAAAGCGAAACCGGCCCAGTAGTCGCGCCTCACCACCCGGTTCCAGGCGGCGGGGAACACGGTCAGGCACTCGGGGCGCTCGGTGGCCCGGAAGGCGGCGTGGCCGGCGAGGGCGGCGGAGTGGAGGAAGGGGCCGTCCCCGCTGCCCGCGCGGTGCTCCCACACGTCGAGCCGGTCGTGGTCGAAGAGCAGCACCTCCGGATCGCCGGTGGACCGCAGCCGCGCGTCGAGCGCGGCCGGCGCGCCGGGCGCGAGGAGGTCGTCGGCGTCGAGGAAGAGCAGGTAGTCGCCGCTGGCGCGGGCCGCTCCGGCGTTCCTCGCCGGGCCGGGCCCGCCGTTGCGGGGCTGCCGCAGCAGGAGCACCCTGGGGTCGGCGGCGGCCACCTCCTCGACGACGGCTGCCGAACCGTCGGGCGAGCAGTCGTCGACCGCGACGACCTCCAGGTCCGCGTAGCCCTGCCCGAGCACCGACTCCAGGCACGCGCGGACATAGCCCTGCGCCTTCCATACCGGGACGATCACGCTGAACCGAGGCATAGCGCCGAGCGTATGCAGGGCCGGCCCCCGGCGCCCGGCAGGTCACCCGAAAGGCGCAGGCGAGGTGACCGAGGAGGCGATCACGAGTTGAACCCCTCGCCCCCCTGTCGCCCTCGTCCGGAAAGGGCCACGTCACCATGGTCTCGCGCACCCCCCGCCTCACGGTCGTCGTTCCGGTGCACAACGTCGAGAGCTGGCTCGAGGAGTGCCTCCGCTCGGTCGCCGCGCAGACCTTCGACGCCCTCGACGTGGTCATGGTCGACGACGGCTCCACCGACTCCGGCCCGAGGATCGCCCAGCGCTTCGCCGACCGCGACCCCCGCTTCCGCCTCGTCCGGCAGGACAACGGCGGCCTGGGCCACGCCCGCAACACCGGCACCCGGCACGCCGACCCGCGCACCGAGTACCTGTGCTTCCTCGACAGCGACGACATCCTGCCGCCGCGCGCCTACGAGAAGCTGGTGGGGCTGCTGGACGGTTCGGGCTCGGACTTCGCGACCGGCAACGTGTGGCGACTGACCGCCGACGGCCGCAGCCAGGCCTGGCAGCACCGGGACATGACCCGCACCGTCACCGGCACCCACATCACCCAGGACCTGTCCCTGCTGTCGGACCGCGTCGCCTGGAACAAGGTCTTCCGCCGCTCCTTCTGGGAGCGCCACCGCCTCGCCTTCCCCGAGGGCGTGCTCTACGAGGACACCCCCCTCACCATCCCCGCCCACTTCCTCGCCGACGCCGTCGACGTCTGCCACGAGCACGTCTACTACTGGAGGATCCGCGAGGGCTCCATCACGAGGCGCCGCACCGACGTCAAGGGCGTACGCGACCGGATCGCCGCCGTCGACCACGTCAGCCGCTTCCTCGCCGACCCGGCCCGCACCCCGTGGACCCCCTTCAAGCGGGCCTACGACCGCTCGGTCCTCACCGACGACCTGCTGTACTTCATCGACGCCCTGCCGCTGGCCGGCCCCGAGTACCGGCGGGTCTTCATGGAGCGCTGCCGCGACTGGCTCACCCGTGTGGACCCGGGCCTCTTCCCGGAACTGCCCGCCGGGCTGCGCATCAAGTGGCATCTGATCGCCAAGGACCGCCTCGACGACCTGCTGGCGGTGCTCGACCACGAGCAGCGCAACTCCGCGGGTTTCGCCGTCGCCGGCCCGCCGCTGCGCAAGCGGGCGGTGCTGCGCGGAGCGGACGGCGGCCGGATCGCCCTGCCGGCCGCGGCGGCCCGGCTGCGGCGCTCGGACTTCCCCGTCCGGGCCCGGGTGCGCGAGGTGGTGCGGGAGAACGGCCGTCTCGTCCTGCGCGGCTATGCCTACCTGCGCAACATCGACGCGGACCGCAAGGGCGCCGCGCACATCACCGCCGTCGCCGTCCATGGCCGCGGCCGCCGGGCCAAGGTGGTGCTGCTGCCGGTCAGGATCCGTCAGGAGCCCGCCGCCACCCTCAACTCGCGCCAGGAGGAACACTGCTACGACTGGTCCGGCTTCGAGATCGCGATCGATCCGGCGCGGCTGACCACCGGCCTCCGCCAGGGCGAACCGCGGGCCGGCCGCTGGCGGCTCGGAGTGATCGTCGCGGCCAAGGGGGTCATCCGCAGGGCGGGCCTGCGCGCCGCCGACGCCGGCTCGGGGGCGTCCCCGCCGTCGTACGCGACCGCCGGCGGCATGCGGCTGGTGCCGTACTACCGGCAGGGACGGCTGCACCTGGCGGTGGAACCGCAGGTCCGGCGGCTGACCGGGCACCGGGCGACCGCCGACGGCACCGCGGTCGAGCTGGACTTCACCGGCGCGCCGGAGGCGTCGGCGGTGCGGCTGACGCACTCCGCGACGCCCACCGTGCTGGAGTACCCCCTGGAGCCCCCGGCCCGCGGGGAGGCGGACGACGGCGTCCGCCGGGCCCGCGTGCCCCTCGCCGACCTGGCGGCCGCCCGGCCCGCGCTGGACGCCGGGCCCAAGGAGATCCGCCCCGAGGACACCGACAGCTGGGACGTCGCGCTGCTGCGCCCCGGGCACGCCGATCCCGTCCACGTCGAAGGAGCGCCGCCCCCAGGCCACTACGACCTGGGCATCGACCCCCGCCTCGGGGGGACGCCGCGGCGGCTGCTGGTCGAGGCGAAGGCCTCGGGCAAGCTGGTGCTGCGCGACCGCACCCCCCAGCCGGTCGCCGACGCCATCGGCTGGACCGCCGAGAGCGCGCTGGTCGTCGCCGGCCGCCTGGCCCCCGGCTGCGCGCCCGGCCCCGCCGAACTGGTGCTGCGCCACGGCACCCACCGCGTGGAGCACGCCGTCCCGGTGCAGGCCGACGGCGCGCCCGGACGCCGGCCCGGCTCCCCCACGCCGCCCAGCGCCATCCCGTCGCTGCCGCACGCCGGTCAGGAGGGTCCGGACCCGCTGGAAGGGCGCCGTTTCACGGCCATCCTGCGCCCCGGCGCGCTGGAGTCCCTCGCCGGCACCGTGCCGCTGCCCGCCGGCCGGTGGTACCTGTACCTGCGCGACGGAGCCGGCGCGGAGGCCCCCGTGCGGGTGGCGCCGGGGGTCTTCGAGGCCCTGCCGATGGCGGCGGAGGCGGGCGGCAAGTCCTTCTGCGTCGACCGCCGCTTCCACGACCGGCTGTTCCTCGACGCCCGGCCCACGGTGCCGGAACCCCAGCGCGGCCCGTACCGGCAGCGGGTGCTGCGCGAGGTGCACCACCCCCGCACCCGCGGCCTCCCGCGGCGCGAGGCGGTCCTCTACAGTGCCTTCGACGGCCGGGCGTACGGGGACTCGCCGCGCGCCGTCCACGAGGAGCTGCTGCGCCGCCGCGCCGCCGACGGCCTGGAGCACCTGTGGGTGGTCAGGGACGGCCAGGCTCCGCCGCCGGCCACCGCGCGGCCGATCGTGCTGCACAGCGCCGCCTGGTACGAGGCGCTCGGCCGCTGCCGCTACATCGTCACCAACACGCATCTGCCGCAGTGGTTCACCCGCCGCCCGGACCAGACCGTGCTGCAGACCTGGCACGGCACCCCCCTCAAGCGGACCGGCCGGGACCTCGCCGGCACCCTGTGCGCGGACCTGGTGCACCTGCCCCGCCCTCCCCGCGACCCGGGCGTCCAGTGGAGCCTGCTGCTGTCGCCGAACGCGTACAGCACCCCGCTGCTGCGCGCCGCCCTCGGCTACGACGGCCCGGTCGCCGAGACGGGGCTGCCCCGCACGGACGTGCTCTTCGCCGACGACCGCGACAAGACGGCCGCCGCGCTGCGCGACCGGCTGCGGATCCCCCGGGGCCGCACCGTCGTGCTGTACGCGCCGACGCGCCGTGACGACCTGGCGTACGACGCCGAGCACTACCGCATGTCGCCCCACCTGGACCTGGTGGAGGCCGAACGCGCCCTGGGCGCCGACCACGTCCTGCTCTTCCGCTCCCACCCCCTGGTCGCCGACCGCGTCCGCGACGGCGACTTCGTGCGCGACGTGTCCTCCCACCCCGACGTGGCGGAGCTGATGCTGCTCGCCGACGTCCTGGTCACCGACTACGCGTCACCGGCGGCCGACTTCGCCAACACCGGCCGGCCGATGCTCTTCCTCGTCCCCGACCTCGACCACTTCCGCGACACCCTGCGCGGCTTCTATCCCGACTTCGAGGCCCAGGCCCCCGGTCCGCTGCTGCAGTCCACCGCCGAACTGGCGGGCGCGCTGCGCGACCTGGACGCCGTGGCACGGCACAGCGCCGACGCGTACGCCCACTTCCGCGCGACGTTCTGCCCCCTCGACGACGGCGGCGCCGCGGCCCGCGCCGTCGACCGGCTGCTCGTACCCGACCGCCACTGACCCCCGCCGCCACCGACCCCGCGAAGACCCAGGATCCCCATGCCCCGCTTCTCCGTCATCGTCCCGGTCCACCGGGTGCAGGGCTATCTGCGCGCCTGCCTCGACTCGGTGCTCTCGCAGTCGCTGCCCGACCTCGAGGTGATCGCGGTCGACGACTGCTCGCCGGACCACAGCGGCCGCATCCTCGACGAGTACGCGGCCCGCGACTCCCGGGTGATCGCGCTGCACCACGAGGAGAACCGGGGCGTGGGCCGGGCCCGCAACACCGGCGCCGAGCGGGCCACCGGCGACTACCTGCTCTTCCTCGACGGCGACGACACCCTCGCACCCGGCTCCCTGGAGGCCGTCGCCGAACGCCTCAAGCAGGACGGCGACCCGGACATCCTCTACTTCGACCATGTGCGCACCTACTGGTGGGAGGGCGTCGAGAAGAGCCTGTTCGGGCAGCTGCTCGCCTCGGCCGGCACCGACGTCTTCCGCATCACCGAACGCCCGGAGTTCCTCCGGCTGTTCGCGATGACCTCCAACCGCGTCTACCGCCGCGCCTTCTACCAGGGGCACGGCTTCTCCTTCAGCGACGGCATCTACGAGGACGCCCTCGTCTCCTACGTCACGATGCTCAGCGCCGAGCGGATCTCCTGCCTGGCCCGGCCGGTGCTGGAGTACCGGCAGCGGCGCAGCGGCGCCAGCACCCGCAGCCCCGGCCGGGGCCACTTCGTCATCCTCGACCAGTACACCCGGCTCTTCGACTTCCTCGACGCGCCCGGCCGCGAACACCTCGCGCCACTGCGGCCGATGCTGTTCGAGCGGGCCGTCAGCCACTTCCTGTTCTGCCTCGGCAACCCCGACCGGATCCCGCCGCGGCTGCGCGGCGAGTTCTTCCGGCTCGCGGCCCGCTGGTACGCCCGCCACCTGCCGGAGCACTTCGAGCCGCCCGCGGACAAGGCCCTCGGCTACCGGCGGCTGGCCCGCGGCAGCTGGCTGCTGGCCCGGCTGGGCGACGTGCCGCGCACCGCCGGCAAGGAGCTGGCCCGGCGCAGGCGGCGGCTGCGCCGGCACGTCGCCGACCGGGCCAAGGCCGTCTTGTACGCCTACCACCTGCGGCGGCCGCTCGACCCCCATCTCGCGGTGTACTCGGCGTACTGGGACCGCGGGGTGTTCTGCAACCCGGCCGCGATCTACCACAAGGCGCGCGAGATCGCCCCCCACGTCCACGGCGTGTGGCTGGTCCGCAAGTCCGACGTCGCCCGGGTGCCCGAGGGCGTGGACCACGTGGTGCCGCGCACCCGCCGCTACTGGCGGCTGATGGCCCGCGCCACGTACCTGATCAGCAACGTCAACTTCCCCAACGACGTCCGCAAACGGCCCGGCAGCGTGCACCTGCAGACCCACCACGGCACCCCGCTGAAGAAGATGGGCCTGGACCAGCAGCGCTATCCGGCCTCCGCCAGGGGCATGAGCTTCCGCCGGCTGCTGGAACGGGTGGACCGCTGGGACTACAGCCTGTCCGCCAACCCGCACTCCAGCGAGATCTGGGAGCGCGTCTACCCCTCCTCCTGGCAGCACCTGGAGACCGGCTACCCGCGCAACGACGTCCTCCTGACCGCGGGCGCCGCCGAGGTCGCCGCCGCCCGCGCGGAGCTGGGCATCGCCCCGGGCCGCATCGCGGTCCTGTACGCGCCGACGACCCGCGACTACCAGCGCGGCTTCGTGCCCCGGCTGGACGTGGAGCGGCTGTGCCGCGCCCTCGGCGAGGGCTTCGTCCTGCTGACCCGTATCCACTACTTCCACGGCGAGGACGCCCGCCTGCGGGCGCTGCACGAGGAGGGACTGCTCGTCGACGTCTCCCGGCACCCCTCGGTCGAGCAGCTGTGCCTGGCCGCCGACGCCCTGGTCACCGACTACTCCTCGATCATGTTCGACTACGCGGTCCTCGACCGCCCCATCGTCATCCACGCCGACGACTGGCCGGTCTACCGGGCCAGCCGGGGCGTCTACTTCGACCTGCTGTCCGGCGCCCCGGGCGAGACCCCCGGCGCGGTCTCCACCAGCGACGACGAACTGATCGCCGTGTTCCGCGACGGCGCCTGGAACAGCCCCGAGGCGGCCCTGCTGCGGGAGGCGTTCCGCCGCCGCTTCTGCGCCTTCGACGACGGCCGGGCCGCCGAGCGCGTCGTCCGGCGCCTCTTCCTGGGCGAGACCGAGCCGCTGCCCGTCGTACCCCTCGAGGACCGCACCCCGGCCCCCGCTCCCGCGCTCCTGGCCGGCGCCGCGCCGCGCGAACGGCGCTCCGGGCAGCGGAAGGCCGCCGCGAAGCCCTAGCGACGCCCCGTACGGGCCCCGCCGGGATGCAGCCCCGGCCGTGGAGATCAAGCATCGAGAGGACGACGTGACGAGCCGACGACGTCCGGGAGGGTTTCGGTGACCGGCGTGCTGACCCAGCGGGACTGGCGGACCCAGGCATACGAGCTGCGGCAGGTGCGCCGGCCCTCGCCGTACCTCATCCTCGGCACCCTCTTCTGGGCGGTGGTGGCCTACCGCACCTGGCAGTCGCCGATCGCCTCCGACTTCGGGCAGCACGCCGCCGCCGTCGAGCGGATCGCCGCCGACTGGCTGCACCCGGCCAATCCGCTGCTCGACCTGCCGGGCGCCGGCAGCCCCTACTTCACCCCGTACACCGTGGCGCTCGGACTGCTGTCGAAGCTGACGGGCGTCCCCGGCTGGCAGCTGCTCAAGGGGTGCGGCCCGGTCAACCTGGCGCTGATCGTCACCGGCATCGGCGCCTTCACCCGCGTGCTGAGCGACCGGCGCTGGGCGCCGGTGCTCGCGCTCGCCGCGTTCGTCCTGCTGTGGGGGCCGCAGCACAAGGAGTGGAGCGGCTTCCTCGGCCTGCAGTCGATGATCCGGGGGTTGACCTATCCCAGCGCCTTCGCCGTCGGCGTGACGTTCTGGGTGTGGGCGCTCACCGCCCGGGCGGCCCGGCGCGGCGCCGCCGGTCCGTGGCTGCACGCCACCCTGGGGCTGCTCATCGGAACGGTGCTGCTGGTGCACCCCTTCACGGCGATGGGCGCCGTCATCGGCGTGGTCGCCCTCGTCATCGGCATGCAGCGCACCCCGGTCGCCGCCGGGGTCCTCGGCCGGTGGGCGCTGACCGCCGCGGTCGCCTTCGCGGTCGCCGCCTGGTGGCCGTACTTCAGCATCTCCGCGCTGCTCGGCGACCCCACCGTCGACGACGTCCACCGGCGGCTGTACGCGGACCTGTGGCAGTGGTACGGCCTGGCCCTGGCCGGGCTTCCGGCGCTGCTGTGGCGGCTGCGGCACAACCGCTTCGACCCGCTGGTGCTGATGTTCGCCGCGGACTGCGCGGTCGCCGCGTACGGGTGGCTCAGCGGCTCCTACTCCTTCGGCCGGATCTTCGGACTGCTGCTGGTGCCGCTGCAGTTCGCGCTGGCGGTGGAACTCGCACAGGCCCCGCCGTGGACGCCGCTGCGCACCGTGCTGGCCCCGCTGGCGGCGGCGGCGGCCTGCGCGGGGCTGCTGGCGCAGGCCGGCGCGGTCGTCCCGGCCCGCTACGTACCGCCCGCGCTGCATCTGCAGCGGCTGAACGGCTGGCCCAGCTACGAGTGGGCGGGGGCGCACGTCGCCGCCGGGGACGTCCTGCTGACCGGCGGCTACGACCCCCAGCACGTCATGCCCGCCTACGGGGTGTTCCTCGTCTCCCCCGCCTGGCCGGACCCTTCGACGACGGCGGCCGAGCGCCGGCGGCGCGAGGACGACGTGCGCGCCTACCTCTCCCCCGCGACACCGGCGGAGCAGCGCCTGGCCATCGCCCGCCGCTACGACGTGACGTGGGTCATGACCGGGCCCGGCGACCCGGCCCCGCCGGGCGGCGTCGAGGTCGACCGGAGCCCGCGCACGGGCGAGCGGCTGTACCGGGTCGGCTGAGCCCTGCCACGCGGC
>NZ_CBDRBL010000031.1:0-70826 GCF_965342175.1 Actinacidiphila sp. bgisy167
GGGGGGGGGGGAAAGCACCCCCCCCCCCCCCCACACCCCGGACCCACCTGGGCGCTTCGTACAATGTGGTCGTGACCAATCCGCGCCCCGAGAACGACGAGCCCCTTTCCGACCCACTGGCCGCCATGGGCCTGGGCGGCGACGAGGACGACGCCGCCATCGACCCCGGCCGCGAGGCCGACCTGGCGGTGATCGAGGCGGGCAGCCGTACTCTCCGGGCCGGGGGCCCGGTCCCGCAGGACGACGGCATTCCCGCGCGCCCGACCGACCCGGAGGTCGACAGGGCCCTCCGCGAGGTCGAGGCGGAACTGGCGGGCCGCTGGCCGGAGACGAAGCTGGAACCGTCGCTGGACCGCATGACCGCGCTGATGGACATCCTCGGCGAGCCGCAGCGGACCTACC
Source organism: Actinacidiphila sp. bgisy167 (assembly GCF_965342175.1). Lineage (GTDB taxonomy): Bacteria > Actinomycetota > Actinomycetes > Streptomycetales > Streptomycetaceae > Actinacidiphila. The sequence continues at coordinate 403 of NZ_CBDRBL010000031.1, forward strand.
CCTCGATCCACATCACCGGCACCAACGGCAAGACCAGCACCGCCCGCATGATCGAGCAGCTCCTGCTCGCCTTCGACCTGCGCACCGGCCGCTACACCAGCCCGCACGTGCAGTCCGTCACCGAGCGGATCAGCCTCGACGGCCGGCCGATCACGGCGGAGAAGTTCATCGAGACCTACCGCGACCTGGCGCCGTATGTGCAGATGGTCGACGGCGCCCAGCCGTACCGGATGTCCTTCTTCGAGGTGCTGACCGGCATGGCGTACGCCGCTTTCGCCGACGCCCCGGTGGACGTGGCCGTCGTCGAGGTCGGCATGGGCGGCAGCTGGGACGCGACCAACGTGGTGGACGGCACGGTCGCCGTCGTCACCCCGATCGACCTGGACCACACCGACCGCCTGGGCGAGACGGCCGGCGAGATCGCGGTGGAGAAGAGCGGGATCGTCAAGAAGGACGCCACCGCCGTGCTGGCCCAGCAGCCCGTGGAGGCGGCCCAGGTGCTGCTGAAGCGCGCCGTCGAGGTGGACGCGACGGTCGCCCGGGAGGGCATGGAGTTCGGCGTCGTGCACCGCGAGGTGGCCGTCGGCGGGCAGATGCTGACCCTGCGCGGCCTGGGCGGGGAGTACGAGCAGGTCTTCCTGCCGCTGCACGGCGAGCACCAGGCGCACAACGCGGCCGTGGCGCTCGCCGCGGTGGAGGCGTTCTTCGGCGTCGGCACCCTGCACGCCCGCACCCTCGACGTCGACACCGTTCGCGCCGCCTTCGCGAACGTCACTTCGCCGGGCCGGCTGGAGGTCGTGCGCCGCAGCCCCACCGTGGTGCTGGACGCGGCGCACAACCCGGCGGGTGCCCGGGCCGCGGCAGGCGCACTGGGCGAGGCCTTCGGCTTCACCCATCTGGTGGGTGTGGTCGGCACGAGCGCCGACAAGGACGTACGGGGCCTGCTGGAGGCCTTCGAGCCGGTCTTCGCCGAGATCGTGGTGACGCAGAACTCCACCCACCGCGCCATGGACGTGGACGAACTGGCCGCGCTGGCGGTGGAGGTCTTCGGCGACGAGCGCGTCCAGGTCGAGCCGCGGCTGGACGACGCCATCGAGGCGGCCGTGACGCTCGCCGAGGAGCAGGGGGAGTTCTCCGGCGCCGGGGTGCTGGTCACCGGTTCGGTGATCACCGTGGGAGAGGCCCGGCTGCTGCTGGGCCGCAAGTGACGAGCGGGAAGCGAAGCCAAGCGGATGCGGACCCTGTGCGCGAGCACCCTGATCGGTGAGTTCTTCGTGATCGGCTTCGCCGGTCTGGTGGCGATGAAGCAGCCGGAGCTGACGGCCGGCACGGTATGGGCGGTCAGCGGCGTCGCCATGGCCCTGTGCGTACTGCTGTGCGGCATGCTGGGGCGGCGCGGCGCTCTGGCCGTCGGCTGGCTGCTGCAGGCCGGGCTGATCGCGAGCGGTCTCGCCGTCCCGGTGATGTTCTTCCTCGGCGCGGTCTTCGCCGCGCTGTGGTGGGCCGCCGTCCACTTCGGCCGCAAGGTCGACGAGGCCAAGGCCGCGCGGGCCGCCCAGCCCGCCTGACCGCACCGCCGAGCCCATGACCAGGGGGTGCCGTGAGCGCTGGTGAACCCCCCGGTAATGTCGTCGTACCCGCACCCCGTACCTAGGAGTCACACCGTGTCCCAGCGCACCCTCGTCCTTCTCAAGCCGGACGCCGTACGTCGCGGCCTGGTCGGCGAGATCCTCGGCCGCATCGAGCGCAAGGCTGGCTGGAGCATCACCGCGCTGGAGCTGTGCACGCTCGACCGCGCGATCCTCGAGCAGCACTACGCCGAGCACGTCGGCCGGCCGTTCTACGAGCCGCTGGTGGAGTTCATGTCCTCTGGTCCTGCCGTCGCCCTGGTCGTCGAGGGGGAGCGGGTCATCGAGGGTCTGCGCGCGCTGGCCGGCCCGACCGACCCGATCGCGGCGGCCCCCGGCTCGATCCGCGGCGACTTCGGCACCATCGTCCGGGAGAACCTGATCCACGCTTCCGACTCCGTGGAGTCCGCCGAGCGCGAGATCAAGATCTTCTTCCCCGGCCTGGTCTGATCTCCGCGGCGACGGGCGACGCGGCGGCGCGGCGCCGAAGGGGCCGTTGACGCCCGATCAGCTCAACGGGCGGTCGGAATTTTCCCGGCCGCCCGCAGCCGCGGCCGGGCCTTTCGGGAACCAATTCCGCCGACACGGCGTCACCATTGCAGAGGACAGCTGTGTGTTCTGATGACAATGGCGGCGGAACCCTGACCCCGTGCCCTGGCGGGCGCGACTACGATGGAATCTCCGCACCTCCGGCTCGGCGCACAGCAGCGCACCCCGCCGTGCTCACCCCCACACGCTCCAGCTCGGGAAGGCCAGACGTATCCTCATGGCGAACAACATGTCGTTCATCGGCCGTGACATGGCTGTCGACCTCGGCACCGCCAACACGCTGGTGTACGTCAGGGGTCGCGGGATCGTCCTCAACGAGCCGTCCGTCGTCGCCATCAACACCAACACGGGCGGCATCCTGGCGGTCGGCTCCGAAGCGAAGAAGATGATCGGCCGGACCCCCGGCAACATCGTCGCGGTCCGTCCTCTCAAGGACGGGGTGATCGCGGACTTCGAGATCACCGAGCGCATGCTGCGCTACTTCATCCTCAAGATCCACAAGCGCCGCTACCTGGCACGCCCGCGCGTCGTGGTCTGCGTCCCCTCCGGCATCACCGGAGTCGAGCGCCGCGCCGTCATCGAGGCCGCCACCCAGGCCGGTGCGCGCCAGGTGCACATCATCGAGGAGCCCATGGCCGCCGCGATCGGCGCCGGGCTCCCCGTCCACGAGGCCACCGGCAACATGGTCGTCGACATCGGCGGCGGCACCACCGAGGTCGCCGTCATCTCGCTCGGCGGCATCGTCACCGCGCAGTCCATCCGGGTGGCCGGCGACGAGCTGGACAACGCGATCATCCAGCACATCAAGAAGGAGTACAGCCTTCTGCTGGGCGAGCGCACCGCGGAGGCGATCAAGCTCACCATCGGCTCGGCCTTCGCGGTCGACACCGAGGAGCACACCGAGATCCGCGGCCGCGACCTGGTATCCGGCCTGCCCAAGACGGTGGTCGTCTCGGCCGCCGAGGTGCGCAAGGCGATCGAGGAGCCGGTCAACGCCATTGTCGACGCGGTCAAGACGACCCTCGACAAGTGCCCGCCCGAGCTGTCCGGCGACATCATGGACCGCGGCATCGTGCTGGCCGGCGGCGGCGCGCTGCTGCGCGGCCTGGACGAGCGGCTGCGCAACGAGACGGGCATGCCGATCCACATCGCCGAGTCCCCGCTGGACTGCGTGGCCCTCGGCGCCGGCAAGTGCGTCGAGGAGTTCGAGGCGCTGCAGCAGGTCCTGGACGCGCAGCCGCGCAGATGAGTCCCCACGGTCCTTCGTACGGGTGAAGTCCCGCCCTTACGCAGGATCGTTCTACCTCCCGGAACGGCCCATCGGGCCCACGGGCTCACACGCTCTGACGAGGAAGGCACGGACTGGCCCCCGTGAGGGACACACGAGAGAGCCGGCTTCTGCTGGTGCTGCTGGTGGCGATCGCATTCGCGCTGATCACCGTCGACATCCGCGGCGGTGAGGACTCACCGCTGGACGGCGCCCGGTCCACCGCGGCCACCGTCTTCGGCCCCGTCGAGAACGGGGTCGCAGCCGTGGTCGACCCGGTGGAAGGCGCCGTGGACGCGGTACGCGACTCCGGCGACCGCAGCAGCCGCATCAGCCGACTGGAGCGGGAGAACGCCGAGCTGAAGCAGCAGCTCGGCAGTAAGGACGTCACGCGCGAGCGGGCCCGCGAACTCGACAAGCTGCTCAAGCTCGCCGGCGCCGGCCAGTACCGGGTCAAGGGCGCGCAGGTCATCGCCATAGGGGCCGCCCAGGGCTTCTCCTGGACGGTCACCATCGACTCCGGGGCCAACGACGGCATCCAGCGCGACATGACGGTGGTCAACGGGGACGGACTGGTCGGCCGGGTCACCACCGTCGGCCCCTCCACCTCGACCGTCCTGCTCGCCTGCGACCCGGACTTCACCGTCGGCACCCGGCTGGAGAAGTCCTCCGAACTCGGCTTCGCCACCGGCCAGGGCAACCGGCCGATCCGGGTGCAGCTGCTCAACGGCAAGGCGCACGTGAAGAAGGGCGCCCGGCTGGTCACCTTCGGCTCGCAGGCCGACAAGCCCTTCGTCCCCGGCGTGCCGGTCGGCACCGTCGCCAAGGTCGACCGGGCCGGCGGTGGTCTCACCCGTACGGTGGAGGTCACCCCGTTCGTCGGCTTCACCAAGCTCGACATCGTCGGCGTCGTCGTCCAGGGCCCGCGCAAGGACCCGCGCGACTCGGTGCTGCCCGCCGGCCCGAAGCCGGTCCCGACGGTCACGGTCACCGCGACGCCGAGCGTGGACCCCTCGCAGTCCTCGGGCAACGGACAGGAGCAGGTCCGATGAAGCGCGCTGTGCTTTCCACCGGCCTCGTGGTCGCCGGCATGGTCCTCCAGGTGTGCGTCCTGGCCCGCCTCCATCTGCCCGGCGCCGTTCCCGACCTGCTGCTGCTCGTCGTCCTCGCCCTCGCACTGACGTACGGTCACGTGGCCGGCTGCCTCATCGGCTTCGGCGCCGGACTGCTTGCCGACCTCGCCCCGCCCGCCGACCACGCCGCGGGCCGCTATGCCCTCGTGCTGTGCGTCGTCGGCTACATCGCCGGCCTGCTCAAGCCCGAGGGCGGCCAGATGCGCTCGGCCACGCGCCCGATGCTCGTCGTGGTCGGCGCCGCCATCGGCTCCACGGTGCTGTACGCGGCCGTGGGCGCCCTCGTCGGGGACACCGCGGCCCAGCACGTGGGCCTGGGGAAGTTGCTGTTCACCGCCGCCCTGTACGACCTGCTGCTGGCGCCGTTCACCGTGCCGTGGATCATGGCCCTGGCCCGCCGGACCCAGAGCGACCCCCTCGCGGAGGACGCCTCCGGCCCCGGCTTCGGCGCCCGCATCGGCGCCCGCATCGGCGGCCAGCGCGCCGGCCTCCTGGGCCGGGTGGGGAGCCTCGCCAAGGGAGGGCGGCGGCTGTGAGCGTGACGAAGGCGCCGCGTGCCCTCCCCCGGCGCGGGGCCGCACTCCCGCAGCCGGCGGCGAAGCGCGCGCGGCCCTGCCGCGTGGGCGCGGAAGCGGGAGGAGCGGCGTGAGCAACATCCCCGAGACGGGGCGGACGCCGAGGGTCACGATCCGGCTGGTCGTCCTCCAGATCCTCGTCCTGTCCCTGCTGTTCACCCTCGGCGGACGGCTGTGGTTCCTGCAGATCCGCGACGGCCACGAGTACTCGGCCCAGGCCAACAGCAACAACGTCCAGGAGGTCGTCGCGCCCGCCGTCCGCGGCTCGATCCTCGACGACCGGGGCGTGGCGCTCGCCGACAACGAGACCCGGCTGGTGGTCTCCGCGAGCCGCACCGACCTGCTGAAGCAGAAGGACGACGGCAAGGCGGTGCTGACGCGGCTCGCCGACGTCCTGCACATGAAGCCCGAAGAGGTACTGGGCAAGGTCCGGCTCTGCGACTCGCAGACCCCCAGGCCCTGCTGGAACGGTTCGCCCTACCAGCCGATCCCCATCACCGACGAGGCCACCACCCAGCAGGCCCTGCAGATCATGGAGCGCCGCGAGGACTTCCCCGGCATCACCGCCGAGCCCACCGCGGTGCGCCGCTACACCTCCCCCTACGGAGCCAACACCGCCCAGGTCCTCGGCTACCTCTCGCCCGTGACGGACGAGGAGCTGACCGCCGCGGAGAAGAAGGGCCGGCCGCTGCTGCGCTCGGACCAGATCGGCCGTTCCGGCCTGGAGCGCACCTACGACAGCGAGCTGCGCGGCAAGGCGGGCGTGACCCGCTACGAGGTGGACAACCTCGGCCGGGTCATCGGCAAGGCGGGCGAGACCGCCGCCGAGCCCGGCAGCCACCTGGTCACCAGCATCGACGCCCGCGTCCAGGCGGTCGCCGAGAAGGAGCTGGACGAGGCCATGAAGGAGGCCCGGAAGACCTTCGACAAGGTCACCGGCAGCCTCTACAAGGCGGACTCCGGCGCGGTCGTCGTCATGGACGTGCACACCGGCCAGGTCATCGCGATGGCCAGCGCGCCCACGTACGACCCGAACGCCTGGGTCGGCGGCATCTCCGCCAAGGACTACGCCGAGCTGACGGGCAAGAACTCCAACTTCCCTCTGCTCAACAGGGCCATACAGGGCCAGTCGGCCCCAGGCTCCACCTTCAAGCCGATCTCCACCTCGGCGGCGGTGCGGGCCGGTTACGACATCAACGGCCGCTACCCCTGCCCCTCGTCGATGACCATCGGCGGCCGGGTCTTCAACAACTTCGAAGGGGAGAGCGCGGGCTCCATCACCCTCGCCCACGCCCTGGAGATCTCCTGCGACACCGTCTTCTACGGCCTGTCGTACGACCAGTGGCTCAAGGACGGCGGCACCAAGCCCAAGAAGAATCCCAACGACTGGTTCTACAAGACCGCCAAGGAGTACGGCCTCAGCTCGCTGACGGGCATCGACCTGCCCTCCGAGGTGCCCGGCCGTATCCCGGACCGGCAGTGGAAGCGGGACTACTACGAGGCCAACAAGGACTACTGGTGCAAGGTCGCCAAGACCGACAAGCAGGACTACGCGAGCCAGATCGCGCGCGAGAACTGCGTCGACGGCTATGTGATGCGCGCCGGTGACTCGGTCAACTACGCCATCGGCCAGGGCGACACCCTCGTCACCCCGATCCAGATGGCCAACATCTACGCGGCCCTCGCCAACGGCGGCACCCTCTACCAGCCCACCATCGGCAAGGCGATCATCAGCGCCGACGGCAAGAAGGTCGCCCGGATCAAGCCCAAGGTGAACGGCCACGCCCCGGCGACCAAGAAGACGCTGAAGTACATCAACGAGGCCCTGGAGGGCGTCGTCACCCACGGCACGGCCGCCTGGCGCTTCGGCGGCTGGCCGCAGGACAAGATCCCGCTGCACGCCAAGACCGGTACCGCGGAGGTCGCCGGCAAGCAGACCACCTCGTGGTTCACGACGTACAGCAAGGACTACGCGATCGTCATGACGATCTCCCAGGGCGGTACCGGCTCCGGTGGTTCGGGCCCGGCCGTCCGCAAGATCTACGAGGCGATGTACGGCGTCCAGGAGGACGGGTCGATCGACACGAAGAAGGCGCTGCTCCCGCGCCCCCTGAGCAAGCTGCCGACGATCGACTCCGACGGCACCATCCGGGTCACCAAGGCGTCCTGGGCCGACGTGCCGCAGGCGCCCACCGCGCCGCAGGGCACCGTGCTGGCGGCCGCCGCACTGCCCCCGGACCGCGACGGGAGGCCCGCGCCGGGACGGAGGTTCCGGTCATGAGCGCCGACGGGTACCCGGCACGGCGCCTCACCCCCGAACGGGGTGCCCTGGGCAAGCTCCTGGCCCGCGACTCGATACTGCGTCGGATGGACTGGGTGCTGCTCGGCGCCGCCCTCGCGCTGTCCCTGATCGGCATGGCGCTGGTGTACTCCGCGACGCGCAACCGCACGGAGCTCACCCACGGGGACCCGTACTACTTCCTGCTGCGGCACATGCTCAACACCGCCATCGGCTTCGCCCTCGCCGCCGGCACCGTGGCGCTGGGCCACCGCCGGCTGCGCGGCGCGGTGCCGGTGCTCTACGCCGTCTCGGTGCTGCTGGTGACCGCCGTGCTCACCCCGCTGGGCTCCACCGTCAACGGCGCCCACGCGTGGATCGTGCTCGGCGGCGGCTTCTCGCTGCAGCCGTCCGAGTTCACCAAGATCACCATCATCCTGGGCATGGCGATGATGCTGTCCGCGCGGGTCGACGCCGGCGACCGGCTCTTCCCCGACCACCGGACGGTCGCCCAGTCGCTCGGCTTCGCCATACTGCCGATGGCGATCGTCATGCTGATGCCCGACCTCGGGTCGGTCATGGTGATGGCGGTCATCGTGCTGGGTGTGCTGCTGGCCTCGGGCGCCTCCAACCGCTGGGTCCTCGGCCTGATCGCGGCGGGCGCCGGCGGCGCGATCGCGGTCTGGCAGCTCGGCGTCCTGGACCAGTACCAGATCGACCGCTTCGCCGCCTTCGCGAACCCCGCCCTCGACCCCGCCGGCGTCGGCTACAACACCAACCAGGCCCGTATCGCCATCGGCTCCGGCGGAGCGCTCGGCAAGGGCCTGTTCCAGGGCAGCCAGACCACGGGGCAGTTCGTCCCCGAACAGCAGACCGACTTCGTCTTCACCGTGGCGGGCGAGGAGCTCGGCTTTGTCGGAGCGGCCCTGATCATCGCCCTGCTGGGCCTGATCATGTGGCGTGCCTGCGGCATCGCCCGCAACGCCACCGACCTGTACGGCACGATCATCGCGGCGGGCATCGTCTCCTGGTTCGCCTTCCAGTCCTTCGAGAACATCGGCATGACCCTCGGCATCATGCCCGTGGCGGGTCTGCCACTGCCGTTCGTCTCCTACGGCGGATCGTCGATGTTCGCGGTCTGGATCGCGATCGGGCTGCTGCAGGCCATCCACATGAAGCGGCCCATGTCGGCCTGACCCCGTCCCCCTCGCGGCGTCCCCGGCGGGATGTCCGCGAGGGGCGTCCTGCGGGGGACGCGCCATTGCGGCGGCACCCGCCCGCGACTACGTTCCTGACATGGGGAAGCGTGTCGCGGAGACCGAGCGCAAGTACGAGGCCGCCGGGCGGACCGGCGAGCCCGACCTCGAAGGCCTGCCCGGGGTCGCGGCGGTGCGTGTGCTGGAGCCGGCCGAACTGGACGCCGTCTACGTCGACACCCCCGACCTGCGGCTGGCCACCCGCAAGATCACTCTGCGCCGCCGCACCGGCGGCGACGACGCCGGCTGGCACCTCAAACTGCCGAGCTCGCTGGCCGACACCCGCACCGAGGTGCAGGCCCCCCTCGGCAAACAGGGCCGCAAAGGCGGCCCCCGGGTGCCGGAATCCCTGCTCGCCGAGGTGGCCGCCATCCTCCGCGACCGGGAGCTCGTCCCCGTCGTCCGGCTGCGAAACGCCCGCCGGCGGATCCACCTCGTCGACGCCGCGGGCTCACCCCTGCTGGAGATCGCCCACGACGACGTCCGCGCCACCCTCCTCGACCACGGCGACGGGGCGGAGAGCGCCTGGACCGAGGTCGAGACCGAGCTCCTCGACGGCGGCACCGACCTGCTGGACGCCGTCGAGAAGCGACTGCATGCGGCCGGGCTGCGGCGCTCTACATCCCCCTCGAAGCTCGCTCGCGCCCTCGGCCACCGCCTGGAAGCAGCTCCCCGGCCGCCGCAGCCACCGACCAGGGCCCGCACCGCCGCAGACGTCGCGCTCACCTATGTGCACGAGCAGGTCGCCGCGATCACCGCCTGGGATCCGGAGGTCCGCCGCGACGAGCCGGACTCCGTCCACCAGATGCGGGTCTCCACCCGCCGGCTGCGCAGCGCCCTCAAGACCTTCCGCCGCGAACTCGACCGCGCGGTGACCGACCCCATCGGCGACGAACTCAAGTGGCTCGCCGGAGTGCTGGGTCTGGAGCGCGACCGCGAGGTGCTCGCCGACCGGCTGCGCGACCGCCTGGCCGAACTGCCGCCGGAACTCGCCACGAAGACCCTCGCGGCGCGCATCGGCGGCGACGCCCCCGTCCACGAGGGGGCCCGCAAGCAGCTCCTGCGCGAACTCGGCAGCGGGCGCTACTTCCGGCTCCTGGACACCCTGGAGTCCCTGCTCGCCGACCCTCCGCTGCTCGACGCCGCCGCGGCCCCCGCGGCCGACGCCGTCGCCAAGGCCGTGCGGCGCGACCACCGGCGGCTGCGCCGACGCGTCGAACCCGCGCTGCGGATGGAACCCGGCCACGAGCGCGACCTCGCCCTCCACGAAGCCCGCAAGGCCGCCAAGCGGGCCCGCTACAGCAGCGAGGCGTCCCAGGCCGTCCCGGCGCTGCGCAAGGCCGCCAAGAAGCACACCAAGCGCATGAAGGCCGTCCAGCAGTTGCTCGGCGAGCACCAGGACAGCGTCATCTGCCGCGAAGCCCTCCTGCGCCTCGCCGACGACGCCCGCGCGGCCGGCGAGGACACCTTCCCGTACGGGGTGCTCTACCAGCTCGAACGCGAACGCGCCGACACCGTCGAGCGGCAGCTGCCGAAAGAGTGGCCCGCGGCGGACCGCGGCAGGCTGGCCGGCTGAACCGGCCGGGGACGGCCGGGCGGAGGCACCCGGCGCCGTGGGGAGCGCGGCCGGGAAGGCCCTCGTGACGCGTTACGCTGAATGGTCACCCTTGCCCGCTCACGAAAGACACCTCTGATGCCTGTCGAGTCGGTCTTCCCCCAGCTCGAGGCCCTGCTGCCGCATGTGCAGAAGCCGATCCAGTACGTCGGCGGGGAACTGAACTCCACCGTCAAGCCCTGGGACGAGTGCGACGTCCGTTGGTCCCTGATGTACCCGGACGCCTACGAGGTCGGGCTGCCCAACCAGGGCGTGATGATCCTCTACGAGGTGCTCAACGAGCGCGAAGGGGTCCTCGCGGAGCGCACGTACAGCGTGTGGCCGGACCTCGAGGCGCTGATGCGCGAGCACGGCGTGCCGCAGTTCACCGTGGACGCGCACCGCCCGGTCAAGGCATTCGACGTCTTCGGCCTCAGCTTCTCCACGGAGCTCGGCTACACCAACATGCTCACGGCCCTGGACCTCGCGGGCATCCCGCTGGAGGCACGGGACCGTACCGAGGACGACCCGATCGTGCTCGCCGGCGGCCACGCGGCCTTCAACCCGGAGCCCATCGCGGACTTCCTGGACGCCGCCGTGATCGGCGACGGGGAGCAGGCCGTCCTGGAGATCACCGACGTGATCCGGGCCTGGAAGGCCGAGGGCCGCCCCGGCGGCCGCGACGAGCTGCTGTTTCGGCTGGCCCGCACCGGCGGGGTGTACGTGCCGAAGTTCTACGACGTGGAGTACCTGGCCGACGGCCGGATCGCCCGCGTCGTCCCCAACCGCTCCGGCGTGCCGTGGCGCGTGTCCAAGCACACCGTCATGGACCTCGACGAATGGCCCTACCCGAAGCAGCCGCTGGTTCCGCTCGCCGAGACGGTGCACGAGCGCATGTCCGTGGAGATCTTCCGCGGCTGCACCCGCGGCTGCCGCTTCTGCCAGGCCGGCATGATCACCCGCCCGGTGCGTGAGCGCAGCATCACCGGCATCGGCGAGATGGTCGACAGGGGCCTGAAGGCCACCGGGTTCGAGGAGGTCGGCCTGCTCTCGCTGTCCTCCGCCGACCACACCGAGATCGCCGACGTCGCCAAGGGCCTCGCCGACCGGTACGAGGAGGACAAGATCGGCCTGTCCCTCCCCTCCACCCGCGTCGACGCCTTCAACATCGACCTGGCCAACGAGCTGACCCGCAACGGCCGCCGCTCAGGCCTCACTTTCGCCCCCGAGGGCGGCTCCGAGCGCATCCGCAAGGTCATCAACAAGATGGTCTCGGAGGAGGACCTGATCCGCACCGTCGCCACCGCCTACGGCAACGGCTGGCGCCAGGTGAAGCTGTACTTCATGTGCGGTCTGCCGACGGAGACCGACGAGGACGTGCTGCAGATCGCCGACATGGCGAAGAACGTCATCGCCAAGGGCCGCGAGGTCACCGGTCAGAACGACATCCGCTGCACGGTGTCGATCGGCGGGTTCGTGCCCAAGCCGCACACCCCGTTCCAGTGGGCACCGCAGCTCGGCGTCGAGGAGACCGACGCCCGCCTGGAGAAGCTGCGCGAGGCCATCCGCGGCGACCGGAAGTACGGCCGCAACATCGGCTTCCGCTACCACGACGGCAAGCCGGGCATCATCGAGGGCCTGCTCTCCCGCGGTGACCGCCGTGTGGGCGCCGTCATCCGCGCTGTCTACGAGGACGGCGGCCGCTTCGACGGCTGGCGCGAGCACTTCAGCTACGACCGCTGGATCCGCATGTGCGAGAAGGCGCTCCCGGAACTGGGCGTCGACCTCGCCTGGTACACCACGCGCGAGCGCACCTACGAGGAGGTCCTGCCCTGGGACCACCTGGACTCCGGGCTCGACAAGGACTGGCTCTGGGAGGACTGGCAGGACGCCCTGGACGAGACCGAGGTCGAGGACTGCCGCTGGACCCCGTGCTTCGATTGCGGAGTGTGTCCGCAGATGGCCACGGCCATCCAAATCGGTCCCACCGGCAAGAAGTTGCTCCCGCTCACGGTCAAGAAGTAGCCGTGACCAGCGGCGATGCCATCCAGTGGATGGCTGAGGCGCTTGCCGGGGCACCCGAGGCGGACCGCGCCGAAGCCCTTCGAGGGCTCGGTGTGCAGGAGCGCGAGCAGGCATCCCGCCCCACGCGGCGTACGCCGCTCCCCGCCCCTCGGCAGGACTCGGGCATCGTCTCGGCGGTCGAGTGGGTGTAGACGCGGAGAGGCGTTCGGACGGTCCCGTCCGGGCGCCTCTCGGCGTTCGTGGGGCACTGTCCGTCTGAACCGCTGAGAGCCTGTCTCAGGCGCTCTCTCCCAGGTGTCGGTGCAGCGGTACAGCGTGGCGCGGGAGACGCCGAGGGCCTTGGCGACGGCGCTGACGCTCGCGCCCTTGGCCTTCCTGGCGCGGGCCACGGTGAGTACGTTCTCGTTCACCACGGACGGCCGGCCGCCGGTACGGCCCTGGGCTTTGGCTGCTTCCAGTCCCGCCCGTGTGCGGTCCTTGATCAGCGACCGCTCGAACTCTGCCGTGGCCGCGATGATCTGGATGAACAGGCGGCCGTCGGGCGACGGGGTGTCGACGGCGGAGAGTGCCCCCGCCGTCGGCGGGGGCCTTCGCGCTCCCGGGTGGTCAGACGACGCGTCAGCCCTGTCTCGCCAACCGCTGGTTGATCCGGGAACGAAGGGGGAAGGCGCGCTTCCGGGCGTACTGTTCGGGCATGGAGGAGCGGGGGAGCGCCGGCGGGTACGGCGGGCACGGGGACGGGGACGGGGACGGCTGCCTGACGGTGGCGATCAGGATTCCGGCGCGGATCGTCGCGCTGGTGGTGGTGCTTCCGCTGCGCATGGCGTGGGACGCCCTGACGACGCTGGGCCGGGTCGTGGGACGGTCCGGGAAGTGGCTGCTCCGGGTGCTCGTCGTGGTGCCGGCGCTGGCGCTGTGGCGGTATGTGCTGGTGCCGTTGGGGCGGGCTGTGGGTGTGGCCGTCGTGTGGACGGTCCGGGTGCTGGTCGTGGTGCCGGCGCTGGCGCTGTGGCGGTATGTGCTGGTGCCGTTGGGGCGGGCTGTCGGTGCGGGCCTTGTGTGGCTGGTCCGGTGCCTGGTGGTCGTTCCCGCTGTGGCGCTGTGGCGCTATGTGCTGGCGCCGGTGGGGCGGGTGGCGGGCGCGGGGGCGGTGTGGGTGGTCCGGGCGCTTCTGGTCAGGCCTCTGGCGGCGCTGTGGCGGTACGTCCTGGTGCCATTGGCGGCGGGGGCGGCGTGGCTGGTGCGGTGGGCGGTCCGGGCGTTCGCGGTGGTTCCGGCGCTGGCGCTGTGGCGGTACGTCCTGGTGCCATTGGCGGCGGGGGCGGCGTGGGTGGTGCGGTGGGCGGTCGTGGCCCCGGTGCTCTGGCTGTGGCGCCGCGTGATCGTGCCGGTGGCCCGGGAGGTTCAGGACGCCCTGCTGGTGGCCTGGCGCGTGTCGGGATACGTCTCGCGGGCCGTGGGGCGGGGCCTGAAATGGCTGGTCACCGTGGTCCTTGTGATGCCGGTGGCCTGGGCGTGGCGCACCCTGCTGCTGCCCGTGTGGCGACCGGTGCGGCGGGTGGCGGTCGAGGCGGGCCGGGCGGTGCGCGATGCCGTGGCTGCGGTGCGGGAGACCGTGCGCCGGGTGAGGGCCGATCTGCGTGCCGCGCTGCCGGGCGCGCCGCGACCCGTGGAGCGCGGTGGGCGCCGTGGGGAACCGGAAGGTCGGAACCCCCAGTAATCTGGAAGCAAGCAACCCCACCCGGGGTGACCAGACGCACGAGGGACTGAACGACACTGGGCAAGCGACAGCCCGAAGGCCCGCCGCCCGCACCCGCGGTGCAGCGCATCCGACTGCGCTACACCAAGCGCGGCCGCCTCCGGTTCACCAGCCACCGCGACTTCCAGCGCGCATTCGAGCGGGCGCTGCGGCGCGCCGAGGTGCCCATGGCGTACTCGGCGGGCTTCACCCCGCACCCCAAGGTGTCGTACGCCAACGCCGCACCCACCGGCGTCGCGAGCGAGGCCGAGTACCTGGAGATCGCGCTCACCGAGGCCCGTGAGCCGGAGAAGCTGCGTTTGCTGCTCGACGAGTCGCTGCCGGCCGGACTCGATGTGGTCGAGGCCGTCGAGGCCCGTACTTCGGGGCTCGCCGAACGGCTGGATGCGTCCGTGTGGCAGCTGCGGCTGGACGGTGTGGAAGCGGACGCGGCCGAGAGGGCCGTGGCCGCGTTCCTCGCCGCCGGGACCGTCGAGGTCCAGCGCATGACGAAGAACGGCCTGCGGACTTTCGACGCGCGCGGGGCCGTCACCCGCCTCGAATCGGTGGATCCGCAGGTCGCCGAGGCTCGGAACGGTGTTTTCGAACAGGATGCCGATAGGCCGACACCAGGAGCTTGTGCGATACTGCGGCTGGTTGTTCGGCATGTGACACCTGCCGTACGACCCGACGACGTCCTGTCCGGCCTCCGTGCGGTGGCTGACCTCGCGCCGCCGGTCCCCGCTGCGGTGACCAGGCTGGCGCAGGGGCCGCTCGACGAGGAGACCGGCACGGTGACCGATCCGCTCGCGCCTGACCGCGATGCCGCGACGGTGCCGGTGGGATCCGCCTAGGACCGTCGTCGTAGTGCGGCCGACGCATCTGGGGAGACCCGGGTCCGGCAGTACGCATCAGACGAGACTTTCGTCGGCCCGTCAGGACGGTGCCGACGAGCGAAACGACAGCTCCCGTGTGGCGCCCGCGCCCCCGGGCGGCGGAACCGCGAGGAGGCGGACCGCCGTGGACCGGACCAGGACGCGGCGCCCGGGAGCGTGACGGGAGAAATGCCCGCATGCTCGAGAACAACGAGGCGCCCGAGAGCGGCGCCCCCGAAGCCGCCTCCGGCGGCACCGACACCCAGGCGACTGCTGCTCCGCGCCGCCGTCGCCGCGCGGCAAGCCGCCCCGCGGGGCCGCCGGCGGTCGGCGAGGCCGCCCAGGACGTGACCTCCGGGGCCGCGGCGGCGGCGGAGACTCCGGCCATACCGGCTGAGGCCACTTCCGCCGAGCCGGCGGCGGAGGCAGCCCCGGCGCGCACCCGCCGCCGGGCGACGCGCAAGGTCTCCGCCCCCGAGCCGCAGCAGACCGGGTCCGCCGAGGAGACGGCCGAGGCCGCCCCGGCCCCGGCCCGCCGCCGCGCGACGCGGAAGGCGGCGGCTTCGGCGGCTGCCCCCGAGGCCCCTGCCGCAACGGCCCCTGCCGCCGAGGCTCGCGCCGTGGAGACTCCCGTCGGGGAGGCCCTTGCCACTGAGCCCTCCGGGGCGGAGCAGGCCGAGCCGGCGGCTCCGGCGCGTGGCCGGCGTCGTGCCACGCGCAAGGTGGCCAGCCCCGAGCCGACCGCGGTCGCCGAGGAGACGGCCGGCCCCCCGGCCGCCGTCGACACGCAGGCCGAGGAACTCCAGGCCGACCTGCCGCTGCACGCCGAGGCCGCCTCCGGGGCGGAGCAGGCCGAGCCGGCGGCTCCGGCGCGTGGCCGGCGTCGTGCCACGCGCAAGGCGGCCAGCCCCGAGTCGGCCGCGGTCAAGGACGTGGCCCTGGCCGCCGCCGACGCGCCTGCCAAGGCGCTGCAGGAGGAGCCCGCGCAGAAGCCGAAGCGCGGGAGGGCCGAGGAGCCGGAGGCCGAGAAGCCCAAGGCCGACAAGCCCAAGGCCGAGAAGCCCAAGACCACCCGTTCGCGCCGCCGTACCGCCCCGGCCGCCTCTTTCCTTGCAGCGGACGACGGCTCGCGCCGTCTGAAGCCGGGCGCGCTCGCGCCGCGTGAGGACGAAGAGGCCGAGGCCGGCACCCGTGCCGCCGCGACCGCCGTGCCGGAGCAGCGCACTTACACCGCCAAGGCGTTCCCGGACGGTTCCGGCTGGGCCGTCGAGGTCGACGACGCCTTCGAGATCCGCGGATACGGCGACACCGTCGACGAGGCGCGTGACGCCGCTGTCGCGGCTGTCGCGGAGGCGTTCGACGTGTCCGCGGCCGCGATCGTCCTCCAGGTCCAGCAGACGCAGGCCGCCGAGCCCGGGTCGCAGCCCGAGGCCGAGTCGCAGCCGGAGTCCGAGCCCGAGCCCGAGGCCGCCCCCGCGCGGGGCCGCCGCCGGGTCGTGCGCCCGCCCGTGGCGGTGTTCCAGGCGCCGGTGTTCCAGGCGCCTGCTCCTGCCCCGGCGCAGGCCGCCGAGGCCGAGCCGGCCGCGGAGCACGCCGAGCAGGAGGAGCCCGAGGCCGAGGAGTACGCCGGCGGACGCCGTCGTCGGCGCCGCCGCCGTGGGGAGCCCGCCGAGGCCGTGGAGACGGCGCAGAGCGCCGTCGTCGAGCACGCCGACGAGGAGCGTCACGAGGCCGTCCAGGAGCTCGAGGCCGAGGCGGAAGGCGAGGAGCCCGAGGCCGACGAGGGCGACGGCGAGGGCGGCGAGCGCATCTCCCGCCGCCGTCGTCGCGGTGGCCGCCGCCGCCGTCGTGGCGAGGCCGCCGACGGCGAGGAGAGCGCCGGCGAGGACGAGGATGCCGAGGGCGCCGCGGACGAGTCCGAGGAGGACGAGGAGCAGGACGCCGAGAGCAGCAGCACCAGCCGTCGCCGTCGCCGCCGTCGCCGCCGTGGTGGCGAGGGGCAGGCCGAGGACAGCCTGGGCGAGGACGCCCCGGAGCGCACGGTCGTCAAGATCCGCGAACCGCGCAAGCCGTCGGAGCCGGTCGACGAGGTGCAGTCCATCAAGGGCTCCACGCGTCTGGAGGCCAAGAAGCAGCGGCGCCGTGAGGGCCGTGAGCAGGGCCGCCGCCGTGTGCCGATCATCACTGAGGCCGAGTTCCTGGCCCGGCGCGAGGCGGTCGAGCGCGTCATGGTCGTCCGCGAGAACGGCGACCGGACGCAGATCGGCGTGCTGGAGGACGGCGTCCTCGTCGAGCACTACGTCAACAAGGAGCAGGCCACCTCGTACGTCGGCAACGTCTACCTGGGCAAGGTCCAGAACGTGCTGCCGTCCATGGAGGCCGCGTTCGTCGACATCGGCAAGGGCCGCAACGCCGTCCTGTACGCCGGCGAGGTCAACTTCGAGGCGCTGGGCATGGGCAACGGCCCGCGGCGCATCGAAGCGGCCCTCAAGTCCGGCCAGTCAGTGCTGGTCCAGGTCACCAAGGACCCGATCGGCCACAAGGGCGCCCGCCTGACCAGCCAGGTCTCGCTGCCGGGTCGCTACCTGGTCTACGTGCCCGAGGGCTCGATGACCGGCATCAGCCGCAAGCTGCCCGACACCGAGCGCGCCCGGCTGAAGCAGATCCTCAAGAAGATCGTCCCCGAGGACGCGGGCGTCATCGTGCGCACCGCCGCCGAGGGCGCGAGCGAGGACGAACTGCGCCGTGACGTCGAGCGGCTGCAGGCGCAGTGGGAGGAGATCCAGAAGAAGGCCAGGAGCGGCAACGCCCCGTCGCTGCTCTACGGTGAGCCGGACATGACCGTCCGGGTCGTCCGCGACATCTTCAACGAGGACTTCACCAAGGTCATCGTCAGCGGCGACACCGCCTGGGAGACCATCCACGGCTATGTCTCGCACGTCGCACCGGACCTGGCCGAGCGGCTGAGCCGCTGGACCTCCGAGGTCGACGTCTTCGCCACCTACCGGATCGACGAGCAGCTGCTGAAGGCGCTGGACCGCAAGGTCTGGCTGCCGAGCGGCGGTTCGCTGGTGATCGACCGGACCGAGGCGATGGTCGTCATCGACGTCAACACCGGCAAGTTCACCGGTCAGGGCGGCAACCTCGAGGAGACGGTCACCAGGAACAACCTGGAGGCGGCCGAGGAGATCGTGCGCCAGCTGCGGCTGCGCGACCTGGGCGGCATCATCGTGATCGACTTCATCGACATGGTGCTGGAGTCCAACCGCGACCTCGTGATGCGCCGCCTGCTGGAGTGCCTGGGCCGTGACCGCACCAAGCACCAGGTGGCCGAGGTGACCTCGCTGGGCCTGGTGCAGATGACCCGCAAGCGGGTCGGCCAGGGCCTGCTGGAGTCCTTCTCCGAGACCTGCGTGCACTGCAACGGCCGCGGCGTCATCGTCCACATGGACCAGGCCGCGGCGGCCGGTGGCGGCGGCAAGCGCAAGCGCCGTCGTGGCGGCGCGGCGGAGGAGCCGGCGGCCGCGGAGAGCGCCGTCGTGCCCGAGGCCGAGGAGGTCGAGCCGGCTGAGCCGGAGGCTCTCGAGCTGGAGCCGGTCGCGGTCACCGAGGCGGAGCTGGTGCCTGCTGTCGGCGGGGACGAGGAGTGGTTCAGCAGCCCGGCGGAGGCCGAGGCGGCGGCCGGCCGGCGGTCCAGGCGGCGCGCTTCGCGACGGGTGACCGCTCCGGTGAGCTCGCCGGACGCCGTGGCCGAGATCGTCACGGTCGTCGCCGCGGTCGCCCCGGTCACCGAGCCGCAGGCCGCGGAGGCCGCGTCGGCCACCGCCGTCGAGGCGCCCGCTGCGGTGGACGCCGCCGAGGCGGAGGAGCCCGCGGCGCCGGTCCGCGGCCGCCGTCGGGCGACCCGCAAGGCCACCGCGCCGAGCGCTCCGGCCGGTGAGGCGGCCACCGTGGTCGTCCCCGCGGCGGAGCCGGTCGTCCCGGCGCCGGCGCCCGAGCCGGAGCCCGTGACGGAGGTCCAGGAGCCGGCCCCGCCGGTCCGCCGCAGGGCCACCCGCCGTGTGTCCGCCCCCGCGGGCGCGCCGTCCTCGGGCGAGGAGACCGCGGTCGTGGTCGTGCCCGGCGTCGAGGCGCAGCCGACCCCGGTGGCGGAGCCGGAGGCGACGGAGGCCGTCGAGGCGGAGCCGAAGAAGCGGGCCGCCCGCAAGACGGCCGCGAAGAAGGCGCCGGCGAAGAAGGCCGCCGCGAAGAAGACGGCCGCCAAGAAGACCGTGGCGAAGAAGACCGCGGCGAAGAAGACGACGGCGAAGAAGGCCGCCGTCAAGGCCGTCGCCGAGGCGCCCACCGAGGCCTCCTGACCTCGGGTCACCGTCCGCGGGCCGTTCCCTGTCCGGGAGCGGCCCGCGGTGCGTCAGGGGTGGCTCACGCGCCGGTTTGACCCGGTCGGGGGCGCCCCGTAACCTTGACCTTCGGCGTTTTGGCGCCCATTCCTGAGCACCTTCCTACCGGCCCGTCCGGCAGAGGCCCCCCACGCACCGCAGGGGCGGCTGGCGTCAGGAGTGACGATCCGAGCGAGAGAGTGAGTTCCGCGTGTACGCAATCGTGCGCAGCGGTGGCCGCCAGCACAAGGTGGCCGTCGGCGACATCGTCGAGGTTGACAAGATTTCCACGGGCAAGGTCGGCGACACGGTCGAGCTCTCGACGCTGCTCGTCGTCGACGGCGACGCCGTCACCAGCGACCCGTGGGTGCTGGCCGGGATCAAGGTTCAGGCCGAGATCGTGGACCACCACAAGGGCCAGAAGATCGACATCCTGCGGTACAAGAACAAGACCGGCTACCGCCGTCGTCAGGGTCACCGCCAGCAGTACACGGCGCTGAAGATCACCGGCATCCCCGCCGCTGCGAAGTAAGGGACTGAAGAGAGATGGCACACAAGAAGGGCGCATCGTCCACCCGGAACGGTCGCGACTCCAACGCCCAGCGGCTCGGCGTCAAGCGCTTCGGCGGCCAGGTCGTGAACGCCGGTGAGATCATCATCCGCCAGCGCGGCACCCACTTCCACCCCGGCGCGGGCGTCGGCCGCGGCAAGGACGACACGCTGTTCGCCCTGGCCGCCGGTGCGGTCGAGTTCGGCACCAGCCGTGGTCGCAAGGTCGTGAACGTCGTCCCGGTCGCCTGATCGGCCGCGATACGACATCACCGAGGGCGGACGCTGCTTCCCGGGCGGGAAGCAGGTCCGCCCTCGGCGCGTTGAACCCCGAGACATCCCGTACGTATCTGGAGGAAGATCCGCATGACCACCTTCGTGGACCGCGTCGAGTTGCACGTCGCCGCGGGTAACGGAGGCCATGGCTGCGCCTCCGTGCACCGGGAGAAGTTCAAGCCGCTGGGCGGACCCGACGGCGGCAACGGCGGCCGTGGCGGCGATGTGAAGCTGGTCGTCGACCAGTCGGTCACCACGCTCATCGACTACCACCACCACCCGCACCGCAAGGCCACCAACGGCAAACCCGGCGAGGGCGGCCACCGCTCCGGCAAGGAGGGCACGGACCTCGTCCTGCCCGTCCCGGACGGCACCGTCGTCATGGACAGCCGCGGCAACGTGCTCGCGGACCTCGTGGGCCACGGCACCACCTACATCGCCGGCCAGGGTGGTCGCGGCGGCCTCGGCAACGCGGCGCTGGCCTCGGCGCGACGCAAGGCGCCGGGTTTCGCGCTGCTGGGCGAGCCCGGCCAGAGCCGGGACCTCGTCCTGGAGCTGAAGACGGTCGCCGACGTGGCACTGGTCGGGTATCCGAGTGCGGGCAAGTCCTCGCTGATCTCGGTGCTCTCGGCAGCCAAGCCGAAGATCGCGGACTACCCCTTCACCACCCTCGTCCCCAACCTCGGCGTGGTCACGGCCGGTTCGACGGTCTTCACCGTCGCCGACGTGCCCGGGCTCATCCCGGGCGCCAGCGAAGGGCGTGGCCTGGGCCTGGAGTTCCTGCGGCACGTGGAGCGCTGCAGCGTCCTGGTGCACGTCCTGGACACCGCCACCCTCGAGTCGGATCGCGACCCGCTGAGCGATCTCGACGTCATCGAGGCGGAGCTGCGGGCGTACGGCGGTCTCGAGGGCCGTCCGCGCGTCGTCGTGCTCAACAAGATCGACATTCCCGACGGCCAGGAACTCGCCGACATGGTCCGTCCTGACCTGGAGGCGCGCGGCTACCGGGTCTTCGAGGTGTCCGCGGTGGCCCACAAGGGCCTGAACGAGCTCTCCTACGCCCTCGCCCAGATCGTCGCCGAGGCGCGGGCGGCCCAGCCCGTCCAGGAGGCCACCCGCATCGTCATCCGGCCCAAGGCCGTGGACGACTCCGGCTTCACCGTCACCGCCGAGGACGGCTTCTACCGCGTCCGCGGTGAGAAGCCCGAGCGATGGGTCCGCCAGACGGACTTCGCCAACGACGAGGCAGTCGGCTACCTCGCCGACCGGCTGGCCCGTCTCGGAGTCGAGGAGGAGCTGGTCAAGGCCGGTGCCCGCGAGGGCGACGAGGTCGTCATCGGCGACGAGGACGACGCCGTGGTCTTCGACTGGGAGCCGTCGGTGGCGGCCGGCGCCGAGATGCTCGGACGCCGCGGTGAGGACCACCGCTTTGACGCGCCCCGTCCCGCCGCCCAGCGCCGCAAGGACCGCGACGCCGAACGGGACGACGCCCTGCAGCAGTTCGAGGGCTTCGACCCCTTCGAGTCCTAGAGGCGCAGCCCCAGGTGACCAGGGCCGGTTCCCCCGCGACCGCGGGGGAACCGGCCTCGGTGTCATGCGGCCCGGTTCAGTTCGCGGATGTCCTGAGCGGAACCGCGACGCTCGTGTCGCGGGCGCATTCGTCCCCCTCCGCGGCGTCCCCGGCCGTCTCGGTCCGCTCCTGCGCGCGGACCTCCGCGTCGAGTTGGGCCATGACGTCCTCGAAGTCGCGGGTGGAGAGCAGCAGCTTGTAGATGATGGCGATCTCGAAGACCAGCAGCAGCACACCGGCGCCGATCGTGACACCGACGATGGCCCCGGTGAGAGGGGCGACGATGAAGACCGCCATCTGGAACTCGATGCCGCTGATCAGGTGCGGCCGCACCCGGTGCTTGATCAGGAAGTCGCGGAACCTCTCGTAGGGACCGAAGCGCTCCTTGAAGGTCTGCTGGAGGTCGATGACGCGCTGGGGCGCCTCCTCCGCGCACGGCAGGGGGATCCCGGCCGCCTCTGCCGCGCCGGGCGCATCCGCCGTGTGCGCCGCGCCGGCCGCTGCGTGCGAGCCGGTGGTGCCGGTCGTGCCGCCGGAGGGGGCCGTCAGGCCGGCCGGTGAGGTGTCCTCGCCGGTCCGCTGCGCGG
The DNA here is from genome assembly GCF_965342175.1 of Actinacidiphila sp. bgisy167. GTDB lineage: Bacteria > Actinomycetota > Actinomycetes > Streptomycetales > Streptomycetaceae > Actinacidiphila. Next base: position 22,682 of record NZ_CBDRBL010000031.1, read on the forward strand.
GAACGGTCCTCGGGCCGGGCGCTTCGGCGCCGGACACGCCGGCAGCGGCCTGGGCGTCGATGTCGGCCTGTGTCTCGTCCTCGTCGGCGCGCTCGCGCAGCAGGTCCTCCATGAAGGCGGTCGGCCTGGCCGCGTCGAGCTGCTGCAGCCGCTTCCGGATCTTCTTGCGCATTCCGGCCCGCACCTTGAAGATCTGCAGGGCGTCGAGGTAGCGCAATGCGTCCAGGAAGATCACCGCGAGGGCGAGCCACATGTAGGCCGGTCTGTCGGTGCGGTAGAACTGGCCGCCCATCAGGGCTGCGGCGCAGCAGACCACGCGGACGCGGTCGAAGATGTAGTCGAGCCATCCGCCGAACTCCGAGCCCCTGCCGGTGAGGCGTGCCAGCTTCCCGTCCATGCAGTCGAGGATGAAGCTGAGGTGGTACAGCGCGGCGCCGACGACCAGCCACTTCCAGTCGGCCGTCGCGAAGCACGCCGCGGCGCCGAGGCCGAGCAACAGGGCACCCCAGGTGATCTGGTTCGGGGTGACCCGGGTCCACCTGGCCGTCCAGCGCACCAGCGGAGTCGCCACCGGGTCGACCAGGAAGACGGTCCACCAGGCGTCCCGCTTCTTCTCGGTGAGGCGCCGTACTTCCGCGAGCGGTGGTGTTTCCATGGAACAGGACCTTTCGGCGGGACGGGGGCGCCGAACGGCTTCCGGGTTCGGCGGGGACGGTGGACGGCGCGTCAGGCGGGTAGGGCAGAACGGGCACGGACGGCTCGCATCCACGGCAGGTACGACACCGGGCAACGCCTCATGGTTGCACGGGGAAACGCAGAGTGAACGAAGAGTTACCGAACGGGGGACTTCCGTTCGGGTCGCCGCGAGCCGGACCGGTCCGTGTCCAGGGGCGCACCGCTCAGGGGCGGTGCGGGCCGCAGTCCGAGGGCCGCAGTCCCGGGGCGCACAGCAGGAGGCCTCCGGAGGAACGGTGTCGTTCCTCCGGAGGCCTCCTCCGCCGCCGTGTGCCGCTGTCAGACGGCTTCCGCGCGCTGCCGGGGGACGGCCTGGGCGGGGTCTGCCGCCGTCTTGGCCCGCCGTTCGTCCACACGGGCCGCGAGGGCGTGGACGGCCTCCTGGAAGCGTTCCGCGGAGGTCGGCACGGCGGGGCCCAGCAGGTGCGCCCGCAGTTCCTCACGAGCCGTCACAAGGGTGTCGTCATGGGTGCCGCGTGCGACGCCCAGCAGTTCGTCGAGCCCCTTCGCCGTCGGGGTCAGCACGATCCCCGCGCGGACGGTGGGGAAGGTCGCACGGAAGGCCTCCTCCGTCAGGTCCGTGGTGTTGGTGACCGCGTAGGGCTTGCCGCTCGGCATGAACTCGGAGATGACACTGGACACATCCGTGATCAGGACGTCCGCGTGGTTGAAGCAGGAGTAGAGGCCGGGCCTGTCCTTGACGAGCACCTGGTGCTCGGTGGCGGGCAGCGCGGCCCAGTGGACCGCCTCCCACTCGTCTGCCGCGCGCCGCATCGCCTCCGCGACGGTGACGTCCCCGTCCCGGCCCTTGTCGGCCATGCGCTCCAGGTCGTCGGCGGACGTCAGCGACCAGGCGGCGGTGAGACGGTTCAGCTCGCGCTCGGTCCGCTCCAGCGCCTCGCGCTGCTCGGGTGTGGCGCCGGGCCGCGGGCCGGCGCCCCGCGCCTCCTCGATGAGCTCCGTGATGCGGCGGTTGGCCGCCCCCGCCCGCGGGTCGACGGAGCCCGTCAGGGGGTGCGGGCGGTAGAGCAGCCGCACCCCGGGGTCGGCGAGCAGCCGCCGGACGATCGTCTCGCCCGCCAGGATGACGGAGGTGTTGCCCGGGTCGTCGGTCCACCCTTCCCACGTGGGCGCGTACAGCACGGTGACCGGGGTCCCGGCCGGCACAGGACCGGAACCCCGCTCGACGCCGGCCAGTTGGGGACGGCCGACCTCCACGACGTCCTCGTCCGCCACGCCGACGGCGGCGAGGGCGTAGCGCTCGCGGGCGGCGGGTCCCGCGACCCAGACCTCGTCGTAGGCCTTGGCGTACGGGTTGCAGCTGGACAGCTTGTCGCTCTCGCCGTGGTTGACGAAGGCATGCATGATCGACGGGATGCGCAGCACCTGGGAGGTCTTGGGAGCGTTGGCCGGGTGGAGCAGCACCTTGAGGCTGGTGTCACCGAGCCGCATGAGGTCGGCGACCTTCGGCAGGCAGACGATGGGGAGGTCGGTGGGGCCGATGCGCGGCACCATCGCGCGCTCGCGCAGCACGATCACCGGCCGGCCCTCGAGCCTCTCCAGCGCCGGCAGCCACATGTTCGCCTGGTACGCGGAGCTGCTGCCGCCGGAGAAGTACATGCCGACGGTCGGGCGGTAGTCGCGCAGCCACTCGTCGAACCACTCCATGACCGCCTCCGGCCGCGGGGCGCGCCGCCCCGGCAGGAAGGCCAGCGCGAGCACCAGCAGGCCGGCGAGGGAGAGAGCGACGGTCAGGCAGACGCCGCCGAGCGCCCATCCGGTGTGCCCGCCCGCCGCGGTGGCCGACAGCCCGGCAACGGCGGGGAGCTCGGCCAGCAGCAGCCGCAGCCCCGGCCGGCGGGTGATCACGAACGGGGGCGCGGGCGGCAGCCTCAGGCCGGAGGTGTCGATGTTGCGGGTCACGACCGGCAGCTTCCGGCCGCGCTGCACCAGGACGCTGCCCGCCTGCAGCAGGACGTGCGCCCCGTGCGCGAACAGCAGGCCGGCGAGGGAGAGCAGCAGGAACCCGGTCGACGGGCCGTCCGCCAGGCGCAGCAGCCCTGCCACCAGGAGCAGATCGCGTAGCGCCTGACGGGTGACCGCTTCGGCCTGAAGTTGACCGAGGATCTTGGGAGGGGCCGTCCGGCCCGCGTGCATGCCGAGGTCGGCCGCGTAGCCCACTGCCGTGGCGCCGACCAATAGTGCCGCGGCGGGGAGTGCCACCCCCACGGCCTGGGCGATCAACGCGCAGGCCTGCAGCAGCAGTGACGCGAAGTGGAATGTCTCCTGTCTGGTCCCTTTTGTGCGTTTCACAGCGGGCAACCTACCACCCGGATCCCCGTGCCCACTTGGCCCGAACGGGTGTCCAAATACCGTGCGGGAGAAGCCGGGTGGCCGGAAAACGGAATCCGGATGCCGGCGTTTGCGCTGGAGGAGGGCGCAGGAGAACCTTCCCCTTGGCCGCATGGGAGAGACGCGGGTGGTCTGACCGCTTCGATGCGAGAACTCCATGCTGATCGGCTTCCCCTCCGGACCTCGGGGGCCTCGGCCCCGCACCGCCGGTCCCCGAGGCCCGTCCGCAGGGTGGAAGCCCGCGGCACCGGACCGCCCCTCTGCCGTAGATTGCGAAGCCGGGAGAGGAAAGGGACGGACGTGGCGAGCGCGAGGCAGCACGTGGCGGAGGCCCGGCGGGTCGTGGTCAAGATCGGGTCGAGTTCGCTGACGACGGCGGCCGGCGGCCTCGACGCCGACCGGGTGGACGCCCTCGTGGACGTGCTGGCCGCGGCACGCGGGACACGGGAGGGCGCGCCGGCCAGAGAGATCGTCCTGGTCTCCTCGGGCGCCATCGCCGCGGGCCTGGCGCCGCTCGGACTCACCCGGCGGCCGAGGGACCTGGCCCGGCAGCAGGCCGCCGCCAGCGTCGGGCAGGGCCTGCTGGTGGCGCGCTACACGGCATCCTTCGCCCGGTACGGCGTACGGGCCGGCCAGGTGCTCCTCACCTCCGACGACATGAGCCGCCGGGCGCACTACCGCAACGCCTACCGCACGCTGGACAAGCTGCTCGCGATGGGCGCCATGCCGATCGTCAACGAGAACGACACGGTCGCCACCGACGAGATCCGCTTCGGCGACAACGACCGCCTCGCCGCCCTGGTCGCCCACCTCGTACGGGCCGACTTGCTCGTGCTGCTCTCCGACGTCGACGGCCTCTACGACGGCGACCCCGCCCTCCCCGGCACCTCGCGTATCGAGCAGGTCCACGGGCCGCAGGATCTGGAAGGCGTCTCCATCGGCAGCGCGGGCAAGGCAGGCGTCGGCACCGGTGGCATGGTCACCAAGGTCGAGGCCGCCCGGATCGCCGCCGGCGCCGGCATACCGGTCGTGCTCACCTCCGCCTCGCACGCCGCGGACGCCCTGGCCGGACGCCGTACGGGCACCCTCTTCCACGCCACGGGCAAGCGCTCCGCCGACCGGCTGCTGTGGCTGGCCCACGCCTCCGCGCCGCTCGGCGCGCTCGTCCTGGACGACGGCGCCGTGCAGGCGGTCGTCAAGCGCCGCACCTCTCTGCTGCCGGCGGGGATCGCGGCGGTGGAGGGCGACTTCAGCGCGGGCGACCCGGTCGAACTGCGTGACACCTCCGGTCGCGCCGTCGCCCGCGGCCTGGTGAACTTCGACGCCAAGGAGCTGCCGAGGCTGCTCGGGCGCTCCACCCGCGAACTGGCGCGGGAGCTGGGACCCGCCTACGAGCGCGAGGTCGTGCACCGGGACGACCTCGTACTCCTGCACCCCTGAGACCGGACTCCTTCGTGGTTACTTCGTGAAAACCGCCCCACCGCCGCTGCCGGGCTGCTGGACTTTGGGGACGGAACACGGAATCCGGCCACGGACGTGAAGACAGGACGACCGGGACGACAGGGACGACAGGGACGACAGGGAGGCCGCCGGTGAGACGAGTGCGCCCGGGGGCATCGTCGTCCCGAGGGACGGCGGAGCGGGCACTGATGAGCGTGACGGGCGACGACTCCGCCCCGCCGGCCGGCGAGCGCCCCCTCTCCCGGCTCTGGCACGTGACGCTCAGCGTCTCCGGGCCCGAGGCCCCTCTCGCCGAGGTGCGGCGCGCCCTGGAACAGCTCGCCCACGACCACCCCTTCCTGCTGACCAGCCGTTATGCGGCCGACCACGCCGAGATCAGGTACTGGGAGGAGGCCCGCGATCTGCATGACGCCGCCGCCATAGCGCTGCGGTTGTGGGGCGAGCACCGCTCCTCCGCCAAGCTGCCCCCGTGGGAGACGGTCGGCCTGGAGGTCGTCGACCGCGACACCTATCACCAGCGCCTGGCGGAGGGTTACGGGCCGCCCCCGGCGGCGCCCGTCGGCGTGCACCCCTACTGATCCGCCGCGGCCGCCGCGAGCGTCAGCCCCGCCGCGGTCGGCTTGGTCGCCGCGAGCGTCAGCCCCGCCGCGGTCGGCTTGGTCGTCGCGCGGCGCGGTCTCACCCGCCGGAAAGCCGCCCCGCCGGCCTGCGTCCACGCCGTACCCTGGCCGCCATGAGCAGCAGCAGTCACAGCAACGACGACCTCGCCGCCGCCCTGCCCTCGCCCTGGCCGAAGAGCCCGGTGATGCAGGCGGCCTACCGCGCCCGTGCGGCCGCCGACGACCTCGCGCCGCTGCCGCGTGCGGTGAAGGACGACGCGCTGCTGGCCGTCGCCGACGCCCTGGTCGTCCGCACACGGGAGATCGTCGAGGCCAACGCGAAGGACGTGGCACGCGCCCGGGAGGCGGGCACCAGTCAGGCGATCGTCGACCGTCTGACCCTCACCCCCGAGCGGGTCCGCGCCATCGCCTCCGACGTGCGCGACGTGGCGGGCCTGCCCGACCCCGTCGGCGAGGTGGTGCGCGGCTCCACGCTGCCCAACGGCCTGGACCTGCGCCAGATCCGCGTGCCGCTGGGCGTGGTCGGCATCATCTACGAAGCCCGGCCCAATGTCACCGTGGACGCGGCGTCGCTGTGCCTGAAGTCCGGCAACGCGGTGCTGCTGCGCGGCTCCTCCTCCGCGCGGCACTCCAACTCGGCGCTGGTGACGGTGGTGCGCGACGCGATCGGCGCCGCCGGAGTGCCCGCCGACGCCGTCCAGTTGGTGCCGGGGGAGAGCCGGGAGTCGGTGCACGAGCTGATGCGCGCCCGCGGCATGGTCGACGTGCTCATCCCGCGCGGCGGCGCCTCCCTCATCAAGACGGTGGTCGAGCAGTCCATCGTCCCGGTGATCGAGACCGGCACCGGGAACTGCCATGTGTACGTGGACGCCCAGGCCGACCTCGACACCGCCGTCTCGGTGCTGCTCAACTCCAAGACGCAGCGCCCGAGCGTGTGCAACGCCGCCGAGACGCTGCTGGTGCACCGCGACATCGCCGCCGACTTCCTGCCGCGGGCCCTTGACGCGCTGGCCGGGGCCGGCGTGACCGTGCACGCCGACGACCGGGTGCGGGAACTGGCCGAGAAGAGCGGCACCGAGGCCACCGTCGTCCCGGCCACGGCCGAGGACTGGGAGACCGAGTACCTGAGCCACGACATCGCCGCCGCCGTGGTGGACTCGTTGGACGCCGCCGTCCAGCACATCCGCCTGTGGTCCTCCGGGCACACCGAGGCCATCGTCACCACCTCGCAGCAGGCCGCCCGGCGGTTCACCCGGATGGTGGATTCCGCGGCCGTCGCCGTCAACGCCTCGACCCGGTTCACCGACGGCGGCCAGTTCGGCTTCGGAGCCGAGATCGGCATCTCCACGCAGAAGCTGCACGCCCGCGGCCCGATGGGGCTCGCGGAGCTGACCTCGACCAAGTACGTCTTCACCGGGGACGGCCACGTGCGCGGCTGACCGCCCGGCCCGGCGGAGGGACGGACTTTCCGAGCGGCCTGCCCAATCCGCGTCATCGGCCCTATTCTGGACGGGTGCCGGACGAACTGGGGGGCAAGCCGTTCCCGGACGGCGAGGACCACGGTGGCGCGGATGACGACTTCGCGTCCGTGGTGCTCGACGAGGCCTTCATACGGGCGGCCGCCTTCCATGAACCCAGCGCCCATGAGCGCATGCTCGCCGCCGCCACGGCACAGGCCGAGGCCGAGGCGTCGCGCACCCGTGTACTGCGCGGGGAGGACGCCACCGATCCGTACGAGGACGAGGAATCCGAGCGCTCCGCGGAGGACGAGGAGTACGAGGACCTCTACTCCCAGCGCAGCCCGTACCGGGGGCACGGGCGCTGGCACCGGACGGTGGCGTGGGTGCTCGCCGTGGTGATGGGCATAGGCGTCGTCGCACTGACGTTCGCGGCGGTCTACCGGGGCGCCGGAGGCGCCCGTCAGCCCTCCGTACCGCCCACCCCGACGGGCCGCATCGGCGCGCCCTCGCTTCCGCCGGTGGCGGTCAGCCACCGCCCCTGAGTGGCATCCGCAGAGCCTCTGAGGCACGCCGAGAGCCCCTGGGACGGCCGGAGAGTCCCTGGACGGCAGCGCGCGGGGCGCAGTCCGCCGCCAGGACGTTTCGAAGGGCCCTCACAGACCTACGCTTGTTGTATGGGCGGGCCTGGCGACCCACCGGAGGGGAACCCCGAGGGCTTCCCGGGAGGCGGTGAGGACGAGTACCGATCCGTCGTCTTCGACGAATCGTTCGTGCGGGCTGCCCGGATACAGGAGTTCTCCGCACGGGAGCGGCTGGACGGATCGGCCCGCTCGGTGCGCACCCGCCGTCCGTGGTCCCGCGGCGCCCCCGGACGGGGCCTCGCCCTTGTCCTCGTCCTGGTCATGGTCCTCGGCACCGCCCTCTACCTGGGCCTGCGAACCCCCTACGCCCCTCCGGCCCCTCCGGCGGCGGAGCCGCTGCGGACCACTCTGCTGCCGCTCGCCCCCACGGCCGAGGTGGCCGCCGTGGACCGCTCCCGGCCCTTCGCAGGGCAGCGCGCCGAGCGCTACCCGGTCGGCGGACGCGGTTACGCGCTGCCGCCGGCGCGCAGTACCGCGCACTTCAGCGCGAACCAGGTCCTGCGGGCACTGCTCTTCGCCAAGGCGTATCTCGTCGCCTCCTCCGCCGATCCCGGCGCCCTGACGGGTGGAGACGTCCGTACGGTGCGCACCATGCTCGATCCCGGCCAGCTCGACCAGTTCGACCGCAGCCTGGAGCGTCCCGCCGACGACGGACGCCACGCGGCCACCGGCTGGCTGGTGCGCTTCGAACCCGGCCGTGTCGCCCTCGCCGCCGACGAGGTCAGGGTGCACGGCACCATGACCGTGGCGGAGGCGGCGGAGGACGCCCTGGAGGTCGTCGCGGACCACACGCTGGTCTACGCCGTGCGGGCCGCCACCGCCGGGGACGGCCAGGTCTCGCTCTTCACCGTGCGGCGCGAACTGCGGATGCGCTTCGACCGCGCGGACCTGCGCGACCAGCATGTGGAGCTGCTGCAGGCCGCCATCGAGGCCGGGCCCCTCTCCTGCGCGGGCGCCCCCGTGGAGCACTTCCGGCCGCTGCTGGCCGGGCAGCGGCCTGCGCCGCACCCCGGGGTCGACCCCCACGACCACCGCCACGAGATCAGCTCGGTGTGCGGGGTGCTCGCCCCGGCCCCGGCGGCCGCACCGGGGGTCAGCCCCGCGGCGGGTCCTGCGGGTCCTTCGGCGGGTGCCCCGACGGGCGGGGGCCCGAACCCGGCGTCCCGGTGAAGCGGTCGCGCAGCCGGCCGCCGATGTCGCCCGCCCCCGACCCGATGTCCGAGAGCAGCTTCATGAGCGGGTCCTTGCTCGTCCTCACCGTCTCGGCGTAGTGGCCCGCCGATTCCTTGAACGCGTCGTAGACCGAGGCGTCCCCGTCCTCGGCGCGCCGCGGGTAGTGGCCGTCCATGATGCGCTGGTAGTCGCGGCTCGCGGCCCACTGCTTGAGCTCCGCGGCCCGCACCGTCGTGAACGGGTGGCTGCGAGGCATGACGTTGAGGATCTTCAGCACGGAGTCACGGAGGTCGCCGGCCTCCTCGTACTCCTCGGCCTGCTTCAGGAAGGCGTCCACGTTCATCTCGTGCAGGTGGTTGCCGCCGGCGATCTTCATCAGACCGCGCATCGAGGCCTGCAGTTCCTGGCCGACCAGGAGCCCGGCCCGGTCGGCGGAGAGCTCCGACTTGCGGAACCACTCGCGCAGAGCGGTGACGATCGCCATGATCGCGAGATTGCCGAGCGGGATCACGCGACTTTCAGCGCCAGGCTGGTCAGGAAGAGCAGGATCGTGCGGTAGACGCTGTGGCCGGACAGCGCGTGGCCGACCTCGTGGCCCACGACCGCCCGCATCTCCTCCTCGTCCAGCAGTTCCACCAGCCCGGTGGTGACGACGATGATCGGCTCGTCCAGGCCGATGCACATCGCGTTGGGCCGCGGGTCCTGGGAGACGTACATCGGCGGGACCTTGGGCAGGTCGAGGATGTAGCAGGCGTCCCGCAGCATGTCGTTGAGATGCGGGAACTGCTGGTCGCCGACGCGTACCGAGTCCGAGAGGAACAGCAGCCGCAGCGAGCGCTCGGGCAGCAGGCCGCTGAGCGCCTTGAAGACGGTGTCGAAACCGCTCAGCCGGCGCAGGGCCACCAGCGCGGAGCGGTCCGCCGGGTGCTCGTACGCGCGCGAGGAGATGTCCTCGAAGCGCCGACGGTTGCGTCCGGGCAGCCACTGTCCGTGGTCTCCGCCGCCCTTCGCACCGCTCGAATCGTTCGGACCGGACATATGCCCCCGCCCCCCTGCTCGTCCGTCGGGTACGTAGTGAGGACGCGCGGAGCCACCGCGAAGTTCCGCCCGGACCGCCCGTACGATGTTGCCCGAGTCTTCCGCCCGTCGACAGACCCCGAAGCCACCAAGGGACCGCCGCATGACCTCCTACGCGACCGCCGCCGTTCTGACCACGCTCGCCGAGGGCGAGGGCGGCGGCAACCACGAGAGCCTCAGCCCCTACCTGACGGGCGGCGGCGCGCTGTTCGCGCTGCTGCTCCTGCTCTTCATCACCACCCGCTTCAACCGCGACCGCTGAGCCCGTTCAGGCGATGCGGGTAGGGTCTATCCGCATGAAGAAGCGAATCGGTGTGATGGGTGGGACGTTCGATCCCGTCCACCACGGCCACCTCGTCGCGGCCAGCGAGGTGGCGCACCTTTTCCGGCTGGACGAGGTGGTCTTTGTGCCCACCGGCCAGCCCTGGCAGAAGAGCGCGCAGAAGGTGTCGGCGGCCGAGGACCGCTACCTGATGACGGTGATCGCCACCGCGTCGAACCCGCAGTTCTCGGTCAGCCGCAGTGACATCGACCGCGGCGGCCGCACCTACACCATCGACACACTGCGCGATCTCCGGGCCGAGCATCCCGAGGCGGAACTGTTCTTCATCACCGGGGCGGACGCGCTGGCCCAGATCTTCTCCTGGCGCAAGGCCGAGGAGTTGTTCGCTCTCGCGCACTTCATCGGTGTCACCCGCCCCGGACACACCCTGTCCGATCCGGGCTTCCCGGCCGGCGGTGTCTCCCTGGTGGAGGTGCCCGCCCTGGCCATCTCCTCGACCGACTGCCGTCAACGGGTCGCCAAGGGCGAGCCGGTCTGGTATCTCGTGCCCGACGGCGTCGTGCGCTACATCGACAAACGCAGGCTGTACCGGCAAGTGATCAGCGGCTGATCGGCAACTGGAGGGGTCCCCAGTGAACGACTACCCCCGATGGCAATACGCCGAGGGAACACCCGAGCAGGGCGGTCAGGACCCTTACGGAGAGGACTCCTACGCACAGCAGGGCGACTACGCGCACGGCTACGGCACCACGTACGGGCAGCACGACCCGTACGCCCAGCACGACCCGTACGCCCAGCACCACACCGGTCAGCAGCAGGCCTACCAGCCGCAGCAGGGCTACCCGAGCCAGCAGGGCCAGCAGGGCTATCCCGAGCAGGGCGCGTACCAGGGCCACCCGAGCCAGCAGGGCTACCCCGCGCCGCAGTACCCCCCGCGGGAGCAGCAGCAGTACGGGCAGCCCGCCCAGGCGCAGCAAGCGCAGCAGACGCAGCAGTACCAGGGGTGGATCCCGCAGCAGCCGCAGTACCAGGACTCGTACCCCCCGCAGGAACCACAACGATACGAGCAGCAGGGCCAGCGGCCCCCGCAGGCGCCCGGGCAGGCCCCGCCGTCCCCGCGGCAACCCGCGCACGGGGAGCCCCCGGCCCCGCCCGCCGCGAACCGCGCCCCCTCCGGGGAAGCCGACTACCACACCGGCCAGTTCTCCTTCGTCGACGAGGAGAGCGAGGAGTCGGAAGAGGTCATCGACTGGCTGAAGTTCACCGAGTCCCGCACCGAGCGCCGCGAGGAGGCCAGGCGCCGCGGCCGCAACCGGGTGGTCGCCGCCGTCGTCGTCCTGGCGCTGGTCGCCGTCGGCGGCGTCGGGTACCTGTGGAAGGCCGGAAAGATCCCCGGCCTCGGTGGAGGGTCCGGGCCCGCGCAGCAGGCCGCGGGCGGCCAGAAGCGCGACGTCATCGTGCTGCACCTGCGCCCGGTCGGCAGCGACGAGAGCTCGACCGCGCTGCTGGTCAGCAACTCGACCACCAAGAAGGGCACCACCGTCCTGCTGCCGAACTCGCTCGCCGTCAGCAGCGACGACGGCGGCAGCACCACCCTCGGCAAGTCCGTCGTGGAGAACGGTTCCGCCCCCACGCGCGAGGCGCTCGAAGGGCTGCTCGGAACCAAGATCAGCGGCACCTGGCGGCTGGACACCCCTTACCTGGACAACCTCGTCGAGTCCCTCGGCGGCATCATCGTCGACACCGACGCCACGGTGAAGGCGGGCAAGAAGGAGGGCGGCAAGACCCTCGTCAAGCCCGGCAAGCAGCAGGAGCTCGGCGGCCAGGCCGCCGTCGCGTACGCCGTCCACCGCGGAGCCGGCGAGGGGCCGGACAAGCAGCTCGCCCGCTTCGGGCAGGTCGTCCAGGCCGTGCTGAAGAAGATGTACAGCGACCCCGACCTGGCGACCAAGACCGTCGAGGGGCTCAACCAGGTCATCGAGCCCCCGCTGACCGCGAAGGACCTCGGCAGCAGCCTCGCGGCGCTGTCCCAGGAGGCCAAGGGCGGCGACTACACCACCGCGACGCTGCCCGTGGAGCCGGACGGCACACTGAGCGAGAAGGCCACCGAGGACGTGGTGAAGAAGGTGCTCGGCGGCACCGTCACCAACGCCGAGTCCGACGGCATCCCCCGGGTCACCCTGCGCAACGCCACAGGCGTCGCCTCCAACGCCGGCGAGGCCCAGGCGCAGATCGTCGGCGGCGGCTACACCTTCGTCTCCGGCGCCACCGCGGACACCCGCGCCACCTCGCAGGTCCTGTACGCCGACGCCGCCCAGAAGGCGAACGCGGAGGAACTCGCCAAGACGCTGGGCCTCTCCGCCACTGCCGCCAAGAAGGGCCAGGTGGCCGCCAACGCCGACATCACGGTCGTCCTCGGCCAGGACTACAGCCCGCCCGCGAAGGGCTGACCAAGGGCAGCGGATAACCGGTCGGGGACCGAGGACGGTCCGTGAGACCCTGGACCTACGACGTCCCCGACCGGAAAGCCGCACCAGTGACCGCCACGGACCGCTCCATCGAGCTCATCCAGACCGCCGCCCAGGCGGCAGCCGACAAGCTCGCGCACGACATCATCGCCTATGACGTCAGCGACGTCCTCTCCATCACCGACGCGTTCCTGCTGGCCTCCGCGCCCAACGACCGCCAGGTGAAGGCCATCGTCGACGAGGTCGAGGAGCGGCTGCAGAAGGAGCTCGGCGTCAAGCCGGTGCGCCGCGAGGGCGAACGTGAGGGCCGCTGGGTCCTGCTCGACTACGTCGACATCGTGGTCCACGTCCAGCACGCGGAGGAGCGGGTCTTCTACGCGCTGGAGCGGCTGTGGAAGGACTGCCCCGAACTGGAGCTGCACGAGGACGCCGCCGCCACCCGCGGCAAGGGCGAGGAGCACGCGCGCGCCATCGAGGCCGCCGACGAGGGCGGGCTGAACTGAACGGGCACGTACGGGGTCGCGGCCGCCGCGTCGTCTTCTGGCGGCACGGCCAGACCTCCTGGAACCTCGAGGGCCGCTTCCAGGGCACCACGGACATCCCCCTGACCTCCACCGGTGTCGCCCAGGCCAAGCGTGCCGCACGGCTGCTGGCCGCGCTGCGACCGGACGCGATCGTCTCCTCCGACCTGCAGCGCGCCGCCGACACCGCCGCCGAGCTGGCCGCGGTCACGGGCCTGGACGTCTCGTACGACGAGGGGCTGCGGGAGACCTACGCGGGGGTCTGGCAGGGCCTGACCCACGAGGAGATCACCGAGCGGTACGGCGAGGAGTACGCGGCCTGGAAACGGGGCGAGCCCGTGCGGCGCGGCGGCGGCGAGCTGGAGACCGAGGTCGCTGAACGGGCCGCCCCCGTGGTGCTCGCCGCGGCCGACAAGCTGCCCGACGGCGGTGTGCTGGTGGTCGTCAGCCACGGCGGCGCCATCCGCACCACCATCGGCCGTCTGCTCGGTCTGGATCCGCGCAGCTGGGAGGCGCTCGGCGGGCTGTCCAACACCTGCTGGTCGATCCTCGGCGAGGGCGCCCGAGGCTGGCGGCTGCTGGAGCACAACGCCGGGACCCTTCCCGAGCCGGTGCTCGGCGACGACGACTGACGACGGCTGACGACGATTGACGGGGCCGGGGGGCCGGGTCGGGGCCGAAACCGCAGCCGATTTCAGGATTCCGGCCCTGACCGGCTAAGCTTCTTCTCGTTCGCCGGGCGGAAAGCCCGAGGACAGCGGGGCTATAGCTCAGTTGGTAGAGCGCTTGCATGGCATGCAAGAGGTCCGGGGTTCGAATCCCCGTAGCTCCACAGCGACACAGGATCCCGTCTCCCTCCCAGGGGAGGCGGGATTCGCGCGTTTCACCCGTTCCGTACGGCGCCCGCCCGCTGGTCCGCGGCGAGCACCGACAGCGGGCGGGCGTGCCGGGGGCAGCCCACCAGCGGGTCGTCCAGTTCCCGGAGCCGGGCCGTCAGCTCCCGGCTCTGATCGTCCGCCGGCGTGTAGACCACGATCCGGTGCTCCGGCATCGATTCGATCCCCAGTGAGGTCGACGTCACCCGGATGCTGCCGACCGAGGCGTGCCGGATCACCTTGATCCGCTGCTGGGGAGCCGCCACGTCGCCGCTCGCCCACATCCGCGCGAACCGGGGGCTTCGCCGCGCCAGCCGCTCGACGAACGACTCCCAGGCCGGCTCGCCCACATGCCGGCCGTACGAGGCGCGCAGTTGCGCGACCAGCCTGGGCAGCTCGTCCTCCCCGTCGGCGAAGGCCGAGCAGCACGTCGGTCCGGCGAACAGGTGCAGCAGCGCGTTGCGGTCGGCGCGGGAGGCGACGTGCACCTGGGGGAAGAGCAGGCGGTAACCGGCGTTGTAGGCCAGCACGTCGTAACGGGCGTTGTAGACCACCGCCGCGAGCGGGTCGACGGAGTCGACGATGCCCCGCACCTCGTCGCCCACCGCCTCGGCGTCGCAGACCGGCTCCTGGACGAAGGGCACGCCCGCCAGCCGGTACAGGTGCCCGCGTTCGGCCACGTCCAGCCGCAGGGTGCGCGCCACCGCGTCCAGCACCTGGACACTGGCGTTGATGGGCCGGCCCTGCTCCAGCCACGTGTACCAGGTCACCCCCACCCCGGCGAGCAGCGCGACCTCCTCCCGCCGCAGGCCCGGCGTACGGCGGCGCGGCCCGGGCGGCATGCCGACGTCCTCCGGCCGGATGCGCGCGCGGCGGCTGCGCAGGAAGGCGGCGAGCTCGTTGCGGCGCGGGGACGTGACGACGGCCATGCGCCCCATCCTGCGCCCGCCGGCGCAGTGCTGCCAGGTGCTGTCAGTACCAGCATCCAGGGGCTCTCGTTACCGGTAGCGGCCCGCCCGCAGCCTCGTTCCATGGCGAATCCCACCATTACCGCACGACGCGCCCCGGCCGGCCCTCCGGGCCGGCGCGGACCGCGGGCCGGACAGCTGCTCGGCGTCCTGTTGACCGGTCAGTTCATGGCCCTGCTCGACGTCTTCATCGTCAATGTGGCCGCACCCACCATCCGCACCGACCTGCACGCGTCCGGCGCCGGGCTGCAGATGGTCGTGGCCGGCTACACCATCTCCTATGCCGTCCTGCTCATCACCGGTGCCCGGGCCGGCGACCTGTGGGGCCACCGCAGGGCCTTCCTGGCCGGGCTCACCGTCTTCACCGCCGCCTCCCTGGCCTGCGGACTCGCGGGATCGACGGGGCAGTTGACCGCGTTCCGGCTGATCCAGGGGGCCGGGTCCGCGCTGATGATCCCGCAGGTGCTCAGCCTCATCCAGCGCAACTTCACCGGTGAGCGGCGGGTGCGCGCCCTCGGCGTCTACGCGGCGGTCCAGGCCACCGGCGCCGCGGCCGGGCAGTGCCTGGGCGGGCTGATCGTCAGCGCCGACCTCTTCGGCACGGGGTGGCGTCCGGCCTTCCTCGTGAACGTCCCCATCGGTCTCGTCCTGCTCGTCCTGGCCCCGCGGGCCGTTCCACGCGACGCGGAGCCCGCCGCCGGGCGCCGCCGCGGTCTCGACCTGCCCGGGCTGGTCACCCTCGGCGCGGCCGTGACCCTGCTCACCGTGCCCTTGGTGCTGGGGCAGGAGGAGGGCTGGCCGCTGTGGGGCTGGGTCTGCCTCGGCCTCAGCGCCGTGCTGTGCGCGGTCTTCGCCCTGCTGGAGGCGCGGCTCACCCGGCGCGGTGGTGCGCCGCTGGTCTCCGCGCGGGTCCTGCGGGCACCCGGCATGCTCCGTTCCGTCGCCGTCATCGGGGTCTCCATGGTCCTCATCGCCGGCCTGCTGTTCGCCATCGCGCTCCACCTGCAGAGCGGGCTCGGCCTCAGCGCCCTGTACACCGGGCTCACCTTCAGCGCGGTGGCCGTCTCCTTCGGCGGCACCGGCCTCGCCTGGCGCCGGCTGCCCCCGCGCGTCCTGCCGTGGCTCGCGCCGGGCGGACTCGCCGTGGCCGGGGTGTCCTTGGCGGCGATCGGCATGCTGCTGGGCGGGGGACAGCAGCATGAAGCGGCTCTCCTGGCAGCCCTGTTCGGCGTGGGTCTCGGCCTGGGGGCCTCCTTCAGCCCTACGTTGACGCTCGCCCTCGGCCAGGTCCGCCCCGAGGACGCCGCGGACGCCAGCGGGCTGCTGGCCACCGTCAGCCAGCTCGGCCAGCTGATCGGGGTCGCCACCTTCGGCACCCTGTTCCTGGGCCGGCTGACCGCCGGCCACTCCTCCGCGCACGCCGTCGCGGTCACCTCCGCCGCGCTGGCGGCCACCGCGGCGGCAGGCGTGCTCGTGGCCGCGATGCGGCGGCGGACGGCCTGAACGCCGCTCAGGCGGCCGCCTCGGAGGTGTCGCGCCCGGCGAGCGGGCCGCGCCGGGTGACGGCGACGGCGGCCGACAGGCACAGGAAAGCGGCCCCGGCGGCCGGATAGACCGCGGAGAGGGCCATCTGCCCCACGGACTGGTGGAGTTCGGGTCGTGCGACGCCGTCGCCGTGCGGGGTGAGCCAGAGGGCGTACGAGCAGAAGAGGAGGGCGGCCGCGGCCGCGCCCGCCCACCAGCGCGCGGGGCGGCTCGCCCGCAGGGCCCGGCCGGCCAGCAGGACGACCAGGGGGACCGCCCAGACCCAGTGGTGCGACCACGAGACGGGGCTGACCAGCAGCGCCGTGACGGCGCACGACAGGACGGCCCAGGCGGGCTCCCCGGCCGCCAGGTGCGCGGTGGCGACGGCCAGGCCGGCGACGGCCACCAGGGCGGCCGCGAGGAGCCACCACGCGCCGGGGTCGCCGGTGTGCAGGGCGCGGGCCAGGACGCCGCGCAGCGACTGGTTGGCGGTGTCCTCGCCGTTGCCGGCGCGGTCGGCGGAGACCACGACCTGCGTCCAGAAGCGCCGGGTGTCGCTTGGCAGGACGAGCGCGGAAAGGCCGATGGTCGCGGCAAAGGTGACGGAGGCCACAGCGGCCGTCCGCAGCCACGAGTTCCAGCGCTCGCGCCGCCGCCAGGCGACCACCGCCCCGCCGACCGCCAGGAAAACCACGAAGAGCAGCGGGGTCAGCTTGATCCCCGCCGCGACGCCGATGCCGACACCTGCGGCCCTGCTCCGGCGCCGGGTGAGGTCGCCCAGCACGAGCACCGCGAGCAGCAGATTGATCTGCCCGTACCGCAGTGTCGTCCAGACCGGCTCGCACCACACCGCGGCCGCCGCGACGCCCAACGCGGCGGCCGCCGGGGGCAGCCGCCGCGGCAGCCCGGCCAGCCGGAGCGACAGATGGGCCAGGACGACCAGCAGGCCCAGGTTGGCGGCGGTCGCCGCGATCCGGGCGGCACCCGGGCCGAGCAGGGTCAGGGACGTGAAGAGCAGCGCCGCGAACGGCGGGTAGGTGTTGGGCAGCTGAGCGTGGGTGACCCGCATCGCGTACAGGTCGCCCCCGTTGCGCACCGACCAGCCCTCGGCCCGGTAGACGGTGAGGTCGATCAGCGACACGTGCGCCGCGCGCTGGGCGGCCCAGAACGCCGCGAAGGACACCAGGCACACCAGAGCGGCCGTCACAGTGGCCCGCCGGACCCGGGGGCCGCGCGCCATGGTGTCGGCGATCGGCTGCGTCGCGGTCACTGCGGCTTCTCCAGTCTGTCTTCCGGCACGTGGGTCAGCCGACCCTACCGGGCGCCCCTGCGCGCACCTGCAGGAAGCGATTTGGCGAACCGGCCCGGGGGCCGTGTAATGTATCCCAGGTCGCCGGGGGAACCCGGGAGAACGGCACCGCGGGGCTATAGCTCAGTTGGTAGAGCGCTTGCATGGCATGCAAGAGGTCCGGGGTTCGAATCCCCGTAGCTCCACTTCCGCAGTGTGATGAGAGCCCGTCCGATCGGACGGGCTCTTTCGCGTTGCGCCGCGGCGGATCGGGTGCGTGGGCGGCGTGTGCTGTGGGCCCGGTCCTCACGATGGTGGGGCCCCGCGCGGCCGGGGTCAGTGGTGCCGCCCGTCCTCGACGCCCAGCGCGAGAGCGGGACAGGGGGCCCCCGCGCGCCGCGCTGCCGGGTCCAGGTGCGGAGGGACGGGCGTGCCGGCGATGTCGGGGTGGCCGGCGCCACCGTGACCGCGGTGGATCCCCTGGGTGAGCAGGCGTTGGCGTCGGTTCGCTCGGGCTGCGTCCAGGTCGCCTCCATCGCACTCCTGGGCGGCCGGACCCTCGCGTACCACGAGGACCGCCGGATCGGCGGCGCCTCCCGTCCGCGCCGGTCGTCGCGGGTGTCCACGCGCGGGCCCGCGCCGGGAGAACCTCGGTGCGGGTCCATCCCGCTCTGGGGTAACCTGAGCCCATGCGTGCCGTACGCCTTCTGCTTAGCAAGCCGCGCTGACCAGGTTCGATGTCAGCGCGGCGCCCCTCCTGTGCGAGGGGCTTTTTCGTTTCCGCAGTTCCGCAGTTCCCCAGTTCCGCGGCTCCGCGGTTCCACAGGCAGACGTCCGTACGGCGGCCGGGCCGCAGGCCGTCATGACAGCGATGGAGTACGAAGGACGATGAGCGAGACCACCCCCGCCGCGGAGGCGGCTGCGCCCCACCGCTACACGGCCGCCCTGGCCGCGGACATCGAGAGCCGCTGGCAGGACTTCTGGGAGCAGGAGCAGACCTTCGCCGCGCCCAATCCCACGGGTGACCTGGCCGGGGACGGCGAGCTGGTCAAGTCCAAGAAATTCATCATGGACATGTTCCCGTACCCCTCGGGTGCGGGACTGCACGTCGGCCACCCCCTGGGCTACATCGCCACCGACGTCTTCGCGCGCTTCCAGCGGATGACCGGGCACAACGTGCTGCACACCCTGGGCTTCGACGCCTTCGGCCTGCCCGCCGAGCAGTACGCGGTGCAGACCGGCACCCACCCGCGGGTGTCCACCGAGGCCAACATGGAGAACATGCGGGCCCAGCTGCGCCGGCTGGGTCTGGGCCACGACCCGCGCCGGTCCTTCGCCACGATCGACCCGGACTACTACAAGTGGACGCAGTGGATCTTCCTGCAGATCTTCAACTCCTGGTACGACGAGCAGGCCGACCGCGCCCGCCCGATCGCGGAGCTGGTCGAGCAGTTCGAGAAGGGTGAGCGGGCGACCCCGGACGGCCGCCCCTGGGCCGAGCTGACCCCGGCCGAGTGCGACGACGTGCTGGGCGGATACCGCCTGGCGTACGCCTCGGAGTCCCCGGTCAACTGGTGCCCCGGCCTCGGCACCGTGCTGGCCAACGAGGAGGTCACGGCCGACGGCCGCTCCGAGCGCGGGAACTTCCCCGTCTTCAAGGCCAAGCTGCGCCAGTGGATGATGCGCATCACCGCCTACGCGGACCGCCTGCTGACCGATCTGGACGCGCTGGACTGGCCCGAGGCGATCAAGCTGCAGCAGCGCAACTGGATCGGCCGCTCCGAGGGCGCCAAGGTCGACTTCGCGGTCGAGGTCCACGATGGCCGGGAGGCCACCCCGATCACCGTCTTCACCACCCGCCCGGACACCCTGTTCGGCGCCACCTACATGGTGCTGGCCCCCGAGCACCCGCTGGTCGACACCATGGTGCCGGCCACCTGGCCGGAGGGCACCAAGGACGCCTGGACCGGCGGCGCGGCCACTCCGGCCGAGGCCGTCGCGGAGTACCGCAAGCAGGCCCAGGCGAAGTCGGACGTCGAGCGGCAGACCGAGGGCAAGAACAAGACCGGCGTCTTCAGCGGCGCGTACGCGGTGAACCCGCTGACCGGGACCCGCATCCCCGTCTTCGTCGCCGACTACGTCCTGATGGGTTACGGCACCGGCGCCATCATGGCCGTCCCCGGCCAGGACGAGCGCGACTGGGAGTTCGCCACCGTCTTCGACCTGCCCATCGTCCGCACCGTCCAGCCGCCCGAGGGCTGGGAGGGCGAGGCCTACACCGGCCAGGGCCCGGCGATCAACTCCGCCAACGACGAGATCGACCTGAACGGCCTGGAGGTCGCCGACGCCAAGCGCAAGGTCATCGCGTACCTGGAGCAGCGCGGCATCGGCGAGGGAACCATCAACTACCGCCTGCGCGACTGGCTGTTCAGCCGCCAGCGGTACTGGGGCGAGCCCTTCCCGATCGTCTACGACGAGGACGGCGTGGCTCACCCCCTGCCCGAGTCGATGCTGCCGCTGGAGCTGCCGGAGGTCGAGGACTACTCCCCGCGCACCTTCGACCCGGACGACGCGGACACCGAGCCCGAGACCCCGCTGTCCCGCAACGACGAGTGGGTCCACGTCGAGCTGGACCTGGGCGACGGCCAGGGCGTGCGCCGCTACCGCCGCGAGACCAACACCATGCCCAACTGGGCTGGCTCCTGCTGGTACGAGCTGCGCTACCTGGACCCGCACAACGACCGCAAGCTGGTCGACCCCGAGATCGAGCGGTACTGGATGGGCCCGCGCGAGGGGCAGCCGCACGGCGGCGTCGACCTGTACGTCGGCGGTGCCGAGCACGCGGTGCTGCACCTGCTGTACGCGCGCTTCTGGTCCAAGGTGCTGTTCGACCTGGGGCACGTTTCGTCCGCGGAGCCGTTCCACAAGCTGTTCAACCAGGGCATGATCCAGGCCTACGTGTACCGGGACAGCCGCGGCTTCCCCGTCCCGGCGGCCGAGGTCGAGGAGAGGGACGGCGCCTTCTGGTACGGCGGCGAGCAGGTCAAGCGCGAGCTGGGCAAGATGGGCAAGTCCCTGAAGAACGCCGTCACCCCGGACGAGATCGCCGCCGAGTACGGCGCCGACACCCTGCGCCTGTACGAGATGGCGATGGGCCCGCTGGACGTCTCCCGCCCGTGGGACACCCGCGCCGTCGTCGGCCAGTACCGGCTGCTGCAACGGCTGTGGCGCAATGTCGTGGACGAGGCGACCGGCGAGGTCACGGTGACCGACGACGCGCCGGACGAGGAGACCCTGCGCGCCCTGCACAAGGCGATCGACGGTGTCCGCCAGGACTTGGAGGGTCTGCGTTTCAACACCGCGATCGCCAAGATCACGGAGCTGAACAACCACCTGACCAAGGCGGGCGGCCCGGTGTCGCGCTCGGTGGCCGAGTCCCTGGTCCTGCTGATCGCGCCGCTGGCCCCGCACATCGCCGAAGAGCTGTGGCGGCGGCTGGGGCACGAGCAGTCACTGGCGCACGAGGACCTGCCGGTGGCCGACCCGGCGTACGTGGTGGACGAGACCGTCACATGCGTCGTCCAGATCAAGGGCAAGATCAAGGCTCGCCTGGAGGTGTCGCCGACGATCTCCGACGCCGACCTGGAAGCCCAGGCCCTGGCCGACCCGGCGGTCGTGGCGGCGCTGGGCGGCGCGGGGGTCCGCAAGGTGATCGTGCGGGCGCCGAAGCTGGTGAACATCGTTCCCGCGTGACGGTGCGGCGGCGCGGTGGTGCGGTGGTGCGGCGGTGTGACGGTGCGGCGGTGTGACGGTGCGGCGGTGTGGCGGCGCGGTGGTGCGGCGGTGTGACGGCCTCGCGGTGCGGCGGCCTGGCGCAGGCGGCGTGGCGGACGGCTACCCGGTGGGCCGATTGCGGGACCGTGTGACGGCCTGACGCCGCTCCGCCCGCCGGGCCCGGGCGCGGTCGCCGACGGCGGTCCAGGGGCGGGCAGGGGTTCTCCCGGAACCCTCGCCCGCCCCCGTCCGTTTACGGTGGGCATACAGCTGATCCATGAGATGGGGCCGGTCGGACGGACCGGGACCGAGCTGTCAGAGGAGCCGCCGTGGATGTCGCCGTCGCCGTGATCCTTCTGCTCTTCGCCTCCCTCGTGACGCTCGGTGTCGTCGCCACGGTCAAGACCGTCCGGGCGGTCAAGCGGGGGGTGGAGCGCACCAGCATCGAGGCCCGTCGCGTCGTCGAGGAGACCGGTCTGAAGGCCCGCCGCTACAGCCGGCCCGGGCCGGCCGGCAAGCTCGCCGAGCTGCGCCTGGCGCTGCGTACGTCCGTCACGAGCACGGGGGAGGCGCTGGAGGGACAGGCCGCCGTCGACCCGTCGTTGAGTGAGGCCGTCGCCCTGCTCGGACGGCTGCGCGCCCACGCCCAGGAGCTCGACGCGGAGCTGAGGCTGCTCGAGCGCGAGCCCGACCGCGCCCGCATCGCCGCCCGGATCGGCGAACTCGAGGAGCGCACGCGGCGCATCACCCACTCCGCGGACTCGCTGCGCTGGGCCGCCCAGGACCGTGCCCGCCACTTCGCCGACGACGACCTCGCGGCCCTGGGCCGTGACATCGACCTGGAGGCAGGGGCCTTGCGGCACTGGGCGCCCGCGTCGCTCCCGGAGCCGGGTCCGGGCCCAGGGCCTGCCCCGGACGCGGCAGTGGAACCGAACATCCGGCCGGGGACGTGGCGCCGGCGGACCTCGGAGCCCGGTGCCGGGCAGCCGCCCAAGTCGTTGTGACGGGTCGCGCGCGGCGGGGACGCGTCACGGCCGCCACGGGCGCGGGGACGCACCCCCGGGTCGGGCTCGGCCGGGCCGTACTGTCGCCGGGCCTTTGGCGCGGGTAACCTCCCGCACATGTCGTCCCATGTCGCTATCGTCACCGATTCCACGGCCTACCTGCCGCAGGAGGCTTTGAGCCGGCACCGGATCACCGTGGTGCCCCTGACGGTGGTGATCGGCGACGAGGCGCTGGAAGAGGGCACCGAGGTGTCGGCGCCGGCGGTGGCCCGCGCCCTGCAACGACGCAAGCCCGTCACCACGTCACGGCCGAGCCCCGAGGAATTCGCCGCCGCCTACCGGGCGGTGGCCCAGTCGGGCGCCACCGAGATCGTCTCCCTGCACCTGTCGGCGGAGTTCTCCGGCACCTACGACGCCGCGCTGCTCGCGGGTGCGGACGCGCCGGTGCCGGTGCGCGTGGTGGACACCGCCATGGTCGCCATGGCCCTCGGGTTCCCGGTGCTCAGCGCCGCGGAGGCGGCGGAGGCGGGCGGTTCCGCGGACGAGATCGTGGCGGCCGCGGAGAAGCGCGCGTCGGACACGTCGGCGTACTTCTACGTGGACACCCTCGACTACCTGCGCCGGGGCGGCCGCATCGGCGCCGCCCAGGCGTTGCTCGGCTCGGCGCTCGCGGTGAAGCCGCTGCTGCAGCTGGACGAGGGTCGGATCCAGCTGCTGGAGAAGGTCCGCACGGCCTCCAAGGCCCTGGCGCGGCTGGAGGAGATCGTCGTCGAGCGGGCGGGTACCCGGCAGGTGGACATCGCCGTCCACCACCTGGCCGCCGCCGATCGCGCCTCCGCTCTCGCGGAGCGTCTGCGCGCGCGGGTCCCCGGGCTCAAGACCCTCATCGTCAGCGAGGTCGGCGCGGTGATCGGCGCCCACACGGGGCCTGGATTGCTGGGGGCGGTCGTCTCCCCGCTCTGACGTCTTTCGGGTGACGGAGATATCCACAACGGGCGAGTAGTCCACAGGACTTGGCCAAGATCATCTTGCGGACGGCGAACCTCCTACCGTCCCTGACATGGGATCGACGACCGCAACTCCGCGCCACCGCAGGCATCCGTCTGCCACCGTCGGCGCAACCGCCCCCGTACCGGGCCCCGTAGCGATCCGGGAACGCGCCGCCGCGCTCTTCGAGCGTCCGCCTACGCGTCCCGCGCGAGGGGGTGTTCCCGAGCCTCCGGGACGACCGGCGCCGCTGGAACGACCAGGGCGTCCGGAGCCGCCGGGACGGCCGGGTCAGCGCCCGCGACGGGAGGCGCCGGAACCTTCCGGGGTGCCGGAGCGACCGGCTGCAAGGGCTGCGGCGGCTCCGACGGCTACAGCGGTGGCTTCGGCGACGGTGGCTCCTGGGCGACGGGCCGTGCCGGATCCGCCGGCGCGCCGCGTCGCGGGTGCCTGGCGCCTCGCCCTCACCGAACGCCTTCCCACCTGGTTCTCGGTCCGCTGCGGTATCGAGGCGAAGACCGCGGTCGCCCTCGCGGTCGTGCTCCTCGTCGCCCTGGTGTTCGCGGTGCACCACTACTGGACCGGCCGGCCGCGGACGATCGCCGTGCCCCCTGTCACCGGGGCGCTGCCGGCCGCCGCCGAAGTGCCCGCCGCCACGAGCTCCGCCGCGGCCGAGCCGCGGACGCCCAGTCCCGCGCCGGGGGCCCCGGCAGTGCTGGTCGTGGACGTCGCGGGCAAGGTCCGGAAGCCGGGGCTGCGCCGACTGCCCACGGGATCCCGCGTTGCGGACGCGGTGGACGCCGCCGGGGGAGCGCTGCCCGGCACGGACACCGGCACCCTGAATCTGGCCCGTCTGCTGGCCGACGGGGAGCAGATCGTCGTCGGCCGCCCCGCCCCACCGCCCGCCGCCGGGGCCGGGGGGACCACCGCCGCGAGCGGTCCGGTCAGTCTCAACTCCGCAACCCCCGAGCAGTTGGACGCCCTGCCCGGTGTGGGACCGGTGCTCGCCCGGCACATCATCGACTACCGCGGGCGGCACGGCGGGTTCACCTCCGTGGAGCAACTGCGGGATGTCAACGGCATCGGGGACCGCCGGTTCTCCGATCTCAAGCCGCTGGTCACCCCGTGAGTGGGCCGCCGTCCACGGCGCGTCCGGCGGTGCACGCGGCCGCCCTGTCCCCCAGGGGCGCGTCGAACCCGCGCCAGGAAGGCCCACCGGATCTGCGTCTGGTCGTACCGGTCCTCGCCGCCTGGCTCGCCGCGGGTGTCGCCCTCGCCGCGCCGGGGGGAGCTGTGGCGTGGGCGTGCACGGCGGCCGTTCCGGCGGCGCTGGCGGCGCTGGCACGCCGGTGGGCGACAGCGGCCACCGTGGCGTTCTGCGCGATGGCGTCGGCGGCCGTGGCGGGGCTGCATGCCGCGGACCTGCACCGCGGCCCCCTGCCCGCCCTGGCTGCTGAACACGCCGACGTCCGAGTCGAGTTGCGACTGACCGCCGATCCCCGGCTGATCCGCCCGCAGGTACGAGGGGCCGCCGCGGCCCCGGAGGCGGTGCTGGTGGAGGCCGAGGCCGTGCGCGTGGCGGCGATGGGCACAACGGCCCACGTCCGTACGCCGGTCCTGCTCATCGCCCGCCAACCCGCGCGCAGCTGGCTCGCCTTGCTGCCCGGCACCCGTGTCGACGCGCAGGCGCGGCTCGCCCCGGCGGCCGGCCCGGGCGACCGGATCGCCGCGGTGCTGTCAGTCCGGGGCCCTCCCCGCGTCGTCGGGCCGCCGGGCCGCGCGCAGCGGGTGGCCGGCGGGCTCCGCGAGGGGCTCCGCGAGGCCACCGCGGGCCTGCCGCCCGACGCCCGGGCCCTGCTGCCCGGTCTGGTCGTCGGGGACACCTCCCGTATCCCGGTCGATCTGCACGAGGCGTTCGAGGCCACCGACCTGACCCATCTGACCGCGGTCAGCGGTTCCAATCTCTCCCTGGTGCTGATCCTGCTGATCGGCCCGCCCGGTCTCGCCCTGCGGGCCGAGCGGGGCGGCCTGGCGCCGAGACTGGCCCTCCCGCTGCGCGTCACGGCCGTGCTCGGAGGAGCACTCACCGCGGCCTTCGTCGTGGTGTGCCGACCCGACCCCAGCGTGCTGCGCGCGGCCGCCTGCGGGCTGATCACCCTCCTGGCCATCGGCACGGGCCGCCGCCGCAGCCTGCTGCCCGCGCTGTGCGGGGCGGCCCTGCTGCTGCTCCTCTACGACCCCTGGCTGGCCCGCTCGTACGGCTTCGCGCTGTCCGCGCTGGCCACCGGCGCGCTGCTCGTTCTCGCGCCGCGCTGGAGCGCCGCCTTGCGGCGCCGGCGGGTGCCGCCGCGTCTTGCGGAGGTCCTCGCAGCGGCGGCCGCCGCACAGGCGGTGTGCGCCCCCGTGGTGGCGGTGCTGGCCGCCCACGTCAGCCTGGTCGCGGTCCCCTGCAACCTGCTGGCGGAACTCGCCGTGGGCCCCGCCACCGTCCTCGGCTTCGCCGCCCTGGCCGCGGCGCCGTTCGCGATGCCCGCCGCCAAGGCCCTGGCCTGGGTCGCGGCCTGGCCGGCCGGCTGGATCGCGGCGGTGGCCCGGCGCGGTGCCGCCCTGCCCGGGGCGACGATCGACTGGCCCGGCACATGGGCGGGCGCCCTGCTGCTGGCAGCCGTCACCGTGGCGGTGGTAGTGGCAGGGCGCCGCCTTTTGCGTCGACCCTTGCTGTGCGCCGCCGCGGCACTGCTGCTCGTGCTGGCCGTCGTGCGTCCGGCGCCGCTGCCCCGCTCGGTGACCGGCTGGCCGCCACCAGCCTGGCGGCTGGTGGCCTGCGACGTGGGCCAGGGCGACGCGCTGGTGCTCTCGGCGGGCGACGGCGCCGCCGTCGTGGTGGACACCGGCCCGGAGCCCCGCCTCGTCGACCGCTGCCTGCGCTCCCTCCGGATCACCACGGTGCCCCTGCTCGTCCTCACCCACTTCCACGCCGACCATGTCGCCGGACTGCCCGGGGTGCTGCGGGGCCGCTCCGTGGGCGCGATCGA
This sequence comes from Actinacidiphila sp. bgisy167, assembly GCF_965342175.1. Classification (GTDB taxonomy): domain Bacteria; phylum Actinomycetota; class Actinomycetes; order Streptomycetales; family Streptomycetaceae; genus Actinacidiphila. The sequence goes on from NZ_CBDRBL010000031.1 coordinate 48,928, forward strand.
GACCACCACCCTCGACGATCCCCCCGACCAGGCCGCGTTCGTACGCCGCCAGGCCGCGGCCGCCCGCGTCCCCGTGCTGCGCGCGGCGCCCGGGGAGCGCCGCCGCCTGGGCTCACTGGACTGGCGGGTGCTGTGGCCCGCGGCGCCCCCGCTTCCGGCGGGTGCCGACGGCGCCGCCCTGGACGGCGCCAACCCCAACGACGCCAGTGTCACCCTGCTCGTCCGCACGGCAGGCCTCACCGTCCTCCTCCTCGGCGACCTGGAGCCCGCGGCCCAGCGCGCCCTCCTCGCGGCCGCCCCCGACCTTTCGCGGGTCGACGTCCTGAAGGTCGCCCACCACGGCTCCGCCTACCAGGAGCCGGCGCTCCTGGACCGGATCCGTCCCCGGCTGGCGCTGGTGAGCTGTGGTGCGGGCAACCCTTACGGCCATCCGTCGCCGCGCACCCTCGCCGCGCTGCGCGCCCACGGCTCGACCGTCCTGCGCACCGACCGGGACGGACCCGTGGCCGTCCTGGGCGACGAGGCGGGGCTGCGGGCCGCCGTGGCGGGTCCGTCGCCCGCCACGGAGCGGGCCGTCCGGGGGCGGCGGAGAACACGTGCCGCCACCAGCGTCGGACACAGCCGGAGCGGGACCCGGGGAGGCCGGGGCGGGCGGCTCAGACGTTCCCGAGGTCCTTGTCCTCATCCTGCACCGCGATCACCCAGTGGGTGCTCCGCCGGGGCCGGAGGCAGCAGAGCCGTCAGGCGAGCGAGGCCACGACGATCGCACCGGTGATCACCAGGTCCTTCGCCGTCTGCTGGGTCAGTCCGTACGCCGGCACGACGATCAGCAGCAGCGGCGCCGCCGGCCACAGCGGCATGCGCCAGGCCGCACGCTCCCGTGCCGGCCGTGGTGCGAGCCGAGGGCCGCGACGGCGACGCCGACGTACCGGTGTAGCCGGGCGGCGGGAAAGGGCCGGGGCGAGCGCGCGGCGCACCACGGGGCCTCCTGGTTCGGACCGTGACGCGCACGTCCTGGGCAACCGCCGAGGCGGACGCACCCCGTTTTCGCGCCGCGGGCCTCCGCATGCCCGGCACCGGCAGTCCGCCGGGAAGTGCAACCGCCGTGTCACGGCTTGTCCATGGCTTCGTCCCGGCGCGCATGAGGGGACCGTGGCCGTGGCAGGGTGACGGCATGACCATCATCGGCTGGATCGTCCTGGGCCTGGTCGCGGGCGCCGTCGCGAAGCTGCTGCTGCCGGGGAGGGACCCGGGCGGACTGCTCGGGACGACGCTGATCGGCATCGCGGGTGCGGTGGTCGGCGGCTGGATCTCGGCGAAGTTCCTCGACCACCCCGTCAGCAAGGACTTCTACGACCTGCCCACATGGGGCGCGGCCATAGGCGGGGCGCTCGTCCTCCTGATCATCTACCGCATCCTGTTCGGCGACTCCCGCTGACCTCGGGCGCGGGCAGCAACCGCACGTCGTCCCGACGCACGGACAGGGCCTGGGCACGGTCCGGGTCCCACAGCCAGATCCAGTCCCCCGAGGCGCCGAAGGACAGCACCGGGCCGTTCTCCACGGGCACGGGAACCTCGCCGACGGGCACCACGCACATCAGGGCGCCGCGCACCCCGAAGTACCCCTTCGGCGCCTGCCCCCGGGCAGCGGCGGTCGCCGCGTCCCGGGCGGCGTGGTCGGCGTCGCGTGCGCCGGCGAGGAGCGCGGTGGCCGCGAAGGCAGCGGACAGGAGCACGGTGACGGTGACCAGGGCGAGGCGGTTGTCGCCCTTGGCGATGTGCACGTGCCGCAGCCACCCGGCGACCGCCGTGGCGAACAGGACGAACCCCAGCGCGAGCCCCAGCGGTTCGGCGGCGGCCGCGTACGGCCACAGGCCTCCGGCGGAGCGGACCGAACCGGAGGGGATGCCGAACCGTTCGAGGTAGGCGGACTGCATCAGCCGGCCGAGCCAGGTCACCAGGGACCACCCGAGGGGCAGGGCGAGCGGCACGAGCCAGACCGCGTTGCGTGAGAACCACGAGTCGCGCAGGGCGTAGTACACGCCCGGCGCGCAGATCAGGCCCGCCGCGGTCAGCGACCACCACAGCAGCCCGGTCCCCGCCCCGGTGGCCGCCCAGGCCGGCAGCGCAGCCGCGGCGAAGACCAGGGCGGGCAGCGCGCGCACCCGCGACGGCGTACGGCGCGGTCCGGCCGCCGCCTCGGCCGTCTCGGGCGGCGCGGGCCGCAGTTCGTGGACCTCGGCGGCGAACGCGGAGCCGCCCAGCGGGCGTTCCGAGAGCTCCCGCTCGACGGCCTCCCGGGTCAGCCCGGCCGGCAGCCGCAGCAGCCGGTGAGCGCCGCGCCCGCCGAGGGCGGCCCGCAGCCGGGCGAGCCGCTCGCGCCGTCCGCCGCCCGCGCCTGACCGTCGGATCACGCGGTACTCGGTCCGCGGGTCGTCCGGCGGCCGGAGCAGCAACGCAGCGTCGCGGACCCACACGCCCAGCTGGTGGGTCCTGGCCAGCCGTTCCACGGCCCCGCACGCCGCCCTCTCGGCCCGCCAGCGGGGGGAGCCGTTGAGGCGCACCTCGACGACGAGCGCGACGCGGCCGCCGCGCGCCGTGGCCGGTGCGTCTTCACGGCCGGCCCGGCGCACCGCCCAGCCCCGCGCCTCCATCAGCCCCTGGGCCAGGGCGAGCTCGTCGGGCTGGTCGACGGCCTCGACCAGCAGGCGTACTCGCTGGTTGAACGGGACGGCCGGGAGCGCCCCGGCCGTCCCGGGGAGCTCCGCCCCTCCCTCCTGCGGGCGGCGGCGCTGGGCGGGAACGCGCAGCGGCACGGCCTAGTCCTCCTCCAGCCAGCCCTCGAACTCCTCCGCCAAGGCGTTCAGGGCGGTGGGGTCCAGTTCCTCGTCCTCGTCGTCGATGACGACGAGCCACTGGGCGTCGTCGGCGTCGTCCTCGCCGGCGAGGGCGTCACGGACGAGTTGGGGACGGTGGGGCAGGTCGAAGCGCTCGGCGGCTTCGTCGGCGGCCTCCTCTGCGGCATCGCGATCGGGGAGGACGAGCACATGTCTGACGTCGGTCACCGGGACATTGTGTCGGACCCGCGTGGGATGCTGGACCGCGATGGCCAGGAACAGTACGACAGACAGCCCACTCGCCCCCGTGACGCTCGCGGTGGGCCAGGAGGACCTGCTCCTCGACCGCGCGGTACGGGAAATCGTGCAGGCGGCGCGCGCCGCCGACGCCGACACCGATGTGCGCGATCTCACGCCGGACGCCCTCCAGCCGGGCACCCTGGCGGAGCTCACCAGCCCTTCGCTCTTCGCCGAGCGCAAGGTCCTGGTCGTACGGAACGCGCAGGATCTGTCCGCGGACACCGTCAAGGACGTCAAGAGCTACCTGGACGCCCCCGCGGAGGAGATCACGCTCGTCCTGCTGCACGCGGGCGGCGCCAAGGGCAAGGGCCTGCTGGACGCGGCGCGAAAGGCCGGCGCACGCGAGGTGGCCTGCCCGAAGATGACCAAGCCCGCCGACCGGCTGGCCTTCGTACGTCAGGAGTTCCGCACGCTGGGCCGGGCCGCGACCCCTGAGGCATGCCAGGCCCTGGTGGACGCCATCGGCAGCGACCTGCGGGAGCTGGCGAGCGCCTGCGCCCAGCTCGTCGCCGATGTGGAGGGCGCGATCGACGCGGCCGTGGTCGCGCGTTACTACACGGGACGGGCCGAGGCCACCGGCTTCGAGGTCGCGGACCTGGCGGTGACCGGCCGCGCCGCCGAGGCACTGGAGCGGCTGCGCTGGGCCATCGCGGTCGGCCAGCCGCTGCCCGGCATCACCTTCGCCCTGGCCTCCGGCGTGCGGGCCATCGGCAAGCTGGCCTCGGCCCCGCGCGGAGCGCGGCCGGGGGATCTGGCCCGGGAGCTGGGCATGCCGCCGTGGAAGATCGACCGCGTCCGCCAGCAGATGCGCGGCTGGTCCGGTGACGGCGTCTCCGCCGCGCTGCGCGCGGTCGCCGAGGCCGACGCCGCGGTCAAGGGCGGCAGCGCGGACCCGGCCTATGCCCTGGAGAAGGCGGTCGTCGCCGTCGCGCGGGCCGCACGCGCCCGCTGAGCCACGGCTCCCGCCGCCACACGGAAGACGCCGAAGGGCCCCGCACCGGGAGGTACGGGGCCCTTCGAAGGCCGCACCCGCGTGGCGAACGCAGGCCGCGTGCGGCCGGAAGATCAAGGATGTCGATAGAGGAGCGGGTGAGAGGGACCGCTGTGTCCTCGCCGACGGGTACCGCTACGGGAAGGTTCAGCCCTGGAGGCCGGCCACCTTGAGCGCCAGCGCCGACTTCTTGTTGGCGGCCTGGTTCTTGTGGATGACGCCCTTGCTCACGGCCTTGTCGAGCTTCTTGGAGGCGAGGCGCGCGGCCTCGGTCGCCTTCTCGACGTCGCCGGCGGCCACGGCCTCACGGGTGCGACGGATGGCGGTCTTGAGCTCGGACTTGACGGCCTTGTTGCGCAGGCGCGCCTTCTCGTTGGTCTTGTTGCGCTTGATCTGGGACTTGATGTTCGCCACGAAAGAGCCTTTTCAGGTTTGACTGATGGGGTCCGCGCCTCGGGTAGAGGGCACGAGACGCGACTGCCCAGGCTAGCAGTCGGCCCGCGTGCCGCCCAAACCGGTGGCCGGCGGGGGGTGTCTTGGCCCGTCCCGCACCGCCCGGCACGGCCGTGGGCCGCGGCCATGGGACTATGGGAGCCATACGTATCGATCCGACCAGAGGCGACAGGCGCCTCAAGAGACAGGACCCTGCGTGCCCGCGACCCCTTCGAACGTGCCGGAGCCCAGCCGTACCGACCCGGCGCTGATCCGCAATTTCTGCATCATCGCGCACATCGACCACGGCAAGTCGACCCTTGCCGACCGGATGCTCCAGCTCACCGGTGTGGTGGATCAGCGGCAGATGCGCGCCCAATACCTCGACCGGATGGACATCGAGCGCGAGCGCGGCATCACGATCAAGTCCCAGGCCGTCAGGCTGCCCTGGGCGCCCACCGAGGGCGCCGGCCAGGGGAGGACCCACATCCTGAACATGATCGACACCCCGGGGCACGTGGACTTCACCTATGAGGTCTCCCGTTCGCTCGCGGCCTGCGAGGGCACGATCCTGCTGGTCGACGCCGCCCAGGGCATCGAGGCGCAGACCCTGGCCAACCTCTACCTGGCGATGGAGAACGACCTCACCATCGTCCCGGTGCTGAACAAGATCGACCTGCCGGCGGCGCAGCCCGAGAAGTTCTCCGAGGAGCTGGCCAACCTCATCGGCTGCGACCCCTCGGACGTCCTCAGGGTCTCGGCCAAGACCGGCCTCGGCGTCGAGGCGCTGCTGGACCGCGTGGTGGAGACCGTCCCGGCCCCGGTCGGCGTCGCCGACGCGCCCGCCCGCGCGATGATCTTCGACTCGGTGTACGACTCCTACCGCGGTGTCGTCACCTACGTCCGGGTCGTCGACGGCCAGCTCAGCAAGCGCGAGCGGATCAAGATGATGTCCACCGGCGCGACCCACGAGCTGCTGGAGATCGGCACCAACTCGCCCGAGATGCTGCCGGCCGACGGCCTCGGCGTGGGTGAGGTGGGCTACCTGATCACGGGTGTGAAGGACGTCCGCCAGTCCAAGGTGGGTGACACGATCACCCAGCAGGCCAAGGGCGCCACCGAGCCGCTGGGCGGCTACAAGGACCCCAAGCCCATGGTGTTCTCGGGCCTGTATCCGCTGGACGGCTCCGACTACCCGGAGCTGCGGGACGCGCTGGACAAGCTGCAGCTCAACGACGCGGCCCTGGTCTACGAGCCGGAGACCTCGGCGGCCCTCGGATTCGGCTTCCGCGTCGGCTTCCTCGGCCTGCTGCACCTGGACGTGATCCGCGAGCGGCTGGAGCGCGAGTTCGGGCTGGACCTGATCGCGACCGCGCCGAACGTGGTCTACCGGGTGGTGATGGAGGACGGCAAGGAGCACGTCGTCACCAACCCCAGCGAGTTCCCCGAGGGCAAGATCGACGAGGTATACGAGCCGGTGGTCCGGGCGACGATCCTGGCGCCCACGGAGTTCATCGGCGCGATCATGGAGCTCTGCCAGACCCGGCGCGGTTCCCTGCTCGGCATGGACTACCTCTCCGAGGACCGGGTGGAGATCCGCTACACCCTGCCGCTCGCCGAGATCGTCTTCGACTTCTTCGACCAGCTGAAGTCCAAGACGCGCGGCTACGCGTCGCTGGACTACGAGCCCACCGGCGAGCAGTCCTCCAGCCTGGTCAAGGTGGACATCCTGCTGCACGGCGACAAGGTCGACGCGTTCTCCGCGATCACGCACAAGGACAACGCCTACGCCTACGGCGTGCGCCTGGTGGCGAAGCTGCGTGAGCTGATCCCGCGGCAGAGCTTCGAGGTGCCGGTGCAGGCCGCCATCGGTTCGCGGGTCATCGCCCGCGAGACCATCCGCGCCATCCGCAAGGACGTCCTCGCCAAGTGCTACGGCGGCGACATCTCCCGCAAGCGGAAGCTGCTGGAGAAGCAGAAGGAAGGCAAGAAGCGGATGAAGATGGTCGGCTCCGTGGAGGTGCCGCAGGAGGCCTTCATCGCGGTGCTCTCCAGCGACGAGAGCGCGGCCAAGAAGAAGTAGCGGCAGAGGAAGCCGGGGTGCGCGGGCCGGCGGCACGGCCTGGCGCGGCGCGCGGAAAGGGCGCTTGTCCGATCATCGGGCAAGCGCCCTTTCGTATCGGCGGTACGGCATTCGGGTGATTGGCAAAAACCCCGCCCCGCGCGGTTTCTGTCGGGGAGTCCACGACGTTACTCCTTGTGACAGCGGCGAAAGGCGCCGCTGCGGAAGGGGAATGTGAAGTGAAGTACTCGAAGGCCGCGGCCGTCGTCGCCGGTTCCGTGATCGCGCTGGGCGCCGCCGGGGCCGCCGCGTCCCCCGCCTTCGCCAAGGAGGCCCTCCCGCTCGGCAACGGGCCGATGAAGATCCTGGACGCCAAGGACGAGGTCGCCAGGACCGGACTGAAGGCGGTCACCGGCAAGACGGGCGAGCTGCTCGGCGGCGCGGGAAGGGCTGGGGGGAACAAGAACATGATCGGCGGTCTGCCGATCGGCGGTTGAGCGTCGGGCTCCCGGTGGGCCGCCGGTGGGTGACCGGAGCCGTAACCGGAAGGCGGGCTCCCCGGATTCCGGGAGCCCGCCGTTATGTGTATTCGCCATACATGAGGTGGTGGCGGTCGCATCGCGCGGCTACGGCCTCTTACCAAGCGGGCGTCGATTCCCTACCCTGATCACCACTCGGTGGTTACTCACGAGTCACCCAGCAAAGAGGCGGGCCTCCGGAGGTTGTCGTGACCGACACGCAGACTTTGATCGAGAACCGGCCGCCCTCCGTGGCGAACCTGTTCCTGGAGCGCGTCGAGCAGACGCCGGATGCCGAGGCCTACCGCTTCCCGGTGGCGTCGGCGGACGGGGGCGCCGAGTCATGGCGGTCGCTCACCTGGCGGCAGGCCGCGGAGCGGGTGCACGCCGTCGCCGCGGGCCTGATGGACCTCGGCGTACGCCCAGAGGAGCGGGTGGCGATCGCCTCCACCACCCGGGTCGAGTGGATCCTGGCCGACCTCGGGGTGCTCTGCGCCGGTGCGGCGACCACCACCGTCTACCCGACGACCAACGCCGACGAGACGGCCTTCATCCTGGCCGACTCCGGCAGCCGGGTGCTGATCGCCGAGAACGCCGCTCAACTGGCCAAGGTCGCCGGGCGCCGCGCCGAACTGCCCGACCTGGCCCACGTCGTGGTCGTCGACGCCGAAGGCGCCGACGTCGGGGACGACGGCTGGGCGCTGACGCTGACCCAGTTGGAGCAGCGCGGCAAGGTCTACCTGGAGAAGAACTCCGAGGCCGTCCGCAAGGCCGTGGGCGAGATCACCAAGGACCAGCTCGCCACCCTCATCTACACGTCCGGCACGACCGGCCGCCCCAAGGGCGTGCGGCTGCCGCACGACTGCTGGGCGTACATGGCCAGGGCGATCCAGGCGAACGGCCTGCTGCAGGCCGACGACATCCAGTACCTCTGGCTGCCGCTGGCGCACGTCTTCGGCAAGGTGCTCCTCGCCGGGCACATCACCATCGGCCATGTGACCGCGGTCGACGGCCGCGTCGACAAGATCATCGAGAATCTGCCGGTCGTGCAGCCCACCTACATGGCCGCCGTCCCGCGCATCTTCGAGAAGGTCTACAACGGCGTCGCCGCCAAGGCCCGCGCCGGCGGTGCGGCCAAGTACCGGATCTTCAAGTGGGCCGCCGAGGTCGCCCGCGAGTACGCCAAGGTCACCCAGGACAACCGCCGTCGCACCGGCAAGGCGAGCGCCCCCTTCGGCCTGTCCGCCCAGCACGCGGTCGCCGACCGCCTGGTGTACGCCAAGCTCCGCGACGCCTTCGGCGGCAGACTGCGCGCCTGTGTCTCCGGCTCCGCCGCCCTCTCCCCGGAGATCGGCTACTTCTTCTCGGGCGCCGGCATCCACATCCTGGAGGGCTACGGCCTGACCGAGTCCAGCGCCGCCAGTTTCGTCAACCCCGGCGAGGCCTACCGGACCGGCACGGTCGGCAAGCCGCTGCCCGGCACCGAAGTCCGCATCGCCGAGGACGGGGAGATCCTGCTGCGCGGCCCCGGCATCATGGAGGGCTACCACGGGCTGCCCGACAAGACGGTCGAAGTTCTGGAGCCGGACGGCTGGTTCCACACCGGTGACATCGGGGAGCTCTCCGCGGACGGCTACCTCACCATCACCGACCGCAAGAAGGACATCATCAAGAACTCCAACGGCAAGTACATCGCGCCGGCCGCGGTCGAGGGCCAGTTCAAGGCGGCGTGCCCGTTCATCAGCAACGTCCTGGTGATCGGCGCCGACCGCAACTTCTGCACCGCCCTCTTCGCCCTCGACGAGCCCGCGATCCTCGGCTGGGCGCGGGAGAACGGGCTGGAGGGCAAGCCCTACGCGGAGGTCGTCGGCTCCGAGCAGGTGCGGGCCCTGATGGACGGTTACGTGCGGCGGGTCAACGAGGACCTCCAGCGCTGGCAGCAGATCAAGACCTTCCGTGTGCTGCCCCGCGACCTGGACGTGGAGCACGGCGACCTCACGCCGAGCCTGAAGCTCAAGCGGCCGGTCGTGGAGCGGGAGTTCAAGGACCTGATCGACGACATGTACGCCGGCACGCGGGAACACTGAGCGGCGAGCGCCGGGCGGCGCCTCACGCGCGGGCTCGATCGAATTGCGCGGGTTCCACGCCCGCGAGGTCCCGCCGGATCGCCGCCGCCCGCGCCGCCCGCCGCGAGCGGCCGCCGCCCCGCGGGTGCGGTGCGCCGGGACGAAGACCCGGCCGGGCCCGGCACAGGCGCGAGACCCGCGCCGACCGCGCCGGGCCCCGGGCAGGGGGCACCCGCCGAGGCGCGGACCACCCGGACACCGGGCCGACCGTCCAGGGCACCGCACACGCTGCCGGGCGGCCGGCCCGGCGTTCTGCGGGGATGGCGGACAATGGGTCGCATGCCATCCGTACTTCCCGACGGGGAGCCCATGCCCGAGGACGGCGCGCTCCCGCCGACCGCCCTGCGTGACGTGGAAGCCCGCCCGCTGGGGTTCTACCTGCACGTCCCCTACTGCGCCACCCGTTGCGGCTACTGCGACTTCAACACCTACACCGCCGCCGAGCTGCGCGGCACCGGCGGTGTGCTCGCATCCCGGGAGAACTACGCGGACACCCTGATCGACGAGATCCGGCTGGCCCGCAAGGTGCTGGGCGACGACCCGCGCCGGGTCGAGACCGTCTTCGTCGGGGGCGGGACGCCGACCCTGCTGCCGGCCGCGGACCTGGCCCGGATGCTGGGGGCGATCCGGGAGGAGTTCGGCCTCGCGGAGGGCGCGGAGGTCACGACGGAGGCGAACCCGGAGTCGGTGGACCCGGCGTACCTCGAGGAGCTGCGGGCCGGGGGGTACACGCGGATCTCGTTCGGGATGCAGAGCGCCCGCCCGCACGTGCTGCAGGTGCTGGACCGCCGGCACACGCCCGGCCGGCCCGAGCAGTGCGTGGCGGAGGCGCGCGCGGCGGGGTTCGAGCACGTCAACCTGGACCTGATCTACGGCACGCCCGGGGAGTCGGACGACGACTGGCGGGCGTCGCTGGACGCCGCGATCGGCGCGGGGCCGGACCATGTGTCGGCGTACGCGCTGATCGTCGAGGAGGGCACGCAGCTGGCCCGCAGGATCCGGCGCGGCGAGGTGCCGATGACGGACGACGACGTGCACGCGGACCGCTACCTGATCGCGGAGGAGCGTCTGGCGGCGGCCGGCTACGGCTGGTACGAAGTGTCGAACTGGGCGACCTCGCAGGCGGCCCGGTGCCGCCACAACGAGCTGTACTGGACCGGCGCGGACTGGTGGGGCGCCGGCCCGGGCGCGCACAGCCATGTGGGCGGGGTGCGCTGGTGGAACGTGAAGCATCCGGCGGCGTACGCGGCGGCGCTCGCCGAGGGCCGCAGTCCCGGGGCGGGACGTGAGCTGCTGGCGGCGGAGGACCGCCGGGTGGAGCGGATCCTTCTGGAGCTGAGGCTGTCCGACGGGTGCCCGCTCGACGTGCTGGCCCCGGCGGGCGCCGAGGCCGCGGAGCGTGCGGTAGGGGACGGCCTCCTGGAGCCGGGGCCTTACCGCGAGGGCCGTGCCGTCCTCACCCTGCGCGGCCGCCTGCTGGCGGACGCGGTGGTCAGGGACCTGGTCGACTGAGCCCCGGCCTGTCCGCTCACTCGGCGGAGTGAAGCGCTGCGCATCCCGGCAGTGCCTCCCTACGCTGTTCGTAAGACGCCTCCGCGTAAGCGGCGGCGGGAAGCGGAGGGCCACGGAGATGACCGCTGTGGATGATCGCCGGATGACTGACTTCTTCGAGAACCTCCAGGTTCCCGAGGGGGTCAAGGTCGAGCTCCTCAGGGGGGAGATCGTGATGATGGCCGGGCCCGACCTGGTCCACAACGACATCGTCGACGCGGTGATCGACCAGTTCCCCCGCACACGGTGGAGGCGCTTGCAGGCGCAGGACATCGCGATTCCCGGGGAGGCGAGTGAACCCCAGCCGGACCTCGTGGTCCTCGAGCGCGGCGCGGGGCCCTCCTCGGGGCGCCTCTGCCGTCCGAGGCCGTCACCCTGGTCGTCGAAGTCGTCTCCCGGACCAGTGCTCACCGCGACCACGTCGTCAAGCGGTCGATCTACGCCGCCGGGAAAGTGCCCGTCTATCTGATCATCGATCCCCTTGCCGCCGAGTGCGTCGTTCTCACCGAGCCCGTCGGCACCGGCGACCAGGCCGACTACCGGGCCGAGCGGACCTGGAAGTTCGGCGAGACGGTGCGGTTGCCGGTGGTGGACGTCGCGCTCGACACCGCGTCGTTCCAGGTCCTGCCCGGGCTCACTCCGGGGCCGTGACGAAGTCGATCAGTTCCTCCACGCGGCCCAGCAGCTCCGGCTGCAGGTCCTTGTAGGAGTGGACGGCGCCCAGGATGCGCTGCCAGGCGGCGCCGGTGTTCTCCGGCCAGCCCAGGGCCCGGCACACGCCGGTCTTCCAGTCCTGGCCGCGGGGGACGGCCGGCCAGGCGGGGATGCCGAGGGAGGAGGGCTTCACGGCCTCCCAGACGTCGACGAAGGGGTGGCCGACGACCAGGACGTGCTCGCCGGTCACCTCCGCCGCGATGCGGGACTCCTTGCTGCCGGGCACGAGGTGGTCGACGAGCACGCCGAGCCGGGCGTCCGGGCCGGGGGCGAAGGACGCGACGACGCTGGGGAGGTCGTCGACGCCCTCCAGGTACTCGACGACGACGCCCTCGACGCGCAGGTCGTCGCCCCAGACGCGTTCGACCAGTTCCGCGTCGTGCCGGCCCTCGACGTAGATCCGGCCCGCCCGGGCGACCCGGGCGCGGGCGCCGGGGACGGCGATGGAGCCGGAGGCGGTCAGCCGGGGGCCCGCCGCGGGGGCGGCGGCGGAGGGTCGCACGAGGGTGACCACGCGGCCCTCCAGGAGGAATCCGCGGGGCGTCATCGGGAACACGCGGTGCTTGCCGAAGCGGTCCTCCAGGGTGACCGTCGGGCCCTCGGCGGTCTTCTCGCAGCGGACGACCGCGCCGCAGAAGCCGGTGGACACCTCCTCCACCACCAGGTCCCGTTCTGCCGCGACCTCGGGCGCGGGCGCGGCGGGCCGCTTCCACGGCGGGGTGAGGTCGGGGTCGTAGCTGCGGCTGCGCATGCCTGGGATCGTAACCGCGCCGCCGCGCGCTCAGGCGGAGGGGAACCGGGCGGCGAGCGCGTCCCGTTGGGCGCGTACGAAGCGGGCGTCGACGACGGCGCCGTGCCCCGGCACGTACAGCGCGGTCTCGCCGCCCAGCCGCAGCAGTTCGTCCAGGGCCGCGGGCCAGGCCTGCGGGGCGGCGTCGGGCCCGGCCTGGGGCTCACCGGACTCCTCGACGAGGTCGCCGCAGAAGACCACGGCCGGCGTGCCGAGCACGACCACCACCAGGTCGTGCGCGGTGTGTCCGTCGCCTGGGTGGACCAGCAGTACCTGGCGGTCGCCGCCGAGATCGAGCACATAGGAGCCGACCACGAGGTGTCCGGGGTACACCAGGGCCCGCACCGCCTGCGCCGCCTCCTCCTCGTCGACTCCGTGCCCGACGGCGTCGGCGGCCAGGGAGGACCGCTCGCGTTCGAGGTAGGCGCCGAGGGTCATCTCACCGAAGACCTGGACGTCCTCGAAGGCGGCGGTGCCGAAGACGTGGTCGAAGTGGCCGTGGGTGAGTGCGATGTCCGTCACGTCCCGCCCGGTCAGCTCGCGGACCTCCTGGCGCAGGCCGGCGCCCTCGGGGACGGAGGAACCCGTGTCGATCAGCAGCACGCCGTCGTCGCCCACGACGACTCCGACGGTCACGTCGAGGAAGGGCAGCCGCCGCCGTGCGACTCCCGGTGCGAGGTGCTCCCAGCCGCCGGGGGAGCCCGGCGCGGTCGGTGTGGTCTCCACAACGCGACGGTATCCCCGCGACGTGCCCCCGCGCCCGCTACGGTGCCGGTCGGGGGCGTTCCCCGGAACGGACCCGGGGGCGGCCTTGCCGAGGTCTTGCCACCTCGCCTTACACTGACTTGGGGAAAGCTGGCACTCAGGGAAGCGGAGTGCCAGACCGCGGGGGGCGACACGACCCGTACGGTGACCGAGTGACTGGAGGTGCGCGATGCTCAGCGAACGACGGCTGGAGGTGTTGCGCGCCATCGTCCAGGACTATGTGGGCACCGAGGAGCCGGTCGGCTCGAAGGCGCTGACCGAGCGGCACGCCCTCGGAGTGTCCCCGGCCACCGTCCGCAACGACATGGCCGTGCTGGAGGAGGAGGGCTACATCCAGCAGCCCCACACCAGCGCCGGCCGTGTGCCGACCGACAAGGGCTACCGGCTCTTCGTCGACCGGCTCACCAGCGTCAAGCCGCTGTCCGGCGCCGAGCGCCGCGCCATCCAGAACTTCCTGGACGGCGCCGTCGACCTCGACGACGTGGTGGCCCGCACGGTCCGCCTGCTGGCGCAGCTCACCCGGCAGGTCGCGATCGTCCAGTACCCGTCGCTCACCCGCTCGACCGTGCGCCACGTGGAGCTGCTCGCGCTCGCCCCGGCCCGGATCATGCTGGTGCTGATCACGGACACCGGACGGGTGGAGCAGCGGCTGGTCGACGCCCCCGCACCGGTGGGCGAGACCGTGCTGGCCGACCTGCGCGCCCGGCTGAACAGCCGGGTGGTGGGGCGCCGGTTCAGCGACGTCCCGCCGCTGGTGCAGGACCTCCCCGAGGGCTTCGAGCCCGACGACCGGCCGTCCGTGCAGGTGGTCCTCGCCACACTGCTGGAGACCCTGGTCGAGGAGACGGAGGAGCGGATCATGCTCGGTGGCACGGCCAACCTGACCCGCTTCGGGCACGACTTCCCGCTGACGATCCGCCCGGTGCTGGAGGCGCTCGAGGAGCAGATGGTGCTCCTCAGGCTGCTGGGCGAGGCGAAGGACTCGGGTGTGACGGTGAGAATCGGTCACGAGAACTTCCACGAGGGCCTGAACTCCACATCCGTCGTCTCCGTCGGCTACGGTTCGGGCGACGAGGCGGTTGCGAAACTCGGCGTGGTCGGACCGACCCGCATGGACTACCCCGGAACGATGGGAGCGGTACGCGCAGTGGCACGTTACGTCGGACAGATCCTGGCGGAGTCGTAGTGGCCACCGACTATTACGCCGTTCTCGGCGTGCGCCGCGACGCGAGCCCGGACGAGATCAAGAAGGCATTCCGCCGTCTCGCGCGAGAGCTGCACCCGGACGTCAACCCGGACCCGAAGACCCAGGAGCGGTTCAAGGAGATCAACGCCGCTTACGAGGTGCTCTCGGACCCGCAGAAGAAGCAGGTCTACGACCTCGGCGGCGACCCGCTGTCCGCCAACGGCGGCGGGGGCGCGGGCGGGGGCTTCGGCGCCGGCTTCGGCAACTTCAGCGACATCATGGACGCCTTCTTCGGCACGGCGTCCCAGCGCGGCCCGCGCTCGCGCACCCGGCGCGGCCAGGACGCGATGATCCGGCTGGAGATCGAGCTGGACGAGGCGGCCTTCGGTACGACCAAGGACATCCAGGTCGACACGGCCGTCGTCTGCAACACCTGCCACGGCGAGGGCGCCGCTCCGGGCACCTCCGCGCAGACGTGCGACATGTGCCGCGGGCGCGGTGAGGTGTCGCAGGTCACGCGGTCCTTCCTGGGCCAGGTCATGACCTCCCGGCCGTGCCCCCAGTGCCAGGGCTTCGGCACCGTCGTCCCCACCCCGTGCCCGGAGTGCGCGGGGGACGGCCGGATCCGGTCGCGGCGCACGCTGACGGTCAAGATCCCGGCCGGCGTCGACAACGGCACCCGCATCCAGCTCGCGGGCGAGGGCGAGGTCGGCCCGGGCGGCGGCCCCGCCGGCGACCTGTACGTCGAGATCCGCGAGCTGCCGCACCCGGCCTTCCAGCGGCGCGGCGACGACCTGCACTGCACCGTCACCATCCCGATGACGGCCGCGGCGCTGGGCACCAAGGTCCCGTTGGAGACCCTGGACGGGCTCGAGGAGATCGACATTCGGCCCGGGACGCAGTCCGGCCAGTCGATCCCGCTGCACCAGCGCGGCGTCACCCACCTGCGGGGCGGTGGCCGGGGCGACCTCATCGTGCACGTCGAGGTCCAGACCCCGGGCAAGCTCGACCCGGAGCAGGAGGAGCTGCTGCGCCGCCTGGCGAAGCTGCGCGGCGAGGAGCGGCCCATGGGGCAGTTCCAGCCGGGCCAGCAGGGGCTGTTCTCCCGTCTGAAGGACGCGTTCAACGGCCGGTAGGCCCGGTATGGGAGCCCGCGGCCGGGGTGCGCGCCACCCTGGACCGCGGGCCGCCCTGCGCCGTGAAACGATGGGCGCATGGCCGCCCTGATCACCCGCTCTCCGAGGACCGCGCCGTGACCGCACCCGTCTTCGTCGTCGAACCCGGCACGCTCGGCCCGGACCGGATCACGCTCTCCGGTCCCGAGGGGCGGCACGCGGTCTCCGTGCGCCGGCTGCGCGTCGGGGAGGAGATCGTGCTCACCGACGGCCTGGGACGCGGCGCGTACGGCACGGTTGCGGCCGTCGACGGCAAGGACACCCTCGAGGTCGCCGTCGCCGGGCTGCGCGAGGAGGCCGAGCCCCGCCCGCGGATCACCGTCGTCCAGGCGCTGCCCAAGGGCGACCGCGGGGAACTGGCCGTCGAGACCATGACCGAGGTCGGCGTCGACGCCGTCGTGCCGTGGGCCGCCGCGCGCTGCATCACCCAGTGGAAGGGCGAGCGGGGCGCCAAGTCGCTGGCGAAATGGCGGTCCACCGCCCGCGAGGCGGCCAAGCAGGCCCGGCGGCTGAGGGTTCCCGAGGTCGCCGACGTGCTGACGACGCGTCAGTTGGTCGGGTTGCTGTCCGGCGCCGCGTTCGCCGCGGTCCTCCACGAGGAGGGCGCGGAGCCGCTCGCCACCGCCCCGTTGCCGACCGAGGGCGACATCGTGCTCGTCGTCGGCCCCGAGGGCGGGGTCTCCCCGGAGGAGCTCGACGCCTTCGCCGCGGCCGGGGCCAAGCCGTACCGCCTCGGCGCCAGCGTGCTGCGCACCTCCACCGCCGGTGTCGCCGCCACCGCCCTCCTGCTCGGCCGCACCGGACGCTGGGGCTGACGGCGCCGCCGGGGGTATGCCCACGCATGTCCCCCTCCAGGGCCACGAGATCGTAAATCGCTGACCGGCGCAGCGGCAGGTGGTTAATGTGACAACGTGACACAGCCGCAACCTTCGCACCCCGCTTACCTCCGCTTTCCGCATCTGCACGGTGAACTGATCACCTTCACCGCAGAGGACGACGTCTGGGCCGCCCCGCTGGACGGCTCCGGCCGGGCCTGGCGGGTCAGCGCCGACAACATGCCGGTCAACCATCCGCGGTTCTCGCCCGACGGGACGCTCATCGCGTGGACCTCCGCACGGGACGGCGCACCCGAGGTGCACGTCGCGTCCGCCGACGGCGGGCCGTCGAAGCGGCTGACGTACTGGGGCACCCGCACCTCGGTGCGGGGCTGGACCCCGGAAGGCGAGGTGCTGGCCATCAGTACGTACGGGCAGGCGTCGACGCGCCGCAGTTGGGCACGGGCGATCCCGGTCGACGGCGGTCCCGCCTCGACGCTGCCGTACGGGCCGGTCGGAGGCGTCGCCCACGGTCCGGACGGAGCGGTGCTGCTGCTGTCGGCCACGATGGGCCGTGAGGCGGCGGCCTGGAAGCGCTACCGGGGCGGTACCGCGGGCAAGTTGTGGATCGACCGCACCGGTGACGGGGAGTTCGAGCGGATCCACGCCGAGCTGGACGGCAACCTGGAGTGCCCGATGTGGGTGGGGGGCAGGATCGCCTTCCTCTCCGACCACGAGGGTGTCGGCGCGGTCTACTCCAGCCTTCCCGACGGCGGCGACCTGCGCCGCCACACCGCCGTGGCGGACGGCGGCTTCTACGCGCGGCAGGCCGCCACCGACGGCGCCCGCGTCATCTACAGCAGCGCGGGCCGGCTGTTCCTGCTGGACGACCTCGACGGAGCGCGGGCCCGCCCCGTCGAGGTGCGCCTCGGCGGCCAGCGCGCCGATCTCCAGCCGCACCCGATCCACGCGGCCCACCACCTCGGCGACGCGCGCCCCGACCACACCGGCCGCGGCAGCGCGGTGGAGATCCGCGGCACCACGCACTGGGTCACCCACCGCGGCGGCCCTGCGCGGGCCTTGTCCGCCGAGCCGGGGGTGCGTACGCGGCTGCCCCGGGTGTTCGGCGGCGAGGGTGACCAGCAGGTCGTCTGGGTCACCGACGCCGAGGGCGAGGACGCGCTCGAGATCGCTCCCGCGGCGGGCACCGGCACAACCGCGCCCCGCCGGCTGGCCGCGGGGCGGCTCGGCCGGGTACTGGCCATGGCCGTCTCCCCGGACGGCCACCGGATCGCCGTCGCCTCGCACGACGGGCGGGTGCTGCTCGTCGAGGCGCAGACCGGTGAGGTCCGCACCGTCGTGGAGGGCGAGCACGGCCACGCCACCGGCCTCGCCTTCTCGCCCGACTCGGCCTGGCTGGCCTGGTCGCACGCCGGACCCGACCCGCTGCGCCAGCTCAAGCTCGCCTCCACCGCCGACCTCACCGTCATCGACGCCACCCCGCTGCGCTTCCGGGACTTCTCGCCGGCCTTCACCGCCGACGGCAAGCACCTGGCGTTCCTCTCCGAGCGCTCCTTCGACCCCGTCTACGACGAGCACGTCTTCGACATGGCCTTCCTGGGCGCCTGCCGCCCCCACCTGATCACCCTGGCCGCCACCACGCCCTCGCCCTTCGGCCCGCAGCGCCACGGGCGGCCGGTCGACTCCTCCGCCGAGGACAAGGACGGCGACGACCGCGGCCCGGACGAGGGAGCGAAGGACTCCCGCAAGGAGGACCGCGAGGACCGGCCCCGGACCCCGGCCACCAAGGTGGACACCGAGGGCCTGGGCGACCGCATCGTGGCCTTCCCGGTCGAGGCGTCCCGCTACTCCACGCTGCGCACGGCCAAGGACGGCGTCCTGTGGCTGCGCCACCCCGTACGCGGGGTCCTGGGCGCGAGCCTGGCCTCGCCCGACGCCGAGGCGCCGTCCACGGCGCTGGAGCGCTACGACCTCAGGCAGCTGCGCGTGGAGGAGATCGCCGACGACGCCGACGACTACGCCGTCAGCGGCGACGGCAGCAAGGTGCTGGTGACGTCCGGCAACCGGCTGCGGGTGGCCGCGGCCGACCGCAAGTCGACGCCGTCCGACGACGAGACCGACGGCAACGTCACCGTCGACCTCTCGCGGGTCCGCGTCACGGTGGACCCGCAGGCCGAGTGGCGCCAGATGTACGACGAGTCCCACCGCCTGATGCGGGACAACTTCTGGCGCGCCGACATGGGCGGCGTCGACTGGGACGGGGTGCGCGAGCGCTACCGGCCCGTCCTGGAGCGGGTCGCCACCCACGACGACCTCGTCGACCTGCTCTGGGAGGTGGCGGGAGAGCTCGGCACCTCGCACGCCTACGTCACCCCGCCCGGCGGCCGCGGCGACGCGCTGAACCGCCAGGGCCTGCTCGGCGCTGACCTCGCCCGAGGCGTGGACGGCGTCTGGCGCGTGGAGCAGGTCCTCCCCTCGGAGACCTCCGACCCGCGGGCCGGCTCGCCGCTGGCCGCGCCAGGTGTGGCGGTCCGGGCGGGCGACGCCATCCTCGCCGTGGACGGACGGCCCGTCGACCCGCTCGCCGGCCCCGGTCCGCTGCTGCTCGGCACCGTGGGCAAGCCCGTCGAGCTCACCGTCGGACCGGCCGACGGCGGTGCGGCGCGCCATGTCGTCGTCGTGCCCATCGAGGACGAGGAGCCGCTGCGCTACCACGACTGGGTCGCCGGGCGCCGGGCGTACGTGCGCGAGCTCTCCGGCGGCCGGCTGGGGTACCTGCACGTGCCCGACATGGTCGGCTCCGGCTGGGCGCAGCTCCACCGCGACCTGCGGGTGGAAGTCGTCCGGGAGGGGCTGGTCGTGGACGTGCGGGAGAACCGCGGCGGCCACACCTCGCAGCTGGTCGTGGAGAAGCTGGCCCGGCGGATCGTGGGCTGGGACCTGCCGCGCGGGCTGCCCGCCTTCAGCTACCCGCTGGACGCGCCGCGCGGGCCCGTCGTGGCCGTCGCCAACGAGTTCTCGGGCTCGGACGGCGACATCGTCAACGCGGCGATCAAGGCGCTGGGGATCGGGCCCGTGGTGGGCACCAGGACGTGGGGCGGCGTCATCGGCATCGACTCCCGCTACCACCTCGTCGACGGCACGCTGGTCACCCAGCCGAAGTACGCCACCTGGTTGGAGGGCGTGGGCTGGGACGTGGAGAACCACGGAGTCGACCCCGACGTCGAGGTCGTCCACACCCCGCAGGACTCGGCCGCGGGTCGCGACCCGCAGCTCGACGAGGCCGTCCGGCTCGCCCTGGAGGCGCTGGAGGCCAACCCGGCCCGTACCGCGCCCCCGCTGCCGTAGCAGCGGGAGCGGGGCCCGGCGCGACCGGGCCCCGTGGCGACGCGCCGCCGCGGGGCGCCCCGGTAGCATGCGGGACGGACCGATCAACCCTGGACGGAGGCGTCAGGTGGCGGGAGAACCGCAGGCGGACTGCCTGTTCTGCAAGATCGTCGCGGGAGACGTGCCCGCGACCGTCGTGCGGGAGACCGAGACGACCGTCGCGTTCCGCGACATCAACCCCCAGGCGCCGACGCACGTCCTGGTCATCCCCAAGGCGCACTACCCGGACGCCGCCTCGCTGGCCGCCCAGGCGCCCCAGCTCGCCGCGGACGTGCTGCGGGAGGCCGGGGAGGTCGCCGCCGGGGACAAGGTGGACGGCAGGGGCTACCGGATCGTCTTCAACACCGGCGCGGGGGCTGGCCAGACGGTCTTCCACGCCCACGCCCATGTGCTGGGCGGCCGCGGCCTCGAGTGGCCGCCCGGGTAACCGACGGTGTCCGCACGTGAATTGGTCGTGCTCGGCACGGCCAGCCAGGTCCCGACCCGGCACCGCAACCACAACGGCTACTTCCTGCGCTGGGACGCCGAGGGCATCCTCTTCGACCCGGGGGAGGGCACGCAGCGGCAGATGCTGCGGGCCGGTGTGGCGGCGCATGACCTGACCAGGCTGTGTGTGACCCACTTCCACGGGGACCACAGCCTGGGCGTCGCCGGGGTGATCCAGCGGATCAACCTCGACCGCGTCCCGCACCCGGTGACGGCCCACTACCCCGAGTCCGGCCGCCGCTTCTTCGACCGGCTGCGCTATGCCACCGCCTACCGGGAGACCGTGCGGCTGCGCGAGGAACCGGTGGCGGGCGAGGCGGCGATGCTGGTCGACTCCGATGCCTTCCGGCTGGAGGCACGCCGGCTGTCGCACCCGGTGGAGGCGTACGGCTACCGACTGGTCGAGCCCGACGGGCGCCGCATGCTGCCGGAGCGCCTCGCGGCACGCGGTATCACCGGCCCGGCGGTGGGCCGGCTGCAACGCGAGGGCGAGGTGGACGGCGTGACGCTCGCCGAGGTGAGCGAGACGCGCCCGGGACAGCGCTTCGCCTTCGTGATGGACACCCGGCTGTGCGAGGCGGTGTACGCCCTCGCCGAAGGCTGCGACCTGCTGGTCATGGAGTCGACCTTCCTGGACGAGGACGCCGCGCTGGCCGAGGAGCACGGCCACCTGACGGCCGGCCAGGCCGCGCGGGTGGCGGCGGAGTCCGGCGTGCGGCACCTGGTGCTCACGCACTTCTCGCAGCGCTACACCGACCCGGCGGACTTCGAGCGCCAGGCGCGGGACGCGGGGTTCGAGGGCGAACTGACCGTCGCCCAGGACCTCGGCCGGGTCGCCGTGCCTAAGCGCCGCCACACTTAGAATTTCATCTCATTCGGCTGGTTCGGCAGTCTGCGGTCGTGGGGATCGAGAGGTCGACTGTTCACCTGGGCTTCGGACGGCCTCTCCTCGCTGGCTGCCTTCTGCAGGGGGCCGGAACTGGCTGAGCGTGCGCGATCGCACAAGGGGAACACGTGCGCTCGTGATCGTCAGGTTCGCCCCGGCTGTTGACGGTGAGCGCGTTGGCCTGGTGCGCGTCGCCGGTGGCGTGCACCAGAGCACGTACCCCGGCGGACAGTTGGCGTGGCGCGGGCCCCCCCTCCCGTGCGGGTGAGGGGGGCCGCACCTCTTCTGTGGCGGGTCAGCCCCATGCCGGCAGTGCCTCAGAACCGGCGTTTCTCCCTTTACTTGTCGTACCTTATGTGCTTTTTGGGCAGATTTCGAGGGGTTGTGGTGTTTCAGTTCTGATGAGGAGTTTGACTCGGTGTTCGAGTGTGTCGGCGATGCCTTGGGCGATTGTCAGCCAGACGGGGAGTCCTTCGGTGCGGGCGGTCAGCAGGATGTCGGTGTCGGTCAGGCCCCAGCCTGCTGGGTGGCCGATGGTGTGCTGGATCTGACGGGTGGCCTGTTGAGTGGCGTTGTTGATGGTTTCGGTGACGGAGGTGTCTGTTATGGGCTGTTCGAGTCGGATGGCGTCGGCTGGGGTCAGGCCGGTGATGTCTGGCGCGGTGAACCGGGCTGGATGCTTGGCGGACCGAGCTGAATGACCCGCGAGGGCACGCGAGACTCGCGCCTCAGGCCCGCCTGGCTCATCCACGGTGGGCCGGGGTCCGTCGAGGTATGAGGGGGGTGGTGCTGCTGACCGTGTCAGCTTGTCGTTGTCCTGTGGGTTGGCTTCTGGCTGAGCGGGGTGGGTATCGGTC
>NZ_CBDRBL010000032.1:0-68165 GCF_965342175.1 Actinacidiphila sp. bgisy167
CCGGCGTCGCGGGTCGATGGCTCTCGCCTGGCGGCGTTGTCGTCGGTCGCCGCAGCTCCGCTGCGTCTCCCTTCTCCGCCTTGCCAAACTCGGCCCTCGACCCGCTCCTTTCTCCACCCCGCCTATCCGCGCAGACCTCTTAGCTGTCGTGAGCAGCGAGCCTCTCGGTCGCCCGCGTCGGCAACCCCCCGCCACGCAGCTGCCGCAACGTCCCCGTGCCCGCGAGACTCCGGGCCCCCCAGAGGGGTCGCGAGCCCGCCCGGCACACCGGTCACCCAGGAGTAGCCGCGCACATCCGTGCGGGACTCGCACAGGGCTGTGCGCGGGCCCGGCGCAGGGCGGTATCCAGGCGATGCGTGGAAGTCCCGATGCCCCGCACGTGCGAAGGACGGGTCCTGTCGCCCAGTTCGGTGACCAGGAAGTCCGTGAACCGGGCGCACAGTTGCGGGTCGGCCGTCCGTTCCGCAGCCCGCGGCGCGACGTACGCGCCCTCCAGGTCGGGTCCGAGCAGGTTCCTCGACCGGTGCGGCGGTGAACGGCGCGAGCTGCGAGGTCGGGCTGAGGCCGGCGCGGGGTTGCACGGTCCTGGCTGCCGTGATGACAGCGGGACCCCGGATGCCCCCGTCGCGGGCCGCGGCTGGTCATCGAGAGACGTCTCCGACTGGCTCCGCCCGTCAGGCCGGGCGCACTATGGAGACAAGAACACTACTGTCCAGTCGCGGAGGTGAACCGCGATGACCGTGCCCGCCCACCGCCGGCCCGGCCGGCTCATGGAAGGGTTTCCCGCCCTCGGCTGGGGCGAGCCGATGGCATCCGAGTTCGACGAACTCTTCAGCCGCATGAACGAGCTGCTGGCCTCGGCCGCCGCGACCGGCCCAGGCGCCTCGTCGCCCCTTGCGGACATGCACGAGACCGAAGACGCCTATGTGATCGAGGCCGAGCTGCCCGGCATCACGCGCGAGGACATCGACGTCGAGGTGGACGACCAGCACCTGCGCATCACCGGGGAGTACAAGAAGCGCGAACGCGAAGGCATTTTGCGCCGCAGCACCCGGCGGACCGGACGCTTCGAGTACCGTGCCCTGCTGCCCACCAGCGTCAACGCCGAGGAGGTCAAGGCTCAGTTGGCGGACGGCGTTCTGACCGTCACCGTACCCAAGTCCCAGAGCGCCAAGCCCCGGCACGTCGAGATCACCGGAGGCTGACGGGCGCCCCGTCCCACCTGGCGCCCCGGTCACGGCCCGGCGTGGCCGACGTCCCCGGACGGGGGTAGAACGCGTCGTCCGCGGCCGCGGACGAGCGGCGCTGAGAGACTGCGCTCGGCGCCGCACCATCGGCGCGGCCCGTCTTCGCGCGATGTGACCGCCACCAGCCGCACCGACGCCGCGCACGCGTCTGATCACGGCGGCCGGCGGCGGTCTCATCCGGCGAAGACAGGAGGACCGGAAGCATGCAGAAGCTCTCGCTCGACGCGCTCGCCCGCGAGCACCTGGAACACGCCGCAGCCGCCTCCTCGGGGCGCAGCGCGGCCACGGTCTACGGCGGTCAGGAACACTCCCTGCGCCAGACACTCCTCGCGCTGACCGCCGGCGCCGCCCTCGCCGAACACGAGAACCCCGGCGAGGCCACCCTGCTGGTGTTGCGCGGACGTGTGCGGCTGACCAGCGGCGACGCTTCTTGGGAGGGGCGGAACGGTGACCTGATCAGCGTCCCCGAGGCCCGCCACAGTCTGCAGGCCGTCGAAGACGCGGCGGTGCTCCTCACGGTCGCCGAACGCGGCTGACGCCGGGTCGCTCAGCAACAGGTCGGCGGGCCGGACGAGGCCGTGTCCGTGACGTTCCGTCAGCCGGAGTCCGAGGACATGCGCGGCAGGCTCCGCTCGCCTCATCGAACACCGCCCGCGGCTGCCCTGACGGAGGGGGCGTTACTCTGCGTGGGTGACAACGCGATCGAACACCCCGGCGGGCTGGTACCAGGACCCGCACGGCACGCACGACCTGTTGCGCTACTGGGACGGATTCCGGTGGACGGAACACACCCACCCGGGCGGCGCCCAGGTCCCGCCGCAGGCCACGGCGAGCCCCTGGGAGCTCGGCGTCGACGGCGCCCCCGACCCCTCGCGCGTCCAGCGCCAGGTGCAGCAGCAGGCGGGCGTGGCCCCCACCGGCCACGGCGGGGGGACACTCTTCAGCGAGCCTGTGCTGGTCGTCAACCAGAAGGCCAAGCTCATCGAGCTGAACAACGAGTACAGCGTCTTCGACCAGCAGGGGCGCCAGCTCGGCTCCGTCGTCCAGGTCGGCCAGAGCACCGCGCGCAAGGTGCTGCGGTTCGTCTCGAGCGTCGACCAGTTCCTGTCGGTGCGCCTGGAGGTCCGCGACGCGCACGGTCGGCCGCAACTGCTGCTGACGCGCCCCGCGAAGTTCATCAAGTCGAAGGTGATCGTGCAGCGCGCCGACGGCACGACGCTGGGCGAGATCGTCCAGCAGAACGCCATCGGAAAAATCAACTTCTCCTTCGAGGTGAACGGCCAGAAGATCGGCGCCATCAAAGCCGAGAACTGGCGCGCCTGGAACTTCGCCGTCGTCGACCACACCGGCGCCGAGGTCGCCCGGATCACCAAGACGTGGGAGGGCTTGGCGAAGACGATGTTCACCACGGCCGACAACTACGTCCTGAAGATCCACCGACCGCTGGCCGAACCCCTGCTGAGCATGGTCGTCGCCTCCGCGCTCACCGTGGACACCGCTCTCAAACAGGACTCGCGCGGCCTCGGCTGAGCGGAACACGCATACGGTGCCGGAGTGGCGCGGACCCGGCGCCGTATCAGGACAGAACCGGACAGGTGACGCCTGCGACGGCCCCGCCCGAACAACCGACCGCGCAAAGGCACTAGCATGCCTCGCCATGAGCACTGCCGAAGGCCCCGCAGCCGGCCTGCCCGTTCGTATGCCCCGCCCCCGCCAGCCCGGACGGCACCGGCGGCCGGAGCCGCTGACCGCGCCCGAGGGCGCCCCCGCGCTGGTCCTCGCCGTGCCCGGTACCCCTTCCTCCGCGATACGGAGTCTGGCGGAGGAGATCGTCAGCATCGCCCGTATCGAGCTGTCCGGTCTCGACCCGCGCATCGGCTACGTCGACGGCGACGGCGAGGAGTTCCCGACGCTCGAATCGGTGCTGGCCCAGGCTGCCTCCGAGCGCGGCGACGAGGCTCCCGCGGCCGTGGTGGTCCCGCTGCTGGCCGGCCCCGAGGCCTCGGTGATGCGCCGCGTGCGCCAGGCGGTGGCGGACAGCCGTGCCGCGGCCGAGGTGACCGACGTGCTCGGCCCTCACCCGCTGCTCGCCGAGGCGCTGCACGTGCGCCTCTCGGAGGCCGGCCTGGCACGCGCCGACCGCGCCCGCCTGTTCACGGTCGCCACGGCCGCCGACGGCATCATCCTGGCCACCGTCGGCGGCGAGGAAGCCGTCCAGGCCGCGGGCGTGACGGGGCTGCTGCTGGCCGCGCGCCTCGCGGTGCCGGTGCTGGCCGCCGCGCTGGACATCGAGGGCTCGGTCGCCGCGGCCGCCGAGCAGTTGCGTTCCTCCGGCTCGACCACTCTGGCGCTCGCGCCGTACGTGATCGGTCCAGAGGTCGCCCCCGAGGTCCTGCACGACGCCGCCAAGGAGGCCGACTGCTCCTCTGCCGACGCGCTGGGCCCCTACCCGGCCATCGGCAAGCTGCTCGTGACCACCTACACGGCGGCCCTCGGCGTGGCCCAACCGGTGCAGGGTGCTCCGCTGGTCTGAGCCCGCGGAGCGTCAGACGCTCGACGACGGCGGGCTGGCGACCGCCCGGGATTCCGGGGCGGCCGCCAGCCCGCCGTCGCGCGTACGAGGCAGCTGTCGTCAGCCGAAGAGCACACAGGACGCGGCCGGTACGGCCACCGACCCCGCGAGCGTGGGTGTGCCGGTGGCCGGGTCCACGTCGAACCAGCTGACGTCGCCCGATCGCTCATTGGCCGCGTAGAGCCGCTTCCCCGCGGGGTCGAGCGTCAGGTGGCGCGGCCACTCGCCGCCGCAGGGCACGGTCTCCAGCAGCTCCAGCCGGTCTCCGCTCCCGTCGACGGAGAGCACGGCGATGCTGTCGTGACCGCGGTTGGCGGCCCAGGCGAACCGGCCGTCGGCGGAGACGACCAGCTCGGAGGGGTAGTTCGGGCCTGAGGCGCCGGCGGGCAGCACGGAGACCTCGGCGACGGGCGTCAGCCGGCCGATCCGGGCGTCCCAGTGGCACACCGTCACCACGGAGTCCAGCTCGTTCATGACGTAGGCGCGGTCGCCGCGGGGGTGGAAGGCGAGGTGGCGCGGTCCGGTGCCGGAGCGCAGACCCATCTCGCGCTCCACCTCCAGCTCCCCGCTGTCCGCGTCGAGTGCGCAGACCCGCACGGAGTCCGTACCGAGGTCCACGCTGAGAACCCAGCGCCCGGAGGGGTCGGGCAGCACCATGTGGGCGTGCGGTCCCTCCTGGCGCTCCGGGTTCGGTCCGTCGCCCTCGTGCTGCAGGATGTGGCGCGGCGCCCCGAGCGCGCCGCCGTCCCCGAGCGGCAGCACGCTCACGGTGCCGGAGGCGTAGTTGGCGGTGAGCAGGTGGCCCTGGTGCAGGCACAGATGCGTCGGGGAGGCACCGCGCACCGGCACGGTGGCGCCCAGCAGTTCGGGGCGGGCGGGGTCGGCCAGCGAGAACACGGCAGCGCCGCCGTCCTCGGCCTCACTGACGGTGTAGAGCAGGCCGCGGTCCTTGGAGAGCGCGAGGAAGGAGGGGTCCCCCACCGAGGAGTCGGCGCCCAGCAGCGTCAGCGCTCCAGAGTCGGGGTCGACGGCGGCGGTGGTCAGTCCCTTGCCGCCCGCCGAAGTGAACGACCCGATGTAAACGTGCCCGGCCACTGCCGTACCTCTTCCGCAGGTTGTCTGTACGGCGGCTGAGAGTAACGCAGTGGCCGGAAACCGATCCCGCTGCCCCCGTCACACCAGCGCCTCGCCGCGGGAGAGGGCGAGTGACTCGGGGTGGTGGACATAGGCGGGCGTCAGGTCGCCGGTGTCGTAGTAGCGGTGGAAGACACCCGTGGCCGAGCCCGAGATGGGCGGCACGATCCACGACCAGTCGGCGGGCACCGACCGGCCCTTGCGCTCCTCCCGCTCGATGTGGGAGAGGAAGCGGCGGGATTCGGTGTGGTGGTCCGTGATGCTGACGCCGGCGCGGTCGAAGGAGTGCAGGACGGCGCGGTTGAGCTCGACCAGGGCGCGGTCGCGCCAGAGCGAGCGGTCGCTCGTGGTGTCCAGGCCGAGCCGCTCGGCGAAGCGCGGCAGGAGGTCGTAGCGATCGGTGTCGGCGAGGTTGCGGGCGCCTATCTCGGTGCCCATGTACCAGCCGTTGAAGGGTGCCGCCGGGTAGCAGACGCCGCCGATCTCCAGGCACATGGAGGACACGGCCGGGACGGCGTGCCAGCGCAGGCCCCACTCCGCCAGCCAGTCGAACTCCGGGTGCCCGATGGGCACCTCGAGCGCCGCGTCGGCCGGCAGCGGGAAGTGGCGCGGCGGCTCGGACCCGCCCTGCACGATCAGCGGCAGGACGTCGAAGGGTGTGCCGGGGCCGCCGGGCCAGCCGAGTTTCCGCGCCGCCTCGGTGATGCCGGTGTTGCCGGGGTCGCCGAGCACTCCGCCGTCGGGCCGGGAGTAGCCGGCGTAACGGATGAGCTGGTCGTTCCAGATCCTCGGGCCGGGGCGCTCCGGGGTGTCCGGGGCGAAGACGGTGATCACCGGGCGGATGCGCCCGCCGTTGGTCGCGACCTTCAGATGGGCGGCGGCCTCCCGGGCCACCCCGTGTGCGGTCGCGATGTGGCGGCGGTCGCGGACCTGCAGGGAGTTCCAGTACAGGCGTCCTATGCAGCGGTTGCTGTTGCGCCAGGCGACGCGCGCGCCGAAGACGAGTTCCTCGCCGGTGTGCCGGTAGGTGCCCGTCTCGTCGATCTCATCGAGCACCGCGGCCAGCCGTCGCCGCGGGTCGCGGTCGCCGCCGGGTAGTTCGCGGTGGTACTGCAGGATGAAGTCCGTGGCCAGGGCGCGGACGTCCACGTCCTTGTGCCGGACGGCCGGGGCGCCGTCCCGCCCGGCCGCGCCGCCGACGGGGCAGGCGGACACCGCGTCCTGCGGGCGCCAGGCGTCGGCGCCCTCCTCCACCGGCTGCGGGTGCCCGGCCGGGCACCCGGCCAGCGGCTCCGGGCCGTCCATCCGCGCATGCTCCGACGCGGGCGAGACCCGGCCCGGTCCGGCGTGGCGTTCGTTCTTTCCCTCGGTACGGCGCAGAAACCTCAGCACGCCTGGCACCCCCCAAGACCGTCCTGCGCGGAGCGTTTCCTCACGGTCCGCGGGTACGGCACGAGACTGGAATCGGTATGACCGCTGTCCGGAGTCAGTCATCCTGGCACGCGCCGCCGAACGGATCGCCGCATCAGATGAATTGACGACATCCCGCCCTGCGTCGGACACAGCCGGTCATGGCTCGACCGCTACCGGTCTCGATCGATCCGAGGGTGTGCATGAATCCGGCAGGACCGCAAGCCGTCACCGATCGTGCGGTCTGCGCCGCGGCGCGGCACTGAAAGGCGGCGGCGCCCGGGTACGGGTGGGACCCGCGACCCCGCGCCCTCTGCCGTGGCCGCCCCAAACGCCTGGGCGCCGCTCCGCCCCCGCCGCGTGCAGCGGCACGAACAGTGGGCCCTCGGCTTCGACGCCGCGGACACGCACGGTGGGGCACACAGGACAGGCACAGGCATCGGGAGGCGACGACGCGACGCCCTCAGGGCGAGTCCTGCGGTGGCGCGAGACCGCCGAGCGCGAAGGGGGCAGGCAAGGCCGGCAGAACAGGGCCGCAGCTGCCAGGGCCGCTACCCATGCCGAAACACTTGTTCGGCGTATATTTGAGAGGAAAGCCGTCTCTATAGACGCGAAATGGCCGAACCCACCTTTAATAACGCCTGACGAACCAACTCACCGGATCCGCCCCAGGAGGGGCTCGAGTCGTATCCGACCCGTCCGGAGGAGGACGCGATGAGGGACGTGGCGCACCAGCGGGACGTGGACCGTCCCGCAACCATCGAGCGTGTCGTGACACTCGACGTCAACGGCCGGACCTACACCCTGCGCCTGGACACCCGGGTCACACTCCTGGACGCCCTGCGGGACCGGCTCGGCCTGACGGGCACCAAGAAGGGCTGCGACCAGGGAGCCTGCGGAGCGTGCACGGTGCACCTCGACGGCAGGAGGGTGCTCTCCTGTCTGACGCTGGCCGCACAGGCCGAGGGCCAGGCGATCACCACCATCGAGGGCGTCACCGGCACCGACGGACCGCACCCGGTGCAACAGGCCTTCATGGATCACGACGGCTTCCAGTGCGGCTTCTGCACCCCTGGGCAGATCATGTCGGCGGTGGCGCTGATGACCGAGGGCCGGGCCGGCTCCGACGAGGAGATCCGCGAGTTCATGAGCGGCAACCTGTGCCGCTGCGGCGCCTATCCCAACATCGTGGCCGCGATCCGCGAGGCCGCGTCCGGTGGAGGTCACGATGCGCGCGTTTGAGTATGTACGGGCCACCGACACCCAGGAGGTCGTGCGGAAGCTGGCGGAGGACCCTTCGGCGTCCTGCCTCGCGGGCGGCACGACCCAGCTGGACCTGATGAAGGACGGGGTGCTCGAGCCGCCGACGCTGATCGACATCACCCGGCTCCCCCTGCACGGCATCGAGCGGCGCGGCGAGGCGCTCCACGTGGGGGCGCTGGCCACGATGGAGGAGCTGGCCGCCGACGCCACGGTCGCCGAACGGCTGCCGGTGGTGCGCGAGTCCCTCCTGATGGGCGCCTCGGTGCAGTTGCGCAACATGGCGACCATCGGCGGCAACCTGCTGCAGCGCACCCGCTGCCGCTACTTCCGCGATCCCACGGTGCTCGAGTGCAACAAGCGCGCGCCGGGCACAGGATGTGCGGCCGTGCTGGGCGCGGCCAGGATGCACGCCGTGCTGGGCGCGAACGAGAACTGCATCGCGCTGCACGCCTCCGACCTCGCCGTCGCCTTGGTGGCGCTCGACGCCGTCGTCCACATCCACGGCCCGTCCGGCCGGCGCAGCGTCCCGCTGACGGACTTCTACATCACCGCCGACGAGAGCCCCGAGCGGGAGAACGTCCTAGAGCACGCCGAGCTGATCACCGAGGTGGAGATCCCGCTCCCGCCGCCGTCCGCCCGTTCGGGCTACCTCAAGGTCCGCGACCGGATGTCGTACGAGTTCGCGCTGACCTCGGCCGCCGTGGTGCTCGTCATCGAGGAGGGCACGATCCGTCAGGCCCGGATCGGACTGGGCGGGGTGGGCACGAAGCCCTGGCGGGCGTACGAGGCCGAGCATGTGCTGACCGGCGCGCCCGCCACGTCGGCCACCTTCCGGGACGCGTCCGAGGCGACGATGCGCGACGCCTGGACGGTGCCCGGCACGGCGTTCAAGGTGCCGCTGGCCCGCCGGACCCTCGTTCGCGAGCTGCAGACAGTGTCAGGAGTGACGGCATGAGCACCGTCGAGAGCAGGCCCCTGGTCGGCGCGGGCGTCAACCGGGTCGAGGGACCGCGCAAGGTCACCGGCGCCGCCCCCTACCCCATGGATTTCAGCGTGCCCGGCCAGGCGTACGGCGCCCTGGTGCAGAGCACCGTCGCCGCGGGCCGGATCGTCCGCATGGACACCGCGGAGGCCGAAGGCTCACCAGGCGTGATCTCGGTGCTCACGCACGAGAACGCCCCGCGGGTCGGCACCGGCCCCACGACGGTGCTGGGCGAGGCCCCGCCCGCCCCGCTGCGCGACGACCGGGTGATCCACCACGGGCAGCACATCGCCTTCGTGGTGGCCGAGACGCCGGAACAGGCCGCCGCCGCGGCACGGCTGGTGCACGCGGAGTACGAGGCCACCGAGCCGCTGCTGGACCTGCAGGACCCGCGGGCGCAGCACCTGGTGGACCCGTGGGAGATGGACCACTCGCGGGGCGACGCAGGCGCCGCTCTGGAGACCGCCGACGTCGTCGTGCGCGGTACGTACGTCACGGCCGACAACACCAACAACCCGCTCGGGCTCTTCGCCACGCTGGCCGCGTGGGAGGAGGACACCCTCACCGTCCACGACACCAGCCAGTGGCCGTCGATGGTGCGCACCACCCTAGCCATGGTCTTCGGTATCCCCGAGAGCTCGGTGCGCGTACTCGTGCCCTATGTGGGCGGCGGCTTCGGCGCCGGACTGCGGGCGTGGCCGCACGTGATCCTCACCGCCATGGCGGCCCGCGCCGCCAAGCGCCCGGTGAAGCTCGTGCTGACCCGGCCGCAGATGTTCACCTCCGTCGGGCACCGTCCGAGCGGGGTCCAGTGGATCGGCGTGGGCGCGTCGCGCGACGGCGAACTGGTCGCCCTCGACCACCGCAGCCTCAGCTCGCTCAGCATGGAGGACAACGACTTCGAGCCGTTCTCCCACGGCACCTCCTACGCCTACCGGTGTCCGAACGTGATCACCCGGGACGAGCAGGCCAAGCTCAACATCGCGGTGCCGACGTCGATGCGCGCCCCCGCGGAGGCGCAGGGCAGCTTCGCGCTGGAGTCGGCCCTCGACGAGCTGGCGTACGCCTTGCGCATGGACCCGCTCGAACTGCGGATCCGCAACCACACCGAGGTCGACCCGCGCAACGGGCTGCCCTGGTCCAGCAAGGCGCTCCTGGAGTGCTACGAGGCCGGCGCGCGGCGCTTCGGCTGGTCGGAGCGGAACCCGGAGCCGCGGTCCATGCGCGAGGGGAACTGGCTCGTCGGCTACGGCATGGCGAGCGCGATGTTCCCGTACTTCGCCACGCCGTGCATGGCCGAGGCCACTGTCAACCGCGACGGCAGCGCGTTCGTGCGCAGTGCGGCGACCGACATCGGCACCGGCACGTACACCGTGATGGCGCAGCTGTCCGCCCAGGAACTGGGCCTGCCCCTGGAGAAGGTCCGCTTCGACCTGGGGGACTCCGACATGCCCGACTCGATGATGGCGGGCGGCTCAGGGCTGACCGGCGCGCTCGGCAACGCCGTGCACGACGCCTGCCGCAGGCTGATGGGGCTGTTCGCGGACCTGGCGCGAGGGGACGCCGACTCCCCGCTGCGGGGCGCCTCCCCCGCGGACGTCGAGGTCTCCGGGGGCCGGGTCCACCTCGTCGGCCGCCCGGACCGCGGGGAGTCGTACGCCGACATCCTGTCCCGGCACGAGATTCCCCAGCTCACGGCGACCGGCAGCAGCACGCCCCCGGACCCGGACGAGATCGGCATGTCCTTGGCCGGGGCCTACGGCGCGAAGTTCGTGGAGGTGCGCGTCGACGCCGACCTCGGGATCGTCCGGGTCGCCCGGGTGGTGTCCGCGATCGACGGTGGCCGCATCGTCAACGAGAAGACGGCGAGGAGCCAGATCATCGGCGGGACGGTCGGCGGGATCGGCATGGCCCTGTTCGAGGACACCGTCACCGATCCGCGTACCGGGCGCATCGCCAACGGGACGTTCGGCGACTATCTCGTCGCCGTGAACGCCGACATCCCCGAGCTGGACGTGATTTTCGTCGGCGAACCCGACCGCGGCACGCCGACCGGCACCAAGGGTGTCGGCGAGGTCGGCCTGGTCGGCATCGCACCCGCCATCGCCAATGCCGTCCACCACGCCACCGGGAGGCGCGTGCGCGACCTGCCGATCACCCTCGACAACCTGCTCTGACCGGCGCGGCACGCCGTCGTCGGCACGGCATGCCGCGGCCGGGATCATCGGGGACCGCCGGAGGCGTTCCCGTCCGCGGCGGCCTGCTCACCCCGACGGCCGGACGACGCCGTGGACGCCGGCTTGGCATGCTGGGGGCATGACGCTCCCCGCGGTGATATTCGACCTCGACGGCACCCTTGTGGACAGCGAGCCGCACTACTTCGAGGCGGGCCGGCGGCTGCTGGCGTCGCACGGCGTGCACGACTACACATGGGAGCAGCACCGGCGCTTCATCGGCATCGGCACCAAGGAGACGCTGGAGGTCCTGCGCGAGGAGTACGGCCTGTCGGCGCCCGTCCAGGAGCTGCTGGACGGCAAGAACCGGATCTACCTGGAGCTCGCCCGCGGGGCCACCGACGTGTTCCCGCGGATGCGGGCGTTCGTCGAGTTGCTGGCGAAGGCGGGGCACCCCATGGCGGTGGCCTCGGGATCCTCCCGGGAGGCGATCCGGGCGGTGCTGGCCGGCACCGGGCTCGACGTCCGGTTGCCGACCGTGGTGTCGGCGGAGGAGGTGGAGCACGGCAAGCCCGCCCCGGACGTCTTCCTGGAGGCGGCGCGGCGGCTCGGCGTCGACCCGGCGGACTGCGTGGTCGTCGAGGACGCGCCGCCCGGCGCCCAGGCCGCGCACCGGGCGGGGATGCGGTGCGTCGCCGTCCCTTACCTTGCGGCGCAGGCTGACGACCCCGCCTTCGCGACAGCCGGCCTGCTGGTGCGCGGAGGGCAGGACGCCTTCGACGCCCGGGGGGTCATGGACTGGCTGACGGCCCGGCAGACCGGCGGACGGGCAGCCGGCCGGGACTGACCGGCACGCAGGGCCGCCATGTCCGGCCGGTAGCGCTCGCCGGTCGTCGTTCGGCCGGGACGTGGGAGCCGAGGGGCCTCAGCAGCGGAAACACAGCCGGACCTGACACGGAGGTCGTCGCGGTTGGTGGCCGCCGAACTCCGTCAAGACAACCAACAGCATCGCCGGGCCTCACCCCGAAGCGCCGTCCTGGTGCGGGCTCCATGAGGCGCTTGTGATGTGAGATGCCGCGACGTCGCCTTCCCTGACGGCGCGGCACCTCCCACCGGCTACTTGGTCAGCCGAGGAAGCTCAGCCGGACCTGGCGCCGGGGGTTGTCGCGGTTGGTGTCGACCAGGACGACGGACTGCCATGTGCCGAGTTCCAGCCGGCCGCCGACCACCGGGAGGGTGGCGTGCGGCGGGACGAGGGCGGGCAGCACATGGTCCCGGCCGTGACCGGGGCTGCCGTGCCGGTGGCGCCAGCGGTCGTCGGCGGGCAGCAGGTCGCGGAGCGCGGCCAGCAGGTCGTCGTCGCTGCCCGCGCCGGTCTCGAGGACGGCGATCCCCGCGGTGGCGTGCGGGACGAACACATTGAGCAGCCCGTCGCGTCCGCGGGCGACGCCGTCGAGGAAGTCGGCGCAGGCGCCGGTGAGGTCGTGGACCGTCTCGCGGCTGCCGGTGGTGACATCAATGGTGCGGGTGGAGAAAGCGTCGGCCATGTGACCATGGTGGCCCACGCGGCGGTGCCGCGCGTGCCGGGGTCAGGGGGTCGGCGACGGGCGTTCCAATGGCGGAGACGCCGTTGACGCCGTGACGCCGCTCGGGCGGCCTGGCTACCGTCGTGCACACGTCGCGTCCCGTTCTGTTCACCACGCGCGGTCACATCGACCTGCGGCGAGTGGCCTCCGCCCCCTGTCGCCGCGGCTGCTGACGCTTCCCCGCCCTGTCGCGCGCCCTTCTTCCTCCGCGCGCTTCTCCGCACCTTGGTGCGCCCTTCCGCACCGGCCCCCGTACGCTCTTGACGAGTCGTAGCGCCCATACCTGGGCTGGCCCGTCCGGTTCCGCGTACCGACGGGCGTGCGCGGACGCTCGCCGCCTCCCCTACGTGGCTCCTCCCATGGGCATCAGCAAAGCGGCCGGGCATCTCTCCGGCACCTGTCGAGGTCCCGGCCGGACGTCGTGCATCATGCCCGAACTGGCCGCCGGGGGCTGCTCGATCGGGCGCCGGCCGCGCGCGTTCCCCGGGCGACCAGCCGTCCGGCGTCCGCAGAGAGCGGGGCGCCGCTACTGCTCTCCAGGGGCGGCTGAACGCGCCGGGCGACGAACGGCCGTCCTGACCCGGGCAGCCGACACCGAATTGGTCTGGACCATTAGCCTCCTTCGGGATAGGGTCGGCAGCGCCCGCTGGAGCGCCAGAGGGGGACCCACGTGTACGCACCGCACCGTGTCGCCGCCTTGGTCGACGCCTGCCTGCTGCCCGTCGGCCGGACCCGCAGACCGCCGCAATGGCTCCGGCGCGCACTGGAGCGGGCCGGGGCGGTCACCATCGGCGTCGCGGCCGCCCTCAGCGGGCCCACGGCCACCGAGCTGCTGCGGGAGGAGTACGGCGACGTCACGGTCGTGATCAGCGAGCCACTCGACACGGACGAGGTCGTCGAGGGCTGGGGCGTGCCCGGCGCGGCCGTCCTGGCCTGGCTCTCGGGCGTCGACCTGCTCCAGCTCGGACCCGGCTGCGGGGAGGGAGTCCAGGAGGCCATCCGTACCGCGGCCGCCCGCGCGGTCGCCGACGGCGACCTGCCGCTGTCCCGCCTGGAGGAGGCCGCCGCGCGCGTGGCCCGGCTGCGCGGCGAGGCGTCCTCGGGAAGCTTCCGCGAACGCGCGTAGTTGCTCTGGTCGTGAACCATGTGGACGTGGATGTCGCCGTCATCGGGGCCGGGCAGGCCGGGCTGTCCGGGGCCTACTTCCTGCGTAGGGCCGGGCTGCGGCCCGAGGAGGACTTCGTCGTCCTCGACCACTCCCCTGGTCCCGGCGGCGCCTGGCAGTTCCGCTGGCCGACGCTGACGTACGGCAGGGCGCACGGGGTGCACTCGCTGCCCGGCATGGCACTGGAGGGCGCCGACCCCGACCGGCCGTCCGCCGAGGTCGTCGCCGAGTACTTCGACCGCTACGAGCGCACCTTCGACCTGCGGGTGCACCGTCCGGTCGACGTCTCCGCCGTCCACGAGGGCCCGCGCGGGCGGCTGATCGTCGAGTCCGGAGCCGGCAGTTGGGCGGCCCGCGCACTGATCAACGCCACCGGGACCTGGGACCGGCCCTTCGTGCCCCGCTACCCGGGCCAGGAGACCTTCCGCGGCCGCCAGCTGCACACGGCGGGATACCGCGGGAGGGAGGAGTTCGCCGGGAAGCACGTCGTCGTCGTCGGCGGCGGCACCTCCGCCGTCCAACTTCTGATGGAGCTCCACGAACCGGGCGGCGCGGCAGCGACGACCTGGGTCACCCGGCGGCCCCCGGTCTACCGCGGCGGCCCCTTCGGGCAGGAGCAGGGGCGAGCCGCGGTCGCGCTGGTCGAGGAGCGCGTCAGGCGCGGTCTGCCGCCGCAGAGCGTCGTCAGCGTGACGGGACTTCCCATGACCGAGGCGATGGAGCGCGCCCGTGAGCGCGGCGTCCTCGAACGCCTCCCCATGTTCGAGCGGATCACCCAGGACGGCGTGAGCTGGGCGGACGGCCGGCACGTCTCGGCCGACGCCATTCTGTGGGCCACCGGCTTCCGGGCGGCGCTCGACCACCTCGCCCCGCTGCGCCTGCGCGGGCCCGGCGGCGGCATCCGGCTGCAGGGGCTCACCCAGGTCGCCGCCGACCCCCGTGTCCGTCTCATCGGTTACGGCCCCTCCGCGAGCACGATCGGCGCCAACCGGGCCGGCCGCAGCGCGGTCCGTGAGATCCGCGCCTATCTGCGCGGACTCGACCGGGCTCCGGGCGGGGTCCCGGAGCCGGAGCCGGCGGCCGCCGCTTGCTGAGCCCGGGACCGGCTCTCGGCGCCGCGCGAGGTGGCGGCGGCCTCTCCGTGGAGGGGGCGCCCGGCATGGGCCGGACCTACGGCGGCGCACTCCTCGGCGACGCCCCGCGCCCTCGACCGGCGCAGAGCACACGGGCCCCGGCGGATCGGCCGGCCCCGGCCCGTGACGCTGCCGGACACGGCGCGCTGCGCCGAAGGCTCAGCGCGCGGTCCGGGCGCCCCTTCCGAGGGTGGAGGCGCGTACGACGAGTTCGGGCTGGAAGACGATGCGCCGGTGCTCGTGCTCCTCGGCCGCCTCCCCGGTCTCCTCGATGAGCAGGTCCGCCGCGGCCCGGCCCATCCGGTACGCCGGCTGCCGCACGGAGGTGAGCGGCACCGCGGCCGCCGCCGCGAACTCGATGTCGTCGTAGCCGACCAGCGCGATCTCCTCGGGAACCGCGATGCCCGCGGCATAGAGGGCCTGCAGCACGCCGAGAGCGAGCAGGTCGTTGGCGCAGAAGACCGCGGTCGGGCGGTTGGCCATCCCCAACAGGCGGGCGCCGGCATCGCGTCCTGAGGGGACGTCGAGCCGCTCGGCCTCGATGTGCGCCAGGGACTCGGCGGGGAGGCCCGCGGCGGCGAGCGCGTCCAGGGCACCGGCGCGCCGGTCCTGGCACTGGGCGAGATGCATCGGACCACTCACGTAGACGATGCGTTCGTGGCCGCGCTCGATGAGGTGGTCGACCGCGAGCCGGCCGCCCTCGACGTCGTCCACGGACACCGAGCAGGCCTCCGCGCTCGGCACGACGCGGTCCACGAAGACGAAGGGGATGTTGTGCCGCCGGAAGGAGGAGATGTTCCGGCCGCTGGTGTCCGCGGGCGTCACAAGGACGCCGCGCACCCGCTGCTCGGCGAAGAGCCCCAGGTAGTCGGCCTCCTCCGCCGGGCTCTCACCGCTGTTGCAGAGCATCACGCCGAGCCCCGCCTCCCGGGCGGCCCGCTCGGCCCCCGAGGCGACGTCCACGAAGAAGGGGTTGGCCATGTCGAGAACGAGCAACGCGATGATCCTGCTGCGGCCCGCTCGCAGCTGCCGGGCGGACTCGCTGCGTACATAGCCGAGTTGCTCGATGACCGACAGCACACGGGCCCGTGTGTCCTCGGAGACCATGTCGGGCCGGTTGATCACGTTCGACACCGTGCCGACCGAGACGCCCGCCTGCCGGGCGACGTCCTTGATCCCCACCATCCGTGTCACGAGTTCCGCCCTACCTCCTGCCGCCCGCCCGCCGCAGGCCTGAGAAGACATGCTACGCACAGGAGGACGGCGCGGGGGCACACTGTGTTCCAAGGACCTGAGGACGGGAGCCGGGTCCGCTCTGGCGGAACAGTGCGATCGGCTCGGTAACGGACGGCCGGGAGGCGGGTCGGCGGCTTCCGGGGCGGGGCTGCGTCCCCTTACGGGCAGGGCGGCCCCGTCAGGCCAGGTGGAAGACCTCCGTGAGCGGCCGCATGGCCTCGTCCGGCCGGGACCCGTCCAGCGCCTCGAAGAAGTCCGCCATCTCCGCCTGCCAGCGGGCGTTGACCTCGGTCGCCGCCATGGTCGCCTGGGCGGCCGCGAAGTCCTCGGTCTCCAGATAGCCGACGAGCAGGCCGTCCTCGCGGAGAAAGAGCGAGTAGTTGTGCCAGCCGGCCGCCGAGAGCGCGTCCAGCATCTCGGGCCAGACGGCGGCGTGGCGCTCGCGGTACTCGGCGAGCCGGTCCTCGCGGACCTTCAACAGGAAACAGACGCGCTGCACGGTCGGCCCTGGCCTCTCGGGTCTGATATGAAAGGTTTCAATCGATGGCAGGGACGTTAGGACACCCCGACATGGCTCGTCAATGGCACCCTCTGCGACCCGCAGACATCCGATCTCTGCCCCCTGGTGCGGGGCGCATGCGGCAGTATGAGCTCACGGGTGGCCGTGCCGACCGTGAGGAGGCCCCATGCGCGTAGCGCTGTTCGTCACGTGTGTGAACGACACGCTCTACCCCGAGACGGGGAAGGCCGTCGTGACCCTGCTCGAGCGGCTGGGGCTGACCGTGGACTTCCCCGCCGCGCAGACCTGCTGCGGCCAGCCGCAGTTCAACACCGGCTACCGCCACGAAACGGAGCCCCTGGTCAAGCGGTACGCCAAGGCCTTCGAGGGCTACGACTACATCGTCACCCCCTCCGGCTCCTGCGCCGCGATGGTGCGCGACAACTACCCCCGCATCGGGGAGCGGGCCCGCGCGGAAGGGCGCGGGGACGGTCTTGCCGCCATCGCCGAGTTCGTCGTGCCGCGCACCTACGAGCTGACCGAGTTCCTCACCGATGTGCTCAAGGTGACGGATGTGGGCGCCTACTTCCCCTACCCGGTCACCTATCATCCGACCTGCCACGGCCTGAGGATGCTGGGACTGGGCCGCCGTCCGCTGGAACTGCTCAGCCATGTGAAGGGGCTGGAGCTGGTCGAGCTGCCCGGCGCGCAGGAGTGCTGCGGCTTCGGCGGCACCTTCGCCGTCAAGAACGCGGCCGTCTCCGCCGCCATGGGCGCGGACAAGGCCCGCAGCATCACCTCCACCGGCGCGCGCGCCGTGTGCACGGTGGACAACTCCTGCCTGATGCACATCGGCGGCACTCTCGCCCGACTCGGTTCCGAGGTCCGGCCGGTACACCTCGCGGAAATCCTCGCGTCGACCGAGGAACAGCCCTACGGAGGCATCCGATGAGCGGCACCTATCTGGGCATGCCCGCCTTCCCCGTCGCCGCCGGCGAGGCGGTGCGCGACAGCACGCTGCGCGGCAACCTGCGGCACGCCACCCACACCATCCGGGACAAGCGGGCCCGTGCCGTCGCGGAACTCGACGACTGGCAGCAACTGCGCACCGCGGGCAAGCAGATCAAGGACGACGTCCTCGCCCATCTCGACCACTACCTGGTGCAGATGGAGGAGGCGGTCACCGCCGCGGGCGGCACCGTGCACTGGGCGGCCGACGCCGACGAGGCGAACCGGATCGTGACGGACCTGGTGCGCGCCACCGGCGAGCGGGAGGTCGTCAAGGTCAAGTCCATGGCGACCCAGGAGATCGGCCTCAACGAGGCGCTGGCCGAGGCCGGCATCTCGGCCTACGAGACGGACCTGGCAGAGCTGATCGTGCAGCTCGGCGACGACCGGCCGAGCCACATCCTCGTGCCCGCGATCCACCGCAACCGTTCCGAGATCCGCGACATCTTCACCGACGCCATGGGGCGCTGGGGGCGTCCCGCTCCCGAGGAGCTGTCCGACTCCCCCGCCGAACTCGCCGAGGCGGCACGGCTCCATCTGCGGGAGAAGTTCCTGCGCGCCAAGGTCGGCATCTCGGGCGCCAACTTCATGATCGCCGAGACCGGCACCCTGGTCGTGGTGGAGTCCGAGGGCAACGGCCGCATGTGCCTGACGCTGCCCGAGACCCTGATCTCGGTGGTCGGCATCGAGAAGGTGCTGCCGAGCTGGCAGGACCTCGAGGTGTTCCTGCAGCTCCTGCCGCGCTCCTCCACGGCGGAGCGGATGAACCCCTACACGAGCACCTGGACCGGCACGACGGACGAGGACGGACCGAGCACCTTCCACCTCGTCCTGGTCGACAACGGCCGTACCGACACCCTCGCCGACGAGGTGGGGCGGCAGGCTCTTCGCTGCATCCGCTGCTCCGCCTGCCTCAACGTCTGCCCGGTGTACGAGCGGGCCGGCGGACACGCGTACGGCTCCGCCTATCCGGGGCCGATCGGCGCCATCCTCACCCCGCAGCTCCGCGGCACGGACACCGCGCTCGACGCCTCGCTGCCCTACGCCTCCTCCCTCTGCGGCGCCTGTTACGAGGTGTGCCCGGTCGCCATCGACATCCCGGAGGTCCTCGTCCACCTGCGGGAACGCGTCGTACAGGGCGGCGAGACGACCCGGGGCGGCAACAGGGTGACGCTCCGGCCCGCCAAGGGGCACGCGGCCGAGCGGGCGGCCATGCGCGCGGCGCGCTGGACCCTGGACCACCCGGCGGCGCTGCGCGCCGGCCAGCGGCTCGCGGCGCGGACCCGCAGGTTCCACCCCCGGCGGCTGCCCGGGCCCGGCAAGGCGTGGACCGACACCCGGGACGTCCCCTCGGTGCCGGCGGAGTCCTTCCGCGACTGGTGGCAGCGCACCCGCGGTGCGGGTGCCGCGGGCCCCGGCGCCCGCATCGGAGACGGCACCGCTACCAGCGCCGGCATCAGCACCGAGAACGGGGAGGGCGGCAAGTGAGCACCCGTGACCAGATCCTGGGGCGGATCCGTCGTGCCCTCGCCGACGCGCCGCAGGGCGCGGCGCCCGCGCGCGGCGTGGTGGACCGCGGCTATCTGCGCGTCCACGGGCGGCGGGACGCGGCGCAGACCGCCGACCTCCTGGCCGAGAACCTCGCCGACTACCGTGCGATCGTCCACCGCGCCACCGTCGAGGAGCTCCCGGGCCGGCTCGCGGGCCTGCTGGCGGCGCGCGGCACCCGACGGGTCGTCGTGCCGCCCGGCTTGCCCGAGCAGTGGCTCTCCGCGGTGCAGGGCGTTGAGCGGGTGGCCGACTCCGCGGAGCTGACGGCCCGCGAGCTCGACGCCGTCGACAGCGTCGTCACCGGCTGCGCGGTGGCGATCGCGGAGACCGGCACCATCGTGCTGGACGCGGGGCCCGACCAGGGCAGGCGCAGGATCACCCTCGTCCCGGACCACCACGTCGTCGTCGTGCGCGTCCCGGACCAGGTCGTCGACTCGGTCCCGCAGGCTTTGGAACGGCTCGATCCCGCCCGGCCTTTGACGTGGATCTCCGGCCCCTCGGCCACCAGCGACATCGAACTCGACCGGGTCGAGGGCGTCCACGGGCCACGCACCCTGGAGGTCGTGCTCGTCACGGACTGACAACGCACCTCTCATTTGGCGTCCGCATAGCACTCGACCGCATGAGTCTGCAGCGGAAAGGGCACCGGCGTCGGCCCGAAGAGCAGGCGCCGGGCCTCCTCCGCGGACTCCGCCACCGCACGCTCCACCGCGGGGGCCAGCTCCTGGGGTGTGTGCACGATGACCTCGTCGTGCAGGAAGAACACCAGGCGCGGCCGGTCGTCGAGCGCGGTCAGACGGCGGCGCAGGGAGGCCAGCACGGCCAGCGCCCACTCCGCCGCCGTTGCCTGGATGACGAAGTTGCGGGTGAAGCGGCCCCATGCGCGGGCCTGGGCGTCGGTCAGATCCTGCCGGTCGGCCGGCGGGGCCGGCGACGTACGCCCCAGGTGCGACCGTACGACCCCGCCGCCCTCGCCGGTGCGCGCGGCGGACTCCACCAGGCCC
Organism: Actinacidiphila sp. bgisy167; assembly: GCF_965342175.1. Taxonomy (GTDB): domain Bacteria; phylum Actinomycetota; class Actinomycetes; order Streptomycetales; family Streptomycetaceae; genus Actinacidiphila. Next base: position 19,965 of record NZ_CBDRBL010000032.1, read on the forward strand.
ATGGCGTCCGGGAAGCGGCGGCGCAGCACCTCGAGCAGCGGCCCCACCTCGCCGCTGGTCTGGCCGTACATGGCGCCCAGGAGGCCGAGTTTGGCCCGTGCGCGGTCGCCGTCGAAGGCGGTGCGCGCGAGGGCGGCGTAGAGGTCTCCCTCGGCAGCGGCCGCCGCCAGCCCGCGGTCGCCGGACAGTGCGGCCAGGACGCGGGGTTCCAACTGGCCCGCGTCGGCGACGACCAGCCGGTGCCCGGGGTCGGCGACCGCGGCGGCACGGAGCTGCCGCGGGATCTGCAGGGCGCCGCCGCCTCGCGTCGCCCAGCGGCCGGAGACGACACCGCCGACGACGTATTCGGGATGGAACCGCCCGCTGGGAGCCCACTGTTCGCGCCAGGCCCAGCCGTGGGCGCTGTGGATGCGGGAGAGCTCCTTGTAGCGCAGAAGCAGAGCGGCCGCCGGGTGTCCGACCTCCCGCAGCACATGGGAGCGGGTCGAGGTGATCCGCACGCCCACGTGCTCGAAGGCGGGCAGCAACTGGGCCGGGGAGTCCGGGTTCACCGGGCGGCCCAGAGCCTCCTGGATGCCGGCGGCGAGCTCGGACAGCACCCTGGGGCGGACACCGCCCACCGGACGGGGACCCAGCAGCCCGGTGAGCACCGCGTCGTGGGCGGCCGCGCTCCAGGGCAGGCCGTCCCGGCTCATCTCGGCGGCGGCCAGGGCCCCTGCGGACTCGGCGGCGCACAGCAGGCGCATCCGGTCGGGATGTTCGGACAGCGCGGTGCGGCGCTGCTGGTCGGCGTGGACGGCGACCACCGCCTCCAGCGGGTCGGCGCCGGGCGGCAGCTGCTGGCGGTCGGCGGCGAAGAGCACCGGCTGGTCGTCGGGGCCGCCCTCTCGTGCCTCGTCCGGCACGGGGGGCCCACGCAGCCGCGCCCAGGCGGCGCCCAGCGACCGGGGCAGGCCCCAGCGCTCCTCCGAACCGAGCAGCAGGGCCTCGACGAGCTTGAGGTCGTGGCACCGGGCCAGGCGTGCCGGTAGCCGTTCGAGCAAGGGCGGGTAGATCTCGTCGGTCGCCGCCCACACCCAGCGCGGCGCCTCCCGGGCCTCGCGCTCGGCGACGGCGGCCGCGAGGTCGCCGACGGTCTGCGGGGAGCCGTCCGGGGTGCCGTCCTCCCGCAGCGCCTGCAGCCGCCCGCCGATCCCCAGGGGATCGGCGACGACGGCGACGGACAGGCTCCTTGGCGAGGTCACCGTTCGAGACTAGACGGGGGCACCGACAGCGCGGCCGCGAGGTGCGCCGTGTTGCGGGGCGCTGCCCGCGGTGGCGGGGCGCCCGGCCCGCGCCGGGCGGTGGCCGGCGGCCGGACGCGCCTGCCTGGCGCCTCCGGCGGTCTTCAGCGCGCCGTTCCCCGCCCTCAGCCAGGGGCGGTGGCAGGCCGCGTGAAGGGCGGCAGGGCCGCGAAGTCCGGGGCCTGGAGGGAGACGGCCAGTTGGGCCAGCGCGTCCCGGACCCGGGTGAGAGGGTGCTCCGGGAAGCGCGCATCGTGGGCAGGGGCGTCGGCCCGGTGGAAGGGCAGGCCCTGCCGCAGGTCCGGGGCGTAGGGATGCTGCCTGAAGTAGCGCTCGGAGCCGAGTTCGACGAGGACACCTGCCTCGCGGGTTCAGGTGGCGCCCTGCTCCAGGGCCCGCGCCTTCGACGGCGCTGCGAGAGGCGCGGGGCAGGGTGTAGCTGCCCAGGAACGCCTGGCCCGTGGGGCGGCCCGGCAGGGGGACCTTGAGGACCTGGCGCAGTGTGGGCACCGTCCCCGGGTGCAGCACGTCGGCCTCGACGAGGCCGCCGCCCGCCCGGGCCGTGTAGTGGGCCAGAGCGTGCCGCAGGTGCGGCAGTTCCTCCAAGGGCGCGGGTATGTCCGGCGGCGCGTCGAACCGGTGGACGCTGACGAGGTCGCCGTGGTCGTGGTCCAGGCGTCGGCCTCGATCTGCCGGTGGCCGGGGAGTGCCGCCCCCGCGATGGCTCCCACGGCCGAGGATCATGCCGTAGGGGCCAGGCGGGCGTCACGGCGGACCAGGGCGGCGTAGCGGCCGTCCAGGGCGAGCAGTTCGTCGTGGCTGCCGCGTTCCACGATCCGGCCGTGGTCGAGGACGACGATCTGGTCGGCGTCGCGGACGGTCGACAGCCGGTGGGCGATGGTGATGGTGGTGCGGCCCGCCGAGAGGGCGTCGACGGCGTCCTGCACCGCGCGCTCGGTACGGGTGTCCAGCGCGCTGGTGGCCTCGTCGAGGATGAGGACCGGCGGGTCCCGCAGGATCGTCCTCGCGATGGCCAGGCGCTGCTTCTCGCCGCCGGAGAAGCGGTATCCGCGCTCGCCGACCACGGTGTCGTACCCGTCGGGCAGGCCCGCGATGTGGTCGTGGATCTGCGCGGCGCGTGCGGCGGCGACGATCTCCTCGTCGGTGGCGTCGGGTTTGGCGAAGCGCAGGTTCTCGGCGACCGAGGCGTGGAAGAGATACGTCTCCTGGGAGACCACGCCGACCGACGCGGCCAGCGTGTCGAAGGCCAGGTCGCGCACGTCGACGCCGTCGAGCGTCACACGTCCTTCGGTGACGTCGTAGAGCCGGGGCACGAGGTAGCTCAAGGTGCTCTTGCCGGAACCGGTGGCGCCGACGACGGCGAGACTGCGGCCTGCCGGGAGTGTCAGTTCGATGCCGTCGAGGGTGCGTCCGGGCGCGTCCGGGTCGTACGAGAAGCCGACGCCTTCGAAGCGGATCTCCCCGCGGACGCGCGGCAGGCGTAGGGGGTCGTCCTTCTCGGTGATGTCGACGGGCAGGTCGAGGTATTCGAAGATGCGCTGGAAGAGCGGGAGCGAGGTCTGCACCTGGACGCCGGTCGACAGCAGGCTGACGGTGGGCCGGAAGAGTCCCTGCTGGAGCGAGACGAAGGCCACGAGCGTGCCGATGGAGACGGTCCCGCCCGACGGGTGCACGGCGACGCCGGCGACCCAGTAGATGAGCGCGGGCATCGCGGCCATGACGACGCCGATGGTGGACATGCGCCAGCGGCCGGCCATGTTGGAGCGCACCTCGAGGTCGGCCAGCCGGTCGGACTCGGCCGCGAAGGAGCGGGTGAGGGAGTCGGCGCGTCCCATGGTGCGGCCGAGGAGGATGCCGCTGACCGACAGCGACTCGGTGACGATGGCGGACATCGCGGCCATCTGTTTCTGGCGCTGGGTGGTGATCTTCTTCCGCTCGGTGCCGACCCTTCGGCTGATCCACACGAAGACCGGCAGCAGGAGCAGGGAGGCGATGGTCAGCCGCCAGTCGAGGGCGATCATCGCGACGACGGTGGCCACGACGCTGGTGAGGTTGGAGACCAGCGAGGTCGCGGTGGAGGTGACGGTGGCCTGCATGCCGCCGATGTCGTTGGCGATGCGGGACTGCACCTCTCCGGTGCGGGTCCGGGTGAAGAACGCGAGGGACATGCGCTGGAGCCGCTCGTACACGGCGGTGCGCAGGTCGTGCATGACCCGCTGGCCGACCGTGGTGGAGATCAGGGTCTGCAGGACTCCGAAGACGCTGTTGAGGACGGCGGTGGCGATCATGCCGAGGGCGAGCAGGCTCAGCAGCCCGGTGCGGCCCTGGGGAATCGCCGTGTCCAGGATCTCGCGCAGCAGGAAGGGGGAGGCGACCGACACGAGCGAGGCGGCGCCGACGAGGAGTCCGACGAGGGCGAGGCGGCCGCGGTAGGGCCGGAAGAGCCTCAGGACGCGGCGGACGTCGGTGGGCCGGGCCGTGTCCTTGGGCGGCGGGGTCCACCGCGGGGGTTCATCGGGGTGCAAAGGGCCTCCGAAAGGTCCGGGCAGGGCAGGACGGTGCGAGTGTAGTTTATTGTTACCTATACTCACAATGAAGTGCATCCTGATACGCTCCGACCATGGACTCCCGCACCTCCGCCGCGGACGCCGACGAGACCACCGGGCGTCTCGCCGACCAGTTGCTGTGGCTGACCCGTCGGCTGCACCGCGCACAACGGCGTCACCTGGAGCCGGTCGGCATCACCCCCGCCCAGGCGCGCATGCTGCGCACGGTCGCGCACCTCGTCGCGAACGGACCCGCGCCCCGCATGGCCGACCTCGCCGAGCGTCTGGACGTCGTGCCGCGCGCGGTGACGAGCCTGACCGACGCCTTGGAGGAGCGGAGGCTCGTGCGCAGGGCACCCGACCCGGCCAACCGCAGGGTGGTGCGCATCGAGCTCACCGAGGAGGGCGACGACGCCGTGCGACGCTTGCGCCGAGCCCGCCGGGCGGCGGCCGAGGAGTTGCTCTCGCCCCTGGACACGGATCAGCGCGACGCCCTGACGGCGCTGCTCGCCGCCCTGGACACCGGGCCGGGCCGCTGCTGAGGCCCCCAGGACGGCGCTCGGGGAACAGCTCGCTTGGCCCGGGCGACAGTGCTGTGGACCCTGCCGCGAGGATTTCCGGAACCCTCGTCAGGCAGCCAGGTGCGCACGGTCACCCATCACCACGATCGGGTGAAGTGCCGGGTCGAGTGTGCGCAGCAGGTACTCCATGGCGGACTCGGACTGGCTGACGCAGGCGGACGTGCCGCTGCCGTGGTCCATGTGCAGCCAGATGCCACCGCCCTTGGACTGGCCCTCGGGGCGGGTCGGGTCCAGGGGGGACGTGCCCTTGACCCGGTTGTAGTCGACGGCGATGACGAGGTCGAAGTCGTGCCAGTGCGACCGCGGCCACCAACGCGGCGCGGCGAAGGCGGAGGAGCGGTGGTACGGCAGCCGCGACCCCGGGTCGGCCAGCACGCCGCCCGCGTCCGTCAGCGTGAAGACCCCCACGGGGCTCTTCCGGTCGCCCTCATGGTGATCGGTCGTCCACCCGCGCTTGCCGTTGTGCCCCGGCCACGAGCGCTCCCGCTTCCACACGTCGCCCTCGCGGGTGTACAGCACGATGGTCGACTCCGCGGAACGCATGCTGTCCCCGTACACCGCGACCACCTGCCCTGCGTCGGCGGGGATGCGGGACCGCAGCGCGGGACCGACACCCGGAATCTCCCGTGTGGGGGCCGCCCGGGTGGAGCGTGCCGGCTTCTTCACCGGGTGATCCGCCGTGCCCCGCGGCGCCTCCGCGCCCCCGGCACAGCCCGCGAGCAGCACCACTGTCGCCGCGACGACCGCCGTCCCCGCCCCACGCTTCATGCGAACCGCCCCTCCACCGGGCCGTCGCAGTCCATCCTCGCACTCTCCGGTGACGACGGCCGCGAGCCAAGGCCCGTTCCGGGCCACGGAAAAACGGGTTGAATTCGTCACGCCGGTGACGGGACGCTGGCACGTCCGCTCCCACCCCCTGCACCGATGTCGGGACGTCATGTCGCTCAGCGCTCTCCCCCACGCCGACCCGGGTGTCCCCGACACCCGCTCAGGCTTCCGATTGCTGCTCTGGCTGGAACAGCGCCAGCTCGGCGGCCAGATCAAGGCCACACTGTGGGGCACCCTCCACATGGCGGCCGTGGCCTGCTTCCCGGCCGCCGTCGGCATCGCCGTACAGGCCGTCGTCGACGGCTCCGGCGGCCGGCTCGCGCTCGCGGGCGGCATGATCCTCGCCCTGGGCCTGGTGGCCGCCGCGGGCGACACCATGCTGCACCGCAGCGCCGTCACCAACTGGATCACCGCTGCCGCCCGGGTACAGCTCCTGCTGTCGCGCAAGACCCTGGAGTTGGGCGCGCTGCTCACCCGGCGGGTGGCGGCGGGCGAGGTCGTCGCGGTCAGCACCGGCGACGTCGAGAAGATCGGCTGGTTCGTCGAGGCGCTGGCCCGCTTCGCCTGCTCCCTGCTCGCGACCGTCGGCGTCACCGTGGCGCTGCTGGTCTATCGGCCCGAGCTGGGGCTGATCGTCGCCGCGGGCATCCCCGTGCTGGCGCTGGCGGTGCTGCCGTTGCTGCCGCACGCGACACGGCGCGCCGACGAGCAGCGCGCCAAGGCGGGCAAGGCCACCGAACTCGCCTCCGACACCGTGGCCGGTCTGCGCGTGCTGCGCGGCATCGGCGGCGAGGAGCAGTTCCTGTCCCGCTACCGGCGGGCCTCCCAGGAGGTGCGCGGCGCCGCCGTCCGCAGCGCCCGGATGTGGGCGCTGATCAACGCCGTGCAGGTGGCCCTGCCCGGGCTGCTGCTGCTCGCGGTGACCTGGTACGGCGCGCGGCTGGCGCTGGAGGGACGGATCGCGGTCGGGGAGCTGGTCACCGTCTACGGGACGGTGGTCTTCCTGCTGTTCCCGCTGCGGGGCTTCGAGGAGATCGCGATGGCGTACTCCTTCTCCCGTCCGTCCGCCGCACGTGCCGCCGCCGTGCTCTCCCTGCGGCGGGACACCGATGGCGCCGACCGCGGGAGCAGAGGGCACGCGGGCCCGCTGCCGGCCGGCGACCTCTACGACCCGCTGTCAGGGCTGCTCGCCCCGGCCGGAGAGCTGACCGCCGTGGTGTGCGGAGACCCGGACGCGGCGGGCGCGCTCGCCGACCGCCTGGGCGGGCACAGCCCCACCGCAACGGGCGACGCCCCGTCGGTGCTGCTCGGCGGGAAGGCGCTGGACGACCTGCCGCTGGCGTCGGCACGCGCGGCCGTACTGGTGCAGGACAAGGACCCTGTGCTGCTGTCCGGCACGCTGTCCGCGCTGCTGGACGTCCCCGCCTCCGGTCGGGTCGGCGCGGCCGAGGCCCTCGAGGCGGCACAGTGCGGCGACGTGCTCGAGGCGCTGGCACAGGCCTCGGTGGACGCCTCCGGGGACCCGATGCGCACCCGGATCACCGAGCGGGGGCGCTCCCTGTCGGGCGGCCAGCGGCAGCGGCTCGCGCTGGCCCGCTCGCTCGTCGCCGACCCGGAGGTCCTGGTGCTGGACGAGCCGACCAGCGCCGTCGACACGCACACCGAGGCCCGGATCGCCCGCGGTCTCAAGGCGCTGCGCGCCGACCGGACGACGGTGGTCCTCACCTCGAGCCCGTTGCTGCTCGACCTAGCGGACCGCGTGGTGTTCGTCGACGACGGCGCGGTGCGGGCCTGCGGCACCCACCGTGAGCTGCTGCGCTCCGACGTCGGCTACCGCGCCGTCGTCACCCGCGACAGCGAGCAGGAGGAGCCCTCAGGGAAGGCAACGCGACTCGAGAAAGCCGAGGAAACCGCATGATCGGCGTGAAACCTCCGGAGTACGACCCGGCAGCGCCACGGCAGGCGACGACCCTGCCGGTCGGCTCGCCCGCCACGGTGCGCCGTTACGTCGGCGAACTGGCCCGGCGGCACCGGGGAGCGTTCGCGCTGCTCGTCACGGTGAACGCCGTAGCCGTCGTCGCCTCCATGGTCGGCCCCTACCTGCTGGGCGGTCTCGTCGAGGACCTGGCGTCGGGCGAGCGCGACCTGCACATCGGACGCACCATTGCGCTGTTCGCCGCGGCGCTCGCCGTGCAGACCGTGTTCGTCCGCGAGGTGCGGCTGCGCGGCGCGGTCCTCGGCGAGCTGATGCTCGCCGACCTGCGTGAGGACTTCCTCGTACGGTCCGTGGGCCTGCCCCCCGGCGTCCTGGAACGGGCGGGCACCGGCGACCTGCTCTCCCGTATCACCACCGACATCGACCGGCTGTCCAACGCCATGCGGGAGGCCGTGCCGCAGCTGGCGGTCGCCGTGGTGTGGAGCGGCCTGCTGCTCGGCGCGCTGACGGCCACCTCGCCTCCGCTGGCGCTGGCGGTGCTGGTGGCCGTGCCGGTGCTGCTCGTCGGGTGCCGCTGGTACTTCCGGCGCGCGCCGCGTGCGTACCGCTCCGAGGCGGCCGGCTACGCCGCCGTCTCGGCGGTCCTCGCGGAGTCGGTGGACGCCGGGCGCACCATCGAGGCGCACCGGCTCGGCGACCGCCGCGAGGAGCTGTCACGCACCCGCATCCGCCAGTGGGTGGCGTGGGAGCGCTACACGCTGTGGCTGCGCAGCGTGCTCTTCCCCGTGATCAATGTGACGTACACGCTCATCCTCGCGTCGGTCTTGATGATCGGCGGCGCGTTGGTGCTGCACGGCATGGTGTCGGTGGGCGAGCTGACGACGGGCGCGCTGTACGCGCAGATGCTGGTCGACCCGATCAACCTGATCCTGCGCTGGTACGACGAGCTCCAGGTGGCGCAGGTGTCGCTGGCCCGGCTGGTCGGCGTCCGGGAGGTCGAACCGGGCGCCGCGGACGAGCGGGTCGCGCCCGACGGCCGCGACGTTCACGCCGACGAGGTGCGCTTCGGATACCGGGCCGGCAGCGACGTGCTGCACGGGGTGAGCCTGCGGGTCCGACCCGGGACCCGGCTGGCCCTCGTCGGCCCGTCCGGGGCGGGCAAGTCGACGCTGGGACGGCTGCTGGCCGGCATCTACAGCCCCCGGGCCGGCGAGGTCACCCTGGGCGGCGCCGAGCTCGCCCGGATGCCGGCGGAACGGGTGCGCGAGCACGTGGCCCTGGTCAACCAGGAACACCATGTCTTCGTCGGCAGCCTCAGGGACAACCTGCTGCTCGCCCGCGCGCAGGCCGGCGACGAGGAGCTGTGGGCGGCGCTGACCGCGGTGGACGCCGACGGCTGGGCACGGGCGCTCGCGGAGGGCCTGGACACCGAGGTCGGCTCCGGCGGCACCGCGCTGACCCCGGCCCAGGCCCAGCAGGTGGCGCTGGCACGACTGGTCCTCGCCGACCCGCACACCCTGGTGCTGGACGAGGCCACCTCGCTGCTGGACCCCCGCGCGGCGCGTCATCTGGAGCGGTCGCTGGCTCGCGTGCTGGACGGCAGGACCGTGGTGGCGATCGCGCACCGGCTGCACACCGCGCACGACGCGGACCTGATCGCGGTGGTCGAGGACGGCCGCATCAGCGAGTTGGGCAGTCACCACCAGCTGGTGGAGGCCGAAGGCGCGTACGCGGCGCTGTGGCGGTCCTGGCACGGGTAGTGCGGACCGGCACAACGCCGCGTCGCGGTGGCGCGAAGGTGGGGGCGCTCAGCCGAACAACAGCGCTCCTGCCGCGCCCACACCGCCGATCGCGAAGAAGATCGGGGTCAGCACCTTGACCTCGACCTTGCTGCCGGCGCGGAAGCGCATGGGCTTGGGCGTGCCGATCGGGTACCAGCGCCTGCGCCCGATCGGGATGGGCCACAGCACCGGGCAGCCGGACATGGTCAGGGCGTCGCCGAGGCAGTGCACGATGGATCCCAGCACGATGGGGATGCCGATCCACAGGTACTGCTGGTCGGGCTGGGTGAACAGCCAGCCCTTGCCGCTTGCGGTGCTGTCCAGGGCGTCCGCCAGCACCCAGGCGCTGGTCGCGCCGAGCAGCCACACCAGGACGTCGCTGGAGACCCTGGCCTGCCGCCACAGCAGCCCCTCGACGGCCAGGACGGCATGTACGAAGAGGATGACGAGCACCGCCCACCGGCCGCCCACCAAAGCCACCCCGGAGGCGGCCGCGCCCATCAGGACCGCCCACAGCCATGTGTGGGTGAGGGTGCGGTGCCCGCCCTGGCGCACGGGGTCGCCGGGCTTGCGGGTCCTCTTGTAGGCGGCGAACGACAGCTTGTCGATGATCTCGCACAGCCCGCGCGATATGGGGCCGAAGGCGCGCGAAATCGTCGCGGCCTTGTGGTCGAGGTCGGGGGCGAGAGCCGCGCCGGCGCAGATCAGCGCCCCGACCACGATCGTCGGCCAGGGCATCGGATGACCGAGTCCCGCGGAGATCGCTCCCAGCGACAGCCACGCCGCCGCTCCGGAGATGGAATGTGCCGGTCCCATCATGGTGTGTATCCCGCCCTTTCGACCGCTCTTGCAGCGGACTTGACGCCCAGTCGACGGCACACCATACCGTTGGTCGATCTTCGTGAGGCCCGCCGGTTCACCCCCTGGCCCGGGAGGCAGGCAAGATGGTGGGGTGACCCTCATCGACCAGCTGCCTGCCGAGCCCGATCCCGACGCCCTCTTCGAGGCCTTCTCGTCCTGGGCGGAGGGCCGCGGCATCTCCCTCTACCCCGCCCAGGAGGAGGCGCTGATCGAGGTGGTGTCGGGGGCGAACGTCATCCTGTCGACGCCCACCGGCTCGGGGAAGAGCCTTGTCGCGGCCGGTGCGCACTTCGCCGCTCTCGCCCGTGACGAGGTCACCTTCTACACCGCCCCGATCAAGGCGCTGGTGTCGGAGAAGTTCTTCGACCTGTGCAAGCTCTTCGGTACCGAGAACGTCGGCATGCTGACCGGTGACGCCTCCGTCAACCCGGACGCGCCCGTCATCTGCTGCACGGCTGAGGTGCTGGCGTCGATAGCGCTGCGCGACGGCAAGGACGCGGACATCGGCCAGGTCGTCATGGACGAGTTCCACTTCTACGCCGAGCCCGACCGCGGCTGGGCGTGGCAGATCCCCCTGCTGGAGCTTCCCCAGGCCCAGTTCCTGCTCATGTCGGCGACGCTCGGCGACGTCACGCGCTTCGAGAAGGACCTCACGCGCCGCACCGGCCGTCCCACGGCCGTCGTGCGCTCGGCGACGCGGCCGGTACCGCTGTCGTACGAGTACCGGCTCACCCCGCTCACCGAGACGCTGACCGAGCTGCTGGAGACGCGCCAGGCCCCGGTCTACATCGTGCACTTCACGCAGGCGGCGGCCGTGGAGCGGGCGCAGGCGCTGATGAGCATCAACATGTGCACGCGCGCCGAGAAGGACGCCATCGCGGAGCTCATCGGGAACTTCCGCTTCACCACGAAGTTCGGCCGCAACCTGTCCCGTTACGTCCGGCACGGCATCGGGGTGCACCACGCCGGCATGCTGCCCAAGTACCGGCGCCTGGTGGAGAAGCTGGCACAGGCCGGACTGCTGAAGGTCATCTGCGGCACGGACACCCTGGGTGTCGGCGTCAACGTGCCGATCCGCACCGTGCTCTTCACCGCCCTGACCAAGTACGACGGCAGCCGTGTCCGGGTGTTGCGCTCCCGTGAGTTCCATCAGATCGCGGGCCGCGCCGGGCGCGCCGGATTCGACACCTCCGGTTTCGTGGTGGCCCAGGCGCCCGAGCACGTGATCGAGAACGAGAAGGCCCTCGCGAAGGCCGGCGACGACCCGAAGAAGCGCCGCAAGGTGGTGCGCAAGAAGGCGCCCGAGGGCTTCGTCGGGTGGACGGAGAACACCTTCGAGAAACTGATCGCCTCCGACCCCGAACCGCTCACCTCCCGGTTCCGCGTGACCCACGCCATGCTGCTGTCGGTCATCGCGCGCCCCGGCAACGCCTTCGACGCGATGCGGCGGCTGCTGGAGGACAACCACGAGGACCGCAGGTCCCAGCTGCGGCACATCCGCCGGGCCATCGCGATCTACCGCTCGCTGCTCGCGGGCGGGGTCGTGGAGCGGCTGGACGAGCCCGACGAGGAGGGGCGCATCGTCCGGCTGACGGTGGATCTGCAGCAGGACTTCGCGCTCAACCAGCCGCTGTCCACCTTCGCACTGGCCGCGTTCGAACTGCTGGACCCGGAGTCCCCCTCCTATGCGCTGGACATGCTGTCGGTGATCGAGTCGACCCTCGACGATCCGCGGCAGATCCTCGCTGCCCAGGAGAACAAGGCCCGCGGCGAGGCCGTCGCGGCGATGAAGGCCGACGGGGTCGAGTACGAGGAGCGGATGGAGCGGCTGCAGGACATCTCGTACCCCAAGCCGCTGGAGGAGGTGCTGTCGCACGCCTACGGCGTGTACCGCAAGAGCCATCCGTGGGTCGGCGACCACCCGCTGTCGCCCAAGTCGGTCGTGCGCGACATGTACGAACGGGCGATGACCTTCTCCGAGTTCGTCTCCCACTACGAACTGGCCAGGACCGAGGGCATCGTGCTGCGCTACCTGGCGGGCGCGTACAAGGCCCTGGAGCACACCGTCCCGGACGACCTGAAGTCGGAGGACCTGCAGGACCTCATCGCCTGGCTCGGCGAGCTGGTCCGCCAGGTGGACTCCAGTCTGCTCGACGAGTGGGAACAGCTCGCCAACCCCGCGGAGCTGACGGCCGAGGAGGCCCAGGAGCGCGCCGACCAGGTCAAGCCCGTCACGGCCAACGCCCGTGCCTTCCGGGTCCTGGTGCGCAACGCCATGTTCCGCCGGGTCGAGCTGGCCGCGCTGGAGCGGTTCGGTGAACTCGGCGAGATGGACGCCTCGTCCGGCTGGGACGCGGACGCGTGGGCCGAGGCGATGGACGCCTACTGGGACGAGTACCAGGACCTGGGCACCGGCCCCGACGCACGCGGGCCGAAGCTCCTGCAGATCGAGGAGCGTCCCGACGAGGGGCTGTGGAAGGTCCGGCAGACCTTCGCGGACCCCGAGGGCGACCACGACTGGGGCATCTCCGCCGAGATCGACCTCACCGCCTCCGACGAGGAGGGCCGCGCGGTGGTCAAGGTGACCGCTGTGGGGGCGCTGTGACCGAGGGAGCGGCGGCCCGGCGGAAGGGACGCGACCGGTGACCAACCCCGCCGAGCGGCTGGTGGACCTCCTCGATCTGGAGCGGATCGAGGAGGACATCTTCCGCGGGAGAAGCCCTCAGGAACGCCTCCAGCGGGTGTTCGGCGGCCAGGTGGCGGGCCAGGCCCTGGTCGCGGCCGGCCGCACCACGGACGGCAGCCGTCCGGTGCACTCCCTGCACGCGTACTTCCTGCGGCCGGGGCGCCCCGGAGTGCCGATCGTGTACCAGGTGGAGCGGATCCGCGACGGCCGCTCCTTCACCACGCGGCGCGTGGTCGCGGTGCAGCAGGGACGGACGATCTTCCATCTGACCGCCTCCTTCCACGCGCCGGAGCCAGGGTTCGAGCACCAGTTGCCGATGCGCGGGGTGCCGGCACCGGAGAGCCTGCCGAAGCTGGGCGACGAGCTCCGCGAGCACCTCGGCGACCTGCCAGAGCAGTTGGAGCGGATGGCGCGACGGCAGCCGTTCGACATCCGCTACGTGGACCGGCTGCGCTGGACCGCCGAGGAGATCGAGGGCGCCGAGCCGCGCAGCGCCGTCTGGATGCGCGCGGTGGGCCCGCTCGGGGACGATCCCCTGGTGCACACCTGCGCCCTGACGTACGCCAGCGACATGATGCTGCTCGACGCGGTGCGCGTGCCGGTCGAGCCCCTGTGGGGGCCGCGCGGTTTCGACATGGCCTCGCTGGACCACGCCATGTGGTTCCACCGGCCGTTCCGCACCGACGAGTGGTTCCTCTACGACCAGGAGTCCCCCGTCGCGACCGGGGCGCGTGGACTGGCCCGCGGGCGCATCTACGACCGCGAGGGCCGGCTGCTGGTCTCCGTCGTCCAGGAGGGGCTGTTCCGCAAGCACGGCGGCTGAGCGTCCCGTCTCACGAGTCCGGCCCTCCCCGCCGGCGCCAGGGTCGGCCCGAGGCCGGTGCCCGAGGCGGGCGTTCCCAGGCCGCGCGCCCCGGCTCAGCTCATGCGGAAGACCGGGCCCTTGGGTGTGAAGGGAAGGCGGCCGTCGTGGCGGATCAGGAAGGCGTGGGTGCGACGGATCCGCAGGACGTCGCATTCACCGTCGGTGATCAGCAGGATCGGTGCCGTCGGAGGGAAGTCGGGGGCGCGGAGGAGGAGGTCGACACCCGGCTGCAGCACGGTGCCGCCGCGGCCCCTGACCCGCACGCGGTCAGCGATCTCGGTCACCGGCAGGTAGCCCGCGTCGAAGGGGGCGACGTCGCAGAACACCACGCGGGCGGCGGTCACATCGCGGGCGGTGGCGTAGGACGCGATGGCGCCGAGCGCCTTGCCCAGCAGCGTCCGGTCCATGGATGCGGAGGTGTCCAGGACCACACCGAAGGTGCAGCGGGCCACTTCCTGCGGCGGGTGGCTGCGGCCGGCACGGGGGATGTCCGGCGTGGACGCCTGCCGCCGGGAAGGACGGGCGAAGCTGCGTACGGCCTCGGGGCGGGGCACGTACTCGTCGAACCAGCGGGCCAGCCTCGCGTCCCAGGGCAGCGGCGGCTGGGAGAGCGCGCGGATCTCCTCGACGAGGCCGCCCGGCAGGAGCCCCCGTTCGCGCCGGTGCATCTCGAAGCCCTGGAGCAGACCGCGCCGGTAGAACTCGTCCAGGTCCACCCACGCGGGCGCGCTCTCCCCGGGTCGGGGCAGCGGCTCGCCCAGGATGTCGCCGAGGCCCTTGCCGCGCAGTGTGGCCAACCGCCGCAACCGCCGCTGGTCCCCGGCGATGCGGTCATAGACCTCCTCGCTCGACAGCCCGGCCAGGGCCGGGTCGTGCAGCAGGCCCTCGGGCATCTGCCCGACACCCATCTCCAGCAGCCAGCCGTTGACCACGTAATCGGCTGCGACGTTGAACAGGTAGGGATCCCGGCCGCCCAGGCGCTCACCGTGGCGCAGCGCGGCGTGCAGCATCTCGTGGGCGAGGACGAACCGCCATTCCTCGTCGGTGTACCGGCACAGGGGATTGAGGTAGATCTCCCCCGCCTCGGCGTTGACCGCCGCCACCAAGATCCGCTGGGCACGGGCGAGTTCGGCGTCGGCGACCAAGGTCATCCCGGCGGCGATGCCACCGAGCAGCGGGAAGGAGGAGACGAACCAGCTCAGGGCGCGCTCCCACGGACGCAGCGGGCGTCTGTCCCCGGTAAGCTCCTCGCGCCGGCCTCCGGCGACGTCCAGAGCCGCCGACATCGTCCTGGTCAGGGCGGCGACGAAAGCGACGGTCCAGTCCTCCGGTTCGCGCCAGTAACCGATCCAGGGCCGGAGCACCTGGTCCGGCTCCGCGCCCGCGGTGCCGCCCGACGCGAACTCGGCCGGGATGCCGTCGCGGCGCCAGCGTGCGGCGAGCTGCTCCTCGTCGCCGTCCGGGAAGAGCTCGGGCAGCGGGACGGGTGCCCGGCCCACGGAGAAGGTCTCCAGGAAACGGTTGACCACCGTGCAGCGGGCGGCCAGCTCGAACCGGTCGGGCTGGTGCCGCTCGCCCCGGGCGGCCGGCACGTGCCCGAGACCGAGGTGCAGGAGACTGTGCGCGAGCACCCAGGCCCACTCCTCCGGCTCGGCGCGGCGCAGGGGGTCGACGTGCACGACGCCGTTGGAGGTCACCGCGGCCCAGCCGTCGCCGGGGTGCTCCGCGCACTCCTTGCTCCGGCACAGGCGGCCGTCGACGGTGACGAGCGGGGCGAGGGCTGTGTTGTGGCGCAGCAGCTCCACCCCCGCGGCGAACGCCTCGGCCGCGGGGTCCTTGCGGGATGCCGACCGCTCCCGGGACCTGGCACCGTGCGAGCCGCTCACCGGCGGGCCTCGACCAGCCGGGGCATGTCACGGGCGGCCTCGAGGAGGAACCAGGAGGGCAGCACCGGGTTGCCGTCTTCGCCGTCGGCTATCACGGTCTGTGCCACCTCGACGGATATCTCGGCCAACTGCACCAGCAGCGACTTGGCCCGGTAGGCCATCTGCCGTACGGCCTGCGGCGCGCGCTCGCGCTGCGCCGGCAACTCCTTGATCAGACGACCGCGGAAGGAGTCGGCGAGGTAGTAGAGCAGGTCGCGGTCCTCGATGCGGCGCGGCCACGAAGCGTCGCCCTTGAGGATGGCGTCGAGGCCGTACGCGTGCCGGACGATCTTGACATAGCCGCAGAAGGCTGTGGCGTGCGCCGGGCTGAGCGTGCCGTACGCCAGCACCTTCAGCGTCCCCTCGTCCAGAGCTGGTCCGAAGGAGTGCAGCGCGTCGGAGAGCATGTGCCAGGCGCGTGGCGTGGAGAACGACTCCTCCGTCTTGGGCGGCGCGGACCACAGGTGGTCCGGCCGGTCGGTGAGGTGGTCGATGATCCACGGATGGATCCCCGCGCCCGCAGCCCAGATCAGCCAGTCCTCGGCAGAGGCCCGCAGATGGACATGCGCCAGCCGGTTGACCAAGGCGGAAGCCATGGGTCGTGCCAACGCGTTGTCGGT
Organism: Actinacidiphila sp. bgisy167; assembly: GCF_965342175.1. Classification (GTDB taxonomy): domain Bacteria; phylum Actinomycetota; class Actinomycetes; order Streptomycetales; family Streptomycetaceae; genus Actinacidiphila. The sequence goes on from NZ_CBDRBL010000032.1 coordinate 35,898, forward strand.
GGCGCGGTTCCCCGCACCGATGACGATGCTGCCGGGAGGCAGCTCGTACGAGCCGATGCGGCGGTCGAGGATCAGCGAGTAGAAGGCCTTCTGCACATCGGGGGTGGCCGCGTTCAGCTCGTCCAGGAAGAGGCAGTAGGGCTCGTCGCGGGCGATCGTCTCCGGCGGGCAGAAGCGGGACCGACCCTCGACGATCTGCGGTACGCCGATGAGGTCCTCCGGAGCCAGTTGAGTGCCGACGAGACTCACGCAGTCCAGTCCCAGGGAGTCGGCGAACTGCCTGACCAGGGAGGATTTTCCGATGCCGGGTGCGCCCCAGAGAAAGACCGGGCGGACGGTGGCCAGGTTGAGCAGCAGCTCGGGCACTTGGGAAGGGGAGACGGTGACAACACCCTGCAAGTTCGGGCTCCTCGGGATCGGGACAATGGCGGGCGGGCACCCTGCAGATGACGGCCGGTCCATGGTCTCACCCTGCCGCCGACCCGCCGCACCTGGTAGCTCGCGCGCACGCCCGTCGACGATCGGCGCGGGGAGAAAGCCCGTCGGCATCTCCCCACCGGCCCCCCGGAGGACAAGATCGTCGGCCTCACGCGCCGCCGCTGCCGCGACTCCGGTCGGGCGCGACGTCGTCGTCACCGCCTGTCGACGTGTCATGTGGCACCGGACCTGGTCGACGCAGGCCGAGAAGGCGCTTCCAGCGGCCGAGCGGCGCTGTTGGCGGTGACGTCGGCGGCAGGGCGAGTAGCGGGGAGGAAGGTGGCGGCGGGGCCATGGCGGGCGGCGGAATGTCCACGGCGACCGGGGCGGCCGCCGGCGCACCGCGCTCGGGTCGCGGGGCTGGACGGATGGCGCGTGCCCTGATCAGTGCGTCAGCGAGCGAGACATGGGCGAAGGCGATCTCGTCGGGGTCGCACGCGACGACCTGGGCCTCGATCAGCTCACGCGACGCGTAGGGGCCCGTGCTCCCCGCGGGGAGCGCCGGACACAGCCCGCGCAGGCAGGCCCGTTCGCGGACGTCCGAAACCGCTTCGGCGGCCGCTCGCGGGCCCAGCAGTGCGGCCCAGGCGGCGGCCTCTGCCCAGGCGTCCTCGGCGTCCCGCACGAGTTCCTCGACGCGTCGGCTCCGCCAGCCGCGGGCGCGCTGGTCCTCACCCCCGTCGAGGGCCTCGCGCAACTCGGCGGGGAGCCGGCCCTCCAACAGCGCCGGATGCTCCCGGGCGAACCGCCGCACGTCCTCGGCGAGGTAGAGCCAGACCACGGCGCGGTAGCGGTTGACGTACCAGCGGACGGGGCGGAGGAAGCCGGACTTGGCGAGCCGGGTGAAGCGCTCCCGGCTGATCCCGATCATCGCCGCGGCCTCGATGCCGCCCACCAGGGCCAGCCGCGCGCGCAGACCGTCGGGAAAGCCCTCCTCCCCCCGCAACCGGTCGACGTCCTCGCGCACGACACGCCGGCGTCCGCCGACGGCCGGCGCGGTGCGCACCTCGCCGATCTGCAGTGCCACCTCGAACTCATCGGCCTGCAGGCACAGTTCCTCCCGGGCACGCTGCATGCCGAGCGCCTCGCGGACGGCAGCCTCCTTCACAGCCATGCGACTCCCCCTGACCTCCGTAGCGAATGACTACTGACAGTCACGACGATAGGTCCTCGCGGCGCCCTCGACGAGGCCTGTGGATAACTCCGGTCACACCGCGTACTCGTACACGGTGACGGCGATCCCGCCGCGCACGAGCCGCTCCTCGATCAACGGCTCGACCCGCTCCCAGACGCCACCCGCCAGTCCGCAGCCGATGCGCGGCATGTGCACGGACGCACCGAGCTCGGCCGCCTTCAGCGCCACCACGGCGAGCCCGGCGTCGATGGCCTCGTATCGGACGGGCACATCTGTACCGCCCCTGCGGATGCCGCGCTGCCCCACGAGGTTGGCGACCCATGTGCTCTCGCCGACCTGGACGAACTGAACGGCGCCCAAGGCGAAGTCGTTGACAGCGCGTTCACGGTGCCACCGCCGGTACGCGGCCTCGGGTCCGGGCCATCGCCGGGAGACGGCGACGACAAAGCCCTTGCCCCAACGGCCCGCGTCGTTGCAGACGTGGACGATCAGCTTGACGCCTTCGCCCTGCGGTGTGGTGGCGTCCCCCCGGACGTATGCGATCCCCTCCATGAGCTCACCGTACGTCCGGGGTCCGACAACGCCGCCGGGGCGACCGGCCGGTTCACAGGGCGCGCAGGCCGTTGATGACGTCCTTGAGCAGCCCCACGTCCGGTAGTTCCGCCGGCGGCACGGGCCGGACGGCCCGCAGATGGCCGCCCCTGAGGAGATCCCCGAGCAGGACACGGACGACGCCGAGCGCGAGGTCGGCCTCCGCGGCCAGTTCGGCCACGGTCAGCGGGCCGTCCCTGCACAGGTCCAGCAGGGCCAGGTGCTCCTCGTCGAGGTCGTCGCCCAGGACCGCGCCGACGGTCGGGACCATGACGGCGATCAGATCGACGTCTCCTTCGGAGTCCGGCCGGGTACGACCACCGGTGATGGTGTACGCGCGCACCATGGGACCGGCCTCGTCGTCATACCAGAGCGCGCCCTCGTCTCCCGGCGGGCTCGGGTTCATGCATCATCACTCCCCCGGTGCCGCCGCGTCGTGCCGGCGCGGCATGACACCGAGGTGTTCACCGACCCGGTGGACCATCAGGGTCATCTCATAGGCGATCTGCCCGACGTCGGCCTGCACCCCACTGAGCACCGAGAGGCAACTGCCCTCGCCCGCCGCCGTGACGAACAGGAAGCCGTCGTCGAACTCGACCATCGTCTGGCGTACGCCGCCCGCGTCGAAGTGCCGCCCCGTGCCCTTGGCGAGGCTGTGGAACCCGGACGACACGGCGGCCAGGTGCTCGGCCGTGGCACGGTCCAGACTGGTGCTCGCCCCGGTCACCAGACCGTCGGTGGACAGCACCAGCGCGTGCCTGACGTGCGGCACCCGCTCCGTCAGATCGTCCATCAGCCATGTGAGTCCACTGCTCACCGTCATCCCCCGTCCTCCCCGTTCTCCGCTGTCCCCTGCGGTGCTACGGCGTCCCTGCCGCGGGCCAGGCCGCGGGCGAACGCCCTGATGGTGGAACGCGCCTCTTCCGGAGATCGTTCCCTTTCGTCTCCCCCATGCGGCTCTCCGGGGCTCTGGTGCACCCCGTCGTCCCTCAGTTGCGCTACGAGAGTGGCCTGCCGCTGCCGCTTCGGCAACCCCGCCCCCGTCCTCCCCTCCTCGCGTGGGCGGGTCGGTCCCCGCCGTGGCATCAGAGCGCGCGGCTCCGCTCCGGCGCGACCGGGTGCCGGCGGTTCGGGCAGGGCTCGTGGGCGGAGCACCTGTCCGCCGGTCTCGACGTCCTCACCCGAGGCGTCCACGAGTACCGACTGCGGGATGAACACCACCGCCACCGTGCCGTCGAACCGGCCGCGGCGCAGGGTGACGCGCACGCCCTGCCGGGCGGCGAGCCGGCCGACGGTGAACAGACCGAGTCGGTCGGTCTCGGGAAGCTCCGTCCCGGCGCCGGCCTCGCCGAGTTCGTTGTTCGCCTCGGCGAGCCGCTGGGCGCTCATACCGAGGCCGCGGTCCTCGACCTCGAGGACGTAGCCACCGGCAACCACCTCGCCACGCACCTCGACCTTGCTGTCCGGCGGTGAGAAGGCGGTGGCGTTGTCGACCAGCTCGGCCAGCAGGTGCAGCACGTCGGCGACCGCGGGGCCGGCCAGCGCCACCCGGGGCATGCGCCGGACCGAGACCCGCTGGTAGTGCTCGACCTCGCCGACAGCGGCGCGCGCCACCTCCGCGAGACGGACCGGCCGACGCCAGGCGCGGCCCGGTGCGTTGCCGGAAAGGATCAGCAGGCCCTCGGCGTGCCGGCGCATGCGGACGGCGATGTGGTCGACGCGGAAGAGGTCGTCCAGATCCGCCGGGTCGGCGGAGCGGCGTTCCATGGCGTCGAGCAGCGTCAGTTGCCGGTGCAGCAGCACCTGACTGCGGCGAGCCAGGGTGGTGAAGACGGCGGAGACCCCGCGGCGCAGCCTCTCCTGGTCGACCGCCGCCTGGACGGCGGCACGCTGGGCGTTGTTGAAGGCCCGGCCGACTTGACCGATCTCGTCGGTGCCGAGGCTCAGGTCGGGTGCGGCCCGGGCCACGGCGGCGGCGTCGAGTTCCTCGCCGGCGCGCAGCCTGCGCAGCACCTCCGGCAGGCGCTTCCCGGACAGTTCCAGGGCCTGGTTGCGCAGCAGTGTGAGCCGCCGGGCGATGTTCCGCCCGATGAGCAGGGAGACGACGAGCGACAGCACGACGAAGAACAGTCCGGCACAGCTGACCGCACCGGTCCGCACAAGCACGCCCATGCCGTCGTCATGCGCCTGTTCGCCCACCTCCCGGGCGGCGGCGAGGTTGATGTCGCCGAGTTCGGTGAGCGCCCGGTCGGCGTTCTGCCGCCAGCGGTCACGCGAGATGCCGAGACCGACGTCGCCGATCTCCGCGGCACGAGCCGTGGACTCCATGGAATCCAGCGTCCAGGCGACGCTGCCGCCCGCGAACTCGTCGAGGCTCTCCTTCGCGGCCTTGGTCAACTCCGGGTCGACGATGGCATGCAGCAGTTTGCGTCCGTCGATGGTGCCGACGAACTCGCGGTACTGCACGGGTGTCATCGGCGGACCGACCTGTGCGGCGGTGAGCATGGCGTCCTCGCGGGACAGCAGTTCCCTGGCGCGTGCGAGGTCGACGACCAGACCGCCCTGCCGGGCGGCCTCACCACTTCGCAGCGTGGCAAGCGATCCGAGCAGCCGGAAGATGGGATCGATCACAGCGGAGTAGCGGTGGAGCGCCATCGACCACGCGATGTCGCGCCGGCCGGCGTCCTCGCGCAGAGGTGCCAGGTCATTGGCGGCGGTGAGCAGCTCCGTGAGCCGCTGCCGCTGGGCGAGGTTCAGTTCGGTGCCCCGCGCCTGTGCCCGCGCGTGCTCCCGCACGATCGTGAGCAGCCGGTCGGTGGTCCGTTCGGCCTGCTTCAGCTCGCTGCCGCCGGTCGCGCCACCGGAGGCCACATAGGTGACGGCGAGGCGTCGCTCCACTTGCAGCGCCCGGCCGAGGTCGTCCGCGGGTGCTCCGTAGTAGCGATAGGTCTCGGCGATCCCCAGGAGGGCGAACGCCCCGCGCACCGAGGTGAAGGTGCTGTATGTCCACAGACCCGCCAGCGAGAGCAACGGCACCAGGAGAAGTGCCACGAGTTGCGTGCGGATGGTGCGGGGGCGCAGGCGCATGCGTCAGGTCCTCGGTCGACCATGGGCTCGATGGGGAGGGGCACAGTCTGGCCCACGAGTGCCCCCTCGGTGACGCCGACTGTGACATCTCACAATTGCCTTCCCCGGTGAACGGTGCCGAGAGGGGGCACGGGAAGGCGCGAGGGGGACGAGCCACGGAGCAGGGTCGGCAGGCCAGGGCACCGTCGTGGGGCCTGGAGACGCGCCGCGCCTCCAGGAGCGGAACACGGCGAAGCGTCGTACCCTGCTTTCCCGCGCCTTTCGCGGCGGGTCCGTTCGCGTCGCGGACACGGTGCGGCATTGCGGGGGAAACCCCGCTGACGCACGCTAGACGCATGGAACGCGGACAGGTCGTGCGCCGGGTCCACGGTCCCGCTTCGGAGGCGGAGGGGGCTCTGCGGGACGTCCCGCTGGTCCATCGGGACATCCACGGCTACCGGCGTGCCTTCCGGCTGGGCGGCAGCGGGCCACCGCTGCTGCTGATCCACGGCCTCGGCGACTCGTCGGCCACGTGGTCGCACATCCTGCCCTTGCTGGGGCGCCGCCACACGGTCGTCGCGCCCGATCTGCTGGGCCACGGCGACAGCCAGCGGCCTCGCGCCGACTACGCGGTCGCGGCCTACGCGTGCGGTATGCGGGACCTGCTGGGTGTGCTGGACATCGACCGGGTGTCGGTCGTCGGGCACTCCCTCGGGGCGGGCGTCGCCATGCAGTTCGCCTACCAGTTCCCGGAGCGGTGCGAACGTCTGGTGATCGTTGGCGGTGGCGGCCTCGGCCCCGAGGTGCACCCCCTGCTGCGGCTGGCCGCGGGCCCGGGGGCCGAGGTGCTGCTGCCCCTGGCCACGTCACCGCCCGTGCGCAAGGCGCTGCGGCTGCTCGCGCCGCTGCTCAGGAACGCGGGCGGGCTGGGGCTGGGCCGGCACGACTTCGACTACGTACTGGAGCGTTACCTCATGCTCGACAGCTCCATGGCGCGTCAGGCCTTCCTGCGCACCCTGCGCGCGGGCGTCGACGCGCGGGGACAGGTCATCACGATGATGGACCGCAGCTATCTGACGGCGGGACTGCCCACCCTCATCATGTGGGGAGAGCACGACGGGGTGATCCCGGTGCGCCATGCGCTGCAGGCCCACACGGCGATGCCGGGCAGCCGGCTGGAACTTTTCGAGGACGCGGGGCACTTCCCGCACCATGACGCGCCCGAGCGGTTCGTCGACGTGCTGGAGGACTTCCTCGCCACCACCACGCCGCAGGAGTACGACCCTGTGCTGTGGCGCCGGTTGCTGCGCCGCGGAAGGGTGGACGTGCCGCTCTACAGGGAGGTCGAGCCGCCGCACCCCTCCAGCGGGTCCTGAGGCCGCCCCCGTTCGCATACGTGGTGCTGGAGGGCCGAGCCGAGGCGATCCGGGTGGCCCACTCCCGCAGGAGAGTGGGCCACCCGGATCGCCGCACGCTCCATGGGCGAGGACACGCCGAGGCCGTGCGGAATCCTCCAGCGGTAGGGGAGCCGGGCCCGTGCACCCCTACCGGCCGGCCGTACGCACGCCGTTCTCGGCCGGTTGCCGATGCACGGTCAATGGCGCCATAGGCGAACGGCGCCAAGGCGCTCGGCCCGCGCGGCGGTCAGCGCACCGACTCCAGGAGGCGGGCCGCGTGCATCCGCCCGGCGTGCTCGACGAGGGCGACCAGAACCTCCTTGCCCGACGCGCGCTCCCGGGCGTCGCAAGGGACGACAGGGGTGCCGGCTTGCAGGTCGAGGGCGCGCGCGATGTCCTCGGGACGGTGTTCCAGCGCTCCGGGGAAGCGGTTGACGGCGACGGCGAAGGGAATCTTCCGGTGCTCGAAGAAGTCCACGGCCGGGAAGCAGTCCTCCAGACGGCGCGTGTCGGCGAGCACGACCGCGCCGAGCGCGCCCTGTGACAGCTCGTCCCACAGGAACCAGAAGCGGTCCTGGCCCGGGGTGCCGAACAGGTAGAGCGACAGTCCCGCCCTGATGGTGATCCTGCCGAAGTCCATCGCCACGGTGGTCGTGGACTTCCGCTCGACGCCCATGGTGTCGTCCACATGACGGCCGGCCTCCGTCAACTGCTCCTCGGTGCGCAGCGGCCGGATCTCGCTCACCGCACCCACCATGGTGGTCTTGCCGACCCCGAAGCCCCCCGCGATGAGGATCTTCAGGGCCATGACCGGCGTCTCAGAGTGCCCGGAGTCCATTGATCACCTCTCGCAGGATGCGCTCGTCCGGTAGCTGCGCCGGCGGTACGGGTCTGCTCACCCGTACGCCGCCGAGCGCCAGCAGGTCGCCGAGGAGCACGCGTACCACGCCCACCGGCAGGTCGGCGTCGGCCGCCAGTTCGGCGACCGACAGGGGCTCGTCCCGGCACAGCGCGAGCAGCGCGCTGTGCTCGGGGGCGAGCGTGGGATCGTCCGCGGCGCCAGGTTCGGCGAGCACCAGGGCGATCAGGTCCAATGCGGCGACAGCTGCGCCTGGCCGGGTGCGGCCGCCGGTCACGGCGTAGGGACGCACCATGGGCCCGGCCGCGTCGTCGTACCACAGGCCGTCCGGCCCGCGCGAGTGTCCGCCGTCCATCACCCGTTCGCCGACCGGCCCGCGGCCGGTTCGGCGGCGCCGAGGCGCGGTGGGGTGTACAGGTGCTCCCCCACGCGCTTGACCAGCCGGGCCATCTCGTAGGCGATCATCCCGATGTCGGCTCCCGCCTCGGTGAACACCGCGAGACACGATCCCTCACCCGCGGCGGCCACGAAGAGGAAACCCTGATCGAGTTCGACCATGGTCTGCCGGACCCGGCCCGCCTCGAAATGGCGACCGGCGCCCTTGGCGAGGCTGTGGAAGCCCGATGCGACAGCAGCCAGGTGCTCGGCGTCCTCCCGGGTCAGCCCGCACGAGGAGCCCACGGCCAGGCCGTCGCCCGACAGCACCACGGCGTGCCGGACGTGGGCCACCCGGTCGGTGAGGTCGTCCAGCAGCCAGTCCAGTTCACCGGACCGGTTCGGTGTGTCGATCATTCGAGCTCTCCTTCGCGGGGTGCCGGGTCCGTACCGCGGGCGTGGTGCCGCCCGCCTTCCTCGGGCAGTGCGTGCGGACCGCCCCAGGGGCCCGTCTCCCCGGGAGCGGGCCGGCCGCCGCCGGGCTCCGGGGCGGGTCGCAGGGGGGTCGGGCCGGCGGCCTGCCCGTCGGTGGTGTCACGGGCCGCAGGACCGCCGCCGCGGACCCAGCCGCGCCGGAAGGCGGCCATCGTCGAACGCGCCTGCTCCGCCGTCCGCTCGGGGGCGTCACGCCCCGTGTCCCGCGGCCCGAAGGAGGGTTCGGGTGCGCGAGGCTCGAGGAGCTGCGGGGCGAGACTCGCGCGACGTACGCGGCGCGGGAGTACGCCGGCGGCGGAGGACGCGGGAGCCTCGGCCGCCGCGGATGCGGGCGCGGCACCTCGCTCCGGGGCGGTGGCCGCAGCCGCCCCGGGTGCGGGCAGACGGACGGGCCGGGGCACGGAGGGGTGCGGCGGTGCGGCGTCGCCGTGGCCGCGAGGGAAGGCCGCCGGGGCCGTCGGGACCTGGGCGGGTTCCTGGCGCGGTGCAGGTCCGTGCGGGCCGGCCACCGGGCTCCCCGCCCCGGCTCCCCGTTCGGCGCGGGCCTCGGGTGCCCTCATGTCGACCAGGGCGGTGGGCAGGAGGACCACGGCGGTGGTCCCGCCGTACGGGGAGGAGCGCAGTGAGACCTTGACGTCGTGCCGCCGGGCGAGCCGGCTGACGACGAACAGGCCCAGCCGGTCGCTGTCGAACAGGTCGAGCGCCTCCGTCCGGGCGATGCGCCGGTTGGCCTCCGCCATGGCCTCGTTGCCCATGCCCAGGCCGCGGTCCTCGATCTCGAGGGCGTAGCCGTTGCCGACCTGCTCGCCGTCGACGCGCACCTTGGTGTGCGGCGGGGAGAACTGGGTGGCGTTCTCGACGAGTTCGGCGATCAGATGGGTGAGGTCGGCGACCGCGGAGCCGATGACCGCCGCCTGCGGGAGCCGGCGGACCTCGACGCGGGCGTAGTCCTCGACCTCCGCGACGGCGGCGCGCACCACATCGGTGAGGGGCACGGGCTTGCTCCAGGCGCGGCCGGGAGCGGAGCCGGAGAGAATGATCAGTCCCTCGGCGTGCCGCCTCATACGGGTGGTGAGGTGGTCGAGCTTGAACAGGTCCTCCAGCTCGCCCGGGTCCTCGGTGCGCCGTTCCATGGCGTCCAGCAGGGCTAGCTGACGGTGCACCAGGACCTGCTGCGGCGGGCCAGGTTGACGAAGACGCCGGAGACGCCGTCGACCAGTTCGGCGCGCTCCGCGGCAGCACGCAGCGCGGCACGCTGCACAGTGGCCACGGCTTCGGCGACCTGGCCGATCTCGTCGGCGCCGTGCCTGCCGAGGGGCGCCTCCTTGCCCAGGTCGATCTCCTCTCCCGCGCGGAGCCGCCGCATGGCCTGAGGCAGTTTGCGGCGAGCGAGCTCGAGTGCGGTGTTGCGCAGGCCGATCAGCTCGACGACGAGGCCGCGGCCGATCCGTACGGAGATGAGGAGAGAGGCGAGGACGGCGAGCAGACCGAGCATGACGGCGATGCCCGAGGGACTCGACAGGCCGTCCGCGACGGTCCGGTCGGCCGGTGCGGCGGCCTCGGCGACGTGGCCCAGCCCGGACAGCACTTGCGCTGCCGTCCGGTCCCAGACGTCGGGACTCGTGGCGTCCGCGGCCGCCTTGCCGGGCCCGGCGTCGAGGACGGCGTCCTCCATGGCCTCGAGGTCCACGTACGCGGTGGAGCGGGCCAGCCGGTCCCAGGCGCCGCGGCCGCGGCCGCCGAGGTCGGCCGTGGAGCCCGCGACCAGGACGCGGCGGGCGGTGACGGCGCCGCTCAGTTCGCGGTAGCGGTCCGCGGGAAGGTCACGGGTGAGGGCCGCCGCGGTGAGCAGCGCGTCCTCACGGGACAGTTGTTCAGCGGCACGGTCGATCTCCAGGGCGACGTGCTCACCGCGGGACGCGGCAAGGGCGCCGCCGATCGCGAAGCCGTCGTCGATGGCGCCGGTGTAGGACTGGTACGTCTCCCGCCAGTCCGCCGTGCCCCGCGTGATGTCCCCGCGGGAGCCGCGCAGGCGCTCCAGTTCGCCGACGAAGGTGCGGACCCGTACGACCGCGGCGCCCGGCAGGCCCGCTCCCTCGGCGACGGTGTGGCCGCCGTCCAGCCGCAGCCTCGCGGCGGCGCGGTCGGTGGCCGCGGCGCGCTTGCTCAGATCGGCGGCCGCCCCGGAGGTGGGCCGGGTCAGGTAGCGCGTGGCGGCGCGGCGTTCGGCCTGCAGGGCGGTCACGGCGCCCGCGACCGGCTCGCGGACCGTTTCGGCGACGCGCTGGGCGCGCAGCCGCCCGGAGACGTCCTGGGCTGTGGTGACGGCCGCGAAGGCCCACAACGCCATCAGGGACACGATGGGCACCATGAGGAGGGACACGATCTTCGCGCGTACGCTCCTCGGCCGCAGGCTCGGCCGCCCGCGCGCGGCGTCGCCCTATATGCCGTCGTTCTCGCCGAGGGGCTTCTCGTCCGCGGGGAGCCCGGCGTGCGCTCTGCGGCCCCGTGGCGGCGTCACAGGGCGCCCTCGCCGACGCGCTGCGCGGTCGCGGAGGCCACGCGTTCCCTCGCCGTCGGTGAGAGCGCGACGAAGGCGGAGGTGAGGAAGAGGTAGGAGCCGAGCCCGACGATGAGGGGGAAGAGGAACGCCATCGCCTCTGCTCCGGGCAGCACATCCGCCGAGGGTCGGACCTGGACGTCCACGGCGAGCATCCCGGTGTAGTGCATGCTGCTGACGGCGGCGCCCATCACCAGGGACGCGACGGCGACGATCACGGGCCGGTGGATGGTGAGCGCCGCCCACAGGGCGGCGGTCGCGGCGGCCCAGGCGATGACGACGGACAGCGCCACGAGCCAGGGTTCGTAGGCCACCGTGCCGTGCAGATGTACGGCGGCCATGCCCAGGTAGTGCATGCTGGCCACGCCGGCACCCGTGGTGAGGCCGCCCACCGCCAGGGCCCGGAAGCGGCTGCCTCCGTACCCGACGGCGAAGACCCCGAGACCGACGACCACCATGGCGACGGCCAGGCTGAGGACGGTCAGGGGGACGTCGTAGCGGATCTCGGTGCCGCTGACGCGGAAGCCGAGCATGGCGACGAAGTGCATCGTCCAGATACCGGTGCCCAGAGCGCTCGCGGCGGTGATCAGCCAGTTGCGCCGGGAACGGCCGGTCGTGGCCAGGGCCCGTACGGTGCAGCGCAGTCCGAGCGCGGCACCCACGCACGCCATGGCGTACGAGAGCAGCGGTGTCAGCCAGCCGAAGGCGGCGTGGTCCATGTGTCCCATGGCCCCGGGACGCTAGTGCGAACGTGGTGGCACGCTCGTGCCATGACTGAACCCTGCCGCTTTTGACAACGCGCTTGCCGACTGGGGACCTTGACGATCGTGTTCGGCACGAACCTGCGCAAAGGAAGCGTCTCAGCCGTTGCGCGGCGCGTACATGATGATGCCCACGCCCACCAGGCACACCAGGGCGCCCGCCACGTCGTAGCGGTCCGGCCGGTAACCGTCGGCCGCCATCCCCCACGCGAGCGAGCCCGCGATGAACACACCACCATAGGCGGCGAGGATGCGGCCGAACTCGGCGTTCGGCTGCAGGGTGGCGACGCACCCGTAGAGCCCCAGGGAAATGACGCCGGCGCCGATCCACACCCAACCGCGGTGTTCGCGCAGCCCCTGCCAGACCAGCCAGGCCCCGCCGATCTCCAGCAGCGCGGCGAGCAAGAACAAGGCGACGGAACGCAGCGGGATCATGCGACCATGATGCCCCGTACCCCGTGCCCTCCCGGGCGGGCCCCCAACCGGAGGTGGTCGTCGTGCACACCGATCCCGCACAGGTCCGCGCCTTCTTCGCCGCCCGCGCCGCCGGCTGGGAGACCCGCTATCCCGACGACGCCCCCGCCTACCGGGCCGCTGTAGCCGAACTGGGCTTGCGGGAGGGACAGGCGGTCCTCGACGCGGGGTGCGGCACGGGCCGGGCGCTGCCCTTCCTGCGGGCGGCCGTGGGAGCGTCCGGGACGGTCGTCGGCGCCGATCTGACGCCCGAGATGCTCGCCGAGGCGGTACGGGCCGGTCGCCGTGAACACGGCGCCCTGCTGCTGGCCGACTGCGCCCGGCTCCCTTTGCGCGACGGCGCCCTGGACGCCGTCTTCGCCGCGGGGCTGATCGGGCACCTGCCGGACCCGCGGGTGTGCCTGCGGGAGCTGGCCCGGGTCACCCGGCCGGGCGGCCGGCTCGCGCTCTTCCACCCGATCGGCCGGGCGGCACTGGCCGCCCGGCAGAGCCGTGAGCTCACCCCTGACGACGTGAGGGCGGAGCCCAACCTGGGGCCGCTGCTGGAGTCCTCGGGCTGGACCATGACGTCGTACACGGACACCGACGAGCGGTTCCTGGCGATGGCGTCGTCACTCGGGTAGCGGTCGTCGCGCGGTGTCGGGCTCCGCCGATGGGCGTCCGCGCCGGCACGGGTGTGCTGAGCGGGCAGGGCCGCCGGCGCCAGCCCGGCGGCCCGCGCCTGGGACTCCTTCAGCCCGGTACGGGCGATCTCCAGGTCGCACACCTTGCTGACGGCCGTGCCCACCACGCCGGGGAAGGTGGCGTAGCCGCCGCCGATGTTGGTGCCGATGACCCGGCCCTGCTTGTTGGCGTGGGTGCCCAGCGGGATGTGCTGCATCCCGCCGGAGATTAGGTTGAGGACCTCCACGCAGTCCCCTCCCGCCCAGATCGCCTCCTCGCCGCGCACGCGCATCGCGCGGTCGGTGAGCAGCCCGCCGTGGGCGCCGACCGGCAGCCCCGCGTCACGGGCGAGGCCGGTCTCAGGCGTGACGCCGAGACCGAGCACGACGACGTCCGCGAGGTACTCGCCCCGGTCGGTGGCCACGGCACGGACCCGGCCGTCCGCCCCGGTGAGCACCTCGCGCACCGGGGGCCCCGGTGACGACGGTGACGCCGAGGCCCTCCATGGCCTCCCGTACGAGCCGGCCCATGTCCGGGTCCAGGGTGGCCATGGGCTGCTCGGAGCGTTCGACGAGGGTGACCCGGAGCCCGTGCCGCAGCATGGCCTCGGCCATCTCCACGCCGATGTAGCCGCCGCCGACCACGACGGCGTTCCGCAGGGGCCTGCTGTCGAGGGCGTCCAGGATGTCCTCCCCGTCACCGAGGGTCTGCACGCCGTACACGCCCGCCGCGTCGATCCCCGGGATCGGCGGGCGCTTGGGGACGGCGCCGGTGGCGATGACGAGCCGGTCGTACCCCGTCCAGTCCTCCGCCCCGAAGACGTCGCGGGTGCGCACCCGCCCTCGGTCCCGGTCGATCTCCACGACCTCGACACCGAGCCGCACGTCGATGTCGCGGGCGCGGTGCTGCTCGGGCGCACGGGCGATCAGCGCGTCGGGGCCGGTGGTGTCCCCCGCGATCCAGTAGGGGATCCCGCAGGCGGAGTAGGAGGTGTGGCGCCCGCGTTCGAAGGCGACGATCTCCAGCTCATCGGGCCCTTTCCTCCTGCGCGCCTGGGACGCCGCCGACATCCCCGCGGCGTCCCCGCCGACGACCACCAGCCGTTCCCTCATGCCCCGCAGCGTATGTGCCGCCCCGGTGTCCGGCACGGCCGCCCCCGTGCCGCAGACTGGAGGCCATGGACCTGCAGATCACCGCGACCTCCCCGGACCATCCGGCGGCCCTCCTCGACCTGCCGTGGAACGTGCCGCTGGAGGAGTGGCCGGAGGAGTACCTGGTGGCGCTGCCGCGCGGCATCTCGCGGCACGTCGTTCGCTTCGCCCTGGCCGGCGACGAGGTCGTGGCGGTCAAGGAGGTCGGCGAGTGGGCCGCCGTCCGGGAGTACGGGCTGCTGCGCGACCTGGACCGGATGGGCATACCCGCGGTCGACGCCCTGGCCGTCGTCACCGGCCGCACCGACGCACGCGGCGAGCCGCTGGAGCCGGTGCTGATCACCCGCCACCTGGTCGGCTCGCAGCCCTACCGCTCGATGTTCGAGACGACCATGCGCCCGGGCACGGTCAACCGGCTGCTGGACGCGCTCGCCGTTCTGCTGGTCCGGCTGCACCTGGCGGGCTTCGCCTGGGGCGACTGCTCGCTGTCGAACACCCTCTTCCGGCGTGACGCGGGCGCCTATGCCGCCTACCTGGTGGACGCCGAGACGGGACAGATCCAGCCCACCCTCTCGCGCGGCCAGCGGGACTACGACATCGAGGTGGCCCGGGTCAACATCGCGGGCGAGCTGCTGGACCTTGAGGCGGGCGGCTCGCTGCACCCCGCGGTGGACCCGATCACCTTCGGCCAGGCCATCGCGGACCGCTACGAGGAGCTGTGGCACGAGCTCACCCGCGAGTCGGTGTACCCGGTGGCCAAGCGGCACTACATCGACCGGCGCATCCGGCGGCTGAACAACCTCGGATTCGACGTCGCGGAGATGCAGATCCAGAAGTCGCCCGACGGCGACAACATCACATTCCTGCCCAAGGTCGTGGACGCCGGGCACCACCAGCGCCAACTGCTCCGGCTCACCGGCCTGGACGCCGAGGAGAACCAGGCCCGCAGCCTCCTCAACGACCTCGAGACATGGATGGCGACCCAGGAGGACTACGCCCCGGGCGACCCGCTGGGCGCCCGCCCCGAGGTGCTCGCCCACCGGTGGGTCCGCGACGTCTTCCGGCCCACGGTCCGCGCCGTGCCGCGGGAACTGCGCGGCTCGCTGGACACCGCGCAGATCTACCACGAGCTGCTGGAGCACCGCTGGCTGATGTCGGAGCGGGCGCAGCGCGACGTGGGCCTGGACGCGGCGGTCGAGGACTACGTCCGCACCGTGCTCCTCGCGTCGCCGCAGGGACCCGCCGTTCCCCTGCCGCCGGAGTAGGGCCGGGGAGTAATCTCGGCGGATGACCGACCGCAGTTCGCTGAGGGGCGTCTTCGACGAGGACGCCGAACTGTACGACCGGGTTCGGCCCGGATATCCCGGCGTGGTCTTCGACGACCTGACCGCCGTGGCGGGCCTTCGTCCCGGCGCGCGCGTGCTGGAGATCGGCTGCGGGACCGGGCAGGCCACCGTGCCGCTCGCGGCGCGCGGCTTCCGCGTCACGGCGGTCGAGCTGGGGCCGTCGATGGCGGCGGTCGCCCGGCGCAGGCTGGCGGCCTCCCCCGGGGCCGAGGTGGTCGTCTCAGCCTTCGAGGACTGGCCGCTCCCGGACGAGCCGTTCGACGCGGTGGTCGCGGCCACGGCCTTCCACTGGATCGATCCCGCGGTGGCCGTCGTGAAGTGCGCCGAGGCCCTTCGCCCCGGCGGGGTGCTGGCCGTCATCGCCACCCACCATGTGGACGGCGGCTCGCGGGACTTCTTCGCCGACGTGCAGGAGTGCTACGAGCGCTTCACACCGGAGAGGCCGCCTCGCCCGCGGCCGAGCGCGGCGGCTCTCGTTCCCGCGGACAGCGGGGAGACCGACCGCTCCGGGTGCTTCGGTCCGGCCGTCTTCCACCGCTACGAGCGCGAACTGCCCTACACCACCGACGAGTACCTCGATCTGCTGCTGAGCTACTCCAACCACCGGGCACTGCCCGCCGTGCTTCGCGAGGGCCTGCTCGCGTGTGTCCGCGCGCTGATCGACGGACGCTACGGCGGCCGCGTCGTCAAGCGGTACCTGACGGAGCTGCGGATCACGCGGCGGCTGTGACGCTGCCGCAGGCCAGGCGCGTACGAGGTGTGCAGGGGCGGCGCGTCACGGCCCCCGCGGGCTCGCAGCCGTTCTCCCCCTGACCGCCGCTGTCCCGGAGGGCAGGCGGCACGCTTCGCCGTGGGGTGGGACGCCGCTTTCGTCCCGCCCCGCCGAGCGCCGGGCATCGGACCTCGAGACACGCCGCAGGCACCGGCGCATCCGGGTGAGGCGAGCCGCCCACCCGGCGTGTCCCCTCCACGCGCGCCGGTCATATGAGCTGATGTTCGCTCCATGGGTTCACACCGTGCGGCCAAGCACGCGCGCCGCCGCGCGGCCGGAGGTCCACGGCGTGCCACCCGCGTCTGGGCGACGGCCGCCGCGACGGCCGGTGCCGTCGCCGTCGCCGCCATCGGGGTGCAGAGCCTGCTCATCCGCACCGACCCACCCCCCGTCCACGCCCGCCCCGCACCAAGCCCGCAGCTCATGCCCCTCCCCGACCCGGCCGCACGGGCCGGGCTGCAGCACGTACCGCTCCACCCGGCCCGCGAACCCGCCATCGTGCCCCGCAAGAGCTGGGGCGCCGACGAGTCGCTGCGCACCGAGCCCCCGCACTACAGCGCCACGGTCAAGGCGGTGTTCCTGCACCACACGGACAGCGGCAACGGCTACAAGTGCGCGGACGTGCCAGAAACCATCCGCGACATCTACTCCGGCCACATCCAGAGCCGCCACTGGGACGACGTCGCCTACAACTTCTTCGTCGACAAGTGCGGCACGATCTACGAGGGACGGGCCGGGGGCTCCGACCGCCCCGTCACCGGGGCGCACTCCCTCGGCTTCAACCAGGACACCATGGGCATCGCCGCGATCGGCACCTACGACGACAAGGGCAGCGTCCCGCCGGCGATGGCCGAGGCGATCGCGCGGCTCGCCGCCTGGAAGCTCGGGCTGTCCGACATCGATCCCCGAGGGAAGGTCACCCTGGTGTCCAGCAGCAGCAAGAGCCGCTTCAAGAAGGGCGAGCGGGCGGTCTTCCACGTGATCGCGGGCCACCGGGACGCGTACATGACCGACTGCCCCGGAAAGGAGCTGTACGCCAAGCTCCCGGAGATCCGCACCGAGGCCGCCAGGCTGCAGGGCCGCCCCCCGCCGGCCGCCGCGCAAAGCGACGACTGACCGGCCCGCCCGCGATCAGCGAGGCGCCAGCGCCAGCAGCGCGACATCGTCGCGCACCGCACCCGCATGCCGGTGCAGGTCTTCCCACACCGCGTCGACAACGGCCTGAGGACAGGGGACAGCACCTTCGGCCAGCCAGGCGGCGAGGCGTTCCGCAAGCGGGTAGAAGACCCCGGCGGCGTCACGGGCCTCGGTCACCCCGTCGGTATAGGCGAGGATCACGTCCCCCGGCACCAGGGGCACGACGGAAGGCGGCGCCGGTTCCTGTCCGGGCAGCCCGGCGCCGAGCGGCGGACCGTGCTCGCACGTGAGCTCCCGTACCTCGCGGCCGCGCAGCAGCAGGGCGGGCGGATGCCCCTGGCAGACCAGCCGCACCCATGACCCGTCGTCGGGAAACTCCAGCAGCAGGGCGGTGGCGAACAGTTCGTCGTCCCCGGCCGCGTCCAGGGACAGCCGCCGTTCGAGACGCCGGGCCACACCGCGCAGCTCCCGCTGGTCGAGCACCGCCTCGCGGAAGGCGCCGAGCAGGGCCGCGACCGTGCCGACCGCGGCAAGGCCGTGTCCCTGCACGTCGGCGACCAGCGCCCGTACGCCATGGGGCCCGTTCCGCACGTCGTACAGGTCGCCGCCCACCAGGGTGCCGCGCTGTGCGGCCCGGTACAGGGCGGCGCAACGCACCTGCCCCACATCGCCGGGCACCGGGGCGAGGACGGCGAGCTGCGCTGCCTCCGCCACCGACCGGGCCAGCACCAGCCGGCCCCGGAAGCGCCGCTGCAGCGCGGCGATGACCACGCTGAGGGCGCCGATGAGCACGACGGCGCCGAGCTCGGCGCCGACCAGCGTTCCCGAGCCCACCACGGGGAGCTCCATGACGACCACGACGGTGGTGGCCAGGATCGCGGTGCCCGCCACGCCGTAGGTGAGCGCGGCGAGCGGCGCGACGGCCGCGTAGTAGGCCCCGAGTTCCACGTCGCCGGGGGTGACGCCCTGAGCCAGGATCAGCGCGCCGAGCAGGGCGACCGGGAGCACGCGCAACCAGCGCGGCGGTGCGCCGATCCGCAGCGTGCCGTCCTCGGCCGGAGCCGTGCCCATGCACGCACCGTATCCGTGAGCGGCGCGGGCCGCGCGTCTCAGAGGCGGCCGCGGTCGCGGGTCGTGGCCGCGTGCCACGACCCGCGGCGAGCTCGCTGTGGTGCCGTCAGCCGACCTCGAGGCGGGCGTGCGCCGCGTCGAAGGCGGCGGCACGGCACCGGCATCGGCGGTACGTCGTGGAAACCGCCGTCGCAACGATCCACCGGCGGGCCGCCGGCCTCGCCGCTACCGGGCCGCGTTCGACGCCCTGACCTCATGGGTGGAGCGGAGCCGGACGCCTCCCGCGGACCGCACGGTGCCCCGGCCGGCGAGCGGGGACGTCGTCGACTCCTGCGCGCTGTCCTGAGTCAGACCCGCTCGAGCGGACGGTGCGGCCCTTCGGGGAGCTCGACGGCGATCGGATCGCCGGGCCGCACCTCCCCGCCGTGCAGGACCACGCCCATGATCCCGCCCTTGCGGACGACCGCCCCGCGCTCGTCCCTGCCCACGACCTGCCGCAGCAGACCCGGCCGGAAGCCGTCGATCTGGCGGCAGGGGTTGCGCAGACCGGTCACCTCGACGACGGCCTCGGCACCAAGCCGCAGCCGTGTCCCGACGGGCAGGCCCAGCAGGTCGACGCCGCGCGTGGTGACGTTCTCGCCGAGCTCGCCCGGGGCGACCTCGAAGCCGGCGGCGCGCAGCTCGTCGTGGAGTTCGCCGTGGATGAGGTGGACCTGGCGCAAGTTGGGCTGCGTCGGGTCCTGGGCCACCCGCGACCGGTGCTGCACCGTCACCCCGAGATGGGCGTCCCCCTCCACGCCGAGCCCGGCCAGCAGCCGGATGCTGCCCCGGGCGGGCTTGCTGAAGTGGTGCCCCTCGTCGCGGCTGACGGCGGTGACGGTCGCGGTCATGGTCGCCTGCTCCCCCCTCGGTCGGTTCGGGATACCCTCAGTCTAACCAGGAGCTTCATTGAACTTTCAATGATGCCGCCGTAAGGTGGACTCATGCCTGTTCGCCGTCTCAACCACGCCGTGCTCTACATCCGTGACGTCGCGCGGTCGGTGGAGTTCTACACCGCCGTGTTCGGCTTCACCGTCGACACGGAGATCCCCGGACGCGCCGCCTTCCTGAGCGCCGCGGGCACGCTCAACGACCACGACCTGGGACTGTTCGCGATCGGCCCGGACGCGCCCGGCCCCGAGCAGGGCCGCGTCGGTCTCTACCACCTGGCCTGGGAGGTCGGCACACTCCGCGAACTGGCCGACACCGCCCGTCTGCTCAGCGAACGCGGCGCGCTCGTCGGCTCCAGCGACCATCTCGTGTCGAAGTCGCTGTACGCCAAGGACCCGGACGGCAACGAGTTCGAGGTGATGTGGCGTGTCCCCCGCGAGGACTGGCCCCAAGACCAGGAACTCGCCGCACCGCTCCCCCTCGACCTGCAGGCGGCGCTGGACCGCTGGGGGCCCGACCGCAGGACCGGCGCCGCCGCTGGCTCCGTGACCTGAGCACGGGCCGCACCGCGCGTCCGCGGCGCCGTCACCTTCCGATCTGGCGCCTGCCGGACCGGCGCAGCCTGCGCCGCTGGGAGGGGTCCAGGGTGAGGTAGGCGGCCACGGGGACGCCCACGATGACCAGCAGGGCCAGCCACCAGGGCAGCACCCACAACAGGATCAGGCCGACGGCCGCGCCGCCGACGGCGACCTTCGCGCGATTCGACATCTTCCCGCCCTCCGTCCGCGGCACATGCCGCGCTCACTGGGATCAACGCGGGACCGCACGCCGCGGTTCCCCGCAGCAGGCGCCGCGGTCCACCCGCACGGCGCGCCCCGCCCGCATCGGGCAGGGCGCGACCGGCGGGAGCTCACTCGTGACGGCGTTCGGCCAGTTCCCTGGTTTCCTGCGGGGGCGCGTCCTGCGGCGCCGAGCACTCCGGGGCCGTCTCCGGCCCGTCGGGGGCGGTCGGCCGTTCACGGTCGCGGACCGCCTCGGCGCGCACGAGCGCGCCTAGGGCCGCGTAGATGTCCACGGGCATGGTGGGGTCCTCCTGCTGGTCTCGTCCTGCTGACACCCCGTTTCGGGCATGGGTACGCTGCGGTCCGCCGCATGGGCGAGGACCGCGGGCGCCGTCAGCAGCGCAGGACGAGGTGCAGGTGGTCGGGTCTGCCCGCGGGGGCGACGTGCCGGGCGGGGCCGCGGAGCGCGGCGCCGACGGGATTCGGGGGGCAGGTGTCGTGGACGATGTCCGCCGCGTGGCCCTGGACGGCGCCGGCACGCTGCTGGGGAGCGGCCGGCGGGGCGGTCCGCCGCCCGACGCCCACCGGAAGGTGCTGGTTCTGCTCGTCCCCGTCGTGGGTGGCGACGGCGAAGGCAGCCACCGGTTCCAGCGGCTGCAGGGCCGCGACCCCCGGTGCGCACAGCGCGTGGAGCAGGCACACCAGGGCCGCGAAAAGCCCGACGGCGGCCCCTGCCGGGACCCGGCGGGGACGTCCCGCTGCGCCATGCGGCATGCGCTGCTCCTCCGGATGCGTACCCCCACTCTTAACCGGGCGCGCGCTCGGACCGGGTGGCGCACTACGCTGATCGGCACACGCGTTCACCCGGCGGGCGCAGTGCGCGCCGCCGCGCCCGCACGCGAATCGCGCGGGGGTGAGGGTGGAGGGCCCGTGGCGCGCGTCCCTCGCCGTCCGCGTCCTCCACGGCGTTCGACCGGGCCTGTGCGGCGGACCCCTGGCTCTTCACAACCTCAGCCCTCGGCGGCCTTCGGCAGACGAAGCGCCACCGCGCACCCTTGCGGGGCACGCCGGACCCCCTCGGCCGCTCAGGACACCCCAGCCGGTACGATCGCTCCCGGCACTCCGCCCGGAACCTCGCGGACGTGCCCCACCCCGCACGTGCCCGACCAGGACGGGGTGGCGGCCGGGTCGCCCGCCGGGAACCGCCACAGCGGTGCCGGGGCGCTCGGCGACTCTCCCCCGACCCATGCCCGGGCTCAGGCTCCCTTGTAGCGGGTGAAGGCGGGGAACGCCGCCGCCAGGCCCAGCATCGCCACGATGACGAGCACTCCGCCCGCGGTGACCGCGGTACGCGTCCCGAACGCGGAGGCGGCCGTGCCGTGCAGCAGGTCGGCCACCCGGGGACCGCCTGCCACGACGACCGTGAAGACGCCCTGCATGCGGCCGCGCATGTCGTCCGTCGCCACCGACTGCAGGATCGCGCTGCGGAACACCATCGAGACCATGTCGGCGAACCCGGCCAGCGCGAGGAAGGCCGCCGCCCACCACAGACTGCCGCTCAACCCGAGCCCGGCGACGGCCGCCCCCCATCCGCAGACGGCGATGACGACCATCAGACCGTGCCGCTTGGCGCGGGAGAACGTGCCCGAGAACAGCCCGCCGGCGACCGCGCCGACCGGGATGGCCGCGAACAGCAGGCCGTATGCGAAACCCTCGCCCCAGGGGGCGTATGTGGTGGCGGCGAGCTGCGGGAACAGGGCGCGCGGCATGCCGAAGACCATGGCGACGATGTCGGCGAGGAAGGACAGCAGCAGGATGCGCTGCGCGGTGATGTAGCGGAACCCGGCACCCACCTCGCGCCAGCCGCCGCGCCGGGCCACTGGCGCCCCGCTCGCCTCCAGCGGCGGCAGCGCCGGCAGTCGCCACACCGCCCACACGGTCACGGTGAGGGCGATCGCGTCGATGAGGTAGAGGTCGGGCAGGCCGATGGCCGGTATCAGCGCGCCGGCGAGCAGCGGGCCGACGATCAGGCCGGTCTGCATCACGGTCGATCCGAGCGCGATGGCGGCGGGCAGTTCCTCGGCGGGCACCAGGCGGGCAATGGCGGCGCTGCGCGCCGGGGCGTTCATGCCGGCCGCCGCCTGCTGGGCGGCGAGCAGGACCATGAGCAGCCAGACGGACCGCGCGCCCGCGAAGGCCTGTACCCAGAAGAGCAGCGAGGTCACGGCGATGCCGATGTTGGTGTACAGCATCAGCTTGCGCCGGTCCACGCTGTCGGCGACCGCCCCGCCCCACAGGGCGAAGACCACGAGCGGGACCAGCCCGGCGATGCTGGAGTAGCCGACCCACGCGGACGAGCCGGTGATGTCGTAGATCTGCTTCGGCACCGCGACGGCGGTGAGCTGGCTGCCCACAGCGGTCACGGTGGTGGAGCTCCACAGGCGGCGGTAGGCGGGGTGGCGCAGGGGACGGGTGTCCATGAGCCACCGCCCGCGGCGGCTGCCGCGGCCCTGGCGGTCGGCCGCCGCGACGCGGTCCTCGGCGGGGGCGTCGCCGGCTGTCTTCTCGGTGCTGTCCACGGGTGCTTTTTGCTTCCTCGTACAACTATCGCTGACCCGCAGACACTACCCGCCCTTTCGCCCGGTGTGTGACGGCGGACGGGCAAGGCCGGGACCTGCGCCCTCACGAGGACCGAACGCGCGGCACGCGGACCCGGGACACGGCACGCGAGCGGTCCGGGGGCCGGCGGCGGGGCGGCCCGCCCCCGGATCGTCGGGCCGGCCCGGTCGGTGCGATGCCGTGTCGCCGTGAACTCGTACGGGCCCACCGGCACTTGTCACGCGCGACGGCACAGGGGCGGCTCCCCGCCTCACGCGTTCGGCCCAGCCCGGCGGTCCCTCGAACACGAAGTGTGATGACCTGGTTGCGCAGCCGGAGGTGGGGACGGCGTGGCCGCTCGCTGTCGGGGCGGCACCCGACACCCGCCCCACGGCGGCTCACCGATGCCGACCAGCCCCGCGTCTCGCAACGGGCGGAAACGAAGGCGTGGCGATGAAAGCTGTCCCGGCCGCCGGCCGAATACCCAGGCGCGGACTGCTCTGCGGGCTCGCCGCACTGGTCGCCCTCGGGATGCTGCTCGCCACCTGCACCGCCGTGCGGCACTCACGCGGCACCGCCGGGCCCGCTCCGACCGGACCGCCTTCCACGAGCCCCGCCGGCACCATCCATCTGGATCTGCGGCGCTACTACACGCAGGACATGCGCTGGCGACCCTGCCCCGACCGGTCGTTCCAGTGCACGAGCCTCACGGTGCCGCGGGACTACGCGCATCCGCGGGCGGGCGACATCTCGCTGGCCGTGATCCGCAGGCCCGCCACCGGCCGCGGCGCCGAGCGCATCGGCGCGCTGCACGTCAACCCCGGCGGGCCGGGGATCTCCGCGATCGACGACCTGCGGGCCTACGCCGACACCTACTCCCCCTCCCTGCGTGCCGCGTACGACCTGGTCGCGGTCGACCCGCGCGGGGTCGGCCACAGCACGCCGGTGGACTGCGGTGCAGCGAGGCCCCGGACCGCCGCGACGCGCGGCACGCACCCTCCGGACCGGGCCGCCGTCATCGACACCTGGGCCGCCTACCACGCGGAGGTCGCCGCGGACTGCGCCCGGACCGCCGGGGGCCTGCTGCCGCACGTGGGCACCCTCGACGCGGCCCGCGACCTGGACGTCGTCCGTGCCGCGCTGGACGACGAGAAACTCCACTTCCTCGGCTTCTCCTACGGCACCTACCTGGGCGCCACCTACGCCGAGCTCTTCCCCTCCCGTGTCGGCCGCATGGTCCTCGACGGCGCCGTCGACCCCGGCATGGACGGCTACCACGCCTACCTCAACCAGGCCCGGGGCTACCAGACCGCCTGGGAGTCCTTCGCCGCCGACTGCGCCCGCCGCGAGCACTGCCCGGTCGGCCACTCCGTCAAGGAGGCGGGCCGCACGCTGGACACCTGGGTGGCGGCGCTCGACCGCGCGTCCGTACGGCGGGGCGAGGACGACCACCTCGACGGCGAGGCCCTGCTCGGCGCGGTCGTCACCGCCCTGCGCGCGCCCGACTGGGAGACGCTGCGCGGGGTGCTCGCCGGTGTGCGGGACGGGGATCTCGCCGCGCTGCGGAAAGTCGTCGGGTCCGAGGACGCCGCCGCGACCGGTGATGCGTCCATGACGGCGGTCAACTGCCTGAGTTCCGCGCTCGAAGCGCGCTCGACACCCGGCCAGACCCTCGCGGCGCTGCCCGAATTCCTGCGGGCCTCACCGCAGTTCGGGGCCTTCTACAACGAGGACCTGTCGACCTGCGCGCACTGGCCGGCGCGGCCCACACAGGTCGCGCGGCGCGTCAGCGCGCGCGGTGCCGGTCCCATCCTCGTGATCGGCACCACCCGCGACCCGGCCACCCCCTACGACCAGGCCCGGGCACTGGCGGACCAGCTGTCCTCGGGCCGGCTCCTCACCTGGGACGGCGACGGGCACACCGCCTACCAGCGCGGCAGCCGCTGCGTGGACACCGCCGTCGACGACTACCTCCTGCGCGGGCTGCTCCCGCCCACCGGCGCGGTCTGCCGCTGACGCGACCCCCGCCCCGCGCCCCGGCGCGGCGCACAGAAAGGCGTGGCCATGAACCCACCCCGACGCAGGCTCCACGGCGTCGTCGCCGTGCTCGGCAGCTGCGGGCTGCTGCTCACCGCGTGCGCGGCGGGCGACCTCCACCAGACACCCGCCGGAGCGGTCACCACGGCGCCCGCCACGGCGGCGCTCACCGCCGTACCGGCGGAACTGGCCCGCTACTACGGGCAGCGGCCGGGCTGGCGGGCCTGCGACGCGGTGCCGTCGTTCCAGTGCGCCACCATCAAAGTGCCCCTGGACTACGACCGCCCCCAGGCGGGCGACATCACCCTGGCCGCGATACGCCGGCCGGCCACCGGCAGCGGCGCCGCGCGCGTCGGCTCGCTGCAGATGAACCCCGGTGGGCCCGGGTCGTCCGCGATCACCTATCTGCTCGACAACGCCGGCTCCTTCTCGCCCGCGGTGCGCGCCGCGTACGACCTGGTGGCGGTCGACCCGCGTGGCGTCGGCGCCAGCACCGTGGTGGACTGCGCCACGGACACCCCCGCGTCCGTCCAGGACCCCGGCGCGCGCAAGGCCGACATCGACGCCTCGGCCGCGGCCTACGCGCAGGTCGCGGCCGAATGCGCCCGGCACGCCGGGCGGTTGCTGCCGCACGTGGGCACAGTGGACGCCGCTCGCGACATGGACGTCGTCCGCGCCGTGCTGGGCGACGAAAGGCTCCACTATGTGGGCTTCTCCTACGGCACCTACCTGGGCGCCACCTACGCCGGGCTCTTCCCCTCCCGTGTGGGCCGCATGGTCCTCGACGGCGCCGTGGACCCGGCTCTGGACGGCTACGCGTTCACGATCGAGCAGGCACAGGGTTACCAGACCGCCTGGAAGTCCTTCGCCGCCGACTGCGCCACCCGCCCCGACTGCCCCGTGGGCCACTCGGTCCAGGAGGCCGGCCGCACGCTGAACGGCCTGGTGGCGAGGCTTGACCGCACCCCTCTCCGGCAGGGCAAGGACACCACCGTCACCGGGGACTCCGTCCTCGGAGCAGTCGTCCTCGGGCTCAGGGCCCCCGCCTGGGAGACGCTGCGCGCCGCGCTCGCGGAACTGCTGGCCGGCCAGACCGCGGCCGTACAGGCGCTCCTGGGCGGGGACGAGGAGACAGACCCCGGCGACCAGTCGTACTACGCCGTGTCCTGCCTGAGTTCCACCCTGGGGACGTGGTCGACCGTCGCGCAGGCACAGGCGGCGCTGCCCGAGTTCCGGCGCGTGGCACCGCAGTTCGGCGAGTACTACGCCGGGACGCTGCCGATGTGCACGCGGTGGCCCGTCCGCCCGAACCAGGCCCCGGGCCGGATCACGGCAGCGGGCGCACCGCCGGTCCTCGTCGTGGGCACCCTCCGGGACCCGGCCACCCCGTACCCCTGGGCGCAGGCGCTGGCCGGGCAGTTCTCCTCCGGACGGCTGCTCACCTGGGACGGTGACGGGCACACCGCCTACCACCGGGGCAGCGTCTGCATCGAGAGCGCCGTGGACGGCTACCTGACACGCGGCCATCTCCCGCCCGCGGGCACGGTCTGCCTCTGACGGCGGTGGCCGCCGTGCGGGCCACGGGTGTCGCGTCCGGCCGGAGCGGGCGCGTCGCGGCGGGACTGGTGAGCGCCTGCCTGGTACTGACCGCCTGCTCGCCGCAGCGGCCGCACAGTCCGCACAGTCCGCCGACCGCGGCCTCCCCGATCACCTCCGCCGCCTCGGCGGCGGCTTCAGCGGCGGCTTCAGCGGCGGCGGCGCCGGACCTGGCCCGCTACTACCGCCAGTCGCTGGACTGGCGGCCCTGCCCGGAAGCGGCGTCGTTCGAGTGCACGTCGGTGGCGGTGCCCCTGGACCACGCACGTCCGGAGGGAGGCGACATCCGGCTGGCGGTCGTCCGCCACCGGGCGACCGGTCCGCGCGCCGCCCGCATCGGCTCACTGCTGCTCAATCCCGGCGGTCCCGGCGTGTCGGCAGTGGACGACCTGCTGTCCTACGCCGACGGTTTCTCCCCCGCGCTGCGCGCCGCGTACGACCTGGTCGGCGTCGACCCCCGGGGCGTGGGGCGCAGCGCCCCCGTCGACTGCGGGACGCGCGCCTCGCTGCCCGTCCCCGAGGGCGAGGGCGGGGCGGAAGGGCCGGCGACCGAGGGCGGGGCGGGGGACCCGGAGGCGGGCTTCGCGCTGGTCGCCGACGCGTGCGCACGCGCCGCCGGCCGGCTCCTCCCCCACGTCGGCACCTTGGACGCCGCCCGGGACATGGACGTCGTCAGGGCGCTGCTCGGCGACGACCGGCTCGACTTCCTCGGCTACTCCTACGGCAGTTACCTGGGCGCCACCTATGCGGAGCTCTTCCCCTCCCGTGTCGGCCGCATGGTCCTCGACGGCGCCGTCGACCCCGGCATGGACGCCTTCCGCGCCACCCTCGGCATGGCGCGCGGCTACCAGGGGGCTTGGGATGCCTTCGCCGCCGACTGCGTCGCCCGGCCCGGCTGCCCGGTCGGCCGCTCGCTCCAGGACGCGGGCCGTGTCCTGGACGGTCTTGTCGCGGAACTCGACGCGCACTCTCGGGAGAAGGGCGGCAGCGGCGGCTCCGCCACGGGCGACGATCTGCTCACGGCGGTCACCGCGGCACTCGCGGCGCCCGCCTGGGACGCGCTGCGCGCCCTGCTCGACGAGGTGCGGGCGGGCGATGCCGGCGCCCGGCGACGGCTCCTCGGTCCGGACGACGCCGAAGGACCGGGCGAGCAGTCCCTCGCGGCCGTCAACTGCCTGAGTTCCGCGCTGGGTCCGCGATCGACGGCCGAGCAGACGCGTGCAGCCCTGCCCGAATTCCGCCGCGTGGCACCCCAGTTCGGGGCCTACTACGCCGGGTTCCTTCCCCTGTGCACCCACTGGCCCGCACCGCCGACCCAGAAGCCGCACCGCATCACCGCCCGCGGCGCCCCGCCCATCCTGGTCGTCGGCACCACCCGCGACCCCGCGACCCCCTACACCCAGGCCCGCGCGCTGGCGGACCAGCTCTCCTCGGGCCGGCTCCTCACCTGGGACGGCGACGGGCACACCGCCTATCTCCAGGGCAGCCGCTGCATCGACACCGCCGTGGACGACTACTTCCTCCACGGCCGGCTGCCTGCCGACGGCACCGTCTGTCCTTGAGGCCGTTCGAACAAGGCGCTGTCCGGCACGGCGCGAAGTACGCGTACGTGAGGGCCCAGCGCCTTCAGCGACAAGAAGAAGTGAACTCTGTACGACCCCGCAGGGCCCCGAGGCTCAGCCGCCGGCGGCCCGCGGGCTCCCGCCGGCGCTTCTCCCCGCGGTGCGCGCCGCCCCCGACCGGGCCGGGGGCGGCGTACGCCGTCTCGGTACGGGAGCGCTCAGCCGCGGCGGCCGTTGCCTCCGCCGAGGCCCTTGTCCAGGCCGGCCCGGCGCAGTGCGTCGGCCATGGCGCCGCCGGGGGCCGGGCGGTCGCGGTCGCCGCGGGACTGGCGGGGCGGGTTGCCACCCCTGCGGTCGGGACGGGGACCCCGGTCCTGCCGGTCGGGACGGGGGCCCCGTTCCTGGCGACCGCCACCGGGGCCTCCCTTGGGCGCGCCCGCCTCGTCCTCCAGCCGCAAGGTGAGGGAGATGCGCTTGCGAGGGATGTCGACGTCGAGCACCTTGACGCGGACGATGTCACCGGGCTTGACCACCTCGCGCGGGTCGCTGACGAAGTTCCGGGACATCGCCGAGACGTGCACCAGACCGTCCTGGTGCACACCGATGTCGACGAACGCGCCGAAGGCCGCGACATTGGTGACGACCCCTTCCAGCAGCATGCCCGGTTCGAGATCCTTCAGTTCCTCGACGCCCTCCTTGAAGGCGGCGGTCTTGAAGGCGGGACGCGGGTCGCGCCCGGGCTTCTCCAGTTCGGAGAGGATGTCGGTGACCGTCGGCAGACCGAAGGTGTCGTCGACGAACTCCTGCGGCCGCAGTCCGCGCAGCACCGTGGTGTTGCCGATGAGCGTCCTGATGTCGGTGCCCGCCGCCGAGCTCATCCGCCTGACCACGGGATAGGACTCGGGGTGCACACTCGAGGCGTCCAGCGGGTCGTCGCCGTCAGGGATGCGCAGGAAGCCCGCGCACTGCTCGTACGCCTTGGGGCCGAGCCGGGGCACGTCCTTGAGCGCGGTGCGCCGGCGGAACGGCCCGTTGGCGTCGCGGTGGGCGACGATGTTGGCGGCCAGGCTCTCGGTGATGCCGGAGACGCGGCGCAGCAGCGGCACGGAGGCGGTGTTGACGTCGACGCCGACGCCGTTCACGCAGTCCTCGACGACCGCGTCGAGGGAGCGCGAGAGCTTCACCTCGGACAGGTCGTGCTGGTACTGGCCGACACCGATCGACTTGGGGTCGATCTTGACGAGTTCGGCGAGCGGGTCCTGCAGCCGGCGGGCGATGGAGACGGCGCCGCGCAGCGACACGTCGAGGTCGGGGAGTTCGGCGGAGGCATAGGCGGAGGCGGAGTAGACCGAGGCGCCGGCCTCGGACACCACGGCCTTGGTGAGCTTCAGTTCCGGATGCCGCTTGACGAGGTCCGCCGCGAGCCTGTCGGTCTCGCGGGAGGCGGTGCCGTTGCCGATGGCGACGAGGTCGACGTTGTGGGCGGCGGCGAGCCGGGCCAGGGTCGCGATGGAGGCGTCCCACTGGTTGCGCGGCACGTGCGGGTAGATGGTGTCGGTGGCGACGACCTTGCCCGTCGCGTCGACCACGGCCACCTTGACGCCGGTGCGGAAGCCCGGGTCCAGGCCCATGGTGGCGCGCGTGCCCGCGGGGGCGGCGAGAAGCAGGTCCCGGAGGTTGGCGGCGAAGACCCTCACCGCCTCGTCCTCGGCCTCCTGGCGCAGCCGGACGCGCAGGTCGAGGCCGAGGCGCACGAGGAAGCGGGTGCGCCAGGCCCAGCGCACGCTGTCGGCGAGCCACTTGTCGGCGGGCCGGCCGCGGTCGGTGATGCCGAAGTGGTGGGCGATCGTGCGCTCGAAGGTGGAGGGACCCTCCTCGACGGGCTCCTCGGGCTCCATGGTGAGGTCGAGGACATCCTCCTTCTCGCCGCGCAGCATGGCGAGCACACGATGGGAGGGGAGCTTGGTGAAGGGCTCGGCGAAGTCGAAGTAGTCGGCGAACTTCGCGCCCTCCTCCTCCTTGCCCTCGCGCACCTTGGCGACGAGCCGGCCCCGCTCCCACATACGGGTGCGCAGTTCGCCGACGAGGTCGGCGTCCTCGGACCACCTCTCGGTGAGGATCGCGCGGGCGCCCTCGAGCGCCGCCGCGGGGTCTGCCACGCCCTTGTCGGTGTCGACGAAGCCGGCGGCCTCGGCCTGCGGGTCGAGAGAGGGGTCGCCGAGGAGGCGGTCGGCGAGCGGCTCCAGGCCCGCCTCGCGGGCGATCTGCGCCTTGGTGCGGCGCTTGGGCTTGTAGGGCAGGTAGATGTCCTCGAGGCGGGCCTTGGAGTCCGCGGCGAGGATCTGCGCCTTCAGAGCGTCGTCGAGCTTGCCCTGGGACTCGATGGACTCCAGAATCGCGGCCCGCCGCTCGTCCAGTTCGCGCAGGTAGCGCAGGCGCTCCTCCAGCGTCCGCAGCTGCGCGTCGTCGAGGCCGCCCGTCGCCTCCTTGCGGTAGCGGGCCACGAACGGCACGGTCGCACCGCCGTCGAGCAGCTCGACGGCCGCGTGCACCTGCCCTTCCCGTACGCCGAGCTCGTCGGAGATCCTGCGCTCGACCGAGACCGTTGTCGTCACGATGTGCGACCTGCTTTCTGGCTGGACTACCGGTGCATTATGGCGGAGCCCGGCCCCCCGGCCGGGAGCCTGGGCCCGTGCCGCGCCGGAGTGACGGCGAAGGCGCGTGCCGGACCGGTGGTCGGGGGCGTGCCGGACGCGGGGGCCGCGCCTCGGCCGGGCCGGCCCGTGACCGAACCGGCCGCGCGGCTGGGTGCCGGGGACCGGCCCCCGCACCGATACCGGGGCATGCAATGATCAGATGTATTTGTCCCTGCCACGTAAGTGCGGCCGGCGCCCTCCCGGGTGTCGCGCCCCCGGCGGGCCCGGTGCGCCCGCACCGTGGCCGGCCGGCACTCACGGACACCCAACGGAGGCTTCGTTCCCATGGAATACCGCCATCTCGGCCGCAGCGGTCTCGTCATCAGCGAGATCGCGTACGGCAACTGGCTCACCCACGGCTCGCAGGTGGAGGCGGACGCCGCCACGGCGTGTGTGCGCGCGGCGATCGAGGCCGGCATCACCACGTTCGACACCGCCGACGTCTACGCCGGCACGCGTGCCGAGTCGGTGCTCGGTGAGGCGCTGAAGGGCGAGCGCCGCGAGGGCATCGAGATCCTCACCAAGGTGTACTGGCCGACCGGTCCGGGCCGTAACGACCGCGGCCTGTCGCGCAAGCACATCATGGAGTCGATCGCGGGCTCGCTGCGCCGCCTGCAGACCGACTATGTCGACCTGTACCAGGCGCACCGCTACGACGTGGCCACCCCGCTCGAGGAGACGATGGAGGCGTTCGCCGACGTCGTCCACTCGGGCAAGGCCCTCTACATCGGCGTCTCGGAGTGGCCGGCGGAGCAGATCCGGCGCGCCCACGCGATGGCCCGGGAGCTGCACATCCCGCTGGTGTCGAACCAGCCGCAGTACAACGCCCTGTGGCGGGTGATCGAGGGCGAGGTCGTCCCCACCTGCGAGGAGCTGGGAATGGGCCAGGTCGTCTTCTCGCCGATCGCGCAGGGCGTGCTGACCGGCAAGTACCGCCGCGGCCAGGAGCCCCCGGCGGGCTCGCGGGCCACCGACGACAAGGGCGGCGCGGGCATGATCGCCCGCTGGATGCGCGACGACGTGCTCGACGCCGTCCAGCAGCTCCAGCCGCTCGCCGCCGACGCCGGTCTCTCGCTCGCCCAGCTCGCGGTGGCCTGGGTGCTGCAGAACCCGAACGTCTCGGCGGCCATCGTCGGCGCGTCCCGGCCCGAGCAGGTCGCGGAGAACGCCAAGGCGGCGGGCGTCGTCCTGGAGAAGGACCTCATGGCGCGGATCGAGGAGATCCTCGAGCCGGTCGCGGTCACCGACCCCAAGCGGGTCCACGACAACGTCCCGGTGCGCCGCCCCTGATCCCGGCGCCCCGCGTCCGGCCCCGGTCCCCACGGACCGGGGCCGGACGCGGGCACGGCCCGTACCGCGTCAGGCGGTGTGACAGCGGCCCTCGCCCCGCGGGGCATGCCTGGGAAGGGACGCCCGCGGAGGTGCGCGGCCGCCCCTGGGGCCCGAGCAGAGGGACCGTCGGCTCCCGGACGACGACCTGGACCTCGGCGGAACGTCGCAGGACGTCGATCTCGAAGGCGGCCTCAGTGACCTCGGTCATCGGGGCGAAGGGAGTTGCGGGCTCTCCCCCATGGGGGGCGGCTTCCGCGCGGGCCTGCTCGGCCTCCGCGGCCGCCCCACCGCGGCGAGGTCGACCCTCGCTCAGGGCCACGTTCCCCGGAACGCGGCCCGCACCCGGAGGCCTCTCACCTCGGCACGGTGAACGGGACGCGGGGGGGGGGGGGGGAAAAAGACCAG
>NZ_CBDRBL010000033.1:0-63817 GCF_965342175.1 Actinacidiphila sp. bgisy167
GTTGCACAGCGTCCCGGATCCGAGCGGCAACGGGCCGGTCCGTGGCGTGTTGCACCCGGAGTATCGAAGCCCGAGTCCCCACGAGGGCCGTGTTTCCCCTGGCGCCGCGTGTCACATACTGAGGCGGCTGGCAGGTGAACGCACGTCATAGAAGCGTCAGTAGGAAGTTGCGCCGCATCAACGCGCCGACAAATAAATGGTTTCCGTGCCATGAGACATGCCAGTCTGCAAGGCCGCACATCGCGTGCACAATGGCGCAGGAAGTGCCGGGAAACCGCGGGTAGGAGCGGGCACACCGGCTGAACGCCTTGTGGCCCCGACCGAGGCGACTGCCCTGGTCAGGGCCCCGGTGGCAGACGAGTCGAGCTGTACGCCGGGTTCTGTTCCGCTCGGGGAGCGATCACGCTCTGACCTGCATGTTTATGGGAGTCCGGCGGCTGTTCCGGCCCTCTGGGACTTCTCAGGGACTTTCAGTCGAGATCCGTGAGCCACGCCTCGATCGCGGACAGTCCCCGCGCGCCGGCCTGCGGCATGAAGTGAGTGTACGTCCGGAGCGTGAACGCCGGATCGGAGTGCCCCAGCCACTTCGCGAGCGAGACGATCGACTCACCGGCTTCGAGCATCACCGAGGCGTACGTGTGACGCAAGACGTGGAAGCCGTGCTCGCGACTCGGCTCCCAAACCCGCGACGGCTTCTCGCCCGGCTGCCGCTCGGGCAGCGGCGGGATGACTCCCACTGCGGCGAGCGCGGGCTTCCATGCCTTGGTGTTCCAGGTGGTGCGGTTGATCGCGCCGCGCCGCCCGGTGTAGACGAGCAGCGGGACAGTCACCTTGCGTCGGTCCTCGCGTGTGAGGTCGGGTTCCTCGGGGTCCAGCCACGGCAGGGTGACGTCGATCGGTTCGAAGCGTTCCTGGTGGGTGAGGAGCCGCTTCGCGAGCACCTTCGGCAAAGGCACGTCGCGCTCCTTGCCGCCTTTGGGCGGGCCGAAGTACAGCTGCGACTTATACATGAGGATCTGCCGCTCTATGTGCACGAAGTCGCCATGGATGTCACCCGGGCTGAAGCCGAACACCTCACCCTGCCGAAGGCCGCATCCGACGCCGAGGTCGAGCATGATCCGGTAGCGGTCGGCCAGTGCCCCCCGTACGGCGTCGACGCGATCCTGTTCCCAGGCGCGAGCCTTGCGCTCCGGCTTCTTCGGCGGCTTGATCGAGCTGTTGCCCTTGCACGGGTTGCGGTACAACCGCTTGTCCTCGACCGCGGCCTGCATGATCGCCTTGAGGTACACCCAGGCGACATAGGCCGTGCTCGACGCGACCGCCCTCTGTACGTCGGCCGACCACTTGCGCAGCTCCGCGACGCCGATGTCCCTGAGCGCCAGGTCTCCGAGCTGCGGCAGCACCTGCCCCCAGATCCGGTGCCTCATGCTTTCCAGCGTCTGAGCAGGGTGCACCTGGGAGGGCCACCAGTGCTTCTCAACGTACTCACGAAGGCTGATCGCACCGTCCCGCGCGTCGACGAAATCCCCTCGACGTGTGTCGGTCTGTGCCTCGGCCAGCCACGCCTTGGCGTCCGCGACCGTGTCGAATGAACGGTCACGGACGCCCGGTATCCCCTTCACGCGGTAGCGCGTGCACTTGCCCCATAGGGCGGTGCGCTCGCGCTTGCCCGTCTCCTTGTTCGGCCGCTTCTTGAGCCACCGGTCTTCGATGTAACCCGCCATACTCGTCTTACCCTCGGCCTCGCCTTGCTTCTCTCGGCGCGATCTGCGTCGCGATCAGACACACAGACGATCTCCGCGTGCATGAAATTCCGAGTGCTGCTGAACTCCTCAGACCCGTTTTCCCAGGTCAGGCAGCCCGGCGACGCTCACGCTGCCGCGGGGCCTTGTTCAGCGGGTTGAGGGCTGGGTTCGAACGCGAGTCCGCCTGCTGCTGTTCACTGAGCCACGCATCGAGCAGATCCCTGCGGTACATGACCCTCCCGCCGGGCCCCATCCGGAAGCTGGGCGGCCCTTGCCGGCGGTGGCGCCAGACGTAGAGGGTGTTCACCGAGATGCCCATGTACTTTGCGGCGTTCTGAACGTTCAAGAAGGCAGCCTCGATGGCGGGCTTTGGCTGGTTACGCATCGCGTCTCTCCGGGTAGGGCCGCCGAAGCAGCAGACGTTCCGTGCTCACGCCCATCTGCAGGCGAAGTTGAACGGATCGCCGCTGACGAGCAGCATCAGAATCCGGAGAACCAGCGGTTTGGTGTGGCTGCCCCAGTCGTGATAATGCAAAGCCCTGCGGTGTTGTCAGCTTTGGGCAGCACCAACAAGGGCGTGGCCACTGCGAACGACGGCGATATTCCCCGGCTGCGGCGCCGGAAAATTCCCCATGGGGATCCCGGCGCTGCGCCTGCGCGACCAAGGGGGCGTCGCTCGTCCCCGGCTCGCATGACAGCTGCCGGATCTTGCGGGTCGTGGTGGACTATCAAGGATGAGCGCAGCTCACCGCGGCAGCGGCTCCGAAGGCGTTCTTGACGGACCGCCGGACACGAGACACTGCCCAGGCAGGCGGGCCGCCCTCAGCCTCGCCACGCGTTCGACCACTTGCCTGGGGACAGTGGCGCCGCAGCTGGGGAATTACTCGGTCGTCGACAGCATCACCTACAACGCCCTGCTGGAAGCGTCTGAGCAGCGCACTCCTGAAGCATCAGGAGACGTCATCACCAGGCTGGTCGGTCTCGGTCTCGAAGCTGGGGCCGCGGTACTCCGGATGGTTTCGATCAACGGCACCGGCCACATGGAGCGGTACGGGATGGCGAGTGCGCGCGTCCCAAGCGAGCGACTGATGACACAGCGCCGCAGCCAGGGCAGCGAGATCCTTTGCCCTGTGCTCGCCCGGCTGGGGCACGGTGATCTGAGTCGCGGTAAAGCTGTGCCAATCCTTGCGCAGCAGCTTGTCCCTCAGGTCTTCAGGGATCGTGAAGCGGGTGTAAGTGCTGCCGTTGATGCCGGTCTGTCCGAAGCCGTCGTAGCTACGCGACTTCTGGGCGAAGTACCAGCTGGTCAGCCCTGTGGCTGTTGTCCGTTCGTGCAGCCAGTCGTCGGGGGCCTGTGGCCGCGCCGGGTCCCGCCGCCCCCGGGCGTCGGCGCGGTCGACCGGGGTCGGGACTTCGCCATACGACGTGTTGATGCTGACGACGGCTACCGAGCGGCCGTTGTCGTCAAGACCTTCACTGGGGAGTGTCGCTTCGCCGAACCGCGCATGCTGCAGTCCCGGCCAGATGGTTCGGCATGCTTCCGTGTCCACGAAGATGACGAGCGGTGTCTGTCCGGGCAGGATCCGCAGTGCGGCCTTGATGTGCTCACGGACCAACGCAGCGCCTTCCTTGTGACGGGCGTGCTGATCCACTCCGATCGGGCCTGTCCCGAAGGCAGCCTCCCCTTGGGGAAGGGGCAGCCAGGCGTGGTCGCGGCGGCTGTACATCTCCAGGCGCCAGGGCCAGCGCGGATCCGGATCGGTGTGAAGGGCCGTGAGGACTTCCACCATCTGTGTCCTGTCGGCAGAACCGATCTTCGAGCTGATCCGCTGCTGACGCAGGTGCAGACCGACGAGGATCGTGGGACGGTCCAGTGCGACCCCCTCGGCGAGGCGTCCGTCGACCGCCCCCATGCGAAACATCAGATCCCGCAACCCGTTGATGGCCGGGTAGTCCAGACGCGGCCGGCTCCGCTTCGGCTTCTTCGGCGTCTCGTCTTCCGAAGGCTCCGGGGCACCGTCAGCCCCAAGGATCTCAAGATCAGCGTCGGTCCCCGGCTCCGGTGGCAGACCTTCCTCGTCTTCAGGCTTGGGGGGCCTC
The DNA here is from genome assembly GCF_965342175.1 of Actinacidiphila sp. bgisy167. Lineage (GTDB taxonomy): Bacteria > Actinomycetota > Actinomycetes > Streptomycetales > Streptomycetaceae > Actinacidiphila. The sequence goes on from NZ_CBDRBL010000033.1 coordinate 3,846, forward strand.
GGCCGGGGGCGCTGGGCGATGAACTGGGAAACCGTTCCACGTCGGTGGAAGTGCCTGCGGAGATCGCGCTTCGGGTCGTAGACGTCGGCCTGCTGTCCCCTTCGGGTGGTGCGCTTCTTGGGGTTCCAGATCGTCTCTACCCACACACCAGTGAGCGCGGTACTCACAAGTGGGGCAAGAAAGGCAAGTTCACGGTCCCAGTCGATTGGCGTCGGGGAGACCAGAGCAGGCACCCGCCTCAGCTGAACACACAACCTCTCTGTGAGCTGGTGATCGCGGTTGTCGTTCCAGTCCGCGGCCTGTTCCGGGTCCTCAAGGTACGGAGTAAGCGCCGTGATCATCCGCTCGCGCGTGTATTCATCGTCGTACAAAGCGAGGACCCGCACCCGGTCCTGTCCCGTGCCGCTGAGCGCGTGGTCGACGTCCTCCCGTACGACCGGTCCCGTCGTGTGACGGATTACCTCGACGTCGGTTCGCCCGTACGTGACCTGCTCGATCTTCAGCTTCGCCGCAGCCGTCTTCACATGGTTGGCGAGGTAGAGGTTGAAGCGAGTGCCTGTGCCTTTTCCCAGCGGATGCTCGGTGGGCCCGGGCACCAAGGCGCGCACCGAGCCGCTCATGTCAGCCAGGGTCTCGTTGGTGCCCAGCTTGATTGCCTCCAGGTTGCAGGCCGAGACGACTTGGGCGGCGAAGTTTCGTGCGTACGGCTCCCATCCCTCGTCCGTGCGGCGGTGGCCGACGGGGAGACGAAGTACGGTGTTGTTCTTGCCACGTTCGACGAATGCGGTGCGGGTGCCGGCCCAGTGCGTGGCCAGCCTGCTGAAGGTCGGCAGAACGTGGATGCCGATCCTCGGTTCGCCGGGCAGGGTGATGACACGGAAGTCGAGTTTGTGCATCCCGTAGCCGATCCTCGCCGGTCGTTCTGTCTGCCCTTTCAGAACGTGGTCCCAGGCGAGCAGACTGCCTCTTGTGTCCATGAGCCATTCGAGGCGCTTGCCTGCGTCAGCCGTGCCTGCGGGCAGGTGGAGCGGCGTGCGAGCGAGTGTGGCGGCGAAGTTCCATGCGGCGACTCGGTAGAACCACTGTGGCGCGCGCGGTCGACCGGAGGCCGCGTTCTCGATGAAGAATCCGAGTTTGGGCTTGACCATCTCGCTCTGTGCTAGGAGCGGGGCGAGGGTGTTGTCGTCCGCACCGCCTCGAATGAGCTGCTCCCAGCTGCGGACTGCCCGTGTCAGCAAGCGGGGTGCGATGGGCTTGGTGGTGGCGAGGACTGCGGGGACTGCGAAGTCATCCTCGGGTGGAGTGATGGCGTCCGGCATGATCACGATGGGCTGGCTGGTCACGGCGGACAGTGCTGTGGCGAGTCCGGCGTAAGCGGGCCGTACCGGCTTAGAGGTGTCGTTGTCGCGGTAGCGAGGCAGCTGGCGCCATGCCTCGGAAAAGTCCTTGGTCAGTCGGTAAAGCACCACTCTGCCCAGACGCTCAGGTTCGAGGAGGTAGGCGAGGGACGTCAGCATGCGGTATCCAATGAGTCAGCGGTGACGTGGTGGTTCTCTGCGAAGGTGAAGAAGGCCTTGAGTGCCTCGCCGTTGGTGGTAAGCAGGGTGTCGAGTTCACCGGTGCGAGCCCAGTCAGCTCGGAGCTGCCGGATGAGGCTGGGCAGGTCGGAGTTGCCCTTGGGGTCCAGGAAGGCGTAGTCGACGAGGCGGATCCGGCCTGGTGTGCCGCCGCGGCGTGCACGGCCGACCAGCTGGATGATGGAGGCGATGAGCTCAGCGGCGATGGCCTTCTTGGCCCGGCGCGGCAGGGCGCTGAAGTAGCGCTCCCTGCTCAGCAGTTCGTCGAAGTACTGGCCGGCGGTCTTCTTGGATCGCGCGAGTTCGAGCCATGGCTTGTCGTGGACGCGGTGATCGTCTAGGGCTCTGGCGCCCACGTGAGCGAGCAGTTCGTCGGGGTCATCGACGATCGACATGGGGCGTACCGCGAGCCAGATGGAGCCGATCCGGGATCGGCGCTCGCCGGGCGTGAGGATGTTGAGGCTGCGTTCGGCGCGCTTGAGGGGGGCGATGAGGATACGGGCGTGGGCCAGTGCGCCGAAGTCCTCCAGTTGGTCCCCCGGAATCTCGATCCAGGGCCGGTCTTCGACGCCCAGCTCGGCTGCGGTTTCGGCATCCGCGTCAGGCCTCACTGCGGCAGCGATGAGGCCGGGTGGTGCGCCGGCGAGACGCATGCCTTCGGCCAGGTCTCGGCAGCTCTGGTAGGAGGTGGTGGCGAGGAGAATCGCGTCCTGAATACCCGGGAGGTCTGGTGCAGCGAGCGTTTCGAGTTCGCGCGAGAGCTCACTCCACAGCCTCATGCCCAGCTGTCTCGTGGCCTCCCGCCTCTTCTTGCCGGAGAGACCAGAGATCCGGATCAGCTCTCCCTCCAGGTCTGGGATGGGACGGGCGTCGATGACCACTGACGATCCTTCGTCCGGCACGACGAACTGGGGGCGGATGTGGATGTGGTGCCGATGTGCCCCAGGCATGTAAGCCGTTGCCGACAGTCCGAGGACGGCTCGGGGGTGCCCCGAATGCGCGAGCGCCGTGATCTGTCCCAGTGAAGTGATGTAGCGGTGCGGGTCGCCGCCGAACGCGGCGGCGCTGAGCTTGGTCTCGTGGGGTGACTTGGGGTTGTGGTCCTCGGTGAAGGCGAACACCAGTCGTCCGAGTGGCCCGTGCGGGATCGCCCTCCACTTCTCGTAGCCGCCCAGGGCTTGGGCGATTTCCTCTGCCGCCGGGACACCGGCAAGTTTGAGCTGTGGGGCGTCGTGAACGAAGCTGTACAGCATCTCCCTCAGCGGAACCAGGAACATCCTGCGAGCCAGGCGGTCGATCACCGCCGCTCGGGTCTTCCCCGAGGGAATCCAGGAGGCCAGCAGCTCGAACAGCTCACCGCGGGCGTGCTCCAGAACTCCTGCGGCGTCCATGGGAGCGGTGATCGAGCGCACCAGCCGTGCGAACTCTCGGACGTGCGGAGGTAGAACGTACGTCGCGATCTTTCTGTCATACACGGCTTCCAGCAGCACGGCCGCTGTCGAAGCCTCCCGCGTTTCGGGGGCGGTGGGCACGATGGCCAGGTCGTCCGAGAGGAAGGCTGCCAGGTGTCTGGACAGCCATCCATCCCAGCGTTGGGGGACGATCCACCGACGGCCGCCCCGCCTCCTGCCCGGCTTCTGCTGGTGCTTGTCGGAGAGTTGATCTCTAAGGGCTAGGTCACCTCGCGCCAGATGCATGGTGTAGGTCTCAGCCAGACGTCTGCATTCCGACACATTGGAGCGTGTCCGCTCTTCCAAGGCACCTGGCAACCGATAGAAGGCACTGACGAGCTGAGTGTCCACCTCCAGCAGCGGACGATCGTGCCCCCGGTCACCCCATGCCAGCGCGAGCCCACGCCCGGAACGGTCCATCACCGTCGACTGGAAAGCATCGAGCTCATCGATGAGGATGACCTGGGCGCGAGTCATGAGGAACTTCTCCACGCTGACCTTTTCGTCCACCGTCCCGTCATCCGCTTCGAGCGGGATGTGCATGCGCCCCTCATAGAGGTTGGCGTGCGTGGTCACGATGATGCGTGCCGAGGTCGCTTGGCGGGCCAGCCGGAACTTGCCGCAGCCCTGTCGGAAGGGGCAGACCTTCGGCGCCGGCATACTCCGGTAAGGCTCCCCGCGCGCTGGGCGTACGGGGGTCAGCTTCGTACAGGGCTCGCCGCCAGGCACCCATGTGTCCACCGCTTCGTCCACAGAGGCGCATGAGGGCAACTGGCAGGAGTAACCGATCCGGGCGAAGACCCAGTCGACGTATTCCGGGTCATGCGAGCCGTGAACCGCTCGGTCCAGTTCCCGCATCAGGCTGTTGGGGGACATCAGCGGGACGACCACGGTCGAGGCATCCGCACCCAGCCGTTCTCGGACGCCCCATTCCTCAAGATCTTGCTCGATCGAGTGGGCGAGCTTCAGGGCGTTCGCGTTGGTGCCCACGACCAGGGCGACGGTGTGCCCCTCCTGTACCGCCCAGGTCGCATAGCTTCGGAGCAAGACGCTCTTTCCGGAGCCTGTGGGTGCGCTCAGCACATTCGTCGGGCCCGCTTGCAGTCTCAGGACGTCTTTGACCGCCTCCCCCCGTGCGGTCCGCATCTTCCTGAAGAACGGGGCGAGGGTCTCCGCCCGGAACGCTTTCCCCGTCCCTTGGTCGAGCTCTGCGTTCAGTTGCAGAAAGTCCCGGATCTTGAGTGCTGGCTCCAGAAGCTCTGGAGCCGTGTGCATCCGTGCCGGCTGCGGCTGGTGCGGCGGTGCGTGGTGCTCTTCGAAAGTGTAGTAGGCGAGTACGGGTGCGCTCTGGCGGCCTGCCATAGGCACACGCAGCGTGTGGGTGTACTCGCCCGGCTTCGCGATCGCGCTGGCCACCAGCTGCGAGGCCCGGATGCCGTCCATCTCCGCCAACAGCTGGTCAGCGCAGGTACGAGGGTCCAGGCCATGGTGCGCGCCTACTCGCTCTCGGTCGTCGTGCAACCGGAAGCCTGGAACGCGACGCTCGAAGAAGTTGGTGTTGGCATAATCGCGGAACGCTGTGTCGTTCGCCAGCGGGTTCGCTCTGTGGGCGAGCAGTCGGCTGAGACGACGTTGATCATCCTGCGGGAGCGAGGCGAAGGACGCCCAGGCGTCGTACTTCCCCGTCAGAAGGTACTGAGCGGCCGTAAGCGTGGTGCCCGTCCTGCCGTCGGGGAAGTACGCCTGCGCGCAAGCACAGGCACAGGCAATGAGGCGGGACACGAGCTGGGACTGACGCCGCCCGAGGTCACCGTGATCGCGTGCGTCGATCACCGGTCTTTCCTCGCCTCGCCGAGCTTCTTCTTCAGGATCCGGTTCACGTCCTCGACCATGAGGACGGTGTAGTCCGGCAACAGATCCTGCAGCTCCTCGCGCTGCGCGGTGCCGCGGTGGTCCGGAAGGACGATGGTCTTCGCGACCAGCGGCTTCTTGGCGACCTCGTCGGCCAGTGCGGAGGCACTGGCCACGTCCTTGAGATCGATCGCCCATGCCCAGTCCAGCTCGTTGATGGCGAACCTCAAGTCGTAGGCGTCCTGATGAGGCCAAAGATCGACAGACATGGGCAGCTTGCCGTCCCACCTCTTGTAGAGCTTGATCTCCTCGACGCCGGGAACAACGATGTAGCGCCACACGGGGAACTCAACGCACACTGTCTGGCGATCACCGTCGTGGTGCACGATCTTTGCCGCAGGCTGCCGGCGCACCGTGTCGTCGCGTGGGCGGAGCTTGGGAGGCTGGCCTTCTGGCAGGCTGCGGATGGCGTATGCAGCGTTGTGGGGTTGGTAGCTGCAGCGCACCGATGCCCCGTTGACCCGCATGGGCCAGTGGCACACGGGGCACGGCCACCAGTAACGTCCTTCATGGGAACGATCCGGCGGCAGGGGAACGTAGCGGACTGGGGGCAGAATCCCGGCGTCGCTGCACAGGTCAGCGATGGTCCCTCGTTCACCGGCCGGGTGCTCGATCGAGAAGCGTCGGCGAATCACGTAATCCGCGTCGCTCGCACCCGCCTTGAGCCCCAGGAACGCGTCTTGCTCGACAAGCTCGTGCTGCATCCACGTCCACGTGGGCATCCAGCCGCGTCCGCGATCCCCTCGCTCCAGCAGCTCGACGATCGCCGAGCATCCGTCGGAGTAGACGTCGTCGCTGATCTCGCCCCACTCCAAAACCGTGACCCGCCCAAGGGGGTCATCCTCAAAGACTTCGGGAGCGAGCTGACGAAGCGGATGCCGCGAAAGCTGGTCGACGAGTTCAGCCGGCGTCAGGGCCTCACGGCCAGCACCGAGGATCGAGTTGACCACTCCAGTCATACTCATGACTTCGCGCCACGCCCGCGGTTCTTCGCGCCGGATCGTCCAGGCGTAACCGAGGCGGACGGTGGCGCTGACCATCATCGTCCGGCGCCGACTCATTACGGCATCAAGCACCGTCACTCCTCCATCCCACTTTACTGAGTGTTCTTGACAGAGAGCACTGCGTGACGGAAGTGATGATGCCGAACCCCTGAAGGTTCGGTGGCAAGCATCCGAGCGCGCGTGTCGCGCGCCCAGGGGCTTCCACCCGGCTGACCAGGGCGTTTCCATTCAGCCAGGGGTGGGTGGGTGAATCAGGGATTCACTCGCTCGGGTGACCTCGGTCCATACGGGACGCCCTGGCCGCATCAGTGATGGGCGCAGGACAAGGGGCGAGCAGCGTGATCGCCTGGGTCGACGTGAGCCAGGTGATGGCGCTGCTCACTGTCATCTACTGCGTACCGGCTGGCTCCAAGAACCGACTGGGTCGGCCCGACCATGTAATCGACAGCTGCTCCCGGGCACGCGTCGCGGAGACGAACAACAGCGACTGCTCGCGCCGCAGGTCAGCAGCGTGCTGCAGGTTGTCTTCGGTCTCCGGGGTGAGGGCGGTGGGCAGCGGCATGTTCTGTGCACCGGCCCCGACAACCGCGACGGCTCGGTACTCAAGGCCCTTGATGCGGTGCATGGTCATGATCTGGACGCCCTGGTCAGGTTCGGGGACGCGGGAGTCCTCGACCTTCACGGCCGCGAGTCCGGCGTCACGCAGGGCTTGAAGGACGGCGTCAGCAATCGCGTGGGTTCGGGCCACGACCGCGATCTCATGCGGCTTGATGCCTTCCCGCTGCCATCCGTCGACGCGCTTCGCCAGCGCCTTCATCTCCGCGGCGGGGGTCCGGTACTCCTGTGTCTCGGGGGTGGCTCCGGAGAGGACGGAGCGGTATCCGCGCAGCTGCTCGGGGTTCCCGTCGAGGTCGTCGAAGTCCGTGTTTCCGAGCAGGTTCAGAGAGGCGGCGAGGATCTGCCGGGTGGTCCGGTAGTTGAGGGTGAGCCGCCGGGATCGGCCACGGATGTTGATCCCGTGAGCGCTGAGGGATGTCCGGTTGTCGTAGATCCTCTGGTGTGCGTCACCCACGATGAAGAGGTCGTCGTCGCCTTCGGGGACCAGGGCGCGCAGCAGCTTCCAGTGCGCCGCGTGCAGGTCCTGCGCCTCATCCACGACGATGTGCCGGTATGGCCGCTCCTCGTCGGACCAGCCGGAGGCGATCCGGGCCGCCTGGGCGGCGAGCTGGGTGACGCCAGCGGCCTTCTCGCGGTCGAGCCTGCGCTCGAATTCCTCAATGAGGGACCAGACTTGGGCGCGCTCGGGCCGGTTCAGCCGTCTGCCGCGGCCGGCCCGTCGAGCGGCGAAGTACTCGTCTCGGCTGCGGATGTCCTGGGCAAGGACGACCTGCTTCCATTCGGCGTCGAGGAAGCGGCCGTCAAAGTGCGGTTCGGCCTGTTCCTGAGCGAGTTCGATCCAGCGGTTGAGGACGTCGCTGTCCTTGAGTCGGCTGGGGGCCTCCGGGCCGAAGGTCTCCTTCACCGTGCCGTAGGCGACCTTGTCGATGTTCCGGACATCGACCTTGGCCAGCAGTTGGGCTCCGCCAAGGTCCTTGAGCTGGGACTTGAGGAGGTTGGCGAGGTTGGTGGTGAAGGTGGTCAGAAGGATGGCTTGGCCAGGCGGCAGGCGCTCGGCGAGGGCCTTGACCCTGTGCAGTGCCACTACGGTCTTGCCGGTGCCGGGGCCTCCGGTGACGCGTGCAGGGCCCTTGTACGGGGTCTTCCGTTCGGCCAGGCTCCGCTGCGCAGGGTGAAGGAAGATCCGCCAGGCCGAGAGCGGCTCGGTCAGGATGCGCCCGAACTCGGCGATGTCGCCGGTGATCACAAACGCTTCCTTGGTGGCTGGACGCTCGATGGCGGCCTCGTAGTCCTGGGGGTCGACCTCGTCCTCGGTCGCGGCAACGGAGCTGACCTGTTCCCAGACTTCCTCGACGGACATGCCGTCAGCGAGGCACAGGATCACGTCGCGGGCCAGTTTCGGCAGGGTCTCGACGATGCCGAGGACGGCGTCCTCACTGTGGATCTCGCGGAGTGCCGGAACAATGGAGGAGTGGACGCCGAGGCGTTCGAAGTCGGCGTCGGAGACACCCTCGAAGAGCGCCGGCTTCTTGTCCGCCGTGCTGTCCGCATTCTTCGACTGCCCACTGAGGGTGCCATACAGGCTGCCTAGATTGATCAGCTCGATACCGCCTGTGACCTTGTTGATGTCGAAGAGGATGTTCGCGGCGAAGTCGTACGCGTCGTCGTGCGGCAGGACGGCGACCAGGTAGTAGATGCGGTCGGCGTAGTGCATGAGCACGGCGCGGTAGTTGTCGGTGACGCGCGCGGTGCGGACTCTCTTGTCCTTGGCGCCCTTCGGGGGCTTGAGGTTGAGGCCGTTGGAGTCGGGGTCACGCTGCATCTTCATGATGAACTGCAGCACAAGCGGTTGGACAGAGCCGTCCAGCGCGTCGTAGGACTTCCCGAAGACGTCCGCCATGATCACCTTGGCGCCGGACATCAGTTCCCCTCCAACTTCTTGATGAGCTCGGATACGTCCACGGCGCCGGCCTGGGCCACGTACCAGCCAGCGTTCTCGAACGCGGCGTCCCGTGCCTCGTCCACATCGATGAAGATCGCGACCTTCTCATCCTCCCAGGCAAGCTCAGCCAGCAGCGCCTGGTCTCCGTACTCGTAGCCGACTTCGGGCACATCGATGCATCCCTCGCGGGCTTCCTCGACCAGGGCGAGCAGGACGTGTTCGACCTTGCTCGATGCCCATTCGAGTGCCTCGGCCCACTGGGGCGGCAGTGCCGGAGGGGCCCCGCCTTCCGTGGGCAACGCGCTGGTCAGCAACGCCACGGTGTGCGGGTCCACCTGGTCGCTGGTGGAGACTGCTACATGGTGGAAGGAGCGCGGCAATTCGTCGCTGGCTGCAGGCTGGAGAAACTGCAGCAGGTTCGACCAGCGCAGCCAGTCCGTCCAACGGTTCTTGTGGTCGTCGTCGGCGACGGCCTCCGACCGGTCGTCGAGCACCGTCAGCGCGGACCATGCGCGCATGTCCGGCCGTCCAGTCCGCGGCTCTGGCCGACGGTCCAGCAGGCCCATGATCCGTACCTGGCCGGTGGTGCGGGCCTCGATCCCGAACGCCTCCGCGGTCCCAGGTGCGGCAGGCAGATCCGCGCCGCGCAGGATGTCATGAAGCGCTCGCCCGATCTCCTCGCGGTCCACAGGCTGCGGCTGTGCCACCGCTCCGAAGCCGCCCAGCAGGCCGGCTGCTCGCCTCGCCCACTTGGCCCGATCGGGATCCGTGAGGAACTCCAGCAGCGTCTCCACCGGATTGCGCAGCACCGGGTCGAGGGTGTCGTCAGGTCGGGCCTCGCCGACCAGGCCCTGGTGGATCTGGCGGGCTCGCCCGAGCGCTTGTTCTGCGTGCAGGGGCGAAGTCGGGGTGCGCACCTTCTGCCCCTGAACCGCGCCGCCGACTGCCGTCGCCCACGCCATCACGTCGCCCCAGGTCAGTTGCCAGACCAGGATTCCCTCGGCTCGGAGAGCCGCCCGCTTGGCCGCGTCGTCGGCGATGCTGTTGACGCGCTCGCTGGCGTGGAAGGCAAATCCGTCAAGGAAAACAGCGACACGTTCGCTAGGGCCATCAGTGCGTTCCAGGAGGAAGTCGGGTTCGGACGGCACGGCCGTGTCCATCCGCACGTGATCCCGCATGCGCCAGCGCGTGGCCGTACCCCCTCTCGTGAAACGCAGCTCGTGCTCGATGCCGCGCTGGCCGGCCTTGGCGGTGACCGAGCCGTCCTCCTCCTCGCGGCGTCCCCAGGTGATGAGCGTGCGGACGAACCGGTCCTCCAGCTCGCTGTCGACCAGCTGGTCGATGCGGACGCCGGAGAGCGTGTCCACGCGCTCGACGTCCCAGTCCTTGAGGATCTCGTCCAGGAGTTCCCTCGCGATGCGAAGGGAGACGTGCGGGTGCTCGCTGCTGGAGACAAAGGGCAGCAGGCAGCGGTGGCAGGGAGTGCGCTGCCCCTCCTTGTGGCAGGGGCAGTCTCGGAGAGCTGTCTGGGCAAGGCTCAGGACGCGGTGCAGCACCTTGGGATCCGCGAGGTGCTCAAGGTAGCCGGTGCCGCCGGGCATGGAGTCGTGCAGGACGAGGAAGCGCCTACGTAGCTCCCGGCTGTCCCCGGGCATGCTGTCGGTAGCCACGCGGATGTGGTCGGGGGCTCCGCCGAAGTGCTTCGTGATACCGAGGAGCAGTGCCGCCTTGAAGGAGACCAAGCGCTCTGTGAGATCCATCGTGGAGACGGGCAGCAGGATACGCAGAGCCTGTGTGGTCAGCTCATGGGCCAGGAGCAGCTTCTCGGTCGGCTCGTGGTTCACGCCGTCATCGCGGTGGGAGCACCAGTACGCATGCCGGGTGCCGACGCGCTGAGCGGAGGGGTCCCATGCCTGCGGATGCACGCCTCTCACCGCCCCGCACTCCAGGCAGGTCTCGAATCCAGGAGCCTGAAGCTCGTCGCCGCGGATCACGTGTGTCGAGCCCGGCGCAGCGGACGGTCCCAGATTGATGGTGCGGATGGTCGCCACCCGGGCGAACTCGACGCCGAAAGGCGGGGCCTTCTCCCCGGTCTTGCTGATGCGACGCCACGCCCTGAGCCCCTGGGCCTGGTCCTTGTCGATGTCGACCAAGGTGATCACGTCGAACTGTCGGCGTTCGCGCTCGTCGCGCTCGTCGGTGAGGCGGGCGTCCTCGCGACGTTCACGCGCGAGGACCCGCTCGGGCACCAGTACCTTGTGCACGGTGCCGGGGTCGGCGATCTGTGGGGCCGTGCAGCGCGGGCAGGCGGTGACGTCGAGTCCGGTCTCCTCTGTCGCGACGAATCCGCACTCAGGGCAGAACCGCCACAGTGCGTAGGCATCCTCGCCGCCTCCGGTTCCGGTGCCAAGGTCCACGCCGTTGACGATGAACTTGAAACCGTCGGTGTGGAAGATGTTGCCGGGGGCGAGTTCGGTGAGCGCGAGGCGTGAGCCTCGCCCGTAGTCGGTGGAGCTCTCGTCGAACTCGCCGTCGCTGTCGCGCCACCACAAGGTGGCGTCGAGGACGGTCGCGTCATCGTGGAGGGTGTAGTTGGGCAGGAGGCCCAGCCGCACGAGGGCGTTGATCGAGTTCTCCGCGACGAGCTCATCTCGGCGTCTACGCACGGTCCGCTGCTCGGCGAACAGCTGGCGCCGCTGCTTGTCACGTTCCGGATCCCCCGACGCTGATGCGAGGGCGTCGAAGGCCCGGCCGATCTGCCGCATCCTCGCGCGTAGGGCGGCCACCCGCTTGTTCCACGCGCTCGCGGCGGCCCCGACGGCCACCTCCAATTCCTGTGCAGCAAAGGACTCCACGCCCTGGCGTGCGGCCGGGCTCATCGCCGGGAAGAGCTTGATGAATGCCTGAAACAGCTCGGCGTGGCGGGCGCTGGCGACATCGAGGAAGCGGCGGAACCATCCATCTTCGGCCAGCCCCTGCCCGAACAGCTCACCGATGCGCGGGGGCATGGGACGCTCGGGGATCACCGTGCCTTCCCACAGGCTCCGGTCGGCGGCGCGGTCGAAGAGGAAGGCCAGGTACTGGCGTCGAAGGATCTCGGAGGCGTCCAGGTAGCAGTCCGGCGGAATGATCCTGCCCGCCAGCATCTGCTCCGGGGTGTGCAGGTAGTAGTGGCTGCGGGCACCCCGCGGGACGAACGTGACCGCCAGGGAGTTGCCAGTGCTGCGTCCCGCCCGGCCGATTCGCTGTGCGTAGTTGGCCGGCCCGGGCGGCATCGAGGCGAGCAACACTGCCGAGAGGTCGCCGATGTCGATGCCGAGTTCAAGTGTGGGTGTGCAGGTGAGCACGTTCGGGTCGAAGGCCGATGCCCGGTTCTTGAACGCGGCCTCGACTCGCTCGCGCCGCTCCCGGCTCAGCGCCCCCGTGTGCTCAGCAGTCAGCACGTCGCCGGGCCGGTCGAAGGTGTAGAGCCGTCGGTAGTAGTCGGATGTGTAGTCGCGGTCGTCCTCGACGAAGTGCCCCGAGCAGCGGAACCGCAGGCACGCGGTGCCCAGCCACTGCGCGCGCCGCCCCGGCGGTACGGTCTGCCGCCAGGTGCAGGTGTCGCAGCGTACGCCGCACGCGTTGACACCGTCCTCGTCGGAGGAAGCGCTGTCGTCGATGCGGTACACGAGCACATTGCGCGGCTTGAGTGCGTAGACGAGCGCCCCGCCTTCGGCGTGGTAGGTGGCCAGGATCTCTCGCTGTGCGAGCAGCTTCATGGCCAGCTCAGTGACCGCGCGGGCCTCACGCCGGTCACAGCCAAGTGTGCGGTGCCCCCAGTCCGCGAACCACGTGTTGTCCCGGGTAAGTGAGTCGAAGCCGGTGGTACGTGCGCCGCCGGCTACCGGGAAGGCGGGTGCAGCGAGCCCACGTGGGAAGGCCGGCATGCCGGTGGGCCTTCCGCCCCAGATCGGCCAGCGCCTCGCACCGGCCTGGCGGATGTACTCCTGCAGCCAGGGGTGAAACAGCGCGCCGCGCAGCCGCAGCCGCTCGACCAGGCCGCGCAGGAAGACCTCGTACGCCGCGTCATCCGTTGGCAGGGAGATCTGCCCGGGAAGACGCTGATGCCGCTCCCGCAACTCCGCGCACAGATACGGGAGTCCCTTGAGGTCGACCTCGGCGGCGGCCGTGCGAGTCAGTTCCAGGGTGCGGCCTAGGCGCGAGCGCAGGCCGAACTCCAGAAGGGTCTGGAAGACCAGGCGGCTGTGGAGCATCGCCGCGCCGGCGTCGCTGAAGTCGTCCGACTCATCGAGGAGGGTCCGGATGTCCGGGTTCTCTCGCAGGTCGGGTGGGACGATCGAGGCGAGTTCCTCACGCTCCCCCCCACCAGCGGCCATGACAACGGCCTCAGCGGCATCGGCCGCGAGATCGTGCACGGCGATCGACTGTCCCGGGACAAGGTGCTTGGTCAGCAGGCCACGAAGGGTAAACCCGAAGCTGCGGTTCGCGATGAACGCAGCCCGGTGTGTGGCGTCCTGCACCGCGTCGGTGAACACCAGCAGCTTCCGCTCGCTCTTGGCGAGCCCCCGCTCCGAAAACAACTGCGTCGTGGTGACCGACGCGAGAGTGGCCGTGCCCGCGCCGAGGAACCGCATACCGTCGTCGAGACCGCACGAGGGGCACTCCTCATCGGCGCCGACGGGCAACGGCCCCTGGGGGGTGATTACCGCGACGGTGTCCTCAGCTGGGTTGGTCAACAGCCGTTCGTTCTCCGCGTGCAGGTGCAGCACCGGGTATTCGTCCGGGCGAGCCCGCAGCATCCAGCGCACGGGCCGCTTCTTCTGCGCGGAAGCCTTGTAGATGTCCAGCGTGTTCGTCTTGAGCTGCTGCCACTCCAGTTCGGTGGACAAGGCAGCCCAGCCCGACCGGCCGCAGTGACGGCAGTAGACCGCCGGAAGGTGACGCCTGTACGGCGGGCCCACAGGACGGCGCGACACGTCCTCCCGGTCGCCGATCTCACCCGCGCTGTCGACCTCCATCGGCTGGTAGATGGCCAGATTGGCCGGGTTCGGCCGAGAGTCGCCCGTAGGGCCGTCGTCGTCGTACCAGCGGAAGTGCGGCTCAGCGGTCGCCGCCCGGATGACGCGCCGGACCTCGCGCACCCAAAGCTGCGCCTCAACGCGCAGGAAAGGGACGGGCCTTCCCGTTTCGGGGTGCGGAGTGCGAGCGTGAGAGATCAGTGCGAGGATCCGCGCGAACGCGAGTTCCACAAGGCGTGAGTCGCTTCGCGCGGCCTCGTCCCACGCGGGGCCGCCGCCGCGCTGCGCGAACTCACGCGCGATGTCCGGGACAGTCACCGGGATGCTGCCGGCAACGTCGAGGATGGCCTTGACCAGGATGTGTTGCTTCAACTTGGCGCCGACCTGCAGCGGGTCGGTGATCGGCTCGCCGAGCATGACCCGCGCCAGGTCCACGAGAGCCGCCTCGTCGTCGAGCGGATCGGGAAGCGCTGCCAGATCAGCGGGCGTCGGTGTGGGAAGGAGGAAGTCCGGTACGTCCACGACCTCGCCAGGCAGCAGCCGGTCCTCGCCGATGAGCGCGGCGTCCGGGAAGGGCGTGCCGAAAACCTTCTCCGCGAACTCCAGCAGAAGTTCGCGGTCCGACCGCTCGGGCCCCGCCGCGACGGGGCCGTCGGGCACTCCACCACCCAGCGTCGCCGACGTCGCCACTGGCGTGATGTCGCCGAGCGGAAGCCCCTCACGCGCGGCTCCGGTCGCCGCGCCGAGGCGGCGCAGCAGCATGGCCACATCGGTGCCCTGCGCGCCGTCGTAGGTGTGGAACTCGTCGAGGACGACGTACGCCAAGGTGCCGGACTGCCATAGCGGAACATCCGGGATCCGCTGCAGCAGGAGGTCCAGCATCTTGTAGTTCGTGAGCAGGATGTCCGGCGGATCCGCTCGGATCGCGTCCCGATCGGTGATCAGCTTCGTGACGGTCGGGTCTCCGGCGAGAGAGGTCGATCCGGTGTCGCGACCGTACGAGCAGGGCTCGTTTTCATCTTCGTCAGAGCCCGACCGGGGCCCGGACGCCCCACCGATGTAGATACCTGCTGTGACGTCCTTCAGCGCCTCTTCGGAGGCGAGGTACTCATCGATGCGACGGGCCTGGTCATCGGCCAGAGCATTCATCGGGTACAGCAGCAGAGCCTTCACGCCCCGCTGGCCGGCCGCCCGGGCTCGTGCACAGTGGTCCAGGATCGGCACGAGGAACGACTCGGTCTTACCCGACCCGGTGCCCGTGGTGACGATGGTGGGCTCGGGCTGGCGCCCGTCCTTCGAGGACAACCGCTGCCAGGCAGCAGCCTGGTGGGTGTACGGCGTGAGGCCTGTCGGGCTCCAGTCGAGCGCCTTCTCCCACCCCTTCGCAGCCTCCCGGAAGGGCGTACGGACCCGCAGATACGGCCCGCGGAACAGTCGACTCTCCGGCCTTTCCAGGAACGCGTCCAGTTCCTCGCGCACGTCGTCATCGGCAAGCGCGAAGCTCGTCGTCAGGTAGGTGGCCAGGGCTCGACGCAGGTCCTCGGCGACCAGAGAGGGCAGCATGACGGCGACTTACCTGCTTTCTACCGGAACATCGGAGGGAGCCTGCTCGGCTTCGGCGCCGCCGAGGAGGTTCCCGTGGTCCCCGTGCTCGGCGGCGTACGCGGCGTAGTCCCCGTACTCGCCGGCAAGCAACCGTGCCTTGAAGTCCGCGTGGGCGCGAGTCATCTCGGCCTCACGGTCGGGCTTCACCCAGCCTTCAGGCATCTCGGGTGTCGGATCGCCGGCGCGGGCGGCCTTCACCCACGCCTTGACGAAAGCAGCCTCCTCCGGGGTCTGGCGGATCCCGACGTTGTGGGTCGCCGCACCAATCTTGTGCCCGTCCGCGGCAAAGAACATCTCCCACTCGTACTTACGGAGCACCGCGAACTGCGACCGGTACATGGCACAAAGCTGCTCGGCGGTCAGACCGAGCATCACCGCGACGATCGCGTCGATCTCGACCAGCGCCATGCGCCGGTCGTATTCCGTGCGCAGCGGCGTCGCCATAGACCACGACGGCTCGACGCCTTGGATCTTCAGATGAGACGGCCCAGGGGCCGTCCATCGGTCCGAGAGCCAGGCGGGCTCGAACAGCTCTTTCCACAAGGGCGCGTAATCGCGGGTCAGGCAATTGAGACGGAGCGTACGAAGGAGAAGCGGGACGGTGAGGGGATGCTCGAAAGGAGCCGGGAAACTTCGCGCCATTTCCATGCTGACCTTTGATGCTCCCGAAACCTTCACGAGGTAATCCATCGGAAGGGAGGCCCATAGTCCAGCCAGAACACCCGTTCCTCTATTAGACTCGAAGGCGAGAGTGTGAACGGTGTGAACATGCGTAGGGCCGGGGGGGATCAGAGCAGCATGCAGAGATCGTTCCGTATTGGATGTCACCATGTTCCGCCAGGCAAGACGGAAGAACTCACGTGAGGGAGTCCCCTCCCAGGAACGCAGCGCCGCTAGAAACTCATCGCGAGTGCACGATCGCGCATAGTTCACCCGCGGCAGGACTGTTTCCGGAATCGACTCCAGGTCCCACACCGAGTAGTCCTTATTGGACTTACACTCCCGATTTGGCTGTTTGGCAAATGGAGTCGCGACAGAGAAGTGCGGCCCCTGCAACACCGCCTCTTCCCAAGAATCTGGCCTGCGAGTCCTCCACTCAATCACGCGATCCTTTTTGGATTTCCCTTCATCGAGCTCCAGCGACCACCAGAACTTCCTCCCCTGCACCCTCGCCGGAAATCGCGAGAGCGCGCGGAGAACCTCGTTTTCGGCAACCGTTACAGGACGGAGCGTCCGCGCCTGCTCTGCAGGCGTGCCGGGCGGGCCCACCAGTGCCGCCCAGTCAGCAAGAGTTTCACGCGTCACTCGCACGATGCGCTTTACATGCGGTCGCATATCCCAGCCACCTTCTGGGAACTGGATCGCCGGCAGCTCGCCTTGCCCCTTGTGGTCAAACGACTGATCGACGATCGACGGGTGAACCGCTCGCGCAATCTGCAGGAACTTGATATCTCTCGGCAGACCGTAGACACTAACGCCAAAGTTCTTATTGTTATCTACATCCTCGAACAAGAGGATGTTGTTTCCGAATTGGAAATGGCGCCGGAGCCTAGCGTATGTAGCCGCCCGGAACGCCCCTCCACTCGGCACGGTGAAGTGATTCTCTTCGTGGATCAGCGCGATAGACCCATGCTGGCGAATGTTGCGCCACGCCCGCTCCATGAAGCTAATGTACAGGTTCGTTTTCATCCCGGACAAAAGTGCGTGGTCCACTGAGGATCCCAGATGTTCGCTGACCCCGGCCCATGAGGCCAGATCAAGCAAGTAGGCACCCAGAGCAGACGACTCGGATAGCGCTTTCTCTTTGCGCTCAGCCTTTGCCTGAACAGGCGCATTATCGGCGAGCCCAAACCAGGCATCATGCTCAGCGACCGCAAGGTCGTCATCCCACTCGAACTTGACCCAAGGTGGGTTCCCTACCTGGAGATCAAACCCACCCTGCTCAAAGATATGTGCGAACTCCAGCTCCCAGTGGAAGAATCCTTCCCGCCGAGCAATCGCGTCGACCTCGCCGAGCCAAGGGAAACGAAGCGCCACCGTCGGCATGTCCGCACACTGGCTCATGACGCGGTCGAAGTCGTCATCTAGTGCAAGCTGTTCGAAGTCTCCAATGTCGGCGAACAGGCCAAGATTGTCCTCCAGACCAGCAGCGACCCCTCGCTTACGTGCTGCGTTGCTTGACACCTCTTTCGCTTTCGCCTTCGCTGGAGGTACCCCAAGAACAGCTTCACAGAACTCTAGCCACTCCTCGAAGGTCGGCGGTTCCGGGGTATTCAGCTGTCCCACGGGCCAGAACCAGAGAGCGCACCACGCGTCCATCACCAGTTTCAGCCGTCCGCGCGGGGCGCCCGGCTGCTGAAGTGCCTGCTCGACCTGCTCACGCGAGACAGCCCCCGAGGACTGCGGCAGAGGCCGCTCTTGGTCGACCTCCCACACGTCGACCTCCCGGCGGACCTCAGCTTCCGACACGACAAGTCGGCGCTTGGTCAGTTCCCACAGCCGCTCAACACGCCCCGCGAGCGCCAGCAGCCGCTTGGTCTGCGTCACGGACGGAGTGGTCGCCACTCTCTTGCGCCACTCCGCAAGCCTGTCCCGCTCCTCCCGTACAAGCTCCTTGGCCTGCTTGGCGTCCGCGACCGCACCCCAGCCCTTGGCTGGAAGCAGGAAATGGTGGATTTCCTCGCCAGCGCGATAGGCACTGTCTTCGGCGTCCTCCCGGAGAGGTCGGTCGATCGGCACTGTGGTCAGCCATGCCTTCCGCTTCAGCGCCCCCTTCTCGTACAGCGCCCGTCGGGCTCCGATGAGGGAGTTGCCGCGTCGCAAATGCAGGCCGAACCACGGAGCCTTCAGGCCCTCGTGCATCGCGTTCAGCCACAGCGAGACCTCAGCCAGTTCTACGGCGGTCTGGTTGAGGTCCACGCCGTACGAATTGTGCAGAGCCAGGTACGCTTTGACCTTCTGCAGCTCCGCCTCATAGCGGTCCGGCGGGAGTTGCACTTCCTGGCCCCGCTCGACGGTCAGTTCGTCCATGCGACGCTTGAGGTACTCAGCCGCGAGCTGGTTGATCGCCTCGTTGAGGAAGGCCCCCGAGCCGAGAGCCGGCTCGCACACGGTCAGGTCGAGGATGTCCCTGGCGGCGGTAGTCTCGCCATTCTGGTCGAGGAGTTCGGCCAGGGCGTGCTTGACCGTGCTGCGGGTGAGAACTTCGGGGGTGTAGTAGGAGGCGGAGCGCTGGCGCTCACGGCCCGAGAGACGGTAGACGAACGAGCCCTTCTTGTGTTCGACGCGCTTCAACGCGCCCGTGATCGGGTCGCGGCGCTTGACGAAGACGTCGTCGTCATAGTTTTCGGCTTCGCTCTGCGGGACGACCCAGGTGCCGGCCAGGCCGTCGGAGTCCGGCTTGGCGACCTCGTACAGGTCCTCATCCGCGAAGAAACCGGTGTACGACATGAGCCCCTCGTACACCGCTCCCAGCTGGTTGATGCCGAGCTGGGCGTACGAGATGAAGCCTTTGCCGTTCTTGCCCCGGCTGAGCATCAGCAGGTTCAGTACCTGCCAAAGGACCTTGTTGCGCAGCCGGGTGTCCACCTTCTCGTCATCGATGCGCACGGTGCCGATCAGCGGGGTGGCGTCGGCCTTGAACAGGTCACTGCGCAGCGACTCGAAGCGGATGCCGTCGGCGTCCAGCGTCTCGCGGTCGACCAGTTCACGGTCTTCCAGAGCACGGTGGCCCTGGTCGACGAGACGGAAAAGCAGGTCCAGGGATTCGTAAAAGTGGAACCTGTCCTGGGACTCCTCGGGCAGGTCGTAGGAGACCAGCTCGCCGAGTCGCCCCAATCCGTATCCGTCCTGGTAGGCATCGTCCTTGCTGGGCAGGATCCCCAGTTCCGGGCGGGCTTCGGCATACAGCAGGAACAGGATGCGATAGAGGTAACGCAGTGACTCACGGGTGAGTCGGGTGGCCAGTTCGTCGCGGTCACCGAGCTCGGCCGGGTCCGCAGGGTGGTCATGGATCCTATTCAGGATTTCCTGGGCGATCAGTTCGACGGACTCACGCAGGCCCTCTCGCAGCTCCTTGGAGACGCCGACCGCATGCTTGCGGCCGTTATCGACCAAGTTATCGAGGAATCCGGCGGCGCCGCCCTCAGTCAACAGAGACTCGGCGCCGAACAGCGCGGAGACGGCTTCCAGTTCGCCGCCGTCGCCGGCCAGGTTTCGGTCGAGCGCGGCATCCACGCTGACACCGAGGAACCGACCCTCGTGCCATGCCGTGCGGTCAGCGAGCAGCACGGCCCCGCCGGCGAGGAGCAGTACAAACCGCGGCGCGTAGGCGTCGTCGCAGCCGAAGAGGAAGGTGACGGCGTCCGCTGCGCTGGTGATCTCCTGCTTGCCGTCCAGCGCAATGGGGGTCAGGAGTTCGGCGCCTCCGTCTTCGACGTCGGAGACGACGAGCTCGGCGTCCGTGCTCCACGTGACATCCAGGGCGACGAGTTCGACACCGCCCGGTCCCTTCACGGCGAAGGCGACGGGTACTTCCCTGGCCTTGTCGGCGTGGAGGACCTCGAAGGCACCACGCGAGATCCTGACGTGGGTGTCGTCGCGTCGCGGCTGCTCACTGTTAAGGGAGATGTAGGCGAGAGCAGCGAGCAGTGTGTCGTTGAGGCTACGCAGCTCGGATCCGTCGGAGTCGCCCTTCTCAGTGATCCGGACCTTGGCCTTGAAGTAGCTGCGCCCTAGGTTTCGCATGCCCGAACGGGAGGTGGGCAACCCTGCCCGGTCGGCCGCCGTCCAGCGCTTACGCAGGTCCACGAGGTCCTTGGAGAAGACCTCGGCGAGATAGTGGGCGGAGATGTACTCACCGCGGTTGACGATCGCTTCGAATGCCATGGCGGTTACGCCTCCTTCTTCTCGCCGGTCCCAGTGGCCGGGACGAGGACCCCGATCACGCGGACCATCGCCTCGCCCTGCGTGGCCAGGTCCTCGATGAGCTGCTCGACCTCTATGGCCGTCTTCTCGACGCGCTGCTCTGCATCGTCACGGCGGAAACCGAAGGTAAGCTGCTCGAAGGCCGTCTCGCTCGCCTTGCGCCATGCCTGCAGGCGCTTCTCGTACTCCACCAACCGCTCGATGAGTGGTTCTTCCTGGATGGCACGCAGCTTGGTCAGATGCCGGCGGGTGGCCGCGACAGCGTCCGGCACCAAGGCCCGCAGCATGTCCAGGTCTCCCGCGAAGGGGCGGTTGAGCATCTTCGGCGCCACCCCTGCCTCATTCAGCACCTTGACCAGGTCGTCGTCGAACTCGGGGGCTCCGTGCTCCAGGCCGCTCACGCACGACCAGGCGAGGACCGTCGGGTGGCCCTTGGCATTGGAGTACATGCCCTGCATCAGGAACTTGGGGCCGTCGACGTTGGCCGTGATGACGGGGGCGGTGTTGCGGGTGAGGCGGACCAGGACCTTGTCGGTGAGCCACTCCACCAGCGGGTGCTGGTCGGTCACGAAACTGACGTCCGGCCATCCGGACGTCTCGCGCCGCGTCTGCTTGGTGATCGTGCCCTTGGGCCGTTCACCGCTCAGTTCCCGGGCGCGCTCCAGCCGCTGCTGGGCGAATGTCTGGTCGAATGTGACCCGAAGCTCCTCAAGAACGCCGCGCTCGTCAAGGTAGGTCTGGGGCAGCACGAGGAGCCGCCGCTGCAGCTCACGATCAGGACTGAACGAGAGCATCTCGGGGTGGTCCTCAGCCCACTGCATGCCGATCTTCGCCTGGGGGCTCTCGTCGTACACCTCGTCGAGCGCCTCTTCCACGAAGGCCCGCGTGGAGGCGAACAACTGGGGCACGCGGTAATGCGATCCCGTCCCGTCGACCGTGTGCTGGGCCATGAAGAGGTCGAAGGGGTCGTCCGGCTGCGCCGGGACGATCTCGTCGAACGTCTTGCCGTCCGCGAGGCCCGTCTTGATCGCGTCCTCCTCCGCGTCCTC
Organism: Actinacidiphila sp. bgisy167; assembly: GCF_965342175.1. GTDB lineage: Bacteria > Actinomycetota > Actinomycetes > Streptomycetales > Streptomycetaceae > Actinacidiphila. The sequence goes on from NZ_CBDRBL010000033.1 coordinate 24,950, forward strand.
ATCTCGCAGGCCAAGAATGGAGGCGGCCTCGCCCAGAGTGCGGTGAACCTCGTACTCGCGCTCAAGCAGTCGGCGCGACACTAGTCGGTCCGCAGACGGGACGGCCGGATCCTCGTCCTGGCGGACCAGCAGCAGGGCGCGGATCTCCGGGTGCTCTTCCTGCCCATACCTGTCGATGCGGCCGTTGCGCTGCTCAATGGTGATCAGCGACCAAGGCAGGTCGTAGTGGATCATCTGGTGGCACTGACGGTGCAGGTTGACGCCCTCGGATGCGATATCGCCAGTGAGGAGGATCCGAAGGTCGGTGTCCGCCAGGCCGAAGTCCTTGACGGTCCTCTGCTGCTCATCGTCGGACAGCCCTCCGTGCAGCTGTCGGATCGCGCCGCCGGTCCTCTCCGTGCTCGCCTCGAAGCCCAGTTCTGCAGGCAGGGCCTCGTGGAGCATCTTCAGCGTGGCACGGCGTTCGGAGAAGACGACGACGCGAGTGCCGGACCCTGGGCCGACCCCCAGGCCCTTCAGCTCGGCCACCAGACGGCGGAACTTGGCAGCCTCCTGAACCGTGGGCTCGGCAGCGAGCTCGCCCAGGTTTACGAGCGCCGACCGTTCAGCGGCACGCTGCTCCCGCTTGTCCGGGTTCTCCTTGATGTCCTTGTCGATGGCCTCGATCCGGTTCTTCACCGTCTCGGCCAGCGCCTTATGTGACGAGAGGAACGCCTTCAGAAGGGTGTAGGGGAAGAGGCGGGCACCCTTGCCGCTCACCGGAGCCGACCGGCCCTGCCCAGGGTTGATCCAGACGTCGTAGAGCTCCTCGAAGATCCTCTGCTCTGCGTCGCTCGCTGGGCAGTCGAAAGCCTCGGGCTTCTTGCGACTCTTCCACTTGTGGCCGATCTCCGCCGACACATCCGGCGACATCTTGTGCCGACGCACGTAGAGGTGACCGAGTTGCGACTCGTCGTAGTCGCTGGTGTCGGGGATGGCGGTCGGGTCCAGCAGGCTCAGCAACTCCCCGAACGACTCACGCTCACCGTTGTGCGGCGTGGCGCTGGCCAGGATCAGAGCATCGGTCCTCGGTGCGAGCAGTCCCGCGAGCCGGTTGTTCTTCGTGCCCTTGTTGATCAGCTTGTGGGACTCGTCGATGACGACGGCGTCCCAGGTGACCTGCATGAGGTGGCTGCGCCACCGGTCGGAGCGCAGCGTGTCGATGGAGATGATCGCACGCTTGTAGTACGAGAAGGGATTGCGACCGGCTGGAATGTTCCGCCGGATGCGCTCGATACCGCTGGAGTCCAGGCGTACGAGAGGGATGGCGAAGCGCGTCCACAGTTCGTGCTGGAACTGCTCCAAGATCGCCTTGGGTGTCACGACGAGAATGCGCTCGCCCCGCCCCCGTCGGATGAGCTCCGAGAGGAGCAGCCCGACCTCCAGCGTCTTGCCCAGCCCGACCGCATCGGCGATGAGCAACCTGGGCCGCAGCCCCTTCAGCGCGGCTCTGGCGGGCTCCCTCTGGTAGGCGAGGTCGTCGACCAGGTGCGTGCCGACTGTCGCGAGCCGCTGCTCCGCCAGCGGCAGCGGGGTCTTACGGATCAGAGCGTCGATGAACAGTCGGGAGCGCCGGCACTCCGGGGAGGTGTCGACCACGAGGTCGGTGTCCTCGGGACGCAGGGGCGTGACCTTGTCCAGGGACTCGTGGGCGAAGAAAACAGCCCGCTGGTCGCGTACGAGCGGGGAGATCCCTCGGACGTCCAGCCTTGTCCCGTCCTGTGCCGTCTCAGACACCTCGACGACCAGCCAGTCCTCGTCCCTCGCGCGCACCTGCATGCCCGGGGCGAACTTGGCGGTGCCTACGACGCTGGTCACCGGGCTCTCTCCTTCACTCACTCTTACACTGCCTCGTTACGCGCTGTTGCGCGGCCGGCGGCCTCAGCCGCCAAAGTCGGAACGTCGGTCGCGGATCTTCCCGCGCCAGCGGTCGGCCCACGGCTCTCCCCCGCCGCTGGACGCGCCCGCGGCGGCCGGTTCGGCGGGCAAGGCCGCAACACCCGGTTCCTCCGCAACCGCCCCGGGATTCCCTGGAGCCTGCACCGCCGCTGGCGGCGGCACGGGAGGAGTCCCCTCCACCTGCAACACATCCATGAGGAACGTGTCGGGCAGCGGCGGATGCGTTGGACCGCTCACTGTCACGGCATGCTCCAGCAACCGATCCATGGCCGCCTCAAGCACAGTCTGGGCCGTGGGCCGGTCCTCTGGAGCGTAGGACAGTGCACTGACAACCACGTCTCGCAGGCTCTCCGGCAGACCGGAAAGGTCAGGATCCGTATCGAGCATCCGCTGCACCGGCATATCAGCGTAAAACGGTGGATGCCCTGTCGCGGCATGCACGATCGTCGCGCCCAGGCTGTACACGTCGGCCGGCTCACTCGCCTTACGGGAGTCCTTCGCCTGCTCCGGGGCCATGTACGCGAGCGTTCCGACGGGAGAGTCTCCGGACGTGAGCCCGGTCGCCCCACCCACGTGGGAGACGCCGAAGTCGATCACGCGCGTGCCATGGGTCGTCACCAGTACGTTGCTGGGTTTCAGATCTCGGTGGAGAAGGTGGACGGAGTGGATGTGGATCAGCGCCTCGGACAGGCTCGCGGCCAGCCACCAGCCTCCAAGCTCACTGACCGGCCCATGCTGGTCGAGCAGCCTCGCGAGCGAGGGCGCATGGATGTACTCGGTCGCGATCCAAGGCTGCTCGGCGTCGGGGTCGGCGTCCACGAGCGCGGCCGTATGGAATCCGCCGACGCGCCGGATGGCCTCCAACTCCTGGGCGAAGCGCTGGCGGAAGTACGGCTGGTCCGCCAGCGCGGGCTTCACGACCTTGATCGCCACAGGACGAGGGCTGCGGTAACCGAGATAGACGACGCCCATCGCGCCCTGGCCGAGACGCCCGGTCAAACGGAAACCCGCGATCTCTCGGGGGTCCTTGTCCCGCAGCGGCTCGAACACCCTCGCCCCCGTTCCGTGTCCGAGCGCACACACGTGACGCACAACACACGAAGAACCACAAGTCAACAACGAGAGGTTATCAGCGGCGCGGGCTTCCGCTCGTGCCCTCTCGAGATCTCGACCAAGGCGTATTTGAGCATCGCCCCATGCCGGAATAAACACCCCCCGACCTCGATTGTTCCTTCCCGTCGATCAAGGTGGGGCGGGGAGGCTCATGAGCAACCTGAAGGTCTTCAGGGTGAGAGGCCGACAGGCGACGGAGGTGCCGGGGGCCTCCGTGGGGGTGGAGGTCGATCTGCAGCGGCTGATCGAGGCCAACATGGAGGCGATGCTCGGCATCCGCTTCCTGGCGACCGAGTATCGCACCGGCCATCACGGCGGCCGGATCGACTCCCTCGGGCTGGACGAGAACGGCACGCCCGTCATCGTGGAGTACAAGCGCAACCGCGACCAGAACGTCATCAGCCAGGGGCTTTCATACCTGTGGTGGCTCCACGACCACCACCACGAGTTCGAGAGCCTGACCCGGGAGAAGCTCGGCGACGAGGCTGCCGCGGAGATCGGCTGGAGCGCTCCGCGGATCGTCTGCGTCGCCGGCGCCTTCACCCACCACGACACGGTGGCTGTGGAGATGATCGGCCACCGGATCGACCTGGTGACGTACCGGGTCTTCGAGGACGTGCTGACGCTGCAGCTCATTGCGTCAGCCGGCGGGAGCCGCACCTCTGCGCGGGGCAGAGCGTCGGGATCGGCCCGCGCAACGTCTGCGGCACCGAAGTCGGTCCAGCAGTATCTCGACGAGTCGCCCGAGGATCTCAAGGAGCTGTACGCGGACCTCGACGAGCTGCTGCTGTCCCACCGAGATGTACTCAAGGAGCCCCAGCTCCACTACGTCGCATACCGGCGGATCATGAACGTGGCCACGGTGCGCGTGCAGCCGCGCAACCGGCTGCTCGTGGTCAATCTGAGGCTCGATCCGGACACAGTCGAGCTGCAGGAGGGCTTCTCCCGCGACATGCGCGGTGTGGGTGTCCTTGGAATCCGAGACGGAGTCGAGGTGCGGATCGGCTCACGTGAGGACCTCGCACGAGCGACCGATCTGATACAGCGGAGCATCGAGGCCGGGTAACTCTCCCTACAGCAAAGGGCGGTTGTTCCACCAGCATGGTGGAACAACCGCCCCTTCTGCGTTCGGGCTCTGCCGCCCGGGGCTTCTCGGTCTCACTCTTCGGGCCCGGCGAGTTCGAAGTCGTCCTGGGTCAGCGCACCTCGCAGCCGCTGTTCGGCGATGTCGGCGTAGTGCTCGGAGAGCTCGGCTCCGATGAATTTGCGACCCTCGCGCAGGGCGGCGACGCCGGTCGTACCGGAGCCGGTGAAGGGGTCGAGGACCGTTCCGCCCGGCGGACAGATCTTCACCAGCTCCTGCATCACTTCCACGGGCTTCTGTGTGATGTGCACGCGGTCCTTCCTGGGCTGACTCGCGGTGTAGAGGCCCGGCAGGTAGACGGGGTTCCGGTCGGGGTCGACCGCGCCCTTGGTGCCCCAGACGATGTACTCGCAGGACTGCTTGAGCCGCCCCTTCTGCGGTCGGGAGACCGGCTTGTGCCACGAGGCGATGCCGCGCCAGGTCCAGCCGGCCGCCTGGAGGGCGTCGGTGGTGGTGGGCAGCTGCCTCCAGTCGGTGAAGACGAGTGCGGCGCCGGACTCGACGGTGGCCCGGTAGGACTCGGTGAGCAGGAGGGTGAGCCAGAAGCCGTACGAACGCTGGTCGCGGTTCTCGCCGGGGAAGTTGGCGAGGTCGTGCTCAGCGTCGCCCGAGGTGTACTTCGCGCGGGCACTACGGCCGGTTCGCTCGCTGCTGGTTCGGCCGCCGCTGTTGTAGGGCGGGTCCATGATGACGGCATCGACGCTGTTGTCGGGGATGCCGGCGAGGGCGGTCAGCGCGTCGCCTCGGTGCAGGGTGTACGGCATTGCGCGGTTCTCTCTTTCCGAAGGGAGGGTCGTGCGCCTGATTCCGCGTTCCCGGAATTCTGCACACGCCAGCGTGGGTCGCTCCCGGCCGCCGCATAGACAGCCGCCCGGGGCGAGCAATGGGCTGGAGAGTAACCGTCATTCCCGGCCGCGCCTAACGATGCTCTGCTACCGGATGACGGGTCCCGGCCGCCGGACGAGGCGTCGTTTGGTGCGGCCGGAATCCGTCTCTACAGTCTCGCCGTGTTCGACGGACGGGGCCTGGCTTCGCCTCCTTTGAGCTGTGTTGCTCCGTGTTGTCCCGTCCAGATGACGACGTGGGCAGCGCTCATGAAGCGGCGCGAAATTTCGACGGGAGAGATTCTCCATGTGGCGTGTGAGATTACGAGCGCGGCTGGCTGCCGCATCTCAGCAAAGGGGTTTCCGGAGTTCGGGAGTTAGCCGCTCCCGACCTCCGGACTCTCCATTCCCTGATCCCAGGTGATGTGAATTCCTGACCGGCGCGGTGCCGGTGACCTTTTCGACGAGAACGCTGGTGCCGCGCTGCCTTCGAGTAAGGAGCTGCTGATGCAGCATGCCCAGGCACGCCCATCTCCGGAGCACGGCTCCCACACCCACCCCTTGGCGGACGGCTCGCGATCGTGAAGGCGGGCGCGGCGATAGTCGGGGCCGTCGCGCTCGGTCCGCTGCTGCTGGTCGCCCCGCTCGCCATGGCTCTGGCCGGTGCCAGCAGTGCCCAGGCCGCCTGCGCGGGCGGCAATACACAGGCTGTGGATTCTGCTGCGGTCGCCAAGCAGGTGGAGTCGATCCTCAAGGGCGGCGGCAAGGCCGCGGTGTCGGTCCCGGGCTTGGACGATCCTGCGGAGCAGATCCCGAACGCCAGGACGATCCAGGCCACCGGCGTCGCCATGAAGGTGCCGGCCCGGGGGCAGATCGTGGCCCTGGCCACGGCCCTGCAGGAGTCGGGGCTGCGGAATCTGGACTACGGCGACCGGGATTCGCTCGGCCTCTTCCAGCAGCGTCCCAGCCAGGGCTGGGGAACGGCCCAGCAGGTCCGCGATCCGGTGCACGCCTCGACGAAGTTCTACGAGGCGCTGCTCAAGGTCTCGGGCTGGCAGTCCATGACCGTCACGCAGGCCGCGCAGGCGGTCCAGAAGAGCGGCTTCCCCGACGCCTACGCCAAGTGGGAGCCGCTGGCCACGGCTCTGCAGAGGGCCATCGCCAAGTCGCTGTCAACCGAGTCGAGTTCTGGCAAGGGCGACGAGAACGAGCAGACGTATTCGGTGCCTGGCGGGTGCGGCACCGGTGAGGACGGGGCCAAGTTCGGTCCGATCCCCGCCGGCTCCGTCCCCAAGAGCTACAAGATCCCGGCTGATGCGCCCAAGTCGATCCGCACCGCCATCCGCTGGGGCCTGGGCCAGCTCGGCACTCCGTATCAGTGGGGTGGCGCGTGCACCAATCCGCACGGCCAGGACCCGATGGGCCGCTGCGACTGCTCGTCCCTGATGCAGGCGTCGTACAAGGCCGGCGGCATCTCGCTCTCCCGGACCACGTACACGCAGGTAAAGGACGGCAAGGCGGTCGGTGTCGACGCCCTCAAGCCGGGCGATCTCCTCTTCACCCGCGGTACGGCCCAAGTCCCAGAGCACGTCGGGATGTTCATCGGTGACGGCCTGATCCTGCACGCTCCGCGCACCGGTGACGTGGTCAAGATCTCGACCCTCGCCGACTGGCGGCCGGACGTCCTCGCCGCCCGCCGGATCGTCTGACCACCCCTTCCTCTCCCCTCTCGCACCTCCCTCTCCGGGCCTTCGCACGCCCTAAAATCGCACTGGAGTTCCAATGAAGCTCATTCAGCACGCCCAGATCCTGGCGTACAACCCCGGCGTCACGCCGAGCGAGGGCGGCCTGCCCGGTCTCGACGTCCTGAAGAAGGTCATGGGCAGCATCAACCTGTTCGGCATCATCGCCGTGGTCGGCGCCCTCGCCATCTCCGCCCTCGTCTGGGCCTGGGGCCACCACAGCGGCGGCCACCAGGCGGAGGCCAACGGCAAGAAGGGCACTGTCGTCGCCGCCGGCTGCGCGCTGCTGCTCGGCGCGGCCAACGGCATCGTGGCGTTCTTCTCGGCGATGGGGACGCAGGTTCACTGATGTCGAAGGAACGTTTCCCCTCCGCCAGCCAGCGAAGGCATGGCGCCCCGTCCTCGGTTCTGCGCCGCGCCTCGATCGGCGGCATCGTCCTCGCTGTTCTGCTGGCCATCGCCGGTCTGGTCGCGTACGCCACCCGTACGGAGAGCCCAGCCCCGTCGAAGGCCACCCCTACGCCGGCATCCTCCTCGGCATCCCCCTCCCCGGCCGCCACCACGCGCACCGGGGCGGCGGTGGCCGCCCCGCCCAGGACGACCGATCCGATCGCGTTCGCCAAGGCCGCCACCAAGGTCCTGTGGACGTACGACACCCGCTCCTTCTCGCAGGCCGAGCACCTTGCCGGCCTCAAGCAGTGGATGACCGACGAGAAGAAGTACGCCGACTGGAAGTCGGTCTCGAACCAGGTGCCCAGTCCGGTGCTGTGGTCGCGGATGCACGACAACGGTCAGCACGCCAGCGCCACGGTCGGCGAGGGCCACTTCCCGCAGGCGTTCAAGACCGCCCTGGCCCAGGACCCCGGCGCGATCACCGAGGCGTACGTCTACGCCATCACGGTCACCGGCAAGCAGTCCATCGCCTGGAAGGGCTCCGGCGCCGGAGCCGAGTCCCGCTCGACGACCCTCGCCGTCCAGTGCCGACCGCACCAGGACTGCGCCCTCGTCGGGGTCCTGCCGAACGTCGCGCCGTGATCGCCCTCAACCCGCGAAAGGAGGTGCCCTCATGGGGGCTTGTGACCTTCCTCTGATGAGCACCGTCTGCAACACCGTCGGCGGTGTCGTCGGTTCGACCGGCGAGGCGATCACGGTCGGCATCGGCGCCTGGATCGCCAAGTCGATGGGCGAGATGGCCCAGGCCGCCGCGGACCTGGCTTCGAAGGCCGTCGACAGGACCACAGCCATCGATCTCAACGCCGAGTGGTTCAGGAGCAACTACGAGCTGATCCTGCCTATCGGCCTCATCCTCACCGTCGGCACGTTCTGCCTGCAGCTCACCCGCGCCGCCTGGCGTCGGGACGAACGCGCCCTTGTTCAGGCGGTCTACGGAACGGTGGCCGGAGTGCTGTTCGCCTTCGCCGCCATCGCCTGCACCACCGTCGCGATCACTGTGGTCGACGCGCTCAGCGCCGGCCTCTTCAAGGCGGCCAACACCTCCGTGGACGACGCCGTCCGCCGCATCATCGCGGTCAACAACCTGGGGCCCATGTACGCCCTGGGCTGGACTCTCCCAGCCATCGCCGCGCTCGGTTGCGCGGTGGGGGCCTTCCTGTACTGGGCGGTGATGGTCGCCCGCAAGGTCGGCATCCTGGTCCTGGTCACCCTGGCCGTATTCGCCGGGGCCGGCGGCGGCTGGGAGGTCGCACGGCGCTGGCGACGCGGCTGGATCGAGGCGACCAGCACCCTGATCGTCTCCAAGCTCCTGATGACCATCGTGTTCCTGCTGGGCGTCTCGGCCATGGGCAAGACCGACGCGAGCGACGGACTCAGCGCCCTGTCGGACGCGATCGCGGGCATCGTCGTGATGGTCCTGGTACTGCTCTGCCCCTACGCCACGTACAAGTTCGTCCACTGGGCGGCCGACGGCGGCGGCCACGACGACCTGCACCGCACCGGTGTCGCAGGCATGGCGGTCGCCGCAGGGGCGGCGAAGACCGCGGGGCAGCTCGCGGTCCAGGCCGGCACCGGGATGCGGGCTCCGCAGGGGCCAGCGAAGGTGCCGGGCCAGGGCTCCGGTGGCGTCGCCTCCGGGATCGACCCGACGGGCGGATCCGGTGGTGAGGCCAAGCCGAAGCAGACCCACTTCCGCTTCGGTGAGGATCCGAACGCGACCGGCGACAAGGGTCAGGCGCTGATCCGCCGTCCTCCCACGGACGGCGACCGCGGAGTCCCGCTCATCCAGCGCCCCGGTGGCAGCGAGGCGTCCGACTCGGCGCCGGTGGTCTCCGGACCGACGCCACAGGGCGCCTCGGTCGCGCCGCCGCAGGTCACGCACCTGGACCCGCCGGCACCACGGCGCGGCGGTCCTCCGCCACAGGGTGGCGCCACCCCGCAGCGGTGGATCTATCCCGGACCAGCGGATCGATCGGGCTCGTAGCCCGCAGCTGACGGGGCGGGCCGAGGCCCGCCCGGCCCGCCCCGTCCTCCTCTTCTTCCTTCTCTTCGACGTTCCAAGGACGGCTTCGCCATGCTCTCTGACGCTCCACACCCCGATGGTCCGGCCACCGTCAAGTTCCCTCATCGCTCGCGCCGGGGCGTGTTGCTCGGTCTCTCGGCTCCTCAGCTGATCGTCGTCGCGGCCTGCGGTCTGCTCCTGCTCGGGGTGCTGCTGACCTCCGGTGTGACCGGAGCGCTCAAGCTCGTACCGCTGTTGGCCGTCGTCCTCGCGGGGGTCTTCATCCGCCACCGCGGGCGCTCGCTCGCCGACTGGGCGCCGATCGCGACCCGGTACGCGCTCCGCCGCTTCCGCGGTCAGCTGATCTGGCTCACCCGCCCGTCGACCCGACCGCAGCGGGAGGGCCTTCTCCACCTGCCCGGCACGGCCGCGTCGCTGCGGGTGGTCACCTCGCCGGACGGCCGCCTCGGCGCGGTGCACGATCCGCACCAGGCCACCCTCGCCGCCGTGGTGAAGGTCTCCTCCCGCGCCTTCGCCCTGCTCGACCCCGCCACCCAGACCGGCAACGTCTCCGGCTGGGGCCACACCCTGGCCGCGCTCGCGCGCACCGGCCACATCGCCCGCGTCCAGGTGTTGGAGCGCACCGTCCCCGACTCCGGCGACGCGCTCAACCGCTACTGGCACGAGCACGGCAACGTCCAGACCCCGCTTGCCGGTCCGATCTACGGCGACCTGCTGGCCGCCGCTGGCCCCGCCGCCGCACCCCATGAGGCGTACGTCTCCCTCGCCCTCGATCTCAAGGCGGCCCGGCACCTGATCAACCAGGCCGGCGGCGGGCTCACCGGGGCCTTCGCCGTTCTGTCCCAGCTCGCCTCCACCTTCGATCAGGCCGCCCGGACCTCCGGGCTCATGCCCGGGGGCTGGCTGCCCGCGCGCGAGATCGCCGCCGTGATCCGCACCGCGTACGACCCCAAGGCGTCGGCCGCGCTCGACCGGTGGTCCGACTCGGGCCGTCCGCAGGCCGACCCCGCTGCCGCCGGGCCGGTCGTCCTGGTCGAGAAGGCCGACCGCATCCAGACCGACTCGGCCCACCACGCCACGTTCTGGATCGAGAACTGGCCTCGCATCGATACCAGCCCCGGCTTCCTTCACCAGCTGCTGTTCACCACCGGCGTGCGCCGCACCCTCTCGCTGACCTACGAGCCCAAGGGACTGGACGCCGCCCTCAAGGACGTTCAGCGCAAGAAGGCCACCGTGATCGCGGACGCCGCCGAGCGGGCCCGCAAGGGCCAGGTCGACTCCGAGGAGGACTCGGTCGAGTACGCCGACATCAAGCAGCGCGAGCGCCAGCTCATCGCGGGGCACGCCGATGTCGCGCTCACCGGGTTGCTCACCGTGAGCGCGGACACCAGCGAGGAACTCAACGCCGCCTGCGCCGCCATCGAGACCGCGGCCGTCGCCGCCCTCGTCGACCTGCGCCTGCTGACCTGGCAGCAGGCCGAAGCCTTCACCAACGCCGCTCTGCCGCTCGCCCGCCTGTAGCGCGGCCCAGCACCACCGACCGCGCTCTACCGAAGGGCACTCCCATGCCGACCGAGCCCCTGCCCGAACTGGCTCCGGACTTCGTCCCGTTCGCCACCGCCGCGCTCGACTTCCACCGGGCCATCAACATGCCCGTCGCCCCGGTCGCCGCCAGCCGCACCGAACTGGACTCCCTGCACGCCCATCTGGTCGCCCTGTACGGCCTGCTGGACGCGCACACCGCGCGGACTTCTCCAGTGGCCGCAGCCGAGGGTGATCACCTCAGGGCCTGCCGTATCCGGCTGTGGCAGGCAGCCGAGCACCTCCACGCCGCGTATCACGCGGCCCCGCAGCGACTCACCGGCCGCCTCCCCACGCGGGAGGCGTGCCGGGCCCGCCTTCCCGAGGGCGCCCCCGACCTCACCGTGTGCCAGCGCCACCTGGCCACCGCCGCCCGCGTCCGCCGTGACCACACCCCGGCCGACCTGCGCGACCCCTTCACCGGCCTCACCCGCCACTGACCACCGGAGCACCACCGCCATGCCCAACCGCACCACCCGCGCCAGCGCCAGCCCGCTGTTCGTCCCCCGCAAGACCGACCGCCGCACGGCCCGCGCCGCCCGCGACCAGTTCGCCGCCGCCCGCGACAAGGCCCGCCACGCGGCCCGGCCCGAAGCCCGCCGTACCGAGACCGGCATCGATCCCGAACTGCGCGCCACCTACTCGGCCGCCGGCCGACCGGGTCCCGCATCCGCCCGCGGCGGCCGTCTCAAGCTCCCCGCCCACCGGATGACCACCGCCACCGCGTCCGGCGCCTACCCCTTCCTCGCCGAGGGCGGCCTGGGCGCCCAGGGCATCTACGTCGGCCGCGACGTGCACGCAGAAGCCGCCTTCACCTACGACCCGTTCGCGCTGTACGGTCGGCTCGACGGCTTCACGAACCCGAACATCCTCCTGGCCGGGATCATCGGCATGGGCAAGTCCGCCCTGGCCAAGTCCCTCGCCGTGCGCGCCGTCGCCTTCGGCTACCGCATCTACGTGCCCTGCGACCCCAAGGGCGAATGGACAGTGGTCGCCCAGGCGCTGGGCGGACAGACCATCGCACTCGGCCCCGGCCTCCCCGGTCGGCTCAATCCGCTGGACGCCCCCGCCAGGCCGTTCGGCGTCAGCCCGGAGGACTGGGCGGGCGAGGTCCGCAAGCGGCGCCTGCTTCTCCTAGGCTCGCTCGCGAAGACGGTCCTACGGCGCGACCTGCACCCGATGGAACACACCGCCCTGGACGTGGCGCTCGACCACGCCGTCGTACGCGCCGAAGCAGCCGGGACCACCCCGCTGCTCGGTGACGTGGCATACGTACTCGGCTCGCCCGAGCGGCTCGACGCTGCGCTCGGTGACCTGTCCGGACGCCTGGGACGGGCGGCCGAGGACCTGGCCCACGCGCTGCGGCGCCTCGTGCACGGCGACCTGGCCGGCATGTTCGACGCGCCGAGCACCGTGGCCTTCGACCCGGCCGCGCCGATGCTCTCCATCGACCTGTCCCGGCTCGGCGGCGCCGGCGACGACACCGCGCTCGTCCTGGCGATGACCTGCGCCTCCGCGTGGATGGAGTCCGCGCTCTCCGACCCCACCGGCGGACGACGCTGGGTGATCTACGACGAGGCATGGCGCGTGATGCGACACGTCGCCCTGCTGGAACGCATGCAGAGCCAGTGGAAGCTCAGCCGAGGGCTCGGCATCGCCAACATGATGGTCATCCACCGCCTCAGCGACCTCCTCACCGCGGGCGACGCCGGCTCCCGGGGCCGCGCGCTCGCCGAGGGCCTGCTCACCGACTGCTCCACTCGCATCATCTACCGCCAGGAAGCCGACCAACTCGCCTCTGCGGCTTCCCTGCTGGGCCTCACCGGCGTCGAGACCCAGGCCGTCTCCGCTCTCACCAAGGGGCGCGGTCTGTGGAAGGTCGCAGGCCGGTCGTTCATCACTCAACATCTTCTCCACCCGCACGAGCGCGAGCTGTTCGACACCGACTCCCGGATGCACGCCTGAGCCGTCCGTTCGCGATCAAGGCCCTCCTGGGGAGCCGACGCATCGCCCGCTCCCCCTCTCCACACACCATCCGCACCCCTTCGTACAGGAAGCCGTCCCCATGCACCTGCAGCGCACGATCCGTCGCGACCTGCGCCGCCTCGCCCAGCTCTACTCCGACGCCGCCCAGGCCCACACCGCACACGGCCGAATCCCTGCGGCGACAAATGCGTCCGGCCCCCTGGACGAGGCCCGCCGGGTGAACGGCCGACGCTTCGCTGAGCCCGAGGGCGACGGTGCCCGTCATGGCTGAGCCGGTCTGGATCACTCTCGGCAAACACCCGGAGCTGGGGCTCACCGCCGCCACCGCCCAGGACGACCTCGGTGCAGCGCACCGGCTCTTGGTGGATGCCGGATTCTCGGCCGGGCACCCTGATTTCGCCTACATCCTCGGCGGCAACCACCCAGGCGATGTCCGAGCGGCGCTTCAGCAGCTCGACAACACCGCTGCCACCCACCACGTCGCGATCGACGACGCCTCTCTCTTCGAACCGGCTCCTCACGAGGACGTCCCGCCCACGAAGCACCTCCTCGTCCCCTCGTCCGGTCTACCGGACCCCCAGCGGGATCTCGCGGAGTTCGCCGGGGAACTGGCGGCACGGCTCCCCGGCACCTGGCATGCCGCCTCCCATGGGCCCAACGCGTACGCGGAAGATTTCCCGCTCGGCGAGCGGGTCTGGGATCGCGGGCACGTGAGCTGGGCCTTCTCCGAGTTCACGCCGCTCAGGAACGCGGTGCTCACCAGTGACTCGGGCGTCGAGCTGGTCGTCTTCGACCGGCCTCTGCGCAGGCACGAGTTCCTGGTCGCCGCGCTGGAGCCACGAGGCAGTGGCTTCGCCGCGACCGCCGAGGCGCCCACTGGCATCGTCGTGAGCGCCGACCCGGCGCGAGCGGCGTCCCGTGTGACCGAGCGCCTGTTGCCCCGGTACGAGAAGGCCGTCCACCAGGCCCGCATCGAGCAGCTCGCTCTCGCCGTGGCCGCCGGAGAGCGGGTACTCGACGAGTGGGACGCTGTCTCGGACAGCCTGTGCGATGCCGATCACTGGCCGCTCGACGAGCGGTACGACCTGCGCCAGCGGGTACGGGACGCGGAGATGTGGGCGCAGTTCGCCCCCTTCCTCGACCACGGCCCGGCCCTGGCCGCGCACGCCGAGGAGACGCTTCCCCTCCTTGACCCCGCCGAGCGTGTGGCCGGGCGCTGGTCGTACCGGCTCCGGGCCCTGCGTGAGACGCTGGACGGCGGCGCCCGCGTACAGACCGAGTTCCAGGTGGTCGCCGAGGCGCTGCTGCCCGACCACCCCCGCTCCGGGGAGGTCTTCGCGGACGCCGTGGCCCTGCGCAACGCGGAGGGCTGGCACTACTCCCTGACGTGGATGGACAACGCCGGCGTACTCGTCGACATGGCGCGAGCTGAGGAGGCACTACCCGCGCCACCTGCCCGACCAGTCCCGACGCAGCAGGCAGCCCAGTCTGCACGGGCAGAGGCAGCCCGTGCCTGGTCACCGCACGCCGCTCGCCAGATCACCGCGGCGATCGAGACGGCCGGCGGTCCGCTGGCCATCCGCTTCTTCAACGGCACCAGGCCGCCGCGCTCACGCTGACTAGCGCACTTTTCCGGCCACACCAAACCCGTCTTCCGGCCGCATCCTCGTCCTCCGCACGGCCCCGACCTCTGCGAGGTGCATCTTCATGGCGGAAACCCGCCCGCACATCACTGTCGGCCACAACGACCGGTACGGCGTCGTGGCGGCGACGTTGCACGACAACCACGTCGCCGAGCACATCCTGCGGCTCGTCGGCTTCGAGCGGCTGCCCGGCAGCACCCTGTACGGCCTGACCGATCCGCACCGTGACCCCGTCCGACGCGGGGCGCAAGCGGTCCAGTCCCTGCGGGCCGCGCAGTACAGCGTCACCTCCGATGCCGCGTACGACCTCCAGCCCCATACCCGGCTCGGCGCGGGACGAGGTCTCCTCGACCGACTGGAGAAACCTTCCGGCCCGTCGGTGTCCACCGTTGAGGAAGCCGCGTTCGCCTCGGCACGCACGCTCGACGCCGACATCCGGGCAGGCCGGATTGTCGTTCACGACCAGGTCCGCGATCCCGAGGGCACCCTGCGCGCGGTGGGCACGGACACGCGCACCCGCGAGGGTGTCCTGCTCCACGGCGTGGGTGACCTCCGCTATGTCGAGACCCGGCTCGCCAACACGGACCTCGCCTTCGACGCCTTCTCCTACATCCGCGGCAACGGGCGCCCCGATCCGACGCCCTCGACCCAGCAGCGCCGGGCGCAGGCCGCTACCGCGATCTCGCCGGCCCGGGCGGGTCTCCCGCCGGCGCGACATCCCACCGTCCCCGTCGAGTTCCGCCCTGCCCCCGCCGCCCCGCAGCCGGTCCGCACCCGATAGACCGCACACGCCAAGGAGCCCTCCCGGTGACTCTGCAACTCGAGCCGGACGTCGCCTTCGGAATGCACCCGACTTCGGGGTGGCCGCCGCCGTCGCGGACGACCGCCCGTTCCTGGACGAAGTCCTGCGCAAGCACCACTTCCGCCACAGCGAGTACCTCGACGTCTACCTGCTGCCGGACGACACTCCCCACAACACGGTGGTGCGGACCGTGGCCAGCGCGACCCGCGAGTTCCAGGATGCCGGTCTCTCCGTCGCAGCCGATCCCAGGATCATGGTTCCGCCACCGGTCCCGACTCCGGACGGAGTCCCGGCGCGGGCGACCCAACCTGGTCAGTCCCTGACCGCGTTGACCGGGCAACTGCACGAGCTGCGCCGCGCGGCGGACGTCTCCGAGGTCCTGGGCGAGATCCTCGACGAGCGCCACGGCGTCGTGCTCGACCTGGAGGAGTTCATCGACACGGCCGCCGCCTGGTGCGAGCGGCTCGGCACGCCCAATGGTCACGAGCTGGGCCTTCATCTGCGCAACATCGCTCATCACGTCGCCTTCCTCGGCGACCAACTCGTGGGAGCACAGCTCGAACTGGCCGTCATGCCCGACGCGACTCCCGCGAACGCCCCGCCCTTGGCCGAGGTGCCGTTGCCAGACCGGCAGGAGTGGCTGCGGGTCACGCACACCGCGCGAGCGCGCGCCGCCGTGGGGTCATCGCCCAACCGCCCCGCCAGTTCCCCGAAGCATCAGGACGAGGCAGTGCCTCGTCCCCAGAACGCCTCGGCCAGCCCGAGTCGCACCCGCTGATCCCCCATTACCTTCCCCCGACGTTCAAGGAGTCCGTCGCATGGCCGTGAAGAAGCTCTGGACCATCGACCACGCCTGCGGTCACACCAACGAGGCCGACCTCTCCGACCGTCCGGCCGACCGGCGTGCCGGGTACGCCCGCTGGCTCGCCGGCCGGGACTGCACCGACTGCTGGCGGGCCTCCCGCGCGGAGGACACCGAGGCCAAGTCCTAGTGGCTCGCAAAGCAGAGGGCAGCCGTGCGGGCCGAGGCCGAGGCGTGGGCCGAGCAGTACCGCATGCCCCCGCTGGACGGCACCGACCGCGCGGTCGCCTGGGCCACCCGCTGTCGCCACCAGCTCGTCTCCGCCGCGTTCACCGCACTCGTCGTCGAAGGAACGACGAGCGAGGCGGGGTGGGCGGCCATCGAGGACGCCACCCGGCCCCTGACCCGTGCCAGCTGGTGGATCGATCAGCGCGACGCCGACCCCGCGGACCTGCCCGAACTTCTGGAAGCCGCCTCCGCCGGCGATCGGCCGACCGAGAACCCCCACTTCTGAACGGAACCACCACGATGCCCACCCCGCCCGACGTCGTCATCACACGCCACCCGACCGGGAACGTCACCGCCGAAGGCGGAGACGAACTCGCCGTCGCCCTCCTCAAGCGCGCGGGCTTCGTCATCGAGACGACGCCTCTGTCCTTCTGGTACCGCCTGCCCTGGGACATGGGCGAGGCGCGCGAGAACGAGATGGCCAGCCACGCGGCCCGTATGCTCACCGCCGTCGGCTACCGCGTCGACCTCGGCCCCGACCTGCGCGTGGGTCGCCTCACCACTCCTTCCGACCCTCAGGGCAAACGCGTCCACGGCCAGCAGATCTTGCGGCTGACCGACGAAATCAACGGCGCCGGGACGTACGAAACCGCCGCCGACCTCACCGAGCACGTCCTCGACCCCAACGACGGTGTGCTTGTCCGCCTCAGCGAGTTCTTCGAGGCTGCCGCCGAGCAGGCCAAGGCATCCGAGACCGACACCGGCTGGGACCTTTCGTACGACTTCGCGGAAGCCGCCGCGACGCTCACCTCCCTCGGCGAGGACCTGTACAACGCCGCCGACCAGCTGAGGGCACTCGATCGTCCGGCGATGCCGAGCTGGAAGGCGCAGGTCGCCAACTACTACGCGACCGCCCCGGCCGCCGGGCGTACCGGAGCGCCCACCGCCACGCCTGAGGCGTCTGCCGCCGCCCCGCCGCCCGCGCCCAAGCCGAACCGGACGCGCTGACCACCACGCCACCGTCGTATCCGGACAACGCGACCGGGGCCGTCCCCCTCGGCCCTCTCCTCTTCCACCCGCCCGCACAGCCGCCAGGAGCCCACTCGTGATCGCCAGAAGAACCCGCCGGCCCCAGCCCACCGCCCATCTCGCACCACGTACCGGGACCGCACTTTGTCTCCTGCACACACCAGCACGCCCTCGACCACCACCGGCACCGACTTCCTGCTGTACCTGATGCTGTCCGTCGCCGCGCTCGGTGTGGGGGCCGGGACGTTGGCCTGGTTGTTCGGCAACGGCGCCAGCACCTTCACCAGGTCCGGCCCCTGGGCCCCCTACGAGCCGACTGCGGCGCTGCTGCACCCCCATGAGCTCTGGCCGCACCTCCCGCAGCCCGTCCTCGTCGGCGCCTGCTACGTCCTGCCCACGCTCGTCCTCCTGGCCGCCGCGCTGCTCGGTGTGAAGGTGTGGCTGCGACTGCGCGGCAATACCAAGGGGCTGGCCGACCAGCGCGATCTGGCTGATCTGATGCCGAAGAAGATCGCGGCCAAGGCGATCGACCTTCGTCCGAGCCTCAAGGGCACCAGGCCCAAGGACGTCGTCCCAGACGACCGCGGCGTTCTGCTCGGCACTCTCGCACCCGGCGCACGCGAGGTCCGCTCCTCGTGGGAGGACGTGATCCTGGCCATCATGGCGCCCCGGTCGGGAAAGACCTCCGGCCTGGCGATCCCGGCGATCCTGCGTGCGCCCGGACCGGTATTGCTGACCTCGAACAAGGCTGCCCGCGACGCCTACACCGCCACGCTCGCGGCCCGCGCCGAAGTCGGCACGGTGTGGACGCTCGATCCGCAGCAGATCGCCCATGCGCCACAGACGATGTGGTGGGACATCCTCGCCGACGCCCGCGATCTCGCCGGGGCCCGCCGCTTGGCGGGCCACTTCGTGACCGCCTCCGTGGACGAGTCGAGCGCGGGCGACTTCTGGTCCACCGCCGCCGCG
The DNA here is from genome assembly GCF_965342175.1 of Actinacidiphila sp. bgisy167. Classification (GTDB taxonomy): domain Bacteria; phylum Actinomycetota; class Actinomycetes; order Streptomycetales; family Streptomycetaceae; genus Actinacidiphila. Next base: position 43,227 of record NZ_CBDRBL010000033.1, read on the forward strand.
AACACGCTCACCGCGCTGTTCCTCGCCGCAGCCCGCGACCGGCGGCCGATCACCGACGTCCTGGCATGGCTCGCCTCCCCGGCCGACCGCACCCCCATCGACCTGCTCCGGGACGCCGGACTCGACGCGGTCGCCGCCCAGCTCCAGGGCACCGTGGCCGGCGCCGTCGAGACCCGCGACGGCATCTTCGAGACCGCGCGGCAGTACGCCAGTTGCCTGCTCGACCCGGCCATCGCCGCCTGGGTCACGCCGCCCACCGGCCTCGGCAAGATCCGCGAGTTCAGGCCGGAGGCGTTCGCAACCAGCAAGGACACCCTGTTCCTGCTGTCGAAGGACGGCGGCGGCTCCGCCTCCGCGATCATCGCCGCCGCTGCCGACGCGGTGATGCGCGCGGCGGTCATCCAGGCCGAGCGCGACGGCGGGCGGCTCGATGCTCCGCTGCTCGCGATCCTCGACGAGGCCGCCAACGTGTGCAAGATCGCCGACCTGCCGGACCTGTACTCGCACCTCGGCTCCCGGGGCGTCATCCCGATCACGATCCTGCAGTCCTACCGCCAGGGCGTCCGTGTCTGGGGCGAGGCCGGGATGGACGCCCTGTGGTCCGCCGCGACGATCAAGCTCGTCGGCTCGGGCATCGACGACGCCGACTTCGCGGACAAGCTCAGCCGTCTGGTGGGCGATCACGACGTCCGTACGGTCTCGGTGTCCACCAGCGAGTCAGGCAAGTCCACGTCGGTCTCCATGCGCCAGGAGCGCGTGCTGCCAGCTGACGCGATCCGCGCCCTGCCCAAGGGTTCCGCCCTCCTGCTTGCCACCGGCATCCGCCCCGCGCTCCTCGACCTCAAGCCCTGGTACAGGGAGCCGGACGCCGACCAACTCGGTGCCGCGTCCGCCAAGGAGACAGCGGCGATCACCGAGCGAGCGCTGGCCAAGAACCTGCGTCGCGACGACTTCGGTCCGGCCGCATGACCCCGGTGCTGCCAGGCCCCCGGGTGACGAGACGCGATGGGGCACGCCCTCATCCGTCTCCATCCCCGGGCTTTCGTCCTCGTCCTCTTGAGGTACTCCCATGTCCCACCCCGTCCCGTCCTGGGCTTCGGTCCACCGGTCCGAGCGCCTGGCCGACACACCCGTCGTACGGCGTGGCGCCGACTGGTGGCTCGTGTCCGCGTCCGGGTCCGTGCTTGCCTCGGACCCCGTCCTCACGGGTGAACTGGACCGCTTCGCGGCCGACCTGACGGCGGCCAACCGCGCGGTCGCCGAGATCCGCGCCCTGGGCAACACCGCGCGCAAGGCACAGTCGTGACGCCACTCGTCCACGCCGAGCAGGCCGTGCTGGGCGCGATCTTCCTGAAGCCCGGCCAGCTCGACCAGCTCTCGCCCTGGCTGCGGCCGGAGCACTTCTCCCGCCCCGCCCACACGGCCATCTACGCCGCGATGCTCAAGCTCAAGGCCGACGGTCACCCAGCAACGGCCACGACGGCCGGCGCTCCCGTCCCGCTGGCCTGGCTGACCGACACGCTGCGGGAGGCAAGCATGCGCACGCGCGGCCTCACCGCCTCGCACCTGCACACCCTCGTGTCGGCGTGTCCGCGCCCCGACCACGCCCCGGTGTACGGGCGGATGGTCCTGGAGGGCGCCATCCACCGCAGTGTGGCCAAGCATGCCGCCCGTCTTCACCAGGCCGCGCTCGATGACGGCCGTGCCGGCACGGTGGAAGAGACGCTGCACCACGCCCAGGTCCTGGCCGACGTACTCGCTGACCTGGCTCGCGGCTGGGGTGCCGAGGCGCGGTCCGTGGAACCACCCGTGGCGTACGCGCCCCGGGCCGAGCGCCCCCAGCCGGTGGGCGAGCAGGTCCTCGCCGACGAGGAGTTCCTCCTCGGCTGTCTTGCCTCCCGCCCCGAGCAGTTGCTCGGCCTGGTGCGGTGGCTTCGCCCCGGTGACTTCTCCGACCCGGGACATCAGCAGATCTACCGCGCGCTGGGAGCCCTGCACCATCGCGGCGAGCCGATCGACCAGCTGACCGTGCTGTGGGAGGTCCAGCGTCGCGGCTCTCTGGCCGACGGGACGCTCGATGCCGAGCGTGTGCGGCGGGTCTGCGATCCGCTCGTGGGCTTGGCCGCCGAGCACTTCGGCGAGCAGGTCGTCCAAGCCTCTCTCGTCCGCACGGCCGCCCTGGCGGCCCAGCAGGTGGGAGCCCTGGCCAGCCGCGACGCCCTCGCGCCCGGACAGCTCATCGGGTACGCCCTGCACGCGCTCGGCCCGCTGGACGAAGTGCGTCACCGTCTGCGCCTCGCGCACGAAGCCGAACCAGAGCCGCAGCGGCCGGCCAGTCGGCCCGGTGCGCCGCCACCCGCCGCCCGCATCGACGCCGCCCGAGCCCGCAGCCGCCTCGCGGCCACCTCGGCTCCCTCGACAGCTGTCACGACCTCCTGCGCCGCGCTTCCCGACCGACACAACCACCGGAGTCCGTCATGACCGACCACACCGGCCGCGCGGGCCTGGAGAAGGACGAACTGTACGCAGTAGCTCAGGAGTTCGAGCAGGCCCGCCACGCGATCGTCGGGTCGTACACAACGACCTCCCTGCCCGACCTGGTCACCGCGTCCCGTCATCTCGCCGCACTGACGGGACTGGTGAAGGACCTGTCCGACGAGGTCCTCTTCCGCGCCACCGACAACGACCCGGGACTCGACTTCGGTCCGGTCATCGCGGCCTACACGAGCGCGTCCACCCCTGCGGGACGGGCCGTGAACAACTACACCGAAGCCTTCGAGCAGCTCGGATTCCTGCGCAGGTACGCGGAAGCCCCAGCGACGGCAAACCTTCGCGACGCCCGCCAGGCCGCGTTCAACGTCGTTCAGGACCGGCTGGACCTCACCGTGGACTCGCTCCAGGAAACCTTCGTCACACTGCGGCACGCCGCCGACCGGATCGACGGCACCCCGCCCCGCGTCCTCGCGGCACTGAGCCGCTCGGCATACCCAGCGAACTCGATCTACCGCGTCCCGGCGAAGCTCCCCGCGACCGAGCCGATCCGCCTCGCCTACATGCCGGTGTCCCGCCATGCGCGCTGACCTTCCAGCGGCACCGCTCCAGCCGTCGATCGGGAGTATGTGTTCCGGGTACGGCGGCCTGGATCTCGGCGTCCAGGCCGTCCTCGGCGGCACGGTCACCTGGCATGCCAAGGTCGATCCGGGCCCGGCCCGGATCCTGTCCCGCCACTGGCCTGGCGTGCCTAACCTCGGCGATATCACGGCCGTGAACTGGGCCGATGTCTCGGAGGTGTGCGTCCTGACGGCCGGGTTCCCCTGTCAAAGACGTCTCGGTCGCCGGCCGTCGCGCCGGACTGGCTGATGGCACCCGGTCCGGCCTGTGGTTGCACATCGCCCGTGCCATCGAAGCCCTCAACCCGTGCCTGGTGGTCATCGAGAATGTCCGAGGACTCCTCACCTCCCCCGCCGGTTCCCCTGGCGACGTGGAACCCTGCCCGTGGTGTCTGGGAGACACCGCAGGCCAGCCTGCTGTGCGCGCCCTCGGTGCCGTACTCGGCTCCCTGGCCGACCTCGGGTTCGATGCGCTCTGGTGCGTGCTTCGCGCCTCTGACGTCGGAGCCCCGCACAGCGAGCGGATCTTCCTCGCCGCTTGGCCCTCCATGCGGTCCGGCCCTGTTGAAGACGCCGACGAGCAACCTGGCCACGAACGGAGGGAGTCAGCATCCGACGAAGAGGAAGCAAGGGGGCCACGGCCCCAATCTGGCGGACGAGGTCGAGTGGCTGCTGCCGACGCCGAAGGCGTCGGACGGCACCAAAGGGTCGCCGAACCAGCGTCACGGGAACGGGGACCTGACGCTGCCCTCGGCAGCGGCCCGCCTGTTGCCGACTCCACGAGCCAGCGACACGGGCACTCCGGGACGCCGACCGGGCACCGGCTTTCGGCCTCCGCTCTCGGCAGTGGTGCTCCCCTTGTTCACCCAATCGACGCCGACGGACGACGGGCGTGGGGGCCGTACGCCGCCGCCATCGCTCGATGGGAGAGGGCGACACGACCGGCGCCCCGGCCCACCGACGAAGCGGGCCGCCTCAGCCCGCTGTTCGTCGAGTGAATGCAGGGGCTTGAAGTCGGCTGGGTGACAGCCACTCCGGGGCTGGGCCGTCCCGCCCAACTGGCTGCCCTGGGCAACGGAGTCGTGCCCCAGCAAGCGTCTCGCGCACTGGAGATCCTTGCTCCTCCGGTCCCGCTCTGCGGCCATCACGGCCTGCGGTGACCGGCGGCTCCTACACCAGTTTCCCCGGCCGGGCCAAACCCGGGTTTCTCCGGATCCTCGCCACCCCAACCACCCGATCTTGCGAAGGGGTAGCGATGGCTGAACCCGCTCAGGAGAGCGAGCCTATACGTGTGCCGGACCACGACCTGGACGACTTGGTCTCCATGGTCGCGAGGCTGGTCACGGAGAGCCGTAAGCAGGGCGAGACGCTCGCCCGACTCACCGACGACGCCCCGCTCTCGGACGACGAGGGCAGCGCGTATGAGCACGGTGGCGGCGAGGGCTCGGTCGCCGCGTCAGCGGCGGCCGAGCCGGGCGGCTCCCAGGAAGGCCCAGCGTCCATCTTCATCCTGGCGCTCGACGGCAACGCGTACGTCGAGGAACTCGCGGCGCTGACTAGTTGGGTGCACGACCTGCTGCTGCCGGTCTACGGACGGGAGATCACCACCAGCCGCCCGTGGTGCCACCAGTGGCAGGAGCATCCCGAGGCCGTGGCCCGACTGCATGCCCTGTGGCTGGCCTGGCAGCAGCTCACCGACGTCGAGGCCGGCCTCACCGGCCCCTCGACGTGGCACCGCGACCACCTCGAACCGACCCTGCTCCAACTCCGTGCACCCGACGGCCCGTTCGGCGCGTGCACCACCAACGCGGCCCGTCCCGACCACCGGCTCCTGGCCTCGCCCGAGCCCGCGGGAGCCTGATATGGCCGACACGTACGAGCCCTCGGTACCGGACTACCGGATCGACGGCTTCGAGGCCGTCTCCGAGCAGATCGAGGAGGACTTCTTCTCGGTCACGCTCTCGGACGACGTGTTCGTGGCCCTCGCCGAACACCACAGCGACGACGGGCGCGACACCTACCTGCTGTACCACGACCGGGCGGCCATCTGGGATACGCCCGGCACAGCCGAGTACGTCGCGTTCCACCTCACCCGTGACGTGGAGCGGCGGACCTTCGACTTCGCGTATGAGCGGGCTCCCGTCGTGCCGCTCGCCCAGAACTGGCTCATCCGCCGGGGCTGCCCGCCAGAGGCCACCATGCCGACCCGCAACCACGGGCCCCGCCCCGCCGACGCGCTCACCTCTCGGCTGGAGGACCTGCTCCGGACCAACCCCGACGGCCGGTACGAGGTCGTCGACCACTACACCGACAACCCGGGCTACTTCGACTTCGGCAGCGAGGTGCGCACCCTCGTCCGCGACAGCCACCCGGACTCCGCGCACGCCCCCTACCGCCTCTTCCTCGAAGAGACGGTCAAGGACTTCCGCTCCTACACGATGCGCGAAGGGGAATTCGCCGGCGCCGAGGCAGCGGACGCCTGGGCCATGGACCGCACCGCTCCCCTCCCGCTGGCCCCGGCCCCGGAGAGCGTCGTCGCCCACAGGGCTCAGGCTGCCCGCACCCGGTCGCCACTCGCCGGAGCCGCCGGCCTCGCGGTCCCCCCGGCGCCTGTCACGGCTCCTCGCCCCACGCTCTCTTCCGCGCAGCGCTCTCGCCGGGGTGCGCGGTGAGTCGGGCGCGGTACGCCTTCGCGGCACACCCCGCGGCCCTGGCCGACCTGCGCTCGGTCCCGGAGAACATCCGCGACCTGGCCCTGCTGGAGCTGCAGCACCTGGTCCACGGCAACGAACGCGGCGCGGCGCTGACCCGCGAACTCGCGGGCTGCCACAAGATCTATGTTGATCCGGAGACCCGCTGGCGCATGGTCATCCAGTACCGAGAGGCCACGGCGTCCTCGCAGCACTGCCGGGAGATCTACCTCCTGGCGGTCGGCGAGCGCCAGGACCAGGCCGCGTACCGCACCGCGGCTCGCCGGCTGGAGCTTGAACACGAGGCATCCGCCGCGACGACGCCGCTGCACGGCCGTCGTGCCCAGGCGGCACGGTCCCGGTCCCAGCACGGGAGCGCTGGTCCGGTGCACGCCGGTGCGGCTACCCCCGCCCCCTCCACGGCTTCGCCGCGAACGCGCCGCCGGTCATGACACCCACCCCTCATCCGCCACGCCCCGAGGTACTCCCCATTCCACCTATCGACCTCGGCAGCCTCGACCCGACGGCCAAGGCGTGTCCGAATCGCCAACCCCGTGGAAAGGCATTGTCAGTCGACGCTGTCGCTCAGGGCAGGACTCGGTCACGGACAGCTACGACAACACGATGGTCGACCTGAACGGCACCTTCAAGGCCGAACCGATCGAGATGCAAGGACCGTGGCGGGACGTCGACCAGGTCGAGCGGCGATCTTCCAATGGGTCACCTGGTACAACGAGGAACGGCTCCACTCCGCCATCGACTACGTACCGCCCGCCGAGTACGAACGCGACTGGTGGCGACAGCAGGAAGCCGTCCCGCAGTCCGCCTGAAACAAGACCACCGGACTCCACGAAACTCGGGACAGCTCAACCGGAAGCTGGAGTTCTACTGGCACAAGCGTCGCTGGCCTCGATCTTGCATGAGGGTCCGTCAGCTTGCTGGCGGGCCCTTTCGGCTCCTTCGGGGGCCGAGGTTCCTGCAGGTGGGCAGGCTGGTGGCCCGTCTGTCGCGTCGGGTGGGCGCCGGGTTCCACGGTTCCGGTCGGGGTGGTGCTGCTCGTAGGGACGGGAAGCTGCTGGTCAGCCTGGGTTCGGCAGGGCTGCGAGGCGCTGTAGGGCTTGGGTGATCACGCCTGTCCAGGGCCAGTGGGCCGCGAGGCGGAGGATGCGGCGCCGTCCGGTGGTGACGAGTTGGGCGGCGGCGGAGAACAGCCGGAGCCGCAGGCGGCGGGGCTCCCACCGACGGACCTCACCGGTCAGGGCGAGCATCGGCATCCAGGCGAGGAGATCGAGAGCGATCTGGACGATCTCCAGCCAGATCTGGTTCTGTGCGGCGTCGTGGAGGGGCAGGTTTCGCAGGCCGGTGGCCCGTGCGGCCCGGATGCGGTCGTCGGCCCTCGCGCGCTGGCGGTGCCGCAGTTCCAGCTCGGCGATCGGGGTGCCGGCAGTGTTGGTGGCGAAGGCCGTCAGGCGCATGCCGTCGGCGTCGGTGATCCGCAACTGGGCTCCGGGGTGTGGCCGTTCTTTCCGGACGATCAGCCGCATTCCCTTCGGCCAGCCCTTGAGGCAGTCGCCGTCGAGTTCGGTGATCCAGGCGCCGTCGCGGATGTCGCCGCCGGGTTCGACGGCCGGCGTCCAGGCCGATGCCGGGACCTTCAAGACGGCCTGGTGAATGGCGTCGGTGATGGTCATGCCCACCGAGTAGGACAGCCACCGGCCGCGGGCGGACAGCCAGTCGAGGAACTCGTGGGTGCCCCCGCCGGAGTCGGTGCGGATCAGCGTCTGCCGCCCGCGTCGGTACTTCTTCGGTAGCTGGGCCAGGGCCAGTTTGGCAGCGGTGATGTGGTCGGCAGCGGTGTTGCTGCCCGCGTTTCCGGGCCGCAGCAGCCCGGCCACCGGCTCTCCGGACCCACCGTGTCCGTGGTCGACGAACCCCATCAGCGGGTGATGGCCGAAGGTCTTCTTCCAGGTCGGCTTCGCGTCCTGCTTGTCGGAGTGCGCGATTACCAGCACTCCGTCCAGGTCCACGACCACCTGCCCGGCCGCGTCCGGCGCCGCGGGGCCTGCCACCTGCCAGACGTGCTCGCGTACGTGGGCGCGGGCCGCACGGATCGCGGTCAGCGCGCGTTTGCCGCCGGCGGCCGGGGTGTCGATCAGCCGGGACACCGTCGGGTCGGAGGCCACCGGCCCGAACACCGCGGGCTCGGCCCGCAGCATCCCGACGTCGGCCAGGCAGTCCCCGCCCAGCGCGACCGCGAGCGCCACATCCAGCAGGATCTTGCCCGGATCGTGCACCGCCCGCGGCTTGCGCCACGGCGTCAGCGCCGCCGATATCGCCTGATCCAGCCCGGTCTTGCGGATCGTCTCCACCAGCAGCACACCACCGGCCTGGGAGACCACCCCACGGCCGCCGCCTTCGGTACGGACACACGGGTAGGACCCGATACGCTTCTTCACCTGGCAAGTGTGCTTCTTTCCTCGCAACCGACAGGACCCTCGACAAGTCCCATCGTTGCAGGTCAGGAGCACTTTCCGCTTTTATGATCACGCCTCGGACAGCCCACCCCGTGAAAGCCCGAGGCTGGTGTCACCACCCGCCGAGCCCGCGGACATCTCCGCACCGCTCAACTTTGAAGACCCGCGTTACCCCACACCAGGGCTCCCCCGGGCGAAGACAGCACCAGGAGCGGAACGCCCGGCTGTCGACATGGAGAGGGACAATGAGCCCGCGCACTGAACCCCCCGCCCCTTCCTCGCCTCTCGAACTACCGGTCCGCTCGGGCGAGGAGGAGCTGATCGAAGCGGTAGCGATGGAGCGGGGTGTTGAGCTCCCATCCGACTTCATCTCTGCCGTGGGGGCGTACGGCGATGTGCTGATCTGCGATACCCCGGTTCAGCTTAGCGGTTCGAAGAACGGGCGGTCAGGTGCGAAGTGGCGAGAACACACCGTTACGTCCTCACCCCTGAGGTAAGCCACCAACCATTCGCCGAACGTCATCTCGTACAGAGTCCAGGCCGGACTGTCGAGCTCCGCCACCACGACGCGCCAGGGTGACGAGGAACCCTCCGGGACCCGGAGGAAAACCCATTCCCCCGTCTTGGCCAACGCGATCGGCATCAAATCACCAGGGTTCGCCCCTGCCGGACTGGGCAGATATTCCACCATGTCTTCCTCGCGCCAGAGCTCGAGATCCCCTCTGATGGATTCTCCCAGGCTGTGCAGAAGATGGCCGGCGGGGTGCTTCAGATACAGTTGATTGTTGATCTGGACCGACCCGTAGGCATCCACGATCTCGCGGAAGTCTGTCGGGAATTCGATTCCGAACTCCCGTTTCATTTCAATCCATGGCGCCGGATCCGTCCAGTTGAATCTGGGTTCGCCCAGCAGGGCTCGGATCTCTGCGAATGTTCCCACCACAGACCTCCTTAGCATTTCGAGCCTATGCCCGTCTTGGAGTTGATCGCAGTGCATGAATAACTGTCCACGATCCCTCCCCCGGGTCCATACACGGTCATTCCCACTTGGATAGTCGTAGGAACGGCCGAGCGAGTGTCTCCGTATAGGGGAACGACGGACATGAACAGGCTGTTGTTTTTATTCAGGGACTTCCAGCCGAAGGCTTCCACCTTGCTCGCCATCCGGGCGTTCGCCCTAGCATTCAAAGCCACCAGGTTTCGAATATCCTGACCGGTACCCTTACCCCAATAACCTATCAGGTGACCAGCCTGCGGATCTCCTCCCCCTGCCCGGATCTCTTCCATTCCGTCCGGAGCGACGGAGGGCTCGCATTCGGGGCACTTCGGCAGGCCACCCGCTCCCGTGCGCGACCTGCGATCGCTCTTGGTGAGGAATGCGATGGCGCCGGTCGCCCTGCATCCCTTGTTCCCGTGGTGGTCCGTGTATTCCTCAAGACCGCCGTAGATCCGCCCACCGTCGATCAGGGGCGTCGCATCGCACGAGCTCCTGCGCCCCTCGTCATCATCGTCTCCGGTGCAGCCGCCGGTGGACACGCAGACGGCGTTGTTCACCGGTGCCGGCATGGCCTCCGGTTCATTGTCGGGCGTGTAGCGGTCGTCTCCTACGAGGTCGAGCATCTTCAGCGCGCCGACGACCAGCGTGATTGCGTCGCCGGGCTTCCAGCCTCCGCTGCCCTTGCCTCCCCAGTCCGGCTTGGGCGCCGGGCGAGTGGGGGCGGGCCTGGGGTTCTTGCCCTTATTGGGGTTCTGAGGGATGGGCGGCTTTGGCGGGGTGGTCACCCGGGTTGCCGCGGCGGACCAGCTGCCGACGTAGGGGTGGGGGTAGTAGGTGCTGCTGGTGCCCGTGGAGACATGGGCGGCGCTATCCCTCGATGCACGCGCCCTCCAGGCACTCGCGGCCTGGGCCTGGGCCTCGGCCTGGGCCGCGATGGCGTCGGCCAGGCTCCTGGTGTTCGTCCACTGGGACAGCGCGTGACCGGCCGGGGCGCTGTGGTGTCCGACCGTGGTCCCGGAGTCGCCCCAGGAGCCGATGTTCACGTGTTGCAACTCGTAGGAGGCCCAGCCGGCCAAAACGGTGAGACCGCCGATGACCAACGTCCCCTCAATTACGCATGCATCCGGGCAGTGCCCTGTGGGGTCTGTGCCGCCGAGCGGGTCGCCATCGGCGTACACGTAGCGGTTGGCCCGGGCCGAGGGCGTCGGGTCGAGCTGGTAGGTGTCGCGGGACTCGAACGAGCCTGTGCCCGGCTGGTACCAGCGGGCGGCCATGTCTATGCCGCCGGAGGACGGGTCGGTCCAGGCGGACTGGTAGCCGACGGCGGGGGTGGTGCCGTTGGTGGCTGTCTCCGTGCCGAAGGGGTCATACGCCTTCGAGCCGCTGACCGACGCTCCGTCGGCGCTAAGGCCTGCGACCAGGTCGGTGTGCTGGTCTGTCAGCGCCCACTGCTTGGTGGTGCCGGTGGCTATGGACAGCAAGGCGCCCTCGGGTGTGCGGTTGTAGGCGCTGACGCCGTCGCTCGCGAGGTTGTTGGAGCCTCCGTCGTAGGTGAAGGCCGACGAGCCCCGGGTCTGGACACGGTCGAGGGAGTCGTAGGTGTAGGTCGTGCCGCCGTCAGTGATCTTGCGCTCGAAGGCGTCGAAGGTCAGCGAACGCGGGGTGTCCCTGCCAGCATCGACCGATGCCAGAGTACCGCGTGGCGTATAGGTGAACTTCGTCGCCCCGTCACTCAGTTGACGGTTGCGAGCATCGAAGGTCGCCTTGGTCGGGCCCGCCGTGGTCCGGTTGCCCGCCGCGTCCCACGCGAAAGGCGTCGTGGCTCCGTCCTTCGTCCAGGACGTCAGACGGCCCGCGTGGTCGTACGCGTAGGAGTTGTCGCCAGCTCCCGCCGTGCCCGTCGTCTTCTTCGACGTCAGGTTGTCGTCCAAGTCGTAGCCGTACGTGGTGGAGGCGACTGTGGTCGAGCCGTCGGGGTTGGTGATTCTGTCTGTGGTCAGGCGTCCCAGGTCGTCGTAGCCGTAGCTACGCCTGGCCGTGACCGTGTATTGGGTCGCCCCGGCCCGCTTGGTGGCGTACTGCTCCAGGCTCGGGCGTCCGGCGGCGTCGAAGTCGTACCAGACCTGGCTGCCGGTGAGGGAGTCCGAGGCCCAGTCGATGCGGCCCGCGCTGTCGTAGCCGTAGTCGGTGTCGCCGGCGGTGGTCTTGCGGTGGGTCATGTCGCCGACGGCGTTGTAGGTGTAACTGGCCTCTCCGGCAGGACCACTGGCTGTCAGGAGTTCGCCGCGGTCGTTGTAGGTGTACTTGTTCCGGCTGGTGCCGTCAGCCGTGGTGACCGAGGTCAGACGGCCCGCCAGGTCGTAGTCCAGGCCGCGGTCCACGGTCGCCGCCTCGGCGCCGGTGCCGGTCTCGTGGATGAGCCGGTCCAGACCGTCGTAGGTACGCTCGCGCTTCACCCCGCCCGGCAGCGACTCGGTGACAGGCCGACCCGCCTTGTCGTAGGCAGTCGTCCAGGTACGGTCGGCCTCGGACGGGGTGGCGTCGGTGGCCGGTTCGATCGTGGACTCGGCCAGGCCCCAGCTGTTGAACGTGTAGACGGTGGTGTTGCCGCGGCCGTCCGTCAGCCGGGTGCGGTTGCCCGCCGCGTCGTAGCCGAACGCCGTCGTGATCGACTTGGTGTCCGAGACCGGCTCGACCTGTTGGGTCAGTCGGCCCAGGGCGTCGTACGTGTACGTGGTACGGGCCTTGGTCTGCGGGTCGATCACGGCCGTGCGGTCGCCGTCGGCGTCGAACTCGGCCGTCAGCGTGCGCAGGGCCGTACCGCCGGTCCCGTAGTCCATCGTGGCGGTGACATCGCCGAGGGCGTCGTAGGTGGTCGTCGTCCTGCGGTTAGTCGCGTCCGTTACCCCGGTCCTGCGGCCCAGGCCGTCGTAGCCGAAGCGGGTCGTGCCGGCCGGGTCGGTCACGTACGTGACCTCGCCTGCCGGGTCGAAGCCGGCGGTCGTGGTGGCCCCTTCGGGCGTGGTTGACGAGATCTGGTTGCCCGCGTAGTCCCAGGTGTAACGGCTGGTCAGGTTCTGGAGGGTCGGGTAGCGCTCGACCGTCGTCGCCGTGATCTGCCGACCCAGTTCGTCGTAGGTGGCTTCCGTGCGGGCGCCGGTCGGGTCGGTGACCGACAGTCGCAGGCCGGTCGGTGTCCAGGAGTAGTGGGTGATGCCACCGCCGTCCGTGGACGTGACCGGGCCCGTGACGAGACCGGGGACGGACTTGGACGCCAGCGCGTCCGCCGGATCGGCGACCGGGTCGGTCTTGTCAGCCAACCGACCGAACTGGTCGTAGCCGTACCGGGTGACCCGGCCGAGCGGGTCGGTGACCGACGTGGGCAGGCCCAGCGCGTTGTAGCTGGTGCGGCTGGTCGCCGTCAGTGCGGTCGAGGAGCCCGGCGGGGTGTAGTCGGGCAGCGTCAGCGCCGTCGTCCGGCCGAGGCGGTCGACCTCCGCCCGGGTCACCTCGTCCCGGGGGTCCTTGGTGTCGGTGACGTCTCCGAAGGTGTTGTAGCCGGTCACCGTGGCGGGATTGATGGTGGAGGCCGGGTTGCCCTGCTCCTCAGCCTGCACACCAGGGGCAGTCTGCTGTACCAGGTGTCCCAGCTCGTCGTACCGGTAGGACGAGGTGAAGGCGGCCGGGTCCGCACCCGTTTCGTTGCCGCGCGGGCTGACAGCGGTCAGGAGCAGGCCGCGGTCATCATAGGTTCCCGTAGTGACGTGGGTGCTGCTGCCGTCCGTGACGGTCCGCTTCGTCACGTCACCAGCAGCATCGTACTCGGAGGAAACGGTCAGCGTCTGGCTGGCGGAGATGGAGTGCGTCTCCGTCTTCACGCGGTCGTCACCGTCGTAGGTATAGCCGGCGCTCTGGTTAAGACCGCCCGGGTCGAGGACGCTCGTGACGGTGCGGCCCAGGGTGTCGACCGTGAAGGTCCGGGTGGTCTTCCCACCGCCGGTGATCTGCTTGGTGAGGTGGCCCGCCGGGTCGTAAGCGTCGTTCTCCAGCACGATGTCGTGCCGGGTGCCGTCGGACTGGGTGACTCGCTTCGCCGTCGTGGTGGCTGGCAGACCGTCGTCGTAGTAGGTGTACGCGGTGGTCGCGCCCATGGCGTCCGTGGTGGAGGCCAGGCGTCCGGCCGGGTCGTAGGCGTTCGAGATCACGGTCAGGTCACGTGCGGTGCCCGACGGGTCGCCCGTCCAGTCCTTCAGGACGGTCGTGGCGTGCTGGCCGCGCGAGGTGTACGCGTACGTGAAGTACGTACCGGCCGCGTCGGTCATGCCGGTGACCTGGCCGAAGCTGTCGTGCTCGTAGCTGGTGGTGTTGTTCTCGGCGTCGGTGAAGGAGTCGTTGAGACCGTGTGCGTCGTAGTGGTACGTGGTCGTGCGCGAGGGGTCGCCGCCAGTGGTGTCCTTGGTCGTTTCGGACAGTAGGTTGCCGTCCTCGTCGTAGGACCGGGTGATCTGCGCGGTGTGGGTGGTGCCGGTGATTTCGTTCTTCACGCCCGCACCGGTCTGGGAGACCACGTGGGAGGCCGCGTCGTAGGCATAGGTGGTGGTGACGCCGTTCGGGAAGGTGTCTGAGATCTGGGTCTCGGAGGTCTTCCGGCCCAGTCCGTCATAGGTGTACGAGGTCACCAGGCCGGACGGGGAAGTCGCCTCGGCGACGTCGCCGTTGGCGAAGTACCGGTAGGAGGTCTTCGCCCCGGCGGGCGTGATACGGGTGAGGACCAGGCCCGGCGGCGCGGTGCCGCCGCCGACCGCTGCCTCTGTGCCGGCGGTGTAGGTGGTGGTGGCGGTGGAGCCGTCCGCGCGGACCGTGGTCAACGGCAGGCCCTGGGCGTTGTAGGTGTAGGTCGTGCGGTAGCGGGTGTCCTTGTAGTCGGTGGAGCGTTGGTCGCTCACCGACAGCACCTTGTCGTTGCGCGGGTCGAGCGGGTCGGACGCGTTCAGCTGGTACGAGGTGAAGCCGGTCCAGCAGGAGTCGGCGTCCCGGCATGTCGTGGTCGACACCACGTTTCCGCGTGCGTCGTGTCCGGTGACCGAGGTGTGGCCGTCGGGGTCGGTGATGGTGTGCAGGTTGCCAGCTGTGTCGTAGGCGTAGGAGGTGACAGCGCCGGTGGTGTCCCTCCGGGCCAGGATGCGCTGACCCCGCAGGGCGTCGTAGGTGGCGGTGCTGGTGTCTTCCTGCGGGTCGGTGACCGTCACGGTGGCGGTGAGCCCGGAGTCGGCCGCCTCGGCCTGCGCCCGGTAGTGGGCGGACACCTGGTCGGCCGTCAGCGCATGGCGGTACAGGGCGACCTCGTCGACTTGGCCGTTGAAGTAGTACGTGCCGGCGGCGAGACCCATCCAGCCGGGGGTGCCGTGGCCGCCTCCGACATACGTGTAGGGGTGGGCCTGTTCATCGATGGTGCCGGCCAGGGTGCCGACGGCAACACCGTCGAGATAGAGGGTCTGGGTGGTGGTCGCTCCGGACAGGACCACGTGGTGCCATTGGCCGTCGGTCACCTTCACGGCGGACACGATCGGCGTGGCTCCGGGGTCTCCGGTGAGGTACCACTCGCCGCGCAGCTTGCCGGAGCCGTCGATGTTCAGGACGGCACGCCAAGATGTGGGTGTCTGGCCGACGGCGGCGTTCTGGAACCCGAGGAGGACGGCGGACGGGGTGGTGGTCTTGAACCACATCTCCGCTGACAGATTCCTGGCGCCTGTGAGGTTGGTGGCGGGGAGCTGGATGACGCCTCCGGCGCCCAAGGTCGCGGCCCGGTCGTCCCCGGGGCCGAACACGCCGGACTGATCCAGCTTGGAGGTGCCGCCGGAGTCCGGCTTGAAGGTGGCCTGCTGGGCGCTGCCGCCGATCTCGCTGCCGAGGGCGGTGCCCGAACTCTGGTCGAGCCGGTAGTAGGCGCTGGGCGCGTCGGCAAGGGCGACGCCGTCGTACTGGTCGCCACGGCCCGCGACCAAGCCCCGACGGGCTTGGACGTGCTGGGTGGGCAGATCAGTCTGGCCGACAGCGGGCTTGACGTAGCTCCAGGTGGAGCCGGACTTCTGGAAGGTGACGAGGGCCTTGTCGTAGAAGGCCACCTCGTCGATCTCACCGGTGAAGTTGCGGTAGCCGAGGGGCTGTCCGTCCCAGCTGGTGGAGGAATAGCCCCCGCCGACGAAGACGTGGTCGAAGCGGTCTGTGGCGACACCGGTGGTGTTGCCGCCCTGGTAGGAGCCGTCGACGAACAGAGCCGTGTAGCCCTCGTTGCCGGTGAGCAGGACGTGGTGCCAGGTGTCGTCGGTGACGGCGGCCTTGGACAGGACGCTGGTAGCTCCGCCCCAGAATCTGCCGCGCAGCTTGCCGTCGGAGTCGATCAGCAGCATGGGACGCCCGCCGGTGGGTGTGTCGCCGAAGTCGGCGTTCTGGTTGGTGACGAGGACACCGCGGTCACTGGTCTTGAACCACAGTTCCAGGGACATCTCGGTAGTGGTGCCGAGGGACTCGGCGGGCATCTCGATCGCGCCGGTTCCGTCGAAGGTGACTGCGGCGTCGTCGCCGTCGGCGAAGACGCCGGGGCTGCCCAGGCGGGTGCCGTCCAGATAGCTGCCGGCAAGTTCGCTGCCGAGTGGGCTGGCGGCCTCGGCGCCACCGCGTTCGCCCAGCCGCCAGTAGCCGGTGGGGCCGCTGCGTTGGATTGTGTCGGCGTAGGTGGCCGACGCCGGCGAATAAGAAGGAGCGGACACCTTCCAGGTGCCGCCGTTGTCATCGGTGTGCTGGGTCAGCCGACCGGTCACCGGGTCGTAGGCGGCGGTGGCATGGACCCGGCCGGTGGGCAGGGTGACCTTGGTGATCTGGCCGATGGAGGCGCGGGCCGCATAGTGGTCGGTAATGGTGGCCACGTCGAGGGTGTGGTCGTAGAAAGCGACCTCGTCCATCTGGCCCTTGAAGTGATAGTCACCCTCGGCCAGGCCCATCCAGCCGGAACTGCCGTAGCCGGCGCCCAGGTAGGCGTAGTCGCGGGACTGCTCCGTGATCGCGCCGGCCAGGGTGCCGACCTTGACTCCGTCGAGGTAGAGGCTCTGGGTGTTGGCGGCAGCCGTGAGTACGGCGTGGTGCCAGGTGCCGTCGGTGACGGCGGCCGAGGAGACGATGGGCGTCGGGGTGGGGCTGCCAGTGAGGTAGAACTCGCCACGCAGCTTGCCGGATCCGTCGATGTTCAGGACGGGACGCCAGGAGGTGGGCTTCTCGCCGAGTTCGCGGTTCTGGAAGCCGACCAGAACGCCGGACGGCGTGGTCGTCTTGAACCAGAGCTCGATGGTGGGGAAGGCGGCCGTCTTCAACGTGTCGGTGGGCAGTTCGACGATCGAGTCGACACCGTCGAAGCCGGCCGAGGTGTCCGTGGTTCCGGCCATGGCGGAGCCGCCGCCGAGGACGGCGTCGCTGTACACGGCATCGTTGAGGCCGGTACGAGAGACGGCGGAACTGGCGGCGGCCGAGCCGTCGCTCTCGCCCAGACGCCAGTAGGAGGTGGGCGCCGAGTCCAGGACCTCGCTGCGGTAGACCGAGCCGGCGCCGTACTCGTACATCGTGCACTTCGTCGTCGAGGTGGGCGGGCACACCGAGGTGAGCTCGTTACCGGTGTAGCGGTAGGTCCAAGTCAGGCCCGGGGTGCTGACATCGATGGCACTGGTGGTGACACTGGTGACATGGCCTCCGGTCCAGCCGAAGCTCAGAGACCGGCCGGACAGGTCGTCGGTCACGGTCTTCACGGGGCCGCCGGTAGCGGTGTCGTGGGTGACGGTCTGGCCGCGCCCGGCCGCGTCGGTGACCTTGGTGAGAACGCCGCTCGCAAGGAAGCGGTACGTGGCGCCGGAGCGTTCGCGCAGCACCCAGTCGGTGGACTGGCGGGTCAGGGTGAGGGAGCCGCTGGACGGCCCCGTGTAGGTGCCGTCGGTGTTCTTCCCGAACCGGACCTGGGAGCCGTCCGCAAGGGTGACCAGGGCCGAGGAAGTGGCGTTCTCCTCCCGTAGCTGCATGTCCCAGCGGGTGGACCAGCCGGTGCCGAACGCGCTGTCAGTACGCGGGTCGAGGGAGTTGTAGGTACGGGTCAGCGAGAGCTCGGGACCGACGGTGGCCAGCGCCGCGTCGGTTGCGGCAGTGACGTAGTTGCCCTCGCGAGTGCCGATCTCCTTGCCGTCGTCGGCGCCGCCGAGGTGGCTGGTCACCACGGGCTGTGGCACCTCGGTGGTGAGCAGCGCGGGGCCCGGCCGGGTGGAGGTGGCGGTCCCGTCGTAGGCGTAGGCGTACCAGGCGTAGGTTTTGTTCCAGGACAGCCAGCCAGAGGGCACGGCCCACTGCTGTTCGCTGGTGCGGGTGCCGGTCTTGCAGTTCTTGCGCAGATCGCTGCCCGCCACCTCGCACACCTCGAAGGTGTACTGGAGTGCCGACTTGGGGTACCGGTCCGCGTCGCTACCTTTCGCCCACAAGGTCGGGGTCAGCGTGTTGACGGTGACACCACTGCTCGGGGACTCGGCGGTGAGCTTGGGCGGGATATTGACCGAGGCCAACTTGACGGACGGTCCGGGGACGCCTGCGGTGGTGAATCGGCTGACGCCAGCGTCGTCCATTGTCCATTGGATGGTGTACGTCGACGGGGCGAGTGGGGCTATCTTCGCGTCCAGGGTGACGCTCTCGCCTGGCGAGATCGCCTGGGGCATCGTGGTCGAGCGGATCATCGATAGGTCGGTGATCTCGTTGCCCGAGGCGTCGAAGAGGTTGTAGCGCAGCTTGTAGTTGCCCCCAGACGGCCAGGTCTCCTGGCCCTGGTTGGTGACGGTCACCTTCTCCACGCCCTCGGTGACCGCCGTGACCGGCGCGGTGAAGTCGCCCAGCTCGTAGGTGGCGCCGTACTTGGTCCAGGTGACGTCCAGGCTCGGCTTGCCGTTCGGATAGTCGTCAGAGCCGAACTGCTTCCAGCCCTTGGAGTCAGTCGTGGAAGCCTTCACTGCGAGGCCGTAGTTCTTCTTCCGGCCGTGGGTCCAGTCGTCCACCAGTTTCCGGCCGGCACTGCCGAGCTTGATCGTCGACCAGGCAGGGGCGCAGGACCAGGTGGTGGTGCCGGTGGGACGCCAGCCGTGCGCGAAGCTCTTCGACGCGAGCGAGGCACCCGTAGCAGGACCTGGCCACTTGGAGGTGGTGGTCTCCGACCAGTTGGAGGTGATAGGGGCGACCGTGACGGGGCGGGCCGTGCACGACTGCGACCAGGTGTTGTACAGCGCGAGGTCGGCGCCGAGCACCCAGGCGTTCTTCAGCGTGGTCTCCAGGCCGGTGAAGCGCAGGAATGCCGCCGCTTTGTGGCTGCCGCCGTCGTAGGTGCCGACCTTCAGCACCGTGTCCGAGGCGAAGTTGGTGTCGTAGGGGTACTCGACGTACGTGCCAGAAGTGGCGTCGACAGACTTCAGCGACGGGTCAACCCGGACCGGGAAGACCCGCTCCGGCGCCGACAGCCACTCCTTGTCGAGCTTGACGACGAGGACCTGGCGTCCGTCCTCGGTGTCGAGGCTGTAGGTGACGTTGGACGAGACGACGCCCTCGCCGGAGTCCTCGACGTAGTTCGAGTCCTCCATCCAGCCGGCCGGCGTCCAGGCCCGGACCGCTCCGGCGGCATCGGTGTAGACGACGTTCCCCCGCTCGTCCAGGGAGGCGATCAGGCCGTCGAGCACGAGCGGGAAGCGCCACTCGG
This sequence comes from Actinacidiphila sp. bgisy167, assembly GCF_965342175.1. Lineage (GTDB taxonomy): Bacteria > Actinomycetota > Actinomycetes > Streptomycetales > Streptomycetaceae > Actinacidiphila. Next base: position 62,267 of record NZ_CBDRBL010000033.1, read on the forward strand.
TGGGCGCGTCAGCATCCTTGAGGACCAGGGTCTCTTTGACGGAGTCGTTGGCCGCAACGAACTCGACGTCGGAGCCGGCCCGGACATCCTCGTAGGTAAGGGTGCTCTCCTCAGCCTGACCCGGCGCTGCCTCGGCGCCGTCCACCCCATAGCCGACGGTCATACCGTCATCCACGGTCAGCCGCACCACGGGATCGGCGTCTGCGGTCCCGGCGAACGCGATGCCCACCTCGGTCGAACCGGTCTCCCAGCCGTCCCCACCCACGCTCATCGTCGTCAGCCCGCTCGACTGACGAGGCCTCAGTCGGGTGTCGATCGACTTCCAGCTGCCGTTCGGGGCCTTGAAGTTGACCGGCTCGGTGTAGAAGCGAGTGGTGTAGGTGCCGTCCGGATTGAGGTACGTCCGTTCCTGATCGCCGCGCTTGCTCTTGAGCTCCTTGCTGAGCCTGGAGTCGAAGCCCTTGGGGGTGGCGGCGGCCGGTGAGGCGACCTTCTGGACGGCGCCCGGCTTGGGAATTCTGCCTGTGCTGGGAATGCGGGTGAGGCTGCTTGTCTGCTCGGCGGAGACCTCCCCTCGTCCGGAGAGCGCGCCCTTCCGGCCGCCCTTGGCGGAGGCGTCGGTGGCGTCCGCGGACGCCTTGTGGCTACGCCTGGCGGCGGAACCCCAGCTCTGCTCGGGCGAAGCCATCGTGTCGCTCCCGGCCGCGAACAGCGGCAACACGGACGCGCCTTGCTCGGTCCCGGCCAAGACGGTCAGGACGAAGGCGACAACGACGCCAAGCGGACGTGCAAGACGCACGTGGATCCCCCCACCCTTGTGGATCAAGAACGAGGAGATTCTTAAGGGATCCTTACGTCAGCGCACAAGATGTTCACACCATTTACCCAATGTGCAGTGATGTATTTCACGGGATATTTGCCAGCAAACATCGGCACTACCGGACAATGGGCGCTTACCGCCAGAACTCCTCCAACATTGAGCCTCTCCATCTTGGTCAGGTGGACAGCTCGAAAGCGATGACGGCACGGACGACGGTGGTGATCCGGGTGGTGCAGCAACGAAGCTTCCGCAGGAGCCGCCAGCATCTGAGAGTGGCCATGGTGCGTCAGCCGAGGCTGCGGATCTTGGCGTGATCGCGGTTGTGACGCCACGCCAACCGTGCAAGAGCCTTGCCCCCGTAACGAGACGTACACACCAGCGGGTATGCGGCCACTGGCCCGCGTCCTCCAGAAGGACGGCGAGATGGCCGAGGAACAAGGCAGCTACACCCGGACGCTGAACGCCGTGCTGTGGCAGGACGACGAATGGAAACTGTCCGCCGAGGCCGTCCGGCGCGTCGTGCAGGACGCCCGACGGACGCGCCGAAGATCGTGGCCTCCTACCCGGCCCCTGCCGGGGCCGGGCTCGAAGGTGTCCACCACTCGGGGACAGATCCCACGGTCTACCGGACCAGACCGCGCCACGAAGACACATTCCGCAGATTGATCACGACTCGATACGCGACCCAACAAGGCTGGCCGTGGATGTCCAAGCCCTTCCAAGTGCTGGTC